>NZ_JBIEKF010000005.1:0-304141 GCF_043496975.1 Halomonas sp. B23F22_10 | reverse complement strand
CTTATCTTGAATAGACATGGTGTAATACTCATGTTGATGAATGAGGCTTCATAAGAACATGAGCGCCTCCGTGTCGAAAGGGAAGCATGTTTGCCCACCTCTCACACAACATGACCCCTTTGGGGGGGCAGTGAAATGTTGTGTGGTTGATGAAAAATCACGCTCCGGTTGTGCTTAGGTTAGGGTTGGATTATAAATGCGCGAATAAGCTTTATCTTATTGATATAGATAAGAACACTTCGGCTTACCATGCATTTCCATCACTAATAAAGGCACCTACCATGATGCGCTGTCCAGTATGCGAAAGTTCGGCACACACGAGAACGAGTCGCTATATCACGAGAACGATGAAAGAAGCCTATTATCAGTGCCAGAGCATTTCTTGTTCTTGTACCTTCAAGACCATAGAGAGCCTGGAGAAGATCATCAGCGCTCCTGCTTCTGAGGACGAGATGCCCAGAAAAATGCCCGACATCCAGACATCTGTTGCTGGCTGTTAATGTCTCCATCGACACCCTGAAATCCCCCGCCCCTTATTTTATTTCATCCTTGATAGGTAGAGGCATATGGCCGCGGTCATCTTTCATTGTTAGGTGGCGAAAAATTTTGGCCGACCATCTTAATCGATTCAGCTTGTGGCCCCATGAGTGGCCTCGACCTTGAGGTGGTGAAAGACGCTCTAGGGCGTTGTCGTCGCCGTTCGTCGTGGCCTTGAACTTGCGGGCTGCCTTGGCACGTAGGCCTTGCCGCGGGACGCTGGCTGTAGGCCCGGAAGTCGCGGGTACGGGTCTACTTCATCGACCTTGCTTGCCTGGCCATGGGTCACCTCGTTCAGTGTACTGACTTAACGGGGTGTCCACTGATGCCGGGCGAGATCAATCAGCGTGAGGTCGAGGTCGCCGGACAGCGGCGACAGCGTATCGAGGAGAGACAGCAGCGGCATGCGGGGGCCCGGTCCATGGGCGGAATCCCATCATGGCCGAGCGCCGCCCTCGCGAGGCAAGGCGGCGCCGGAACCGGGCGCGTTGGGGCCGCCGGCTTAGCCGGCCAGCGCCTCGCGCACCGCGGCCAGCGAGGCGCGTTCCCGCTCGGCGTAGAGGGTGAGCTCGTCGGTCACCGCCGCCCCCAGGTCGGCCTCGAAGGCCGCACGGTTGGCGTGGCCGGCGTAGGCCTCACCGCCGCCATCGCCCAGGTTCGACTGGAAGATGCCCGCCGCGCTGACCGGCAGGAAGTCCTCGTAGGTGATCGGCCGGGCGACCACCAGGCCGCGCTCGATAAGCGCCTCGGGATCCGAGGCGTCGACCGGACCGGAGGCACGCCCGGCGTCGGTCAGCCGGTACTCGAAGAACGCCAGGCCGCGGCGGCGCAGCGTGGCCTCGTCGTCGGGGAAGTCGGCGAAGGCCTCGGCCAGGGCCCGCTGATGATCTTCATGGGCGAGCCCGGCGGTGCGCTCCCTGGAAGCGACGAGCAGGCGATCGTAGAGCGCCCGGCCCTCGGCGGTCAGCGCCACGCCGCGCTGCTCGATCTCGCCGAAGCGCGCGGTGTGGGTGCCCCGGTGGTCGCCGGCGAAGCGGATCGCCTCCTCCAGCGCCTTGAAGCTGGTCTGGCGAAGCAGGATCGGGCAGTCGCGGCGCGGCGGGCCCTCGATCACCGCCTTGGGGCTCATGCCGGCCGCCGGCATGCGCCGCTGGACCTCGTCGATGTCCAGGGTGCGCGGCGTCAGGTGATTGATGTGCGGCCCGCGGAAGCAGACCACGTCGGCGATCAGCCGGTGCTCGGCGTGCAGCGCCGCGTAGGTGGCCAGATCCACGGTGGCGTCGCGGTGCCAGCGGAATGTCTCCAGCGCCGCGGTGACGAAGCGCTCGGCCTGCTCGTCGGTGAGCCCGCCCTGGCGCTCGGCCAGCGCGATCAGCTCCCGGGCCTCGGGGGTGAAGATGTCGCGCTGGGCCAGGATCGCCGCGGCCCGCTCGCGCAGTTCGGCGCTCTCGATCAGCTCCAGGCGCAGCAACGAGGTGAAGAGGCGGAAGGGATTGCGCGCCAGCGCCGCGTCGTCGACCGGGCGAAAGGCGGTGGAATGCACCGGCACGCCGGCCTCGGCGAGGTCGTAGTAGCCCACCGGGTGCATGCCCATCACCGCGAACAGCCGGCGCAGCATGGCCAGTTCCTCGGCGCTGCCGACGCGGATGGCGCCGTGGCGCTCGACGCCGAGGCGGCCCAGCTCATCAAAGGCCTCGAGGCGCTCGGCCAGGGCCGGATCGCGCGCCAGGGTCTCGCGGTTCACCTCGTCGACCAGCGCCAGCAGGGCCTCGTACTGGGGCACCTCGGCCTGGTACATGGCCGACATGGCCCGGGAGAAGCGGTCGCGGATCTCGTCGGCGGAGACGACGTCCGTGGCGGTGGCGGTCATGAGGCGTCCTCGAATGGCGAAAGGGTCGTCTTCCATCTAAGCAGAGCCGGGCGTTTCGCCCTACCGGAATGGCGACGCGCGCTTTCATTCTTCGCCGCTACGGCCCCGTGCGTCATTGTCATGCCCCACCGGGGCCTCCCGGTCGTAGTGGAACTTCATGTAGGCGATGCCCGGCGCCATCACCAGCCGCCAGGCCAGCTCCTGCTCGTCGCCGCACTCGGGATCGTATTCGCGCAGCGTCGCCATCATCGTCTCCAGCCAGCGGTCGTAGAGCGCCGGGCGGATATCCAGATGCCCGCGGCTGTGGCGGATCGCCACCCGCGCCAGGTAGTCGCCGTCGTGGCTGGCCGCGTAGAGGCTCAGCAGGTGGTAGAACGACTTCTTGAGCATCGCCTGCTGGCGCGCCATGTCGATGTCGCGGAACTTCTCGGCCACCTCCGACGAGCCGTCCAGGAAGCGCCGGTAGAAGGCATCGAAGAAGCCCTGCCCCTCGATCTCGTGGGCCAGGGCGCGCGCGTAGCTGGCATCGAAGACCTTGATGATATCCATGCCTGATTCCCCGCCGCTGCTTCGCCTGCCTTGAAGCCTAGCCGCCTGTCTCCCTCCCGGCGACGTCCGGGCAAGCCCCGGGGCGGAGCCGGATCCTGATCGAGATCGGCACGGGGCGCGACTGCGACAATCTGGACCAGGGGCCAGGGTGTTCGACCGCCTCTTTTAGATGTAATTTAAATGCATCTTTAAGAGACGCCGCCCATCCCCAGGAGCCCGCCCATGTTGACCCACGCCCAGGAAAGCCTGATCGCCGCCACCGCCCCGGTGGTCGCCGAGCATCTCGACGCCATCACCCGGCGCTTCTACCCGCTGATGTTCGCGCGCTATCCCGAGGTAGCGTCGCTGTTCAACCAGACCCACCAGGCCAACGGCGGCCAGCCGCGGGCGCTGGCCGCCGCCGTGCTGGCCTACGTGCAGCTGCGCCAGGACCCCGAGCGGGTGCGCGAGGTGCTGGCCACGGTGGTCAGCAAGCACGTGTCGCTGGACATCCGCCCCGAGCAGTATCCGATCGTCGGCGAGTGCCTGATGGCGGCCATCGGCGAGGTGCTGGGCGACGCCGTGACGCCGGAGATCGCCGACGCCTGGGGCGCGCTCTACGAGGAGCTGGCCGGCCTGCTGATCGAGCTGGAGGAACAGCGCTACCGCGCCTTCGAACACCGTCCCGGCGGCTGGCGCGGCCCGCGCGAGTTCCGCCTCGCCGAGACGCGCCAGGAAAGCGCGGTGATCCGCTCCTTCGTGCTGGAGCCCACCGACGGCGGCGCGGTGGCCGAGCACCTCCCCGGCCAGTACATCGGCGTGCGCCTGACCATCGACGGCCGTCCGGTCCATCGCCACTACAGCCTCTCGGCGCTGCCCAACGGCCGCAGCGTTCGCATCTCGGTGAAGCGCGAGGACGGCGGCGTGGCCAGCCGGCACCTGCACGATGCCATGGCCGTAGGCGACACCCTCGAGCTGCTGCCGCCCGCCGGCGAGCTGACCCTGGTGGCCGGCGACGAGCCGCTGCTGCTGGCAAGCGCTGGCGTCGGCCAGACGCCGATGCTGCCGATCGCCCGCCAGGCCCTGGCCGAGGGTCGCCGGGTGGTCTATCTGCACGCCGCCCAGGACGCCGAGCAGCGCGCCTTCGCCGACGAGCTCGCGGCCCTGGCCGCCGAACATCCCGAGCGGCTGACCGCGGTCAGCGTGCACGAGCGCGGCGACGGCGCCGATCACGTCGGCCGCGTGGACCGCGAGCTGCTGGCCCGCTACCTGCCCGAGGGCGCACGCTGCTACTTCGTCGGCCCCCGGGGCTTCATGTCCGCCTTGGATCGCTGCCTGAAGGAGCTGGGCATTCCCGACGAGCGTCGCCACTACGAGCACTTCGGCCCGGCGCGCGCCCTCGACGCCGCCTGATCATCCTCGCCACATAACGAACGGCCCGGGCGCCAAGGCGTCCGGGCCGATGTCGTTGGTGCCCGGGTCTCGCTTAATGACCGAGAATCTGGCTCAAGAACAGCTTCGTGCGGTCCGACTCCGGATGGTTGAAGAAGGTCTCCGGCGGGGCCTGCTCGATGATCTGCCCCTGGTCCATGAAGATGACGCGGTCGGCCACGGTCTTGGCGAAGCCCATCTCGTGGGTCACGCAGAGCATGGTCATGCCGTCCTGGGCCAGCTCGACCATGACGTCGAGCACCTCCTTGATCATCTCCGGGTCCAGCGCCGAGGTCGGCTCGTCGAACAGCATCACCTCGGGGCGCATGCACAGCGCCCGGGCGATGGCCACGCGCTGCTGCTGGCCGCCGGAGAGCTGGCCGGGGTACTTGTGCGCCTGGTCGGCGATGCGCACCCGCTCGAGGAACTCCATGGCGGTCTTCTCCGCCTCGGCCCTGGGCTTCTTCTGCACCCAGGTCTGGGAGATGCAGCAGTTGTCGAGCACCGAGAGGTGCGGGAACAGGTTGAAGTGCTGGAAGACCATGCCGACGTTGCGGCGGATCTGCTCGATGCGCTTCACGTCCTGGGTCATGGTCACGCCGTCGACGACGATGCGGCCCTGCTGATGCTCCTCGAGGTGGTTGAGACAGCGGATCAGGGTCGACTTGCCCGAGCCCGAAGGCCCGCAGATGACGATGCGCTCGCCCTTCGCCACGCTGAGGTCGATGTCGCGCAGTACGTGGAAGTCGCCGTACCACTTGTTGAGCCCCTCGACCGAGATCATCGGGTCGGCGGCGGGGGCGCTGGCCGTGTTGGTGGTCGCCATGCCGGTGTTTCCTCGTTCTTGAAAGCGTGTTGTTACGTGCTTGTTATTCAATGCTTGCCGCTCAGTTCCGGTGCCCCGTGTGCAGACGCCGCTCGATATACTGGCTGTAGCGCGACATGCTGAAGCAGAAGATCCAGAACATCAGCGCCGCGAACACGTAGCCCTCGGTGGCGAAGCCCAGCCAGTTGCTGTCGGTGAGCCCGGCGCGGATGATCGCCAGCAGGTCGAACAGGCCGATGATCAGCACCAGCGAGGTGTCCTTGAACAGCGCGATGAAGGTGTTGACGATGCCGGGGATCACCAGCTTCAGCGCCTGGGGCAGCACGATCAGCCCCATGCGCCGCCAGTAGCCCATGCCCAGCGCCTTGGCGGCCTCCTCCTGGCCCTTGGGAATGGCCTGCAGCCCGCCGCGCACCACCTCGGCCATGTAGGCGCTCCAGAAGAACATGATGCCGATCAGCGCCCGCAGCAGCTTGTCGAACTCCACCTCGGTGGGCACGAACAGCGGCAGCATCACCGAGGCCATGAACAGCACCGTGATCAGCGGCACGCCGCGCCAGAACTCGATGAACACCACGCACACGCCGCGCACCAGCGGCATCCGCGAGCGACGCCCCAGCGCCAGCACCACGCCCAGCGGCAGCGAGCCGACGATGCCCACGACGGCCACCGTCAGGGTCAGCATCAGCCCACCCCACTCGCGGGTCGGCACCGCCATCAGCCCGAAGTGGCCGCCGAGCAGCAGCACGTAGGCCACCACCGGGAAGCCGACCAGGGCGAACAACCCCACCCAGCGCTTGGCCGGCAGCCGGGGGATCGCCAGCCAGGCGATCAACAGCCCCAGCATCAGGAACACCGCATCGACCCGCCAGCGGGCGGCCTCGGGGTAGAAGCCGTAGACGATGGTCTCGAAGCGGGCACTGATGAACACCCAGCAGGCGCCCTCGCCGCTGCAGGCCTCGCGGGTCGAGCCCAGCCAGTCGGCGTCGATCAGCGCCCACTGCACCAGCGGCCACAGCCCCCAGCCCAGCACCGCCAGCACGATGAGGGTGATGACGCTGTTGAGCGGCCCGTCGAAGAGGTTGGCGCGCAGCCAGCCCATCACGCCGCGGCGCAGGTCCGGCGGCCGGCGCGCCTCGATCATCTCGATTCGTGTCGCCATCTCGGCCATGTCAGCGCTCCTTCATCAGGGTGCGGGCGTTGTAGAAGTTCATCAGCGCCGACACCACCAGGCTGATCAGCAGGTAGACCGCCATGGTCATGGCGATGATCTCGATGGCCTGGCCGGTCTGGTTGAGGGTGGTGCCGGCGAACACCGCCACCAGGTCCGGATAGCCGATGGCCGTGGCCAGCGAGGAGTTCTTGATCAGGTTGAGGTACTGGCTGGTGAGCTGGGGCACGATGACCCGCATCGCCTGGGGGATGACGATCTTGCGCAGGGTGATGTTGCCGGGAAGGCTGATCGCCCGGGCGGCCTCGACCTGCCCGCTCGGCACCGACTGGATGCCCGAGCGCACGATCTCGGCGATGAAGGAGGCGGTGTAGATCGACAGCGCCAGCCACAGCGCCATCAGCTCGGGGATGATCGTCACCCCGCCCTGGAAGTTGAAGCCGGCCAGCGCCGGCACGTCCCAGGCCAGCGGCCGCCCGGTCACCAGGAACACGGCCAGCGGCAGGCCGATCAGGAGCAGCGCGCCGAGCCGGTAGACCGGCAGCGCCCGGCCGGTGCGGGCCTGCAGGCGCCGCGCGTAGAGCGACAGCCCCACCACGGCGGCCACCGCCAGGGCCAGCGCCCAGAGGGTGGCGTCGAAGCCCGGCTGGGCCACCGGGGCCGGCATCACCAGGCCGCGCACGTTGAGGAACAGCGCCTCGAACAGCGACAGGCTCTGGCGCGGGCTGGGCAGCGCCTGGAGCACGGCGAAGTACCAGAACAGGATCTGCACCAGCAGCGGAATGTTGCGGAAGATCTCGACGTAGGCGGCGGCCAGCCGGGCCAGCAGCCAGTTGCTCGAGAGCCGGGCGATGCCCACCGCGAAGCCGATGACCGTCGCCGCGACGATGCCGAGGCCGGACACCAGCAGGGTGTTGAGCAGCCCCACCACGAAGGTGCGGCCGTAGGTGCTGTCGCCGCTGTAGGCGATCAGCGTCTGGGGAATGGAGAAGCCGGCCCGCTCCTGGAGGAAGCCCAGGCCGGTGGTGATGCCCCGGGCCTCGAGGTTGGCCAGGGTATTGGTTACCAGCATCACGATCAGCGCCGCCAGTCCCAGCAGCAGCAGGGCCTGGATCACCAGCGCGCGCACGGCGGGGTCGCGCCACAGCGGCCCCCGCTCGGAAGACGAAGAACGCAGCATGTCGGGCCTCGAATACGGGGTAACGGCCCCTCACCCCCGGGTGGGGGTGAGGGGGAACGGAGGTTCGATGCCGATCAGCGGATGGGCGGTGCGTAGAGGATGCCGCCCTCGTTCCACAGCGCGTTCATGCCGCGGCCGATGGCGAGCGGAGACTCCTCGCCCACGGTGGCGGCGAACACCTCACCGTAGTTGCCCACCTGGGCGATGATGTCGTAGGCCCAGTCATTCTCGAGGCCCATCTGCTCGCCGTAGTTGCCGTCGTCGCCCAGCAGGCGCGCGACCTGGGGATTGGGCGGGTTCTGCTGCATCTCGTCGACGTTGTCGCGGGTCACGCCCAGCTCCTCGGCATTGACCATGGCGAACACCGACCACTTGACGATGTCCAGCCACTGGTCGTCGCCCTGGCGCACCACCGGGCCCAGCGGTTCCTTGGAGATCAGCTCGGTGAGGATCTCCACGCTGTCCGGCTCCGGCAACTGCAGGCGCAGGGCGCTGAGCTGGGAGGTGTCGGAGGTCAGGACGTCACAGCGGCCGCTGGCGAAGCCCTGGGCCGTCTGATCCGGGGTGTCGAAGGTCACGGTGTCGATATCGATGCCCTTCGACGGGAAGTAGTCGGCCAGGTTGAGCTCGTGGGTGGTGCCCGACTGGATGCAGATGGAGGCGCCGTTCAGATCCTCCAGGCTCTCGATGCCGAGGTCCTTGGCGACCATGAAGCCCTGGCCGTCGTAGAAGGTGGTGGTGGTGAAGTTGAGGCCCAGGGAGTTGTCGCGGGTGGCGGTCCAGGTGGTGTTGCGCGAGAGCAGGTCGATCTCGCCGGACTGCAGGGCGGTGAAGCGCTCCTTGGCGGTCAGCGGGGTGAAGACCACTTTCTCCGGGTCGCCGAAGATGGCCGAGGACACCGCGCGGCAGGTCTCGACGTCCAGCCCCTGCCAGGTGCCGTTCTCGTCCGGCGAGGAGAAGCCGGACAGCCCGACGTTGACGCCGCAGCGCAGGTTACCGCGCTCCTTCACCTCGTCGAGGGTGGCGGCCGAGGCGCTGCTGACCGCCGTCAGGCCGAGGGTCGCGACGGACAGGGCGATCAGCGTCTTGTTGTTGTAGCGCATGATCTTGACTCCATAGCTTTGGGTAGAGGGTTTGTGCTTGTTATTCGCAGGACGAACATAACAGAGCCGCAAGCCGGCGCACCGGCTTGCATTTAAACGTTCGATTTGCCCTGCCCTGCTGCGTCGCGACAAGAAAGCCCCGGCATCGGCCGGGGCTGACGGTCGCGACGGGGATCTTCTGTCGTCTCGCCGAGCGTTGACCGGCGAGGCGATCCGCACCGGTCAACCGCACTTGGACCAGCCGCAGCCCGAGTAGCAGGTCGGGCAGCCGTCCATCATCACCAGGTCACCCGCGCATTCGGGGCACTGGCCGACCACGGTGGGCCCGCCCTGGCCGGCCTCGGCCGCGCGTTCGGCGTCGGCCTGCTCCTCGGGGCCGGGCGGATGCCAGGGCCGGCCGGCCAGGCGCCGGGCGTGGCGCGCCACCAGCTCCTCCACCGGCACCTGCAGGCCGTCCTGGTCGAGGAAGCCGCGCCGGTAGAGGATCTGCTGGATCGACCAGGCGATGGCGGCGACCTCGGAGTCGTGGAACATCGGCTTGCCCCAGCGGTTCATGCCGCAGCGCACCCGGCCCTTGTCCCAGGCCACCTTGCGCAGATCGGCCACCGCCTGGGTGACGTAGCCGCCGCGGGCGGCCAGCGACAGGCTGCGCATGGTGGCGGTGATCCACTGGTGCTCGCTGGACAGCTGGCCGGAGGGCAGGAAGAACTCCACCGGGCGCTCGATGATCACCGGCTCGCCGTTCAGCACGCCCTCCACCGGCATGAAGGACACCAGCAGGTAGACCTTGCGCCGGCCCTCGGCGCCGACGTAGGAGATCTTCTCCGACACCGCCTCCAGGGTGCCCTCGGGGCGCGAGGGAATGCGCCGCGTCAGCGGGTCCTCGTCGGCCGGCGGCGGCACGTCCTGGGCCTGGCGGACGCGGGAGGAAACGATCTTCGAGGTGATCTCGACGCTCATGACGGGGCTCCTGTGAAAGCGGATGCGGTGACGGTGGACGGACGGCCGTTCACGGCCGTCGCGAGCCCTGATTTACCACTTGCCATAGGTGCCCTCCTTGAGCGCCTCGTGCAGGTTGGCCGCGGTGTGCTCCTCGCCCTCGTAGAGCACCGTCTCGTCGCCGGAGAGCTCCAGCCGCTCGCCGTTCTCCAGCTCGAAGACGTAGACGGTGTTCTTGAGGTCGTCCTCGCGTACCAGCACGCCTTGGAAGGCCTCGGGGTTGAAGCGGAAGGTGGTGCAGCCCTTGAGCCGGCTGTCGTAGGCCGTCAGGTAGAGGTTCTGGAAGTCCTCGTAGGCGAACTCGGTGGGCACGTTGACCGTCTTGGAGATCGCCGAGTCGATCCAGGCCTGGGCCGCGGCCTGCACCGCCACATGCTGCTCCGGCGAGACGCCGTCGGCGGTGACGAAGTAGTCCGGCAGGTCGCTCTCCACCGCCGCCGGCGCCACCAGATGGCGATAGGCGGCCAGTTCGAAGGAGACCACCTCGATCTGCTCCTTGGTCTTGCGCCCGGCGCGGATGACGTTGCGGAAGTAGCGGTGCGAGAAGGACGGCTCGATGCCGTTGGAGGCGTTGTTGCCCAGCGACAGCGAGATGGTGCCGGTGGGCGCGATGGAGCTGTGATGGGTGAAGCGCGCGCCGTGCTCGGCGAGCTCGGCGACGAGCTCCGGCTCGACCTCGGCGATCTTCTGCATGTAGCGGCTGTAGCGGGCGTGCAAGATCCGCCCCGGCACCCGGTCGCCGGCCTGATAGCCGTCCTGCTTGAGCTCCGGGCGCTCGCGCAGCATGCGTGGCGTCAGCTCGAAGGTCTCGGCCAGCACCGGCGCCATGCCCTTCTCCCTGGCCAGCGCCAGGGCCTGTTTCCAGCCCTCGACCGCCAGCACCCGGCTGACTTCCTCGGTGAAGGCCAGCGACTCCGGCGAGCCGTAGGGCAGCTTGAGCATGGTCAGCGCCGACCCCAGCCCCAAAAAGCCCATGCCGTGGCGGCGCTTGGCCTCGATCTCGCGGCGCTGGCCGTCGAGCGGCAGGCCGCTGATCTCCACCACGTTGTCGAGCATGCGGGTGAAGATCGCCACCACCCGGCGATAGCGCTCCCAGTCGAAGCGCGGCGCCTCGCCGAAGGGCTCGAGCACGAAACGTGTCAGGTTGATCGAGCCCAGCAGGCAGGCGCCCTCGGGCGGCAACGGCTGCTCGCCGCAGGGGTTGGTGGCGCGGATCTCCTCGCAGAACCAGTTGTTGTTCATGCGGTTGACCTGGTCGATCAAGATGAAGCCCGGCTCGGCGAAGTCGTAGGTGGAGCGCATGATGGTGTCCCACAGCGCCCGGGCGCGGACCGTCTCGACCACGCGGCAGGCCACCCGGCCCTCGGCGTCGAGGAGGTATCCCTCCTCGATGGTCGGCCAGTCGCGATAGACCAGCTCGCCGTCGTCGACGTCGTCCTGCTCGGCGGGGTGCAGCGGGAACGCCAGCGGCCAGTCGGCGTCGGCGCGCACCGCCTCCATGAACTCGTCGGTGATCAGCAGGCTGAGGTTGAACTGGCGCAGCCGGCCGGCCTCGCGCTTGGCCTCGATGAAGCTCTTCACGTCCGGATGGCCGACGTCGAAGGTCCCCATCTGGGCGCCGCGGCGCCCGCCCGCCGAGGCCACGGTGAAGCACATCCTGTCGTAGATATCCATGAACGCCAGCGGGCCGTTGGTGCCGGCGCCGGCGCCGAACACGAAGGCGCCGCGGGGGCGCAGGGTGGAAAAGTCATAGCCGATGCCGCAGCCGGCCTTGAGGGTCATGCCGGCCTCGACCACGCCCTCGAGGATGTCGCGCATCGCATCGTGGAGGGTGCGTGAGACCGTGCAGTTGATCAGGCTGACCGCCGGCTTGACGGCCTCCGCCCCGGCGTTGGCGACGATGCGCCCGGCCGGGATGGCGCCGTTGTCCAGCGCCCAGCGGAACTGGGGCAGCCAGGCCTCGGCGTCGTCTTCCACCGCGGCCAGCGCCCGGGCCACCCGCTCCCGGGTGGCGCCGGGGTCGGCGTCCACCGGCCGGCCGTGTCGGTCCTTGAGGCGATACTTGCTGTCCCAGATATCGAGGGAAGGCGCCTGCAGCGGCACCTCGTCGACGCGGGAGGCTTCCCTGGCAGTGGTGGTGCGCATCGGGTCTCTCTCTTGTGAGGGGAACGGTTGCGGTCGCGCATCATGGATGCCTGGCCACGATGGAGGCGAGGCCATCAACTACCATATATAGACGAAAAACATTCTCAACACACATGATATGGATCATGCGTGAACTCGGCGCACAAAAGAAAGCGCCCGACCATCAGGGTCGGGCGCCAGGTGCGGCATCGGGCAACAAGCGTCAGAAGCGACCGCCGGCTCCCGAACCGGTACCACCGGCACCGCCACCTCCGCCGGCGCTGCCACCGTTGCCACCGGCTCCGGAACCACCGCCGCCGGAACTACCGCTGCCGCCGCCGGAACCACCACCGCCGCCGCCGGAACCACCGCCACCGCCGCCGGAACCACCGCCACCGCCGCCGGAACCACCGCCACCGCCGCCGGAACCACCACCGCCGCCGCCGGAACCACCGCCGCCGCCGCCGGAACCACCGCCGCCGCCGCCGGAACCACCGCCACCGCCGCCGGAACCACCACCGCCGCCGCCGGAACCACCACCGCCGCCGCCGGAACCACCACCGCCGCCGCCGGTGGCGTCATCGCCGGGGTTGTCGCCGCCGTCGTCTCCGTCATCCGTCGGCGCGGTCGGCATGGTCGGCGCGGGAATCACGTCCTCGCTCGGTACGGCGGCAACCAGGCGCAGGAACACACCATCGCATCCTTCCAGCAGCCCGCCACCGCAGCCGCCACCGCCCCCCCCGGCGGCCGGCGCCGGCAGATCCTCGAGCAGCGCATCGATCTCGGCATCGGTCAGGCCCCCCGACCCGGCCGGCTCGGTCAGTTGATCGTTGGCGACTCGCGCCATCTCGTCTTCCGAGAGCGTACTGCCCCCGGAACCCTCGACTCCCGACTGCGCCTGTACGCCGGCGGCTGACAAACAGCCCACGGCGACGACCAGGGCAGCCAATTTGAACCCTTGCATCTCGCCCTCCCCCGCCGCCGGACATCGCCGTCGACGTGATATAACGCCATACAACATTTTGTTACACGCAAGATAAGCATCGTCACAGAGCGCAGGCTTCACCATCGGAAGGCCCACTGATTATCGCATCGGAGGGATCAGGCAAACGGCTGCCGGATCGGTAGCAGGAAACTCGTACCGACGCGCGACGCCCCAGGAAGGACCTAGACGGTCCGCGAGTAGCGCACCGCCTCGCCGCCCAGATAGGCGTCGAAGGTCATGGCCAGATTGCGCAGCATCAGCCGCCCCGGCGGGCGCACCTCGAGGCGGCGCTGGCCCAGCGTGATCAGGCCGTCGTCGCGCATCGGCGCCAGGGCCGCGAGGGCATCGGCGAAGTGGCTGGCGAAGTCGATGCCGTGACGCGCCTCGATGGCGTCGACGTCCACCCGGCCGTGGCACATCAGGGCGTGGATGACGTCGCGGCGCAGGCGATCCTCGTCGTCGAGCCGATAGCCGCGCAGCACCGGCAGCCGCCCGGCCTCGAGGCGCTCGCGGTAGACGGCGATTTCCTTGACGTTCTGGCTGTAGCCGTCGCCGACCTTGCCAATGGCACTGACGCCGAGCCCGATCAGGTCACAGTCGGCGTGGGTGGAATACCCCTGGAAGTTGCGCTGCAAGGTGCCCTCGCGCTGGGCCCGGACCAGCTCGTCGTCGGGCAATGCGAAGTGATCCATGCCGATGTAGGCGTAGCCGGCCTCGGTCAGGCGCCGGACAGTCAGCTCCAGCAGCTCGAGCTTGCGCTCGGGCGGCGGCATGTCCCGGTCGCGGATCAGCCGCTGGGCCTTGAAGCGCTCGGGCAGATGGGCATAGCTGTAGGTGGCGATGCGATCCGGCCGCAGGGCGACGATCTTGTCGAGGGTGGCCGCGAAGCTGGCCACGGTCTGGCGCGGCAGGCCGTAGATCAGATCGACGCTCACCGAGTGGAAGCCGGCGTCCCGGGCGGTTTTCATCAGGGCGGCCACCTCGGCCTCGCCCTGGACGCGGTTGACCGCCACCTGCACCTCGGGGTCGAAGTCCTGGACGCCGACGCTCAGGCGATTGAAGCCCAGCGCGCGCAGCTCATGCAGCTGTTCAGGTGTGACGGTGCGCGGATCCACCTCCAGCGAGAACTCCCTGTCCTCGGGCGGCGCAAAGCGAAAGGCCGCCGCCAGGGCGTCCATCAGCTCGCCGAGCTGGGCATTGTTCAGATAGGTGGGCGTGCCGCCACCCAGGTGCAGCTGGGTCAGCGAGCGCTCACTGTCGAAGAGCGCCGCCTGCAGGGCGATCTCGCGTTTCAGCAGGGCCAGATACTCCGCCGCCCGCTCGCGGCGATGGGTGACGATCTTGTGGCAGGCGCAGTAGTAACAGAGGCTCTCGCAGAACGGCACGTGCACGTAGACCGACAGCGGCTTGGGCGCGGCGACGCGATGGCTCAGGGCGGCCTGGTCCCGATAATCGTCCTCGGCGAAGGCGGCATGGAACTGCGGCGCCGTGGGATAGGAGGTATAGCGCGGCCCGGGGCGGTCGTACTTCTCGACGAGGGGGCGGATGAACGGCTGTGGCTGGGGCATGATCGGACCTCCGGTAACGCTGGCGACGGCCCGCGCCGTCGCCGCCTGAGCGCATTATGCCAGCCCCGATCTTGGCCGTTGGCGCCTTTCCGCGCGGAGTTGATGCCGATCAATTCGGCCGCTCGAGCGCGCCCCGCTGCGGCAACGGGCCTGCTCCGGGAGGCCGGCACGGGCGTGATAGAATCGTTTCGAGTCCCGCCTGTCTCGCCGCGCCTGGAGAATGGAATGCGCCTGACCCACTTCACCGACTACTCCCTGCGCGTGCTGATCTACCTGGCCGTGAAGGACGACGAGCCGACGCCGGAGCCGCCAGAGGCGCGCGCCACCATCGCCGAGATCGCCGAGCGCTTCGCCATCTCGCGCAACCACCTGATGAAGGTGGTGCAGGAGCTCAACCGGCTGGGCTATCTCAGCGCCACCCGCGGCAAGCACGGCGGCCTGCGGCTGAGCCGGACGCCCGGCGAGATCTCGCTGGGCGGGCTGGTGCGCGACACCGAGCCCGACCTCGGCCTGGTGGAATGCTTCCGCGACGACAACGCCTGCGCCATCACCTCCGCCTGCCGGCTGCAGCCGATCCTCGGCGAGGCCCTGGCGGCCTTCCTGTCGGTGCTCGACCGCTACACCCTCGCCGACCTGCTGGGCCAGCAGCGCGCCGAGCTGATCCAGCTGCTGCGGCTGGAGGATGCCTCGCCGGCAGGCTAGCCACGTCGCGAGCGGACAGCCCCGACAGCGCGTGCTAGTCTCCCGGCGTCACGGTCATGGATGCCCGCATGCTCTCCTCACGCCCACCTGCTCTCCGCCCACTTGCTCTCCGCTCACGGTCTGCCCGCCGGCTGACGCGCGGCCTGATGACCCGCTTGCCGGGTGTCCTGCTGGCCGTTGCCCTCGCCGCCCCGGCCGCGGCCGAGACCTTCAACGTCGACGACGCCCGGGCCCACGGCGACTGGCACTCGCTGGTGCTGCGGCTGGGCGACGAACGCCACGTGCGCGCCATCGAGCAGCACAGCTATAGCGACAGCGTGTTCAGCGTCAACGCCACGCCGGGCGCCTGCGATCGCTCCTGGCTCGAGCTGCGCGTCGAGCTCGACGAGGTCCAGGCCGAGACCGGCACCGTCAACCGGGTGCCGGTGGACCTGCTGATCGATCAGGGCTGGGTCCACCAGGGCCGGGCCGAGTTCATCACCGAGCGCGGCAACAGCGGCTTCTACGCGCGCCTGGTGCTGCCCGACACCGACGAGGTGCTCGACGAGATGAGCGGCGGCGAGACGCTACGCCTGCGCATCCATCGCGCCGAGGACGACCACTGGTTCCTGATCTTCAGCCTCAACGGCGCCGACGCCGCGCTGACCCGCATGGAGACGCTCTGCCGCGCGGGCTGAGGACGCCCGGTTTCCTGACACGGATTTCCTGCCACCGTTTTCCTCTCGCCCCACGCAGGACGCCCCCGCCGCGGAGCGGCGAGGGCGTCGAGCCCGAACGGCGGGGCGATCAGCTGCGGATCAGGTGATCGAAGGCGCCCAGGGCGGCCTTGGAGCCCTCGCCCATGGCGATAACGATCTGCTTGTAGGGCACGGTGGTCACGTCGCCGGCGGCGAAGATGCCCGGCACCGAGGTCATGCCGCGCTCGTCGACCACGATCTCGCCGCGCTCGGAGAGCTCGATGGGCGAGTCCTTCAGCCACTCGGTGTTGGGCACCAGGCCGATCTGCACGAAGACGCCCTCAAGGGCCAGCTCGCGCAGCTCGCCGGAGGCGCGCTCCTCATAGCTCAGGCCGGTGACGCGGTTGCCGTCGCCGTTGACCTCGGTGGTGCGCGCGCCCTTGATCACCTCGACGTTGGGCAGGCTTGAGAGCTTCTTCTGCAGCACCTCGTCGGCGCGCAGCTCGTCCATGAACTCGATCAGCGTGACCTCGCCGACGATACCGGCCAGGTCGATGGCCGCCTCGACGCCGGAGTTGCCACCGCCGATCACCGCCACGCGCTTGCCCTTGAACAGCGGGCCGTCGCAGTGCGGGCAGTAGGCCACACCCCTGTTGCGGTACTCGGCCTCGCCCGGCACGTTCATCTCGCGCCAGCGGGCGCCGGTGGCCAGTACCAGGGTCTTGCTCCTGAGGCTGGCGCCGGATTCGAAGCGCACCTCGTGATCGGCGCCCGGCTCGCCCGGAACGAGCTCGACGGCGCGCTGCAGGTTCATGATGTCGACGTCGTATTCCTTGACGTGCTCCTCCAGCGCCGCGGCCAGCTTGGGGCCCTCGGTGTGGGGCACCGAGATCAGATTCTCGATCGACAGGGTGTCCAGCACCTGGCCGCCGAAGCGCTCGGCGGCCACGCCGGTGCGGATGCCCTTGCGCGCCGCATAGACGGCCGCCGCGGCGCCGGCCGGGCCGCCACCGATCATCAGCGTGTCGAAGGCGGGCTTGTCGTTGAGCCTGGCGGCCTCGCGCTCGACGGCGCCGGTGTCGACCTTGGCCAGGATCTGCTCGAGGCTCATGCGGCCCTGGTCGAAGGTCTCGCCGTTGAGGAACACGCTCGGCACCGACATCACCTCGCGGGCCTCGACCTCGTCCTGGAACAGGGCGCCGTCGATGGCATCGTGGGAGATGCGCGGGTTGAGGATCGCCATCAGGTTCAGCGCCTGGACCACGTCCGGGCAGTTCTGGCATGACAGCGAGAAGTAGGTCTCGAAGTGCAGGTCGGCGTCGAGGGCGCGGATCTGCTCGATGACTTCGTCGCTGGCCTTGGGCGGATGACCGCCCACCTGCAGCAGGGCCAGCACCAGCGAGGTGAACTCGTGGCCCATGGGGATGCCGGCGAAGACCACGCCGGTGGGCGCCCCGTCGCGGTGCAGGGCGAAGGACGGCACGCGCCGGTCGCCGCCCTCGGTGGACAGGGTGATCTTGTCGGAAAGGCCCGCGATCTGTTCGAGCAGAGCGTGCAGTTCCTTGGACTTGTCGCCGTCATCCAGGGTGGCGACCAGCTCAAAGGGTTGCGTGACCTTGCCGAGATAGGCTTTCAGCTGTTGCTTCAGAGAGTCGTCCAACATAACGGCGGCAATCCTTGATGATATGTGACTCGCAGACACGACTTCCCCGTGCGGGTCGCGAAGGGCTCGCACCCGGAAGCAATGTCAGGAAAAACCGGAATCGGGCCCCGCCGGGACGTCGTCCCGATCTCGCTTGCGCGACTGGTTGGGCGATCGAGGCACAGCGCCTCGGCGGGGTAACGGGGCGCGGGAGAATCCCGCCGGTCAGCGATCCAATAAAGGATGCGCAGATTTATGTCGCGATCGATGAGAGGCGGGGGCGCCTAGCCTGGCCGCCGCCGGAGCACAGCCTCCGGAGTGTAGCCCGCACATGAGAGGGCGACCGGGCCGGCGTGCCGGCACCGCCGGCGGTCAGGATATCGAGCGCAGCAATAAATCGGCGTGTCCTTAGATCTTGCCGACCAGGTCCAGGGAAGGAGCCAGGGTCTCTTCGCCTTCTTCCCACTTGGCCGGGCAGACCTCGTTGGGGTTGGCGCGGACGTACTGGGCGGCCTTGACCTTGCGCAGCAGCTCTTCGGCGTTACGGCCGATGTTGCCGGCGTTCAGCTCGATGATCTGGATCTTGCCGTCCGGATCGACGACGAAGGTGCCGCGGTCGGCAACGCCGGCTTCCTCGATCAGCACCTCGAAGTTGCGCGACACGACGTGGGTCGGGTCGGCCAGCATCGGGTACTGGAGCTTGCCGATGGTCTCGGAGCTGTCGTGCCAGGCCTTGTGGGTGAAGTGGGTGTCGGTGGACACGCCGTAGATCTCGACGCCGAGCTTCTTGAACTCGTCGTAGTTGTCGGCCAGGTCACCCAGCTCGGTCGGGCAGACGAAGGTGAAGTCGGCCGGATAGAAGAAGAAGATGCTCCACTGGCCCTTCAGGCTCTCTTCGCTGACCTCGACGAAATCGCCGTTGTGATAAGCGGTAGCGTTGAACGGTTTGACTTCGGTATTGAGCAGTGACATCGCGTCTATCTCCTGATTGAGGGGATGTGTGGTGAAGACGCGATCAGAATAACCAGCCCCCTTTCATTGGTTAAATTGAATAGGGCGATGCTGACGATAGCCAAGAGCTAATCGAGGTCCGTGGGAAGCAGACCGCCCGGAGACTTGACGCCTCCGGGCGGAAAACCGTCGCGGCGTGTCGGCGCCGGCTCAGCGCAGGTCGCTGACCGCCTCGCGAATGTCCTCGACGCTGGCCTTGGTCAGGTCCTTGGCCAGGGAGTGGATGACCGTCTTGGCGGTGGGGCCGTCGAGCTTGTCGCGCAGCAGGCCGAGGAAGCGAGGCGGCGCCACCAGGATCAGCTTCTCCAGGGTGTTCTCGACCCGCGCGCGGTAGAGGCGGTCGGCCACCTCGCGGGCGAACAGCGCCTCGTGATGGTCGGAGGCCGTGCTCTCGCCGCCAGCGGAACGGGCGGAGGTGGCGGACGATTCATGCACGTCGCCTTCGCGGTCGGTCACCAGGTCACCCTCGTGCAGGCGCCCCTCGGCGTGCACCAGGCTGTCCTTCTCTTCGAGCTTGAGGGCATCGCGGGTGAATACCCGGGCCCGGGCCGCATCGGCCACCACGATATAGGTCGTCATCGTCGCTCCTTGTCTGGGCATGAGAGAGCGGTGAGGGGCTCGCCACTCTTCTCCCACAGCATTGGCAAGACGCCGCCCAGCGTCAAACGGCGACACCCGCCGTCGGCATCCGCGGACACTGCCGCGCGGGCGCCGGCTGGGGTAGGATGCCGCCCTCGCCGGCACGGAGCGCCGGCACGACTGCCCGGCATCCCGACGGCCGACTCCCGGAGGACACGATATGCGCCACTTCCTGTTCCCGCGGCATCCCCTGCCGCGTCGCACCCTGCTGTTCTGCCACGCCATGCTGCAGCTCGGCCTGCTGGCGGCCGGCGGCCTGTGGCTGGCCCCGCACACGCCCTGGCTGGCCGAGTCCGGCTGGCGCGAGGCCTGGCCCGAACTGGCCCTGGGCGGCGGCGCGACGCTGCTGGCCATGGTCGCCCTGCGGCTGCTGGCCGAGCTGTGGCTGCTGCCCCATCATCTGGCCGCCCAGCGCGCCGGCTTCTCCGCCGGCTCGGTGGTCACCCGCTCGATCGAGCACCGCCCCGCGGTCCACGACCGGGAGCACGCCTGGGTCCCCGGCGCCCGCGAGGTCGACGCCGAGGACGCGGTGCTGAGCCCGGCCCGGGTGGCGGGCCAGGCGCCGCCACAGCGCCGCCACGACGAGCCGAGCCTGGACCTGGCCGGCGGCCACGCGGAACCGGCGCCCGCCAACGAGCCGCGGCTGTAGGCGCTGTCTGCCGCAAAGCGGGCGCCCGCCCTGAAGCGACGAACCCCGGCCTTGGCCGGGGTTCGTCGTTTCACGTCTCTGCCAGGCTCGCTCAGTCCGCCAGCAGCCGGCGCATGAAGGGCGGCAGCGCCAGGGCGCCGCGATGGGCCTCGACGGTGTAGTAGTCGAGCGGCATCTCGCTGGCCGCGGCCTCCACCTCGCGGAAGCTGGCCACGTCGGTCGCCTTGCCGGCCAGGGTCACGCTCCACCAGCCGGAGGGATAGACCGGTTGCGGGAAGGGCAGCGTGGCCACGCTGTCGAAGCCGGCCTCGCGCATGTCATGGCGCAGCTCGCGGATGATCGAGCCGCTGTGATAGAGCGGCGACTCACTCTGCTGCACCAGCACGCCGCCCGGGCGCAGCACGCGATGGCAGCGGCGCAGGAAGTCGGTCTTGAACAGGCCCTCGGCGGGGCCCACCGGGTCGGTGGAGTCGATGATCAGCACGTCGATGCTGTCGTCGTCCGCCTCCTCGATCCACTTCACCCCGTCGTCGAAGCGCAGCTCGGCGCGCGGGTCGTCGTTCGACTCGACGAGCGCCGGGAAGAAGCGCTCGGAGGCCCGGGTCACTTCCTCGTCGATATCGATCTGGGTGACCTTCTCGACCCCCGGATGGCGCAGCACCTCGCGCAGGGTGCCGCAGTCGCCGCCGCCGATGATCACCACCCGCTTCGGGTCGGTGTGGGTGAACAGCGCCGGATGGGCGATCATCTCGTGATAGAGGAAGTTGTCGCGGTCGGTCAGCATCACGCAGCCGTCGAGCACCAGCAGGTTGCCGAAGGTCTCGGTCGCGTAGACCTCGAGGTGCTGATAGGGGCTCTGCACCTCGTGCAGCTTCTCGGAGACCTTCAGCGAGAAGGCGCTGCCGTGGCTGTCGAAGACTTCGGTGAACCAGCCGGAATCACCGGAATCGAGGCCAGCGTCGGGGCCTGAATCGAGGCCAGCGTCGGGGCCGGTATCAAGAGAGGAACTCATCGGAAACCCTCGGGGTGACGAGTGAAAGGAAACCATGGCCGCCGCGGCGGCCGTACGGGGACGTCTAGGCGCGCCCGGGCAGCAAGGCCCTCCGCAGGCCGGCCAGCACCAGCACCGCGCAAGCGGCGCCCAGGGTATTGGCCAGGATGTCGGCGGGATCGCCGCCGAAGCGCCCGGGCACCGCGATCTGGGCGAACTCGATCGCCACGCCGAACAGCGCGGCCGCGGCGAAGGCCATTGTCAGGCGCAGCCCGGCCAGCCCGCCGAGCCCGGCGATGGCGGCGTAGCCGAGGAAGTGGTTGAGCTTGTCCCAGGGCAGCGAGCGCGGCAGCTCGTCGCTCGGCATCAGGCTGCCCCAGGCCACCGTCAGGGCCGCCGCCAGCGCCAGCCCGGCCCACAGGCGGCGCCGGTCGTGCCAGCGCCGCAGCAGGTCAATGAGCCGGGCGGGCTCAGTCATGGGCGATGCGTTGGTGATAGGCCGGGCTCAGCTCGTGCAGGGCGTCCATGAAGGCGCTGACGTGATCCGGGTCGGTGAACTGGCTGATGCCGTGGCCCAGGTTGAACACGTGGCCGGGGCCCTCGCCGTAGCTGTCGAGGATGCGCGCCACCTCGGCGCGGATCGCCGACGGCCGCGAGAACAGCACGTTGGGGTCCAGGTTGCCCTGCAGGGCGACCCGATGGCCGACCCGCTCCCGGGCGACGGACAGCTCGGTGCTCCAGTCCAGCCCCAGGGCGTCGGCGCCGGAGGCCGACATCTCCTCGAGCCACTGGCCGCCGTTCTTGGTGAACAGGATCACCGGCACCTTGCGCCCCTCGTGCTCGCGGATCAGCCCGGCGACGATCTGCTCCATGTAGCGCAGCGAGAACTCCAGGTAGGCCGGCGTCGAGAGCGCCCCGCCCCAGGTGTCGAAGATCTGCACCACCTGAGCGCCGGCGCGGATCTGGGCGTTGAGGTAGTCGGTGACCGCGTGGGCCAGGGTGTCGAGCAGCCGGTGCATGGTGTCCGGCGTGTCGTAGAGCATCGCCTTGACGTGGCGGAAGTCCTTGCTGGAGGCGCCCTCCACCATGTAGGTGGCCAGCGTCCAGGGGCTGCCGGAGAAGCCGATCAGCGGCACCCGGCCATTGAGCTCGCGGCGAATCGTGGAGACCGCGTTCATCACGTAGTCGAGGTCGCGCTCGGCGTCGGGCACGGTGAGCGCGTCCACCGCCTCGGCGGTGCGCACCGGCTTGCGAAACTTGGGCCCCTCGCCGGTCTCGAAGTAGAGCCCCAGGCCCATGGCGTCGGGGATGGTGAGGATGTCCGAGAACAGGATGGCGGCATCCAGCGGATAGCGCTCCAGCGGCTGCAGGGTGACCTCGCAGGCCCGATCGCGATCGCGACACAGGTCCATGAAGCTGCCGGCCTGGGCCCGCACCTCGCGGTATTCCGGCAGGTAGCGGCCGGCCTGGCGCATCATCCACACCGGGGTGCGGTCCACGGGCTGCCGCGCCAGGGCGCGCAGAAGGCGATCGTTCTTGAGTTCCATGCGGGCGCTCATCCACGGAAAATGTGGCGACATTGTAACCCATCGGAACCGCACGGGCTGCTCGTGAGCCCGTCATCGTCCTGATAGAATGCGGGCATATCCATCGGCCACGCCATGGTCATGCATCGAGGTACATCGTGACGATTCGCTACATCGCCGCCTCCCGGCTGCCCACTCCCTGGGCCACCTTCACCATGCACGGCTTCGAAGACGAGGCCACCGGCAAGGATCACATCGCCCTGACCCTGGGCGACGTCGATGATGGCGCGCCGGTGCTGGGCCGTGTGCATTCCGAGTGCCTGACCGGCGACGCCCTGTTCTCGATGCGCTGCGACTGCGGCTATCAGCTGCAGGAAGCGCTCAAGCGCATCGCCGCCGAGGGCCGCGGCGTGCTGCTGTATCTGCGTCAGGAAGGCCGCGGCATCGGCCTGCTCAACAAGATCCGCGCCTATCACCTCCAGGACCAGGGGGCCGACACCGTGGAAGCCAACGAGCAGCTCGGCTTCGATGCCGACCTGCGCCGCTACGACCTCTGCCTGCCGATGCTCGAGCAGCTGGGCATCGGCGCGCTCCGGCTGATGACTAACAACCCGCGCAAGGTCGATGCCCTGACCCAGGTCGGTGTCGAGGTCAGCGAGCGGGTGGGGCTGACCACCGGGCTCAACCCGCACAACGAGCACTACCTCTCCACCAAGGCCGGCAAGCTCGGCCACATGATGGCGCTGGACGACTTCACCCAGGCGAGTGACGTGGATATCGAGCGCAAGTCCTGATCGACTCCGCACTGATCTGACGGGAACCTCCCCTTCGACGCCGCCGTCGAAGGACAAAGGGAGGTGCCCGTCATGCCTCGACCCTCGCCCCGCGACGATCCCGGCTATTCGCTCCTCGAGGAGCTGCTGCACAGCGTCAGCCATGGCGTGGGCGCCCTGCTCAGCGTCGCCGGGCTGGTGACGCTGATCGCGCTGGGCAGCCGCGAACTGACCGGCGGCCCCTACAAGCTCACCGCGGTCTCCCTCTATGGCACCACCCTGGTGCTGCTCTACACCGCCTCCACCCTCTACCACGGCACGCGCCACCCCGGCCTCAAGCGCGCCTTCCGCCTGCTCGACCACTGCGCGATCTACGCCCTGATCGCCGGCACCTACACGCCCTTCCTGATGGTCAACCTGCGCGACTCCGTGGGCGCGCCGCTGCTGGCGGTGATCTGGACCCTGGCCGTGGCCGGCATCGGCCTGAAGGTCATGCGCCCCTTCGCGCTGGGCGGCCTGCACATGGGCAACTACCTGCTGATGGGCTGGCTGATCGTGCTCGCCGCCGGCGAGCTTCCGACCGCCTTCACCGCCACCGGCCTGGCGCTGCTGGTCGGCGGCGGGCTGACCTACTCGCTGGGGCTGGTGTTCTTCGCCGTCCGCGCCATTCCCTACAACCACGCGGCCTGGCACCTGTGCGTGATGGGCGGCAGCGCCTGCCACTTCGCCGCCGTGGTCGTCGACGTGCTACCCCATCCGGGCTGATGCCCTCCCCGCGCTGGCGCGATCAGAGGCTCTCGCAGGCTTGCTCGCGCCCCCTCACCGGCGTGGGCCGGCCGAGATAGGCCGGCTTTATCGGCGCCATAGCTAACAGTGCCCTTGTTTATCTTTAGCATGCTACTATAATTCTCCTCATCGAACGGCCCGGGACACACCGGATGCCACACGAAACAAAGACCGACGGAAAAGACCGACCAGAGAGAGGAGACACCTCATGAAGACCAAGATGATCGCCGCCAGCCTGCTGCTCGCCGCCCTGCCCATCGCCGCCCAGGCCGACAACGCGTCCGAGCGCGCCCTGATGCTGAATCCGGAGCCGCTGTCCACCACGACCGTCCAGGACGCGGCGGCGCAGGACGCCAGCCAGGAAGACGTCGTCGCCACCTGGGGCGCCAGCGAGGCCATGGCCCAGGCGCGCCTGCGGCTGAATGCCCAGCGGCAGCAGACCCACATCGCCTCCAGCGGCGACGCCACCGAGCCGGCCCGCCAGGCCACTCAGGGCTGAGGAACCACCTCCCCCGCCCGGCAATCCAGCCACATCGCGACCGCCTCCCGGCGTCCCGATGCAAGAAGCCCCCGACCTCGGTCGGGGGCTTCTTCGTGTTGGCGCATGCGGCCAGGCGCGATCAGGCGGCGGCCCGCTCGGCCGGCAGGCCCCAGCAGCGACGCAGCACCAGGGCCGTAGCCACCATCGCGACGGCGCCGGTGGCCCCGCCGATCAGGGCGCTGCCGGTCAGGCCGGCGACGAAGAACGCCAGGATGCCGGCCAGGCCCGCGGTGACCGCATAGGGCAGCTGGGTGCGCACGTGATCGATGTGGTCGCAGGACGACCCCGCCGAGGACAGGATGGTGGTGTCCGAGATCGGCGAGCAGTGATCGCCGAAGATGCCGCCGCTGAGCACCGCCGCGATGGCCAGCGCCAGCGGCAGGTCCATGGCCATGGCCACCGGCATGGCGATGGGGATCAGGATGGCGAAGGTACCGTAGGAGGTGCCGGTGGTGAAGGCCACCAGGGCGCCGATCAGGAACAGCAGCACCGGCACCAGGCTCGGCGCGATGCTGGCCTCGGCCAGGGTCACCAGGTAGTCGGCGGTGCCGAGCTCGGTGGTCACGCTGCCGATCGACCAGGCCAGGGTGAGGATGATGTAGACCAGGGTCATGCTCTTGATGCCGTCGACCACGATCTCCATGGCCTCGCGGAAGTCGAACAGCTTCTGGGCCATGCCCATGACGAGCCCCACGGCCACCGCCACGAAGGTGGCGATCAGGATCGACTGGCCGCCGTCGGCCTCGCCCACCGCGGTGACCAGGTCGTTCTCGGGGAAGTTGCCGGTCCACAGGAAGAGCGGGGGAATCATCCCCACCAGCACGCCGATCGGCACCAGCATGTTGCGCTTGCGAGACTGATGTTCCGGCACCGAGACCATCTCCTCGACCTCGTGGCCGGAGGGCGGGTTGGCGCCCTCGGCCATCACCTCGCCGGTGGTGCGGGCGCGCTGCTCGGCGCGGGCCATCGGGCCGTAATCGCCCTGGGTGACGACCAGGAAGACGATCAGCCCCAGCGCCAGCCAGGCGTAGAAGTTGAGCGGGATCGACGACAGGTAGATCAGGTACTCGGAGCCCTCGAGCCCCAGAGTCGCAAGCTGGGTGCCGATCAGGCCCATCACGAACACCACCCAGGTGGAGACCGGCCCCAGCAGGCACATCGGTGCCGAGGTGGAGTCCACGATATAGGCCAGCTTCTCCCGCGAGACGCGCATGCGGTCGGTGATCGGGCGCATCACGCTGCCCACGGTCAGGGCGTTGAAGTAGTCCTCGAAGAAGATCAGCACCCCGAGCCCCAGGGTCGCGCCCTGGGCGCCGCGCCGGGAGGCGACCCGGGCGGAGATCGCGCGGGCGATCGCCTGGGCGCCGCCGGTGCGCTGCAGCACGCCGATCAGCACGCCGAACAGGCCGCAGTAGATCAGCACCGTGACGCTCCATTCGTCGCCGACGCTGGGAATGATGAAGTCGCCGAAGCTGTCGTAGAGGCCAGCCGCGGGGTTGCCGCCCGCCAGCATGGTGGCGCCCAGCCAGACGCCACAGAACAGCGCCGGAATGACGTTGCGCGTCACCAGCGCCAGCAGGATGGCCAGCACGGGCGGCAGGAGGGAAAAGGCTCCGAATGACATCAGGGGAATCTCCGGGGTCGTCATGTCGTTCGCCGCGGTCACGGCGAGGCGCATCCTAGGGGGCACGGAACGATCCGGCAAGCACGATCTCGCCTCGCCTCCCGATACAAGAAGCCCCCGACCGAGGCCGGGGGCTTCTTCGCGTTGACGCATGCTGCCAGGGGCGATCAGGCCGCGGCGCGGGCCTTGCGGATGCGCTCGTAGGCGTTGCCGATCTCGCTGGTGCGCTCCTTGGCCACCTCGCGCATGCTCTCCGGCATGCCCTTGGCGGCGAGCTTGTCGGGGTGGTTCTCGCTCATCAGGCGGCGATAGGCCTTCTTGATCTCGGCGTCGCTGGCGTCCGACGACACCCCCAGCACCCCGTAGGCCTCCTCCAGCGAGGGGCCGGACTCGGCCGCCGCGCCGGCGCCACCGCCGCCGCGCAGCATCGCCTCGATGCGGGCGATCTCCTCCTCGGAACAGCCCAGCCCCCGCATCACCCGCGTCAGCATCTCGTGCTCGGCGGGGTGCAGCTGGCCGTCGGCGGCGATCGCCGCCAGCTGCACCTGCAGGAACACCTGACGCAGCGCCGGCTGGGCGCCGACGATCTGGCGCACCTTGGCCAGCTCGGCGTCGAGGTCGAAGTCCGCCGCCTTGCCGCGGTTGAAGTCGGTCCGCGCCTTGGCGCGCTGCTGCTCGTTGAGGCGCAGGCGGTCCCACAGGGTGCGCGAGGCCTCGAGCTCGTCCTCGGAGACCCGGCCGTCGGCCTTGCACAGGCAGCCCATGACCGCGAAGGTCGATTCGAGGAACTGCGCCTGCACCCCGGCCAGCCGGCCGAGCATGCTCTTGCGCAGGCGGCGCGCCAGCCAGTAGCCCAGGCCGCCGCCGATCAGCAGGCCCAGCGGCCCGCCGACCAGGAAGCCCAGCAGGGCGCCGATGAATATCATGATTCTCATGAGGCTTCTCCCGATTGGGTGGCGGCACCCGCCAGCCGGCGGCGGATCGCCGCCTCGACGCCATCGGCGTCGAGGCCGCACTCGGCCAGCAGCTCGGCGGGCTTGCCGTGTTCGACGAAGGCGTCGGGCAGCCCCAGGTTGAGCACCGCGCCGCGGTGGCCCTCCGCCATCAGCAGTTCGTTGACGCCGCTGCCGGCGCCGCCGGCGACCACGTTCTCCTCCAGGGTCACCAGCAGGTCATGCTCGGCGGCGGCGGCCAGCACCGCCGCGCGGTCCAGCGGCTTCACCGAGCGCATGTTCAGGTGGCTGGCGTCGAGCCGCTCGGCCACCTCGGCGGCCGGGACGTTGAGGCTGCCGAAGGCCAGCAGGGCGACCCTCGGGCCCTCGCCGCCGGCACGCCGGCGGGTCTGCGCCTCGCCGATGGCGAGCGGCTCGAGGTGCGCCGGCATCTCGCTGCCCGGGCCGGTGCCGCGCGGATAGCGCACCGCGGCGGGACCGGCGTGATGGTAGGCGGCGCTGAGCATGGCCCGGCACTCGGCCTCGTCGGCCGGCGCCAGCACCACCAGGCCCGGCACGCAGCGCAGGAAGGACAGGTCCATGGCGCCGTGGTGGGTCGGGCCGTCCTCGCCGACCAGGCCGGCGCGGTCGATGGCGAAGGTCACGTCCAGCTCCTGCACCGCCACGTCATGGATCAGCTGGTCGTAGCCGCGCTGCAGGAAGGTGGAGTAGATCGCCACCACCGGCTTCATCGCCTCGCAGGCCATGCCGGCGGCCAGCGTCACCGCGTGCTGCTCGGCGATCGCCACGTCGAAGTAGCGCTCCGGGTATTCCTGGGAGAAGCGGATCAGGTCGGAGCCCTCGCGCATCGCCGGGGTGATGCCGATCAGCCGCTCGTCCGCCGCCGCCATGTCGCACAGCCAGTCGCCGAAGACGTTGCAGTACTTTTTCGGTTTGGGCTTGGGTTCCGGCTCGGGCGCAGGCGCCGGCTTGAGCGGCGGCGGGGTGTCCTTCTTCTGCGGCTCGCCCTTCTCCAGCTTGGTGATCGCGTGGTAGCCGATGGGATCGGCCTCGGCGGGCAGGAAGCCGCGGCCCTTGCGGGTCTTCACGTGCAGGAACTGCGGGCCGTCCAGGTCGCGCATGTTGCGCAGGGTGTGGAGCAGCGCCGGCAGGTCGTGGCCGTCGATGGGGCCGATGTAGTTGAAGCCCATCTCCTCGAACAGCGTGGCCGGGCTGACCATGCCCTTCATGTGCTCCTCGGTGCGCCGCGCCAGCTCCAGCGCGCCGGGCAGGTGCGAGAGCACCTTCTTGCCGCCCTCGCGCATGCTGGTGTAGGGCTTGCTGGCGAGGATGCGCGCCAGGTAGCTGGCCAGGCCGCCGACGTTCTCGGAGATCGACATCTCGTTGTCGTTGAGCACCACCAGCAGGTTGGCGTCGACGTGACCGGCGTGGGCCAGGGCCTCGAAGGCCATGCCCGCGGTCAGGGCGCCGTCGCCGATCACCGCGCAGGCGCGGCGGTTCTCGCCGCGGGCCCGGGACGCCAGCGCCATGCCCAGCGCCGCGGAGATCGAGGTGCTGGAGTGGCCGACACCGAAGGTGTCGTACTCGGACTCGGCGCGCCGCGGGAAGGCGGCCAGCCCGCCGTACTGGCGGATGCCGGTCATGGCCTCGCGGCGCCCGGTGAGGATCTTGTGCGGATAGGCCTGGTGGCCGACGTCCCACACCAGGCGGTCGTGGGGCGTCTCGAGGGCATGATGCAGCGCCACGGTGAGCTCCACGACGCCGAGGCCGGCACCGAAGTGCCCGCCCGAGACGCCCACGCTGTAGAGCAGGTAGGCGCGCAGTTCGTCGGCCACCTGGGCGAGCTGGGCATCGTCCATGGCACGCAGGGCGGCCGGTGTTTCCAGGGTGTCGAGCAGCGGCGTGGCCGGACGCTCGAGCGGAATGTCATCGAACAGCTTCATGAAGACTCTATCTGTCAGGGCGGCCGCGGGCCGCCTCAGTGGTCACGCTCGATCATGTATCGGGCCAGTTCGGCCAGGGGCGCGGCGGCCTCGCCCAGCGGCGCCAGCGACGCCACGGCTTCCTCGACCAGCTCGTCGGCCCGGGCCCTCGCACCCTCGAGCCCCAGCAGGCTCGGATAGGTGGGCTTGGCGCGGGCGGCGTCGGCGCCGGAGGCCTTGCCCAGCGTCTCGGTGTCGCCGGTGACGTCGAGCACGTCGTCATGGACCTGGAAGGCCAGGCCGATGGCCTCGGCGTAGCACGCCAGGGCCTCCAGCCGGGGGTCGTCGTCGGCCACCGCGACCAGGCCCCCCAGGCGCACCGCGGCGCGGATCAGCGCGCCGGTCTTGTGGCGATGCATGGTGGCCAGCGCGGTGACGTCAGGGTGGCCGCCCACCGCGGCCAGGTCCAGCGCCTGTCCGGCAACCATGCCGTCGCGGCCGGCGGCGTGGGCCAGGGTGGCGATCATCGCCGGCAGCCGCGGATGGGCGGTCTCGGCCAGCACCTCGAAGGCCAGCGCCTGGAGGGCGTCGCCGGCGAGGATCGCCGTGGCCTCGTCATAGGCGCGATGCACCGTGGGCTGGCCGCGGCGCAGGTCGTCGTCGTCCATCGCCGGCAGGTCGTCGTGGACCAGCGAGTAGGCGTGGATCAGCTCCAGGGCCGCGGCCGGGGCGTCCAGCTCGGCATCGGCGGCACCCAGGGCGCGGCCGGCGGCGTAGACCAGCACCGGCCGCAGCCGCTTGCCACCGACCAGCACGCCGTGGCGCATCGCCGCCTCGAGGCGGGCATCGGCCACCTCCCGGCGGGCGAAGAGCGTCTCCAGGCGGGCATCGGCCCGTGCGCGATCGGCGGCCAGTCGCGCCACTAGGGTGTCAGCGTTCACCATCGTCCTCCGCGGGCGGGGCGTAGGGCTGCAGATCGATGCCGCCGCCCTCGCCTTCGGTCAGGGTGCGCACCTTGAGTTCGGCCTCGTCGAGGCGGCGCTGGGCGTCGCGGGTCAGGCGCACGCCCTTCTCGAAGGCTTCCAGCGAGCCCTCGAGGGTCAGTTCGCCGGACTCCAGCCGCTCCACCAGCGCCTCCAGGCGCTCGACGGTCGCGGCGAAGTCCGCCGGTGCGGCCTCGCCTTCGGAGGGGCTGTCTGCCTCGCCCCGGGGCCGGCTTTGCTGTTCCGCCATGGCTTTCCTCGTCAGTCGCTCCCACCATGAGGGCGACAGTATACACGCTCCCCCCCGGGGGTCGTCTGCCCCGGGCGTGCCGGGGCGGACGGCCCCCGCACGGCACGCCGGGCGGGCCTTATCATGCATGCGGCTCAAGTCGGCGACGCAGCATTTTCATCCCGGGATTTCCGCGCTGTGGTAGCATTAGCCACCTCATTTCGAGCCGACAGCGGTTCAGGCTTCCGCCCTGGCGAAGGGCGCCAGCACCGGCCTGAGCGGCATGCGGCGCGCACCGTAGAAGGGTTGATTCGACCATGGCCAAGACGTCCCTGGACAAGAGCAAGATCAAGATTCTGCTGCTCGAGGGCATCCACCAGAGCGCGGTGGACCACTTCCTCAATGCCGGGTACACCAACATCGAGCACCTGCCGACCTCGCTGGACGAGGAAACGCTGATCGAGAAGATTCGCGACGTCCACTTCATCGGCCTCCGCTCCCGTACCCAGCTCAACGAGCGCGTGTTCAGCGCCGCCGAGAAGCTGGTGGCCGTGGGCTGCTTCTGCATCGGCACCAACCAGGTCGACCTGGACGCGGCCCTGGTGCGCGGCATCCCGGTCTTCAACGCCCCCTACTCCAACACCCGCTCGGTGGCCGAGCTGGTGCTGGCCGAATCGATCATGCTGCTGCGCGGCATCCCCGAGAAGAGCGCCCGTGCCCACGAGGGCGGCTGGCTGAAGTCGGCCAAGAATTCCCACGAGGCCCGCGGCAAGGTGCTTGGCATCGTCGGCTACGGCAGCATCGGCGCCCAGCTCTCGGTGCTGGCCGAATCGCTCGGCTTCGACGTCATCTACTACGACGTGGTGACCAAGCTCGGCATGGGCAACGCCCGCCAGGTGGGCAGCCTCGAGGAGCTGCTGGCCCGCGCCGACATCGTCAGCCTGCACGTGCCGGACCTGCCCTCCACCCGCTGGATGATCGGCGAGGAACAGATCGCGCTGATGAAGCCGGGCAGCATCCTGATCAACGCCTCACGCGGCAGCGTGGTGGTGATCGAGGCCCTGGCCGAGGCGCTCGAGGCCGGCCGCCTCAACGGCGCCGCCGTGGACGTCTTCCCGGTCGAGCCCAAGGGCAACAACGAGGAGTTCGTCAGCCCGCTGCGCGGCCTGCCCAACGTCATCCTCACCCCGCACATCGGCGGCTCCACCCTGGAAGCCCAGGAGAACATCGGCATCGAGGTCGCCGAGAAGCTGGTGACCTACTCCGACAACGGCACCACCATCACCTCGGTCAACTTCCCCGAGGTGGCGCTGCCGTCGCACCCGGGCAAGCATCGCCTGCTGCACATCCACGACAACGTGCCGGGCGTGATGTCCGAGATCAACCGGGTGCTGTCCGAGAACGATATCAACATCCTCGGCCAGTTCCTGCAGACCAACGAGCGCATCGGCTACGTGGTCATCGACGTCAACAAGGACTACGGCCAGAAGGCACTGGAAGCGCTGAGCCAGGTCACCCACACCAAGCGCGTGCGGGTGCTCTACTCCGAGACCAGCTTCGAGGGTTGATCGCCCGAACGCCCCTCGCCCCGCTGACGACCCCGGCCACGCGCCGGGGTCGTCGCGTTCGGGCCCGGGATGCGCCCGCATCGGCGGAGCGGTAGAATGCCGCCACCCCAACCCGGTCCGTCCTTTGCGAGGACGACAACCAGGAGATCACCATGACCACACCTCAGACCACGGGGGGCATCGTCGTTGCCGCCCTGTACAAGTTCGTCACCCTCGACGACTTCGAAGACCTGCGCGAGCCCCTGCGCCAGGCCATGCTCGAGCACGACGTGAAGGGCACCCTGCTGCTGGCCCGCGAAGGCATCAACGGCACCGTGTCCGGCACCCGCGAGGGCATCGACGCCCTGCTGGCCTGGCTGGCCCGCGACCCGCGCCTGGCCGACGTCGATCACAAGGAATCCTACTGCGACGAGCACCCCTTCTATCGCACCAAGGTCAAGCTCAAGCGCGAGATCGTGACCATGGGCGTGGACGGCGTCGACCCCAACGACACCGTCGGCACCTACGTCGATCCCGAGCAGTGGAACGCGGTGATCAACGATCCCGAGGTGCTGGTGATCGACACCCGCAACGACTACGAGGTCGCCATCGGCTCCTTCGAGGGCGCCGTCGACCCGCAGACCAAGTCGTTCCGCGAGTTCCCCGAGTACGTGAAGGCGCACTACGACCCCAGCCGCCACAAGAAGGTGGCGATGTTCTGCACCGGCGGCATCCGCTGCGAGAAGGCCTCCAGCTTCATGCTGGGCGAGGGCTTCGAGGAGGTCTTCCACCTCAAGGGCGGCATCCTCAACTACCTGGAGAAGGTGCCCGAGGACCAATCGATGTGGCGCGGCGACTGCTTCGTGTTCGACAACCGCGTGACCGTGCGCCACGACCTCAGCGAGGGCGAGTACGACCAGTGCCACGCCTGCCGCATGCCGATCTCCGCCGAGGACCAGCGCTCCGAGACCTACGAGCCCGGCGTCAGCTGCCCGCACTGCTTCGACTCGCTGCCGGAGAAGACCCGCGCCGCCGCCCGCGAACGCCAGAAGCAGATCCGCCTGGCGAAAGCGCGCGGCGAGCCGCATCCGCTGGGCCGCGATCCGCGGCAGATGAAGCCGGCGCCCCGGCCGACCGCCGACGAGACCGACTGAGGCGGCATGGCGCCCCCGGCGTCGCCGCCCTCGCCACCGCCGCGTCCTCGACGCGGCGGTTTTTTTGCCCGGCCGAAAACGCCAGGCTCCGTTAGACTTTCTAAGACTTTCGTCGCGAGCCGGGCTCGACAGCGTGCCATGTTGTACACAATACTGTCTTGGTCTGCGACACAGACGCCGTACACAACACAACAAAGGCACCTGAACCAAGGCCCCGCGCCGAGACTCGACGAGGCTTGGGTAACCCTTTGTTGTCCACCGCACCCTCGGGAGGACAACATGACCGCCAATGCCCAGACCCTGTGGATCCGCCACCCCCGCGCCTGCAGCGATCCCGCCGCCGCCGGCGGGGTGGTGATCCGCGATGAACGCATCGTCGAGGCCGTGCCGGCGGGCGCCACGCCCGCCACGCCGATCGATGCCGCCTTCGACGCCTCTCGGCACGTGCTGCTGCCCGGGTTGGTGAACACTCACCACCACTTCTATCAGACCCTGACCCGCGCCTATTCGCCGGCGCTGAACAAGGCACTGTTCCCCTGGCTGACGACGCTCTACGACGTCTGGGCCCACCTCACCGAGGAGCAGCTGGCCGTCGCCAGCGAGCTGGCCATGGTCGAGCTCCTGATGAGCGGCTGCACCACCGTGGCCGACCACCACTACGTGTTCTCCGGCGCGCTTGAACACGCCATCGACGTCCAGGTGGCGGCCGCCCGCCGGCTCGGCGTGCGCGCCGCCCTGACCCGCGGCTCGATGAGCGTGGGCCGCGACGACGGCGGCCTGCCGCCGCAGTCGGTGGTGCAGGACGAGCGCACCATCCTCGACGAGAGCGCGCGGCTGATCGACGCCTATCACCAGCGCGGCGACGGCGCCATGACCACCATCGCCCTGGCGCCCTGCTCGCCGTTCTCGGTGAGCCGCGAGCTGATGCAGGAGAGCGCGCGGCTGGCCGAGGCCAGGGACGTGCGCCTGCACACCCACCTGGCCGAGACCGAGGACGAGACCGCCTACTGCGAGCGGCTGTTCGGCATGCGCCCGCTGGACTACCTGGAGGCCACCGGCTGGCTCTCGTCGCGCACCTGGCTGGCCCACGGCATCCACTTCGACGACGGCGAGATCGCCCGGCTCGGCGCCGCCGGCACCGGCATCGCCCACTGCCCGTCGTCGAACATGGTGCTGGGCTCGGGGCTGTGCCGCACCCTGGAGCTGGAGGCCGCCGGCTGCCCGGTGGGCCTGGCGGTGGACGGCTCGGCCTCCAACGACCACTCCAACCTCGCCGAGGAGATGCGCCAGGCGCTGCTGCTCGGCCGGCTGCGCTACTCACCGAGCGAGGTCAGCCACGACGACGTGATCCGCTGGGCGACCCGCGGCTCGGCCGGCTGCCTGGGCCGCGACGACATCGGCGGCCTGGTACCCGGCCAGCAGGCCGACCTGGCGCTGTTCCGCCTCGACGAGGCCCGCTTCTCCGGCGCCGAGAATCCCGTCGCCGCGCTGCTGCTGTGCGGCGCCCATCGCGCCGACCGGGTGATGGTCGCCGGCCGGTGGCGGGTGGCCGAGGGCCGACCGCTGGGCGTCGACCTCGACGAGCTGCTGGCCCGCCACGACCGCGCGGCCCGGGCGCTGAGGGCGTAGCGAACGGCAAACCGTAAAGCGACAGCACACATCACAGGGTTTCCGCTTCAACAACGACAACAGGAGCCACCACCATGTCGACCCCCGAGACCACCGAGACCGCCGGCGAGGCGGCGACGCCACGGGTGCGCAGCACCCACGACGTCAACGCCATGCCGCCCCTGCACCGGGCGATCCCCCTGGGGCTGCAGCACGTGCTGGCGATGTTCGTCGGCAACGTCACCGTGCCGATCATCATCGCCGGCGCCGCCGACCTGCCCGAGGACCAGACCGCCTTCATGATCCAGGCGGCGATGTTCGTCGCCGGCATCGCGACCCTGGTGCAGTCGCTGGGGCTGGGGCCGATCGGCGCCCGGCTGCCGATCGTCATGGGCACCAGCTTCGGCTTCGTGCCGGTGCTGATTCCCATCGCCGTGGGCATGGGCCTGCCGGCGGCGCTCGGCGCGGCGCTGTGCGGCGGCATCGCCATGGCGCTGGTGGGGCTCTTTTTGCCCTGGTTCCGCTTCCTGTTCCCGCCGGTGGTCACCGGCACCTTCGTGATCATGCTCGGCACCCTGCTGATGCCGGTGGGCTTCGCCTACGTCGGCGGCGGCTTCGGCGCCGAGGACTTCGGCGCCCTGCACAACCTGCTGCTGGCGGCGCTGGTGCTGCTGGTCACCCTCGGCCTGCACCAGTTCGGCCGCGGCATCTGGTCCGAGGCCGCGCCGCTGATCGGCCTGGTCGCGGGCTATGCGGCGGCCACCGCCTTCGGCCTGGTGGACGTCGGCCCGATCGCCGCGGCGGACTGGGTCTCGCTGCCCATGCCGCTGACCATCGGCCTGGAATTCCACCTGGCCGCCATCCTGCCGGTGGTGCTGCTGGCGGTGGTGACCTGCGCCGAGTCGATCGGCGACATCGTCGGCACCACCGCCGGTGGCCTCGACCGCGAGCCCACGGCCAGGGAGCTCTCCGGCGGGGTGATGGCCGATGGCCTGGCCAGCGTGTTCGCCGCCGTCTTCAACGCCTTCCCGCAGATCAGCTTCAGCCAGAACGTCGGCATGGTGGCGCTGACCGGGGTGGTCAGCCGCTTCGTGGTGGCCATCGGCGGCGGCTTCCTGGTGCTGGCGGGGCTGCTGCCCAAGCTCGGCGGGCTGATCTCGAGCATCCCCAACGCCGTGCTCGGCGGCGCCGTGCTGATCATGTTCGGCATGATCGCCAGCGCCGGCATCAAGATGCTCTCCCACATCGACTTCAACCGCCGCAACATGGTGATCATCGGCGTCTCGCTGTCGGCGGCCATCGGCCTGCCGGCCCAGGAGGGCCTCTACGCCGGCCTCGCCGACAACGTCCAGGCGATCATCGAGTCCGGGCTGATTCCCGGCGCGCTGTGCGCCATCGTGCTCAACCTGGTGCTGCCCGGCCGCGACCGCGTGTTCCGCAACGACGTCTGACACGCGACGCGCCCGGGGATCCCGCTCCGGCCAGCCCGAAGGTCCCCTCCCGGCCGCCTCGCCCGAGGCGGCCGTCTCGTTGGCCCCCTGCGCGCCGGCCGGCAAGTTGGAAACCATTTCCGCTGGCAAGACAGTTCCTGCCCGACGCGGTATGCTGAACGACTACTCGACCAGTCGCAGCAGGAGATCAGGCAGTGAGTGAAGGCAAGCGCAGAACGGCGGGACGCCCGGCGAGCGGCAAGGGCAGCGGCGGCCATAGCCAGTCCCTGGTGCGCGGACTCAACCTGCTGGAGCGCCTGGCGGGCAATCCCGGCGGCCTGGCGCTGTCCGAGATCGCCGAGCAGGCCGAACTCGCCCCCTCCACCACCCACCGGCTGCTCCAGGCCCTGCAGAGCCAGGGCTACATCACCCAGGACAACGAGCTCGGGCTGTGGAAGATCGACGTCAAGACCTTCCGCATCGGCAACAGCTTCCTCGAGGCCCGCGACTTCGTCGCCGCCAGCCGGCCCTTCCTGCGCCGGCTGACCGCCCAGACCGGCGAGACCGCCAACCTCGGCGTGCGCGACGGCAGCACCGCGGTGTTCCTGGCCCAGAGCGAATCGCCGCAGATGATGCGCATGATCACCCGCCTGGGCTCCCGGGCGCCGCTGCACGCCTCCGGCGTGGGCAAGGCGCTGATGGCCTGGCTGCCCGACGACGAGCTGGAGCGGGTGCTCGACGAGCGCGGCCTGGCGCGGGTGACCGTCAACACCCTCCACGACCCGGTGACGCTGCGCGAGAGCCTGGCCGAGATCCGCCGCCAGGGCTACGCCTGCGATCGCGAGGAGCACGCCATCGGCCTGCAGTGCGTGGCCGCCTGCATCCACGACGAGCAGGGCATCCCGCTGGCCGCCATCTCGGTCTCCGGCCCCAAGGCGCGGATTCCCGAGGCTCGCCTGCCCGAGCTCGGCGAGCAGATCCGCGAGGCCGCCGAGGAGATCACCGCCCGGCTGGGCGGCCGCATTCCCGCCGCCGACGAACTGCCGGCCTGATTCGACCGCTTCCCCCAGGCGGTGTTTGAAAAGGCAGCGAGCGCAGCCACTTTTCAGGCATCGCCTACGCCTCCAGCTTCGTCAGCTGGCTCTCGAGCCGGCTCATCAGCTCGAACAGCTGGCGATATTCCTCGATCGACAGCGGCGCCACCAGCGCCGCCTCCAAGGCCCGGGCCTCGGGAATCAGCGCCGCCAGCAGCGCCTCGCCCGCCGCGGTGAGCCTGAGCTCGTGGCGGCGCTGATCCTCCGGCGAGGGCCGCCGGCGGATCAGCTCCCGCGCCTCCAGCCCCTGCACCGCCCGCGAGACCCGCGCCTTGTCCATGCGCGTGGCCTCGCGAATCTGCTTGGCGGTCAGCTCCTCGCGATGATGCAGCCAGGCCAGCACCCGCCACTGGGCCACGGTCAGGTCGTGGCGGGTCTCGTAGAGGCGCGCCAGCGCCTGGCTGATGCGGTCGGCCAGGTGGTTGAGGCGGTAGGGCAGGAACTGGTCGAGGTCGAAGCGTTCGACGGGGGCATCATCGGGCGTCATGGGCATCTCGTCGGGGCGGTGTCGGGCGTACTACCAAGGTCGTGAGATGGTTGCATATGAAACCAATGGAGGCTAGCCTGCCCCTATAGTTTCATTTGAAACCATATCCCGCGAGGGCGCCACAATGACAACATCGCTCGACCATCAGCCGGGCTTTCGCAACCACTTCGCCAGCGAGGCGCTGCCGGGCGCGCTGCCCGAGGGCCAGAACTCGCCCCAGCGCTGCCCCTACGGCCTCTACGCCGAACAGCTCTCCGGCTCGGCCTTCACCGCGCCGCGCTCCCACAACCTGCGCAGCTGGTTGTATCGCATCCGCCCCTCGGTGGCACAGAGCGCCTACGAGCCGCTCGATGCCGGCCGCGTGGCCACCGCGCCGCCGGCGCGCCCCGCCGCCGACCCCAATCAGATGCGCTGGGACCCGCTGCCGCTGCCCGAGGCGCCCACCGACTTCCTCGACGGCCTGCTGACCGTCGCCGTCAACGGCGATGCCGCCACCCAGACCGGCTGCGGCGTGCATCTCTACGCCTGCAACCGCGACATGACCGAACGCTTCTTCTATGACGCCGACGGCGAGCTGCTGATCGTGCCCCAGCTCGGCGCCCTGCGGCTGCGCACCGAGTTCGGCGAGCTCGAGATCGGCAACGGCGAGATCGCGGTGATCCCGCGTGGGGTCAAGTTCCAGGTGCGCCTGGCCAGCGATTGCGAGCAGGCCCGCGGCTACGTCTGCGAGAACTACGGCAGCCCCTTCGAGCTGCCGGGCTTGGGGCCGATCGGCGCCAACGGCCTGGCCAACCCGCGCGACTTCCTGACCCCGGTGGCCGCCTATGAAGAGGTCGAGGGCGACATCGAGCTGGTGGCCAAGTTCTCCGGGCGCTTGTGGCGCACCCGGCTCGACCACTCGCCGCTGGACGTGGTGGCCTGGCACGGCAACTACGCGCCCTACAAGTACGACCTGGCCAACTTCAACACCGTCAACACGGTGAGCTTCGACCATCCCGACCCGTCGATCTTCACCGTGCTGACCTCGCCGTCGGACACCGCCGGCACCGCCAACCTCGACTTCGTGATCTTCCCGCCGCGCTGGATGGTGGCCGAGGACACCTTCCGCCCGCCCTACTTCCATCGCAACCTGATGAGCGAGTTCATGGGCCTGATCCACGGCGAATACGACGCCAAGGCGGAGGGCTTTTCGCCCGGCGGCGCCAGCCTGCACAACGCCATGTCGCCCCACGGCCCGGACGCAGAGACCTTCGACAAGGCCACCCAGGCCGAGCTCGAGCCACGATATCAGGGCGACACCCTGGCCTTCATGTTCGAGAGCCGCTACGTCTTCCAGCCCACCGAGACGGCGCTGGAGGCGGACTTCCGCCAGCGCGACTACGTCGACGTGTGGCAGGGGCTGGCCTCGCACTTCGACCCGAATCGGCGATAACCGCTACCGAAGAAGATGAGCGCCGGGGACAAGACGCTCTGGAAACCGGACGCCCCGAATCCTCTGACATACCAACAGGAACGCCCCATGAAACTCGCCACCCTGAACGTCGGCCGCGACGGCGAACTGATCGTCGTCTCCCGTGATCTGACCCGCGCCGTGCGCGCCACCGACATCGCCGCCACCCTGCAGCAGGCGATCGAGCGCTGGGACGAGCTCGCCCCGCGCCTCGAGGAGCGCTACGCGGCGCTCAACGCCGGTCGCGCCGAGGGCGCCTTCGACCTCGACGTCGCCGCCCTGCACTCGCCGCTGCCGCGCACCTACCACTGGGCCGACGGCTCCGCCTACCTCAACCACGTGCAGCTGGTGCGCCGCGCCCGCGACGCCGAGATGCCCGAGACCTTCTGGACCGACCCGCTGATGTACCAGGGCGGCGGCGACAGCTTCCTGGCGCCCACCGAGGACATCGAGGCGGTCAGCGAGGACCACGGCATCGACTTCGAGGGCGAGCTCGCCGTGATCACCGACGACGTGCCCATGGCGGTGACGCCGGAGCAGGCCGCCGGCCACATCAAGCTGATCATGCTGGTCAACGATGTCAGCCTGCGCGGCCTGATCCCCGGCGAGCTGGCCAAGGGCTTCGGCTTCTTCCAGGCCAAGCCGGCCTCCAGCTTCTCGCCGATCTGCGTGACCCCGGACGAGCTGGGCGACGCTTGGCAGGAAGGCCGCGTCCACCTGCCGCTGACCGTGCACCTGAACGGCGAGAAGTTCGGCGAGCCCGAGGCCGGCCCGGACATGATCTTCGGCTTCCCCGAGCTCGTCGCCCACGCCGCCCGCACCCGCCACCTGGGCGCCGGCGCCGTGGTCGGCTCGGGCACCGTGTCCAATCCCGACGCCGACGGCGGCCCCGGCAAGCCGGTCGCCGACGGCGGCGTGGGCTACAGCTGCCTGGCCGAGGTGCGCATGGTCGAGAAGATCCTCCACGGCGAGAGCCGCACCCCCTTCATGCGCTTCGGCGACCGGGTGCGCATCGAGATGTTCGACCGCGAGGGCAAGAGCATCTTCGGCGCCATCGACCAGCGGGTCGTGAAGTACGAGGCGCAGTGAGGAGGCAGGCCATGACCACGCTCTACGGCTATTTCCGCTCGTCCGCCGCCTACCGGGTGCGCATCGCGCTGAACCTCAAGGGCCTGGCCTACGACCAGGCCCCGATCGACCTGGTGGCCGGCGAGCAGCGCGGCGAGGCCTATCTGGCCGACAATCCCCAGGGGCTGGTGCCGACGCTGGTCACCGACGACGGCCTGCGGCTGACCCAGTCGCTGGCCATCTGCGAGTACCTGGAGGAGGTCCACCCCGAGCCGGCGCTGCTGCCCGAGGCCCCCGCCGAGCGCGCCCGGGTGCGCGCCCTGGCTCAGCTGGTGGCCTGCGAGATGCACCCGCCGAACAACCTGCGAGTGCTCAGGTACCTGACCGGCGAGCTCGGCGTCAACGAGGCGGCAAAGCTTGGCTGGTATCGCCACTGGGTCCACGAGGGCTTCACCGCGCTGGAAACCATGCTCAGCCGCGAGGCCGGCAGCGGCCAGTTCTGCCACGGCGACGCCCCGACCCTGGCCGATGTCTGCCTGGTGCCCCAGGTATTCAACGCCGAGCGCTTCGACTGCGATCTCTCGGCCTACCCGCGCATCCGGCGCATCGCCGACAACGCCCGCGCCCTGGACGCCTTCCGGCGGTCGGCCCCGGGCGAGCAGCCGGACGCGCGCTGAGCGTTCGGCAGCAGCTCCCCACATCCCATCTCATATTCCCCCGATGAAGAAGGGCGCCAACGGCGCCCTTCTTTTCGATGCGAACGCTCACTCACTTGAGCTTGCCGAGCAGCTCCCGGATCAGCTCGCGATGCTCGCCGTGGAGGCGATAGGCCACGTAGGCCCTGAGTTCGATCGGCGGCGCGTCCTCGACCATGAACAGCCGCTCCTCCCGGCAGTGAGGCGCCACGATGTCCCGCGGCAGGTAGGCGGCGCCGCCGCACTCCAGCAACAGGTTCAGGGCGATGCGCCCGCTGTTGACCCGGCCCCGCGCCAGCAGCCGCTGGGGGAAGTGGCCGTCGTGGACGCTGGCGAAGGCGGTGCCCCACTCGACCCGGATGTAGCCGTCGCCCACCGCCTGCTCGGCGCACTGGCCGGGGCGGCTCGACACCATCACCAGCGGAATGGTCGCCACCTCCTCCACACCCACCTCGCGAATACGCGGGGTATCGTAGAGGAAGCCGACGTCGATCATGTTCTGCTCGAGCTTCTCCACCACCCGCAGCGGCGTGCTCTCCTCGGCGCGGATGCCGAGCGTCGGGTAGGCGCGATAGATGTCGGTGAGCCACGCTTGGAGGAAGATGTCCCACAGGCTGGCGACGCCGGCCACCACTAGCCGCCGCTGGTGGCGCTCGCTGAGCGCGGTGTCTTCAAAGGCCCGCTCCCAGGCGTCGAGCAGGAAGCGCGCGTGGCGCTCCATGCGCTCCCCGGCGGGAGTCAGGCCGATGCGATGATGGCCGCGGCTGAACAGCGCCAGGCCCATGTGCTCCTCGAGCTGGCGGATGCGCGCGCTGACCGTGGAGGGCGAGACGCTGAGGCTCTCGGCGGCGCGGCCGAAGTTGCGCAGGCGGCTCACCTCGAGGAAGGTTTGCAGCAGTTGAGTATCCAGGGCGGTCACCTTCGGCTTTTCCGTTCATGAAGCCCAAAAAATTTTGTTTTTCAGGATAACGACTTTTCCATAGGCTATGCCCGCAAAGTCGACGAGCGAAGGCTAGACAAGGCAAACATTGGCGAGAAAGCGGAGTTTACGAGGGGTAAATGAGCATTTTGACCGGGCTCGCGCACGAGCCGACGTTTAACGCCGTATAGCCGAGCGCAGGCACTTTTGGGCATTGCCTAGGCTATCGCCTCCCATCCATCCGACATTCGAGGTTCCCCCATGGCGTCCCGACTCTCGCGTTACCTGCCTTTCCTGAGCTGGGGCCGGGACCTCGATCGCAGGATGATCTCCGCCGACCTGATGGCCGGGCTCACCGGCGCCATCCTGGTGCTGCCCCAGGGCGTCGCCTATGCCTTCATCGCCGGCCTGCCGCCGGAAGTCGGCCTCTATACCGCCATCGTCGCCGCCACCGTCGCCGCGCTGTTCGGCAGCTCCTGGCACATGATCTCGGGGCCCACCGCGGCGCTCTCCATCGTGCTGGCCAGCGTGGTCGGCGGCCTGGGCACGCTGACGCCGGCGGAGTACCTGGGCGCGGCGATCACGGTCACCCTGCTGGTCGGGGGGATCCAGCTGGCCATGGGGCTCTTGCGGCTGGGCAGCCTGGTCAGCTTCATCTCGCACACGGTGGTGATCGGCTTCACCACCGGGGCGGCGATCCTGATCGCCACCAGCCAGATGCAGCACGTGCTCGGCGTCGAGGTGGCCGGCCAGGGCTTCCTGGTCGAACTGGCCGGGCTCGTCCGCGCGCTGCCGGAGACCAACCCCTACGCGCTGGCCGTCGCCCTGATCTCGCTGATCACCTCGGTAGTCGCGCGGCGCCTCAACCGCCGCAGCCCGCACCTGCTGCTCGGCCTGGCCACGGGCAGCCTGGCCTGCTGGCTGCTGGACGGCGAGGCCCACGGCGTCGCGCTGGTCGGCGCCCTGCCCGGCACCCTGCCGCCGCTGACGCTGCCCGAGCTGTCGCCGGACAGCCTGCGCGTGCTGACCTCCGGCGCCTTCGCCATCGCCCTGCTGGGGCTGATCGAGGCGGTGTCGATCGCCCGCGCCATCGCCCTGCGCTCGCGCCAGGTGATCGACGGCAACCAGGAGTTCATCGGCCAGGGGCTGTCCAACATCGTCGGCGGCTTCTTCTCCTGCTACGCCAGCTCCGGCTCCTTCACCCGCTCCGGCGCCAACTACGACGCCGGTGCGCGCACCCCGCTGGCCTCGGTGTTCGCCGCCGCGCTGCTGGTGCTGATCCTGGTCTTCGCCCCGGGCATCACCGCCTACCTGCCGCTGCCGGCCATGGCCGGCGGCATCCTGCTGATCGCCTGGAACCTGATCGACGCCCGGCACATCGTGCAGCTGGTGCGCGCCAGCCGCCACGAGGCGATGGTGCTGGCAGCCACCGTCGCCGCCACCCTGCTGGTGGCGCTGGAGTTCGCCATCTATATCGGCGTGCTGCTGTCGCTGGTGCTCTACCTCAAGCGCACCTCGCGGCCGACGGTGATGGAGGTGGCGCCGCGTCAGGATCATCCGCGCCGCCATATCCGCAACGTCCACCGCTACGAGCTCACCCAGTGCCCGCAACTGAAGATGCTGCGCATCGACGGCTCGCTGTTCTTCGGCGCCACCGACCACGTGCAGCGTCGCCTGCGGGTGTTCAGCGCCGCGCCCGGCACCCGGGTGCTGCTGATCGGCAAGGGCATCAATTTCATCGACACCGCCGGCGTCGAGCTGCTGCTGCAGGAGGCCGAGCGGCTGCGCGACCAGGGCGGCGACCTGATGATCAGTTCGCTCAAGGGCACCGTGCTCGACGAGCTGCGCCGACGCGGCGACCTGGCCCGGCTGGGCGAGGAGCGCTTCTTCGAATCGTCCGCGGAGGCGCTCGACGCCATCGTGCCGACGCTGGACCCGGAGGTATGCCGGCACTGCACCCTGCGCGTCTTCGACGAGTGCGCCCAGATGCCCGCGCCGGACGAGGACATCCTGGCGCGGGAGGGCTGAAGCCAGGCGCCACGCGGAGTACACTAGCGCGCGACCCCCACCGCCAGCCGAGGCCCGCGCATGAGTTCTCACCTGCTCTCCGTCGATTCCCTGTCACGAGATGACGTCGATCACCTGATGCGCGTGGCGGCGCGCATGGAGCCGATCGCCCAACGCCGCAAGGTCACCCGGGTGCTGGAGGGCGCGGTGCTCGGCAACCTGTTCTTCGAGGCCAGCACCCGCACCCGCGTCAGCTTCCACACCGCCTTCTGCCGGCTCGGCGGCAGCGTCTGCGACACCACCGGCTTCACCTTCTCCTCCATGGCCAAGGGCGAGTCGCTCTACGACACCAGCCGGGTGATGAGCGGCTACTGCGACGCCATCGTGATGCGCCACCCGGAACAGGGCGCGGTGGCCGAGTTCGCCCAGGCCACCCACGTGCCGGTGATCAACGGCGGCGACGGCCCCGGCGAGCACCCCAGCCAGGCGCTGCTCGACCTCTACACCATCGAGAAGGAATTCGCGCGGCGCGGCAAGGCCCTGACCGGCGCCCACATCCTGCTGACCGGCGACCTGAAGTTCGGCCGTACCGTGCACTCGCTGATCAAGCTGCTGTCGCTCCACGACCCGATGCGCCTGACCCTGGTCTCGCCCCCGGGCCTGGAGATGCCGCAGCACCTGATCGAGCTGGTCGCCTCCCGCGGCCATCGGGTCGAGACCCGCGAGAGCCTGGCCAGCGACTTCTCCGACGTCGACGTGGTCTACACCACGCGCATCCAGAAGGAGCGCTTCACCGCCGAGATGAGCGAGGGCTTCAGCCTGTCGCGGGAGTACAGGGTGGACAAGGCGTTCATGGACCAGCGCGTCAACGACCACGCCATCGTCATGCACCCGCTGCCCCGCGACAGCCGCCCGGACGCCAACGACCTGGACGTGGACCTCAACGGCGATCCGCGCCTGGCGATCTTCCGCCAGACCGACAACGGCATCCCGGTGCGCATGGCGATCTTCGCCACCCTGCTCCAGGTCGAGGACCAGATTGAGAAGGACCTGCGCGACGTGCCCTGGTTCGTGCCGAAGACCGTCGGCGTGGACGACGCCCAGTTCTGACGGGCAAGAAGGAACGAGACAGACAGCCAGAAACGGTAACGGGCCGGCGAATGCCGGCCCGTTGCCGTCAGGAGAGCGGGAGCGAAGAGGATCAGGGCCGCGGCGGCAGCCCCTCTGCCCGCGCCAGCCAGGCCTCGAGGATCAGCACCGCGGCCAGGCCGTCGACGCTGTCCTCGCGGTAGTTGCCGCGGTGGCCGGCTTCCCGGGCGATGCTCTTGGCCTCGCGGGTCGAGCCGCGCTCGTCGGCCATCTCGCAGGGCACGCCATAGCGGCCGTAGAGGCGCTTGCCGAACTTGCGCGCGCGGGTGCTCATCACGCTCTCGCTGCCGTCCATGTTGAGCGGCAGGCCGACCACGAACAGGTCGGGCCGCCACTCGTCCACCAGCCGCGCGATCCGGTCCCAGTCGGGGATGCCGTCGCACGCCGGCAGCGGCTCCAGCGCCCGGGCGCTGGCGGTGAGCTCGTTGCCCACCGCCACGCCGATGCGGCGGGTGCCGAAGTCGAAGCCCAGGATCAGGCGCTGGCCACTGGCACTCATCGGCAAGGCTCCTCGAGGCGGCACCCGACCGACGAACGCGCCGAGCGACAGCCAGGCCAGGCGCCCGGAGGCGAGTCAGCGGAGTTGACGCGGGGGTCAATGAGCATCGCGAGTCTCCGGGCAACACCGCCTGGGCGAGCGCAGGCCGTTCCGTTCATGTCAGCTGTGGCCCGCTTCGCGGGTCATCAGGTTCAGATCGATGCCCAGCAGGTTGGCGCTGGCGCCCAGGCGCTGCTCCGGCGGCACCTCGAAGAGCACGTCGGCGCGGCCCTCCACGGTCAGCCAGGTGTTGTCCATCAGCTCCTGCTCGAGCTGACCGGACTCCCAGCCGGCGCAGCCCAGGCAGACCAGGAACTTCTCCGGGCCGCGGCCGGCGGCCAGCGCCTCGAGCACGTCCATGGAGGTGGTCAGGGCGATGTCGTCGGTCACCTGCAGGCTGGAGTCCCACTGCTGGCTGTCACCCTCGTGGAGGATGAAGCCGCGGTCCTTGTGCACCGGGCCGCCGTAGTAGACGGGGGCGCTAAGGTGCGGACTGGCGCTGCATTCCAGCTCGAGCTGCTCGAACAGCGCCTCGAGGGTCAGCTCCTCCATGGGGTGATTGACGATCACGCCCATGGTGCCCTTGTCGTCGTGGTCGCAGAGGTAGCTGAGGGTGCCGGCGAAATTGGGATCTTCCAGGTGCGGCATCGCCATCAGGAAGTGGTTTTTCAAGCTTTGCATGGAGCTCCCCAGCGGAAGGCAGCGCGCATCGGGCGCGCCTGCCGTTTGTCTGCGCGCACCGCCGTCGGGTAGCTAGCGCGCGCCGTAATCGTTGCCTTCGCCGAACCGCCAGATGCGGCTGATGGACAGGCTGTCCAGCTCGCCCATGCCCGCATCGAAGGGGCGGTACGGCGCGGCGCCGTGGACGGTGTCCAGGGCCGCCCGATCGAGTTCGGGATGTCCCGAGGATTGTATCACTTCCGCCCGCCTGACCTGACCGTCGCGGCCGATCACCACGCGGATGCGCAGCTGGCCGGCGAGCTCGCGCGGCGCCGGGTGGACGCGGTTGCCGTAGTCCTCGACCCGGCGCGTCCAGTCGTCGATGTAGCGGGCCTCGGCGGCCCGCTGGGCCGCCGGCCGCGCCGCCCCCGAGGCGTCGCCGGCATAGTCGGCGGACAGCCCCTGCTCGCGGATGCTGGCGGTGGCCTGGGCGAGCAGGTCGCGCCCCGAGGTCGAGGGCACGCTGGCGGCCGCGGGGGCCGTGGCCTCGGCCGAGCGGGGCGCACTCTCGCGCGGCTCGGGGCTGGCCGTCTGCTGCGGTCGCTCGGCGGTGGCCGGCGCCTCCGGCAGCGGGCGCGCCTCGGGTTCGGGAGATGCCTGGGCCTCGGGCTCCGCCGGCGTGGCCGGGTCTACCGCCTGGTCGACCTCCGCCGGCGGCACCGACGACTCGGCCCGGGGCGTGGCGCGTGACGCCGCCGGCGGCGATTCCACCGCCTCGCCGGCGGCGCGCTGGGCCGCCTCGGCCAGCGCCTCGGCCGTCACCGGCGCCTCGGCGGGGCGCGTCACCAGCACCACGTCGAGGCTGGTGCGCTCCGGCGGCGCCGGGGCGAACTGGCGGCTGGCCACCACGCCGATGACCGCCAGATGCAGCAGCAGCGACACGCCCCAGGCCAGCCAGTAGCGGTAGGCGCGCGTCACCGGCGCATAGCGGATCGGGTCGTTGACGGGGGCGGCCACGGCGGCGTCTCCCGGGTCAGCCCCGGCGCGCGGCGAGCCGGTCGGCGACGGCGTCCATCAGCTGGCCGGCGATGTCGGTGCCGCGCTGGTCGTCGATCTCGCGCACGCAGGTCGGGCTCGTGACGTTGATCTCGGTGATGTAGTCGCCGATCACGTCGAGGCCGACGAACATCAGGCCCTTCTCGCGGATCATCGGCTGCACCTGGCCGATCAGCCAGCGATCGCGGTCGGTCAGCTCGCGGCTGACGCCCTGGCCGCCGGCGGCCAGGTTGCCGCGGGTCTCGCCGGCGCTGGGAATGCGCGCCAGCCCGTACTCGACCGGCTCGCCGTCGACCAGCAGGATGCGGGTGTCGCCGTTCTTGATCTCCGGCAGGTAGCGCTGGGCCATGATCTGGCGCCGGCCGCCCTCGGTGAGGGTCTCGATGATCGCGCCCAGGTTACGGCCGTCCGGCTGGACGTGGAAGATGCCGCTGCCGCCCATGCCGTCGAGGGGCTTGAGGATGACGTCGCCGTGCTCGGCGTGGAAGGCGCGCAGTTCGGCATCGCGGCAGGACACCAGGGTCGGCGCGCAGCACTGCGGGAACTGCTGGGCGAACAGCTTCTCGTTGCACTCCAGCAGCGCGCGGGTGGGGTTCACCACCAGCACGCCCTCACGCTCGGCGAAGCCCAGCAGGTGCACGGCGTTGAGGAAGTGGCCGTCCACCGGCGGGTCCTTGCGCATCAGCACCACGTCGAGCTCGGCCAGCGGGCGCGCCTCGGCCTCGCCCAGCGTGTACCAGCGCTCGGCGTCGCGGAACACCTCGAGGTCGCACATCCGGGCGTGGGCCCGGCCGTCGCGCAGGAACAGGTCCTCCTGCTCCATGTAGTGCAGCGACCAGCCGCGGTCCTGGGCGGCCCACAGCATGGCCAGGCTGGTGTCCTTCTTGAAGCTGAGGTCGGCGATGGGATCCATCACCACGCCGACCTTGAGGGGGCGTTGGCTCATCGGTCTACTCGTCTGCGCCGGGCGATCCCGGCGGGGAATGATGGCGAGCAGTATGCCGCAGGGCCGCCATGGACTCCAAGGCGCTCAGTCCTGCTCCCCCCCGGGCGCGAAGCGGATGCCGCCGCTCTCGATGGTGATGCGGCGCTGCTTGTAGAGCCGGCCGATGGCCTGCTTGAAGGCGTTCTTGCTGACCCCGAGCCGGGCCTTGATCTCGCCGGCGGGGCTGGCGTCGGACAGCGGCAGATAGCCGCCGCTCTCGCGCAGCGCCTTGAGCACCGCCTCGCCGACCACGTCGAGCCGCGCCGGGCCCGGCGGCAGCAGCGACAGATCCAGGCGGCCGTCCTCGCGGACCCGCTTCACGTGGCCCTCCAGGCGCTGACCGCGGCGCAGCGGCCGGGTCACGTCGTCGTGATAGAGCAGGCCCCAGAAGCGGCCGTCGACCACCGCCTTGTAGCCGAGATCGGTCTGGTCGGCGATCACCAGCGCCACGGCGCTGCCGGCGGCCAGGCCTTCGGCATGGTCGTCGAGGTGGCGGTCGAGGCGCTGGGTGGCGAAGGGCCGGCCGCGGTCGTCCTCGCGGATCATCACCAGCACCCGGCGCCCCACCGTGGGGCGGAAACGCTGCTCGCCGAAGGGCAGCAGCAGGTCCCGCGAGTGGCCCCAGTCGAGGAAGGCGCCGGTCTCGTTGAGCATCACCACCGGCAGGTAGGCAACTTCGCCGACGCTGGCTCGCGGCTCGCGGGTGCGGCGCATGGGCTCACGGCGGGAATGGGCCGCCTGGGGGGCGGATCGGCGGGAGTCGGACATGATCGGGATTCCACTGCGAGTGTGCCGTCATTATGGGCGCGGCCCGACGACGGGAAAAGGCGCCGGGCGCGAGGGCGGAGCGAACGGGGCTCAGACGTCGCCGAAGCGATTCTGCAGCAGCGTCAGGGCGACCACCGGGGCGGTCTCGGTGCGCAGGATGCGTGGCCCCAGGGTCAGGGCGGCGAAGTCGGCGGCGGTGGCGGCGTCGATCTCGGCGTCCGAGAGGCCGCCCTCGGGGCCGATCAGCAGCGCCGCGCTGGCGATGGCGTCCTCGCGGTCCAGCGCGCCCGGGGTGCCGGGATGCAGCACCAGGCGCAGCGCCTCGTCGCGCCCGGCCAGCCACTCGGCGAGCGCGACCGGCGCATGCACCGGCGGCACGGTGGCACGGCCGCACTGCTCGCAGGCGCTGGCGGCCACGGCCTGCCAGTGGGCGAGCTTCTTGACCTCGCGTTCGCCCTTGAGGCGCACGTCGCCGTGCTCGGTGTAGAGCGGGGTGATCTCGGCCACGCCCAGCTCCACGGCCTTCTGGATGGCGTAGTCCATGCGATCGCCCTTGGAGATCGCCTGGCCCAGGTGCACCGCCAGCGGCGACTCGCCGCGACCCTCATGGAGCGCCTCGACGCGGGCCACCACGCGCTTGCGTCCGGCCTCGACCAGCACCGCCTCGGCCTCGCTGCCGTGGCCGTCGAACAGCCTCAGGGGGGCGCCCTCGCCGAGGCGCAGCACCCGGGCCACGTGGCGGGCCGGACCTTCCGGCAGGACGACGTCGGCGCCGACGGCCAGCGCGGCATCGACATGGATACGGGGGGCCTTGATCGCCATGGGGAAGACACTCTCCTGAGGACGGTCGAAACGATAAGCGCCGGAGCAGGCCTGCGCGAGGGAGATGCCCTCGCGCCGCTCTGCCCCGGCGCGATGCTGCCGGCGACGGCCGCTTACTGCGTGGCCTGCTCGCCTTGCTGCTGCTGCTGGGCCTCGCGCTGCTTCTTCTGGGCGTAGATCGCCTCGAAGTTGACCGGCGAGAGCATCAGCGGCGGGAAGCCGCCACGGTTGACCAGGTTGTCGATGCACTCACGCGCGTAGGGGAACAGCATGTTCGGGCAGAAGGCGCCCAGGGTGTGCTCGAGCTGGGAACCCTCGATGCCGCCGATGCGGAACAGGCCGGCCTGCTCGATCTCGGCCAGGAAGGAGGTGGTGCCTTCCTCGCTGTGGGTGACCTGGGCGGTGACCTTGATCACCACCTCGTAGAGGTCCTCGCCGACCTTCTGGTGGGTGGTGTTCAGGTCCAGGCCGACCTTCGGCTTGAACGGCTGCTGGAACACCGCCGGGGAGTTCGGCGCCTCGAAGGAGATGTCCTTGACGTAGATACGCTGCAGGGCGAACTGCACCTGGGGCTTGTCCTGCTGGCCGGCTGCCTCGCCGTTGGCGCCGCCGTTCGGGTTGTTGTCTTCCGCCATGGAAAGCAATCCTTTGGTCGTTGGAATGTTAGGAGGGCGCGATCACTTCTTGACCAGCGGCAGGCCGTCGGTCTGCCACTGGGTCATGCCGCCCTTGAGCTTGTAGACGCGCTCGAAGCCGGCCTTGGTCAGCTTGGCCATCGCCACGCCGGCGGTCTGGCCATGCTTGCAGGCCACGATGATCGGCTTGCTCTTGTACTTCTCGAGCTCGCCCAGGCGACCGTCGAGGCCGCTCTGCGGGATGTTGCGGGCGCCGGCGATATGGCCCGCCTTGAAGTCGTTTTTGTCGCGGATGTCGAGCACCACGGCGTCCTCGCGATTGACCAGCTGAGTGGCCTCGCTGGTGGTCACGCCGTTGGCCCCGCCGCTGCGGATCTCGTAGGCGATCCAGGCGACCAGCACCAGCGCGAAGGCGGCGACCAGTAGCGGGTGGTTCTGCACGAATTCGAACAGCTGATCGATCATGATTCGGAAAGACTCTTCTTCGGGTACGCGGTGAACGAAAACCGGCCGGGCCGGCGGCGCCAGTATACATGAAGCCGTGGGACCACCGGGGGCGTGCGATATGACGCCCGGCGGGACCGTGCGATATGATGCCGCAAGCAGAGGCAAGTCGCGACCCCGCCCGAGGCCACAGGGCCAGGGCGGCAACGACCCAACCAAGAGGCTTCGACGCATGACCGACTCATCGACCCCGACTCCCCGCCCGGTGGCCCTGATCATCCTCGATGGCTACGGGCACAACCCGGACCCCACCGACAACGCCATCCTGGCCGCCAACACCCCGGTGATGGACCGGCTGTGGGAGACCCGCGCCCATGCCCTGGTTCACACCGACGGTCGCTACGTGGGGCTGCCGGACGGCCAGATGGGCAATTCGGAGGTCGGCCACATGAACCTCGGCGCCGGACGCATCGTCTACCAGGACTTCACTCGCATCACCAAGGCCGTCGAGGAAGGCGAACTGGGCGACAACGCCATCCTCACCGGCCCGCTGGACGCCGCCGCCGAGGCCGGCCGCGCCGTGCACCTGCTGGGCCTGCTGTCGCCGGGCGGCGTGCACAGCCACGAGGACCACATCCTCGCCATGGCCGAGCTGGCCGCGAAGCGCGGCGCCGCGCGCATCTACGTCCATGCCTTCCTCGACGGCCGCGACACCGCGCCCAAGAGCGCCCGCGCCTCCATCGAACGCGTCAACGCCAGGCTGGCCGAGCTGGTCGGCGCCGACAACGGCTGCGTGGCCTCGCTGATCGGCCGCTACTTCGCCATGGACCGCGACAACCGCTGGGACCGCGTCGAGCAGGCCTACCGCCTGGCCACCGAGGGCAGCGCCGAGCACGTCGCCCAGAGCGCCGAGGCCGGCCTGGACGCGGCCTACGATCGCGGCGAGACCGACGAATTCGTCACCGCCACCGCCATCCTCACCGGCGACGCCCCGGTGCGCATGGAGGACGGCGACGCCGCCTTCTTCATGAACTTCCGCGCCGACCGCGCCCGCGAGCTGACCCGCGCCTTCGTCGAGGACGACTTCGCCGGCTTCGAGCGCCAGGCCCGTCCGCGGCTGGCCGGCGGCAGCCTGGTGACCATGACCCAGTACGCCGCCGACATCCCGGCCCCGGCCGCCTTCCCGCCGGAAGAGCTGCACAACACCCTGGGCGAGGTGATGGAGAAGCGCGGCCTGACCCAGCTGCGCATCGCCGAGACCGAGAAGTACGCCCACGTCACCTTCTTCTTCTCCGGCGGCCGCGAGGCCGAGTACGAGGGCGAGACCCGCGTGCTGGTGCCCTCGCCTCAGGACGTGAAGACCTACGACGAGAAGCCCGAGATGAGCGCCGTGGAGGTCACCGACCGCCTGGTCGAGGCCATCGAGTCCGGCGCCCATGACCTGATCGTGTGCAACTACGCCAACGGCGACATGGTCGGCCACACCGGCGACTTCGATGCCGCGGTCAAGGCCGTGGAGGCCGTCGACGCCTGCGTCGGCCGCGTGGTCGAGGCGCTCGAGAAGGTCGACGGCGCCTGCCTGATCACCGCCGACCACGGCAACGCCGAACAGATGGTCCACCCCGAGACCGGTGTCGCCCAGACCGCTCACACCACCTTCGACGTGCCGCTGATCTACGTCGGCCCGCGTCCGCTGAGCCTGGCCCAGGACGGCCGGCTGTGCGACCTCGCCCCGACCCTGCTGACGCTGATGGACCAGCCGGTGCCCGAGGAAATGACCGGCCGCGTGCTGATCGAGGCGTGAGCCGAGGGCGCTGCCCGGCCCGGCGGCGATGGCTGCCGGGCCTCGTGATGGCCGCCGCGCTGAGCGCCGCCCTGGGGGCCAGCCAGGCGACGGCGGTGGATGAACGCGAGGCGCAGGAGCGCCTCGATGCCATCGGCGAGCGCATCCAGGCGGCCACCCAGGACCTCTCCGCCACCCGCGACGCACGAGACGACGCCAACGAGGACCTGCGCGAGGTCGAGACCGCCCTGGCCGAGACCCATGCCCGGCTGGACGCGCTCCAGGCCGAGAAGCGCGACCTGGGTGACGAGGTCGCGGCGCTCGAGGACCGGCGCCAGGCCCTCGAGGACGAGCGCCAGGCCCAGCTGGCGGCGATCGAGGAGCAGCTCGACGCCCTCTACCGGCTGGGGCCGACGCCGCAGCTCAAGCTGCTGCTCAACCAGGACGACCCGGCCCGCCTGGATCGCCTGCAGGCCTACCTCAACCGCCTCGCCGAGGCCCGCCGGCAGCGGCTCGACGAGCTCGAGCGGCTCGACGCGGCGCTGGCCGACAATCGCCGCGACCTCGACGAGCGCGGCGAACGCCTGGCGCAGCTGTCCGAGACCCTGCAGCAACAGGGCGCCGAGCTCGCCCGCCGGGTCGACGAGCGCGAGGCCCTGGTGGCGAGGCTCGACGACCGCTTCGCCAGCGAGCAGGCGCGGCTGACCGAGCTCGACCAGGATCGCGCCCACGCCGAGCGGGTGCTGCGCCAGGTGCAGGAGCGCCTGGCACGCATGCAGCAGCCGCCGCCTTCCACCAACATCGCCGCCACCCAGGGCGACCTGCCGTGGCCGGTGCAGGGCGGCGTGACCTCGTCGTTCGGCCGCGGCGACGGCGTGCACCGCAACGGCCTGGTGATCCGCGCCCGCGAGGGCACGCCGGTCGAGGCGGTCCACGCCGGCCGGGTGGTGTTCGCCGACTGGATGCGCGGCTTCGGCAACCTGCTGATCCTCGATCACGGCGACGGCGTGATGACCCTCCACGCCCACCTGCAGCGCTTCACGGTCGGGGTCGGCGAGGCGGTCAGCGCCGGCGAGACCCTCGGCGCGGTGGGCGCCAGCGGCGGCCAGTCGTCCGCCGGGCTCTACTTCGAGGTGCGCCGCAACGGCGAGCCCATCGATCCCAACCGCTGGATCGCCCGGCGCTAGAGTTCATACTGGGGCAATGGCACCCCGGCAGCACCCCTCGAGGAGACGCATGAATACCTCCTTGTAGCTCCCGGCGCCCTGCTGCGCTTTCGCATCCTGCTTCGCTTGCAGGACCTGTGCTGACCATCCATGGCCAGCCCGTTCGGAAGGGTCTTCCTCACCCATGGCGCAGGAGCTCCTCTGCGGAGTGTTGCCGGGATCTCCTGCGAGAGCCTCCACCCTTCCAACAGCGTCCGCCGCCACGCTATTCCAATCGCGTCCGCCGCCACGCTATGCTGGAAACCCATCTGCGACACACCGCGAGAGAGTGCATGTTCCCGACGAACGCCCCGCTGCGGCGCCTGAAGGCGGCCCTGCTGCCGGTCGCCCTGCTGACCCTGCCGCTGCCCCTGCAGGCCGCCTCCGACGCCGAGCCGGCCGGCGACGAGCTGCCGGTGGCCGAGATCCAGGCCTTCGCCGAGGTGTTCGAGCGCATCAAGCGGGCCTACGTCGAGGAGGTCGACGACGCCACCCTGATGCGCAACGCCATGCGCGGCATGCTCAGCGAGCTCGACCCGCACTCCACCTACCTGGACGCCGAGGCCTACCGGAGCCTGCAGGAGTCCACCCAGGGCGAGTTCGGCGGCGTGGGCATCGAGGTCGGCAAGCGCGATGGCCAGCTCACCGTGATCACCCCCATCGACGACACCCCGGCCTCCCGCGCCGGCCTGCAGGCCCAGGATGTCATCCTGCGCATCGACGACACGCCCACCGAGGGCATGTCGCTGCAGGAGGCCGTCGACCTGATGCGCGGCGAGCCCGGCACCGACATCCGCCTGACCATCATGCGCGAGGGCGAGAATGCGCCCCGCGAGATGAACATCGAGCGCGAGGTGATCCGCACCGAGAGCGTCAAGCAGGAGCTGCTGGCCCCGGGCTACGGCTACCTGCGCGTCAGCCAGTTCCAGACCCGCACCGGCGAGCAGGTCGTCGATGCCCTGGACACGCTGCGCGACGAGGGCCCGCTGCAGGGTCTGGTGCTCGACCTGCGCAACAACCCCGGCGGCGTGCTGCAGGCCGCGGTCGACGTGGCCGACGCCTTCCTCGAGAGCGGCCTGGTCGTCTACACCGAGGGCCGGCTGCCGGACAGCGCCATGCGCTTCTCCGCCCACCGCGACACCGCCGCGCCGGACGTGCCGCTGGTCATCCTGATCAACGGCGGCAGCGCCTCGGCGGCGGAGATCGTCGCCGGCGCGCTGCAGGACCAGCGCCGCGGCGTGGTGATGGGCACCGAGAGCTTCGGCAAGGGCTCGGTGCAGCAGATCATGCCGCTGGGCGACGACGAGGCGCTGAAGCTGACCACCGCCCGCTACTTCACCCCCAGCGGGCGCTCCATCCAGGCGCTGGGCATCGAGCCCGACGTGCAGGTGGTGCGCGGCCGCCTCGAGGTCGCCGAGAACATCGGCATGCGGGTACGCGAGGCCGACCTGGAGGGCCATCTGGCCGGCAACGGCGAGGACGACGCCCGCGGCGAGATGAGCGAACGGCTGCGCGACGACTACCAGCTCGGCGAGGCGCTCAACCTGCTCAAGGCGCTCAACGTGCTCGGCGAGCGCGGTGCCGCCGCCGTCGGCCGAGGCAACGACGGCTAGCGCCAAGCCGGCAGGCGCCGAGGGCTCCCAACGACCGGCGTAGCGCCCTCGGCATCAGACAAGCGCCCTCGACGAAAGGCGAGAGCCCTCAGCGCCTGACAAGAGCCCTTGTTGGCAGGCGCCTTCAGCGGAGGGCGAGAGCCTTCAGCGCCTGAAAAGAGCCCTCATTTGCAAGAGCCGGGCAGCCGGCCCCGCCGCCCCGCCGCCTGCTGCATCAGCAGCCGCTTGAGCGGCGACAGCCGGTCGACGCAGGACATGCCCAGGTTGCGGGCCAGGGTCAGCGCCGGATGGCGGGCCCCGAACAGCAGCCGGAAGCCGTCCATCATCTTCAGCATGGCGGCGTTGTCGCCGCGGCGGCGCCGCGCATAGCGCGACAGCCACGCCTCGCTGCCCAGCCCCACGCCGCGCCGGCGCGCCGTCAGCAGCTCCTCGGCCAGCACCGCGGCATCCATCAGCCCCAGGTTCACGCCCTGCCCGGCCAGCGGATGGATGCTGTGGGCGGCGTCGCCCACCAGCGCCAGCCCCGGCAGCACGTAGCGTTCGGCGTGGCGCTGGGTCAGCGGCACCGCCAGGGCACCGTCGACCGGCTCCACCTCGCCCAGTCGACCGTCGAAGGCCGTGGTCAGCGCCTGGCCGAGGGCCGCGGGAGAAAGCCCACAGAGCCGTTCGGCGTGCTCCGGCGTGGTCGACCAGACGATCGAGCAGTAATGCTCGTCGCCCTCCACCGTCAGCGGCAGGAAGGCCAGCGGGCCGTCGGCCAGGAAGGCCTGACGCGCCACGCCGCCGTGAGGCTCGGCGGTATGCACCGTGGTCACCACCGCCGAATGGCCGGTCTCGCTGGCCGTCACGCCGATGCCGGCCAGCTCGCGCAGCGGCGAACGGGCACCGTCGGCGGCCACCACCAGCGGGGCGCCGAGACGTTCGCCGCCGTCCAGCACCAGCTCGCGCCCCCCCGGCCCGTGCTCGAGGCCCGTGACCCTGGCCCCGAAGCGCCGCGTCACCGTGGGCAGGCCGGCCAGCCGCGATTCCAGCGCCGCCACCACCACGTCGTTCTCGACGATATGGCCGAGCACCGGCAGGCCGGCCTCCTCGGCGGAGAACGCCACCTCGCCGGTGCCCTCGGCGTCCCACACGCGCATGCCGCGATAGGGGGTCACGCGCCGGCCCTGCATCCACGCCCAGGCGCCCAGCCCCTCGAGCAGGCGCTGGGAGACCGGCGTCAGGGCGCTGACCCGTCGCTCCGGGCGGCCGCGGCCCACGGCCTCGGCGTCCAGCGTCGCCGGGCGCGCGTCCACCAGCGCCACCGCCACGCCGGCCTCGCCCAGCAGGCAGGCCAGGGTCGCCCCGACCATGCCGCCGCCGACGATGATCGCCTCGCCGGCCGGTGTCGCGTCGCGGCGCATGCCGCTCGCCTCGTCATTCACGCCGTCGTCCTCCTTCTTGGGAACCGTCGTCATCGCTCCACCCCCATGGCCCGGCGGGCCAGGGTCCGGCGCAGCGGGCCCAGCAGGTTGAGCCCGATCAGGCCGGCGGCCCGGGCATGGGAGAGCAGGGGGCTGTCGAGGCCAAAGAGCCGGATCAGGCCGTCGCTGAAGCGGATCACGTCGTGGCGGTCGCCGCCGCGGCGGGCCTCGAAGTCGGCGAGGGTCTCGGCGCTGCCGGCGGGGTCGCCGCGGGCGGCGCCGGCCTCGATGGCGGCCACCAGGTCCATCACCCCGCGCAGCGCCAGGTTGAAGCCCTGGCCGGCCACCGGGTGCAGCGAGTGGGCCGCGTTGCCCATCACCGCCAGCCCCGGCCGGGTGGTCTCCCGGGCCGTGACCAGCGACAGCGGATAGGCGTGGCGCTTGCCGACCCGGCGGAAGCGCCCGGCGCGGTCGCCGAAGGCGCGCTGCAGCTGGGCCAGGAAGTCGCCGTCGGAGAGCGCCAGGCGGCCCTTCTCCTGGCCCGTCTCATGGGTCCATACCAGCTCCATGGCCTGGCCCTTGAGCGGCAGCAGGGCGATCGGGCCGTCGCCGGTGAAGCGCTCGTAGGCCCAGCCGTCGTGGGGCCGGTCGAGCTCGACGCCGGCGATCAGCGCGACCTGATCGTAGGGCCGCGCGCGGCTCTCGATGCCGAGGCGCTCCTTGAGCCCCGAGCGTCCGCCGTCGGCCAGCACCGTCAGCCCCGCCTCCAGGCAGGCGCCGTCGGAGAGCGTCAGCCGGTGGCCGCCGGCCACAGGCCGGATCTCCTCGACCCTGGCCGGGCAGTGCCAATCCAGCGGCAGCTCGGCCAGGCGGCGATGCAGCACGCGCCCCAGCCAGGCGTTGGGAATCACCTGGCCCAGGGCCTCGCCGCCGAGCTCCTCGGCGTTCAGCCGGGTCGCGCCCAGGCGCCCCTGCTCGCTGACATGGATGCGGCGGATCGGCGAGGCCTGCTCGGCCAGGCCGTCCCACAGCCCCAGGGTGCGGAAGTGCGCCACCGAGCCCTGGGCGATGGCGCTGGCCCGGGCATCGAAGCTCGGCTGCCAGGGCGCGTCGAGATCCGCCGCCATGGGCGCGGCCTCGATCACGGCCACCGTCAGCCCCAGCCGCTCGATCAGCGGCGCCAGGGCACAGCCCAGGCTGGCGCCCACCAGTCCTCCGCCGACGATGGCGATGTCCACGTGCCGCGGGGCCTCGCCCCCGCCCAGATCGCTCATGGCCGGCTCCTCTCATTCATCACGACTGTCATCACGGCCCTCGTCATCCGGCGCTCATGCCTCGGCGCCGGGGCGCCGATTCACGGCCCATTTTTCATAATGTACGTTACGTAATGGTAATATTTTAGCGCTTGCTAACGGTTATTCCTTGACCATCAGCGCCTCGATATCGGCCACCCGCTTGGGCACGTCGGCGGTCAATACCTCGTGACCCGCCTCGGTCACCGCCACGTCGTCCTCGATGCGGATGCCGATGCCGCGATAGGCGACGGGAATGTCGTCGTCCTCGGGCACGTAGAGCCCCGGCTCGATGGTCAGCACCATGCCCGGCACCAGCGGGCGCGGTTCGCCGTCCTGGCGGTACTGGCCGACGTCGTGGACGTCGAGGCCCAGCCAGTGGGAGGTGGCGTGGAGATAGAAGCGCCGCCAGGCCTCTTGCTCGAGGCAGGCGTCCAGCTCGTCCGGCAGCAGGCCGAGCTCGATCAGCCCCTGGGTCAGGTCGCGCACCACGCCGCGATGGATGGCGGCCAGGGTGGTGCCGGGGCGCACCGCCTCGATGGCGCGCTGCTGGGCGCCGAGCACCACCTCGTAGAGCGCGCGCTGCGCGTCGCCGAAGCGGCCGCCGACCGGGAAGGTACGGGTGATGTCGCCGGCATAGAGGTCGAACTCGGCGCCGGCGTCGATCAGCACCAGGTCGCCGTCCTGCAGCGCATCGGCGTTCTCGATGTAGTGCAGCACACGGGCATTGTCGCCGCCAGCGACGATGCTGGCGTAGGCCGGGCCGCTGCCGCCCTGCCACCGGAACTCATGCTCGAGCTCGGCCTGCAGCTGGTACTCGGCGAGCCCGGGGGCACAGGCGCGCATCGCGCGGCGGTGGGCCTTGGCGCTGACCGCGCCGGCATGGCGCATCAGCGCCAGCTCCGCCGGACTCTTGATCAGCCGCTGCTCGTGCAGGCGCGCGGACACGTCGGCGAAGGCCAGCGGCGGCCGCGCGCCGCGACGGGCGCCGGCCTGCAGCTCGGCGCGGATCGACTCGGCCAGGTGCAGCGCCTCGCTGTCGTCCAGCGGCAGATAGAGGGCGGTGCGGCCGTCGAGCAGCGCGGCGAGAGCCTCGTCGCGCTCGGCGTTGCCGAAGGCCTGGTCGAGGCCATGCACGCGCTCGGCCCCTTCCGCGCCCAGCCGGCGCCCGGTCCAGGCCTCCATCTCCGGGTCGCGATCCTGGCAGAACAGCACGCTCTCGCCGTCCTCCCGGCCGGGCAGCAGCAGCAGCAGGGCATCGGGCTCGGGGAAGCCGGTGAGATAGTGGAAGTCACTGTCCTGACGGAAGGCGTATTCGCTGTCACCGGAGCGGGTGACCAGCGCGGCGCCGGGCAGCAGCACGGCGGCATCGTCGGGCAGCGTGGCCATCAGGCGGCGGCGTCGTTCGCGGTATTCGGCCGGGTCGATGGCGGCGGGGCGAGGCAGGATCTCGGGCGGCATGGCAGCTCCTCGGGCAGGCGGGAGCCCCGCCGAGCGGCGGGGCGGGCATCACGCGGTGCCGGGCCGGCGGCCCGGACCGTCTCAGTGCTTGGTGTAGGACTCGGGGTCGTCGACCTTCTCGACCTGCGGCTGGCCGGGATGCTGCTCGGTGTAGAGCATCATGGCGGCCATGCGGGCGTGCTCGGTGAGGGCGAAGAGGTCGTTCTCGTTCTCCGGGTCGTCATCGAGGTCGGTGTCGATGGCGGCCAGCCCCTTGAGGTCGTCGACCGCCTCGCGCAGCGGCTCGGACCATGCCTTGCGCGGCGCATCGCCGGCATCCTCGATCACCTCGAGGAAGCCCAGGGTCCAGTCCTTCAGGCCCTGGGCGCGCTCGCCGAGGGAGAACAGGTCGTCGGGCAGCAGCGGCTCGTAGTTCATCTCGCTGGCCGAGAGCGCCTCGACGGTCTGGCGGCGCCAGCCCAGCAGGCGCTCGGCGGAGGGCTCGTCGCGGGGCTGCTCGACGCCCAGGTGCTGGCACACGACTTCCAGCCAGCCCTCGGCGCTGAGGTCGTGCAGCGCCAGCGAGGCGCACAGGCGGCCGTCGAGGAAGGCCGGCGACTGCATGCTGCCGTGCAGCAGGAAGGTGTCGGCGATGTCGGAGAAATCCTGGCGTTCGTTGATCAGAGACATGGGACCATCCGGTGCGAGGGCCGCGCGGCGCGTTGACCGGCCGCAAACGGCTCTCTTATAGTGACTTGACGTACGTATACCCCACGATGTTAACGCATCGGGCCCCCATGGCGCCGCACCCCGCGTGCTCCTCCGGGCCCGCCGGAGCCCCCCATGACCGACGCCTCGCGGCCCACCACCGAGATCACCCTGCTGGAGCGCCAGTACGTCATCGCCTGTCCGCCGGACGAGCAGGACAAGCTGGAGCGCGCTGCCCGCTACCTGGACCGCGCCATGCAGGGCATCCACGCCCAGGGCAAGGTGGTCGACCGGGAGAAGGTCGCCATCATGGCGGCCCTGAACATCACCCACGAGCTGCTCGAGACCCTCGAGGAGCGCCGCGCCGGCGAGAAGAGCCTCGGCGAGCTCAGCGCGCGCCTGGAGAAGGCGCTGGCCGACGCGCCCTCGCGCTAGAGGATTCTTCGCTTTGGACGCAGGCCTCGCTCTGCTAGGATAGAGGCGTTCCCTGGGGTGTTCGCCAGTCGTTAAGTCCCTCGAGCCTATGCGCAGTACCCAGGGGGCCAACAGCTAGTCCGGACCCGTGTGCATGTCCGTGCGACGGAAAGCCTGACGGTCCGGCTGCGGCCACCCACCTTGAACCACAGGGTTCAAGGGCCAGAATGACAGCGGCACTCTGGGGAACTCCTTTCTGCATGACCGATCTGCAAGACACCGCCGCCTGCACCGTGCGTGACGACGAGCGACGCGCCCTGCGTCGCGACCTCCGCCGTCGCCGTCGCCGGCTGAGCGCGCAAGAGCAATCTCAGGCCGCCCGGCGGCTATGCCACCAGCTGCGGCGCCTTCCCGAAGTGCAGCGCGCAAGGCGCGTGGCCCTCTACCTGCCCAACGACGGCGAGATCGACCCGACCCGCCTGATGCCCTGGCTGAACGGCCGCGGCGCCCGCGTCCATCTGCCCGTGCTGCGCCCGCTTTCGCCTAACGCCCTGTGGTTCGTGCACTACCACGCCGGCACGCCGATGGTGACCAACCGCTTCGGCATCCCCGAGCCCTGCACCCGGCATGGCGCCCATCGCGCACGCCGCACGCCGGCCTGGGCGCTGGACCTGATCCTGATGCCGCTGGTGGGCTTCGACGACGACGGGCAGCGCATCGGCATGGGCGGCGGCTTCTACGACCGCACCCTGGCCTTCACCCGCGGCCGCGGGCCGCGGCCGCGCCTGATCGGCCTGGCCCACGACTGCCAGCGCGTCGAGCGCCTGCCGGTGGCGCCCTGGGACGTGCCGCTGGATGCCATCGTCAGCGACCGGCGCGTCGTGCGCCCTTGATGGCCTCGCGGGCCATTCCGGCATGAAAAAAGCGGCCGATGCCTGAGCATCGACCGCTTTTTTTCGGGAATCGTCCTGACCGCTGGCGCCTACTGGCCGACCAGCGCCTGGGCGTAGCCGGTCGCCACGACACCGATACCGAAGATCAGCACCAGGATCATGACCAGGTCGGGCTTGCGCTTCATCGTCGACTCCCTTCGATGTGACGGCGCCGTGTCCGGATGACGTTCCGGGCATCGGCTGACGTTGACTGCTTTCGACTATACGGCGTCGAGACCGCCGCGAAAGGCGCATTTGCCCCCTCGAACACCGTTTGTTCACGGTTTCCGGCCAGCCGGCCGCGAGAGCAAGGCCGGAGGCCCGTCGGGGCCGCCTCGAGCGGGGCCACAGCCTAGCCGAAGCGACCGAGCATGACAACCGTCATGCTCGGGAATGAGAGCAAACGGCGCTGTCATGGCCGAGCGCAGCGCGCAAGCAACCGCTCACTCACGCCGCCCGGGAGCGTCACGCCATGAACAGGCGATAGGCGGGGTTGTCCGACTCCTTCCAGTAGCGATAGCCGATCTCGTCGAAGTGCTCCTCGACGTGCCCGCGATCGTCCTCCGGCAGCTGCATGCCGACCAGCACCCGGCCGTAGGCGGCGCCGTGATTGCGGTAGTGAAACAGCGAGATGTTCCAGTCGTGGGGCAGGTGGGTGAGGAAGTTCATCAGCGCGCCGGGACGCTCCGGAAACTCGAAGCGATAGACCTCCTCGTCGAAGCGCTCCTGGGGGCGACCGCCGCCGAGGTGGCGCAGGTGCAGCTTGGCCAGCTCGTTGTCGGTGAGGTCCTCCACCGGATAGCCGGCCTCGCGCAGCTTGTCGATCACCGCCTGGCGATCCTCGCCGCCCGGCTTGACCTGCACGCCGACGAAGATGTGCGCCTGCTCGGGGTCGGCATAGCGATAGCTGAACTCGGTGACCATGCGCTTGCCGATGGTGCGGCAGAACTTCTTGAAGCTGCCCGGCCGCTCGGGGATGGTCACCGCCAGGATCGCCTCGCGCTGCTCGCCCAGCTCGGTGCGCTCGGCGATGTGCTGCAGGCGATCGAAGTTGGTGTTGGCGCCGGAGTTGATGCACACCAGGGTCTCGCCGCTGGCGCCGGTCTGCTGGATGTACTTCTTGAGGCCCGCCAGCGACAGGGCGCCGGAGGTCTCGGAGACCGCGCGGGTATCCTCGAAGATGTCCTTCACCGCGGCGCACATCTCGTCGGTGTTGACGGTGATGACGTCGTCCACCAGGTCGCGCATCACCGCGAAGGGCGCCTCGCCGACCTGAGCCACGGCCACGCCCTCGGCGAACACGCCGACCTGGTCCAGCACCACGCGCTCGCCGCGGTCCAGGGCGGCCTTGAGGCTGGCGCTGTCCTCGGACTCCACGCCGATCACCTTGATCTCCGGGCGCAGGTACTTCACGTAGGCGGCCACGCCGGCGATCAGCCCGCCGCCGCCCACCGGCACGAAGATGGCGTCCAGCCGGCCGGGATTCTGGCGCAGGATCTCCACCGCCACGGTGCCCTGGCCGGCGATCACGTCGATGTCGTCGAACGGCGGAATGTAGGTGTAGCCGTGCTCCTCGATCAGTTCCTGGGCGTGGGCCGCGGCCTCGCCGAAGGCATCGCCCTTGAGCACTACTTTGGCGCCCCGGGCACGCACCGCGGCGACCTTGATCTCCGGGGTGATGCGCGGCATCACGATCACCGCCTTGACGCCCATCTGCCTGGCGGCCATGGCCAGCCCCTGGGCATGATTGCCCGCCGAGGCGGCGATCACGCCCTTGGCCTTCTGCTCGTCGCTGAGCTGCGCCATCTTGTTGTAGGCGCCGCGAATCTTGAAGGAGTAGACCGGCTGGAGATCTTCGCGCTTGATCAGAATCTGGTTGTCGAACCGCTTGGAGAGAAACGGCGCCGACGAGATCGGCGTTTCCCGGGCGGCCTCATAGACCCGGGCCTGGAGAATCTTCTTGACGGTATCTTCGAGCATCCTGACATTCCGATAGTAGCGCGAGGGGCCGCGTGACGCGGCGCGGAGGGAACCTCTATTGGTAGCATTCGCGCCGGCACGGCGTCCAGCACGGCGAGGCGCCATGGCCTATAATGGCGCGGCATTTCCACCCTCCAGCCAGACGAGCACTCCATGACCCAGGACGAACTCAAGGACGCCGTGGCCGCTGCCGCCATCGACGAGATCCGCCCGCTGCTCGGGCGCGACGTGGTGATCGGCGTCGGCACCGGCTCCACCGCCAATCGCTTCATCGACCAGCTGGCCGCGCTGAGCAGCGACTTCCGTGGCGCCGTGGCCAGCTCCGAGGCCAGCGCCGAGCGCCTGCGCAGCCACGGCATCGATGTCTTCGAGCTCAACGAGGTCGGCACCGTGCCCGTCTATGTCGATGGCGCGGACGAAGTGAACGCTCACCTTCAGATGATCAAGGGCGGCGGTGCGGCCCTGACCCGGGAGAAGATCGTCGCCGCCTGCGCCCAGCGCTTCGTGTGCATCGCCGACGGCTCCAAGAAGGTGAAGCGCCTGGGCGACTTCCCGCTGCCGGTGGAGGTGATTCCCATGGCCCGCTCCTACGTGGCGCGGGAGCTGGTCAAGCTGGGCGCCGACCCGGTCTACCGCGAGGGCGTGGTCACCGACAACGGCAATCAGATCCTCGACTGCTACGAGTTCATGATCGACGACCCGGTGGCCATGGAGGCGACACTCAACGCCATCGTCGGCGTGGTCACCAACGGGCTGTTCGCCGCCCGCGGCGCCGACGTGCTGCTGCTAGGCACCGACCAGGGCGTCCAGCGCCTGACGCCGGCCTGACGTCTCCTTGCACAGGGCCGGATATCGCCCGGCCCTGCCCCATCTCTCATACTCCCCCACGAGAAAAACCACCACAGCATAATTAGCCATTACAGGCGGTAGCGGTAGGCCCGCCCTCTTATCCTGCACCCAATAGGTTAATTTCTGTAACTGAGTAACCTTTCAGTTACGGAGATGGCAGCGGCCAGAAGAAGCCGTACGCCATGACAACACGGGGGGTAAGGGAACATGACGCAGTTCGCCCATCGGGTGCTGGTCACCGGCGGTGCCGGTTTCATCGGCTCCCATAGCGTCGAGTTACTGCTGGCAAGGGGGTATCGAGTGCGCGTGCTGGACAACCTTTCCAGCGGCAACCTCTCCAACCTGCCTCTGCAGAACAGGCGTCTGGAGTTCGTCAAAGGCGACATTCGCGATGCATCGAGCGTGGCACAGGCCATGCGTGACGTCAGCCTCTGCCTCCACCTGGCGGCTCAGGTGTCGGTCGTACGCTCCGTCGAGGACCCGGCCGCCTCGGCCAGCCACAATATCCTCGGTACGCTCAATGTGTTTCACGCCGCAGCGTCGGCTGGCGTCGAGCGCATCGTCTATGCCTCGTCTGCGGCCGTTTACGGCATCCCCCGATATTTGCCAATACGCGAGACACTCACTCCATCTCCGATCTCGCCCTACGGGCTGGAAAAGTGGGCGGATGAACGTTACGCAGAGTTGCTGCACACCTCTCAGGGTCTGTCGAGCCTGGGGCTGCGCTACTTCAATGTCTACGGCCCTCGTCAGGACCCGCAATCGCCCTATGCGGGTGTCATTGCACGCTTCCTCGACACGCTCCTGCTCGGACAGTCCCCTCGGATCTTCGGCGATGGCCTCCAGACTCGCGATTTCATCTACGTTCGGGATGTCGCGCGGGCCAACGTGTCGGCCCTGGAAACCGGACACCAGGGCGTCTGTAACGTGGCCACGGGGCAGCGCACCAACCTGTTGGGCTTGCTGGAGACTCTCGGCTCGCTGACCCATCACCCCCCCACCCTTCAGTTTTCGCCGGCCAGGCAAGACGACATTCGCGATTCGTGCGGGCATACCCAGCGCCTCGAGCAGTGGCTCGGCATACAGGCGGAGTGGTCGCTGGAAGACGGGCTCCACGCCCTGGTGTCCAGCACGATTCAGCAGCAGCCGGCCGATGCCATCACGACGACGTCCCATGGTTGAGAGAAGCACGGCACCGCGTGCGAGGTAGAAAAGATGCGCAACATCGTTGGGCTACTCTTCATCGCGATAGCGCTGGCAGCGCTTCCTGACACCGCGCGTGCGGCCACCCCGGACGGCGCCTCTTCGCCCAGCGTAGCCTTCTACTACGGGAATGACGCCCCACTGGAGTTACTGGATCAGTTCGACTGGGTGGCGATAGAAGCGGCCAATCTCGCGCCCAGGCAGCGGGAGCGGCTGGAGCGCCATGGTACGCAGGCCTTTGCTTACGTGAGTGTCGGCGAACTCGATGCCTGGCGTCCCCAGCCCTCGCATCTTCCGGACTCGGTCCTCCTCGAGGACAACCCTCACTGGAACAGCCGGGTGGCCGACCTCACCAGCGACGAGTGGCAACGCTACCTGCTGGAGGAACGCATCCAGCCACTGTGGAACGACGGCTACCGAGGACTCTTCCTCGACACCCTCGACAGCTATCGGCTGTTTGCCCCGGAGGGCAGGGCCGCTCGGCGTCAGCAGCAGGCGTTGGTCGAGCTGATCGGGGAGATACGACAACGCTTCCCCGACATGAAGCTGCTGGTCAACCGCGGTTTCGAGGTCCTCGATCGCATTCATGGCGATATCGTCGGTATCGCAGCCGAGTCCCTTTATCGTCGCTGGAACCCGGCGACCGGCATCTACGGTTCGGTGCCAGACACGGACAGTCAGTGGCTGCATGATCAGCTGAGTCGGGCGAGGGACGAATACGGCCTGCCCACCATCGCCATCGATTACGTGCCGGCCGCCGATCGTGCGCTGGCGCGCCGGACCGCCGAGCGGATAGCGGCCGAGGGGTTCATCCCTTGGGTCAGCGTGGCACAGCTTAATCAGGTGGGCGTTGGGCTCATCGAGCCGGTGCCTCGTCGCATATTGATGTTGTATGACAAGGCCTCTACCGAGGCGGGTGAGCTGGCCAACACCCATGCCCACCGTTACCTGGCCATGCCGCTGGAATATATGGGCTATGCGGCGGAGTATCATGACGTCAACGCCGCACTGCCCGATGACGTCCTGAATGGCCGCTACGCCGGCATTGTCAGCTGGTTCGATGGTCCGATCCCCGATGGACAACGCTACGCCGACTGGCTGCTCGAACAGATGCGCGATGGCCTGCGCGTCGTCATCCTGGGTGACCCCGGGATTCCATTGAATGGCGCCTTGGGCAACCACATGGGACTCATCGAGGGGGCCGAGCAGCGCCAGCTGCGCATCGCGGACCACGACGACATGCTGGGATTCGAAGGCATGCCTTCACGCCCCGCGCCTTATCAGCACGGCTATCAGACCACACGTGCCGACATCATCCGCCACCTGACCCTGGAGGCCCCGGGAGGCCGTTCCCTGTCCCCGGTACTGAGCGGGCCCTGGGGCGGGCTCGCCACCTGGCCCTGGATCCTTCAGCAGGCCGGCGAGGCGCAGCAACGCTGGATTCTCGATCCCTTTGCGTTCCTCGAGACCGCACTGGCCCTCCCCGAGATCCCCGTACCGGACCCCACCACGGAGAATGGTGCCCGCTACTGGATGACACAGATCGACGGCGACGCCTTTGTCAGTCGAGCCGATTTTCCCGGTTCGCATTTCACCGGCGAACTCATGTTGACGGAGGTCCTGCAACGCTACCGTGTGCCGACCACCGTGTCGGTGATCGAGGGAGAGTTCGGACCGCATAGCACGCATCCACATCTCCGCTCACAGCTGGAACCACTCGCCCGACGCATCTTCGAGTTGCCTTGGGTCGAGATGGCCAATCACACCTTCAGTCACCCCTTCCAGTGGGAAAAGCTCGACGAAGGCGATCTCGCCGGACAGGGCGAGACCCAGGCCGGCTTCAATTACAACCTGCCGATACCAGGCTACGCGTTCTCTCTGGAGCGCGAGATCGCCGGCGCCACGGCATACATCAATGACCACCTGGCGCCGCCCGACAAGTCGGTGTCCGTGGTGCTGTGGAGCGGCAACGCCTTGCCTCCGGAAGAGGCCCTTGCGCACGCCGAACGGATCGGCCTGCGAAACATGAACGGCGGCAACACCCACATCACCGACAGCTTCCCCACCTTGACCCGGGTGTCGCCCATGCTGCGTCCCCAGGGCGACTACCTGCAGGTATACGCCCCTCAGACCAACGAGAACATCTACACCAACCACATGCGCGGACCACTGTGGGGCTATCGTCGTGTCATCGAAACCTACCGGCTGACCGATCGTCCCCGCCGGCTCAAGCCGATCGACATCTACTACCACTTCTATTCGGCGGCGAGCCCCGCCGCACTGAAGGCGCTGCAGCAAGTCTACGACTACGTCAGCACTCAGGAGACGCTCCCGGTCTATACCAGCACGTGGAGCGATGTTGCCAGCCAGTGGTACGACCTGGGTATCGCCCGCAGGCTCGACGGTGGTTGGCAGATCCGCGCCGCCACTCGGCTTCGCACCCTGCGCCTGCCCCCGGCCCTGGGCTGGCCGGATCTGGCAGCCTCCCGAGGCGTGGCCGGCGTCAGGGACACCGACACCGGGCGCTATGTCGCCTTGAGCGGCGCCGGTGATTCCCTTCTTCAGCTGTCACCACAGCCTCCCGAGACCCCCCACCTGAGGCTGGCCAACGGCCGTATCTCCCGCTGGGAGCGACACGACGCCAAACGCCTCTCGCTGCGCCTTGCCGCCGAACAGGTCTCCTTGCGCATCGAGCTGGCCGGCATGGATGACTGTGATATCGACGCCCCCGGTGCCAGACAGCAGCAGCAAGGCGACCGGGTGATCCTGAGCTACGCTGGAAGCCACTCCGATCGCATCGAGGTGTCCTGTGACGACTGATCCCCTTCGTTCCCGACATCGGCATCCCATGCGCGCCGGTCACCTGCTCCGACCCTTGACCCTGCGGGGGCTGGGCATCCTGCTGGCGCTCATCCTGATCGGCCTCTTCCCGGCCCGCCACTTCCTGCAGCTCGGCGCCTCACCGGAGACCGCCTACGAACGCATGGCGATCCTCTACCATCAGGCCCTGCTCAGGGTCAGCCCCGACAACGTCGGACTGCGCCTTGCCCTGACCCGCCAGCTCATGGAGATCGGCGAGCTCGCCGCCGCACGCGAGACCTTGGCGCCACTCGGCGGCGACCACGACATCGACATCCAGTGGCTGCTGCTGGAGCTGAACTGGCAGGCCTACGCGGCCCTCCCCGCAGAGGCTCCCGAGCGGGCTCGCCACCTCGAGCGGCTGACCCGGCAACTCGCTGCGCTCGAGTCGCGCGATGATCTTCCACCACCGCACCTGGCCACGATCGCCCATCACTGGCTGGCAATCGGCCATCCCGCCCGCGCGGCCCAATGCTACGAGCAGCTGGCCGAGCGTGACTCACCGAAGGGCTACCACTGGTTGACCCAGGCCGGCTACTGGTGGCTCAAGGCCGGCGCACCGGAGCGCTCGGCCAGGGCCTGGCACCGGGCCTGGCAGATCGCCGGGAATGCCCCTCACGATCTCGGCTGGCTGGGGTGGGTGATCCCCGCGGCCCATGCCCAGCAGGATCCCCTCGGCTCCGAGGACCCGCCACGCCGGGAAGCCGCCCTGGCCGCCTTGACTGCCGCCGAACAGAGCGAGAGCGGCATCGGCGTGGCGTATGCACGGGAATATCTGAGCCACTATCCCGATGATGAAACGTTGCTGACGCTCGGGATTCGCCTGGCACTGGCTCATGACGAACCGGAACAGGCATTCGAATGGTCACAGCACTATCTCGATCTGCATCCCGATGACGTGGATGCCCTCGAGCGCCACGTCTCGATCGCCCTGGGCCTCGACCGTCTGGAGTCGGCCATCGAGGGCCTGGAGCGGCTGCAGCGCCTGGAACCGAATCAGCTCGACCACCTCGAGCGCCTCGCCCACACCCAGCAGTGGGCCGACCAACACCGGCGAGCGCTGGACACTCTGGAGCGGCTGGCCCGGGCCAGCGAACGGGCCGAGCATGATCGCGAGGTCGTGACCCTCGCGCTGAGTCTGCGCTATCGCACCACCGCCCTGGCCGCCCTGCGGCGCCTCAACGAGCGCGGCGAACTGACGCCTGATGAGCGCCATCTGCTGGTCGACCTGCTCGATGCCTTGGGCGAGCCGGACGCCGGCATCGCCCAGATACGCCGCTGGGAAGCCGCCGGCGACGGCGATCGGGAACTGCGCATTCGCCTGGCCACTTGGCTGGAACAGGTCGGCCGTCTCGAGGACGCACAAGATGCCTGGGCCAGGCTAGCGGGTCATTCCGGGCTGGAGGTCGAGGCGACCCGCGAGCGGAGCCGTCTTCTGACCCAACAGTGGCGACTCGACGAGGCCCTGACCGTCCTCGGCCGCATCGACCCCGACAGCACCTCGGCCATGGCCGACGAATACTGGCGCCAGCGCGCCGAGCTGGCCTGGCAAGTCGGCGATGCGAGGAGCAGCCGGCAGGCCTATCGGGCCCTGTTCGCCCGCCATGGCCTGGAGAACGATGAGGCGACGCGCCTCATCCGCACCGCGGGAGACAGCGGCGACCTGTCGCTGGCCATGCGGGTGACTCGCGAACGCTGGGAAGCCGAGCGCGACACCGACGCGATCATGGAGATGCTTGACCTTGCCCAGCGTGAGTCTCGCCCCGACCTCACGCGAGCGCTTTTAGCGATGGTCGAGCAGGATCCCGCCCCCCTGGCCGACTCGCCCCACTACTGGGGAGCCCTGGGCGCCCAACGGCTGCGGGAACGGGATGCTCCCGGTGCCGTCTCGGCGTACCGGGAAGCCCTCGCCCGAGCCCCCGGCGAGCCCTACCTCCGCGCCGGGATGCTCTATGCACTGGCCGCCGACGGGGAGCACGAGATGCTTCGCCAACGCCTCGGCGAATGGGCCGCCGCCGCCCGCGGTCATACCGACCTGATGGCCGCCATGGCCAATGGCCATCGCCAGCTGGGGGAGCTCGACCGGGCATTGAGATGGTATCGCTCGGCAGCCCAGGCTGCGCCTCGGGATACCTGGCTCCAGCTCGATCATGCCGACACCCTGGCATCGACCGGTCACGCGGCAACCGCCTATCGGCTGCGCCATCAGGCGCTCGCCGATCTGCTGCCCGAACTCGCGGCCAACCCGAGCGCCTCGACGCAGCCGGGCCGTGACAGCCGGGAAGATCAGGTCCGGGCACTGGACACACTGACGACACTGGCCGGCCCCGACAGCGGCCGCGGCTGGTACCACACCCTGCTGCTGAAGGCGTTCGACGACACGCCACCGACGGTGGAAGACAGTGATTGGCTGTTCGACGCCAATCTGGCCCTGAACCGGCCGCTGCACGCCCGCTACCTGCTGCTGCGGACCCGCGACCTGGGGCATCGCAGCCCCGACTGGCAGCGCCTGTCGGTCGCGCTGGAGAAGAATGATCGCGCCACCCTGAAGCGATTGCTCGACGATGACACGGCCGCCCTGTCAGCGGCCGACCGGCTCGCTGCCCTCCAGCGGCTGGACCGCCGCCAGGAAGCACTGGCGCTGGCCACCGACTTGACTGCCGCCGGCCATGACCAGCGAGCCGACGCCGTGGCGCTGGCCAACGAGCTGCCCCATCGCCTCGTCACTCGTGCCTCCCACGAGGAACTCGGCGACCTGAGCATCGACAGCGGCCAGCTGAGCTACGAGCGAGCCGGCGAACGCTGGTGGGGCAGGCTCGATCTGGCGAAGCGACGGCTGGATACCGGGAAGCTCGATCTCGAGGCGGACGGCCTGGAACAAGAGAGCGTCGCAGGGCTGACCCTCGGCTGGAACGGCGCACGCAGCGATACCCGGCTGCAGCTGGGCGGCGTCGAGACCGACGACGACACTCGGGTCCAGCTCCGGCTCGACCAGCGCTGGCAGGCGACGTCGCGCCTGGCGGGCGGCGTCTACGGTGCGCTGGGCCAGACCTCCGAGATCGGCGACCTGATGCGGGTACTGGGGGTCGAAGACCGAGTCGGCGCCAATCTCGAATGGCAGCCCACGGCCCGTGACGTCCTGTCGTTCGATGCCAGTCATCTGATCTTCCGCAGCCGCGAGGAGCATGAACGACTGGGCGACGGCATGCGCCTGGAGGCGGATTGGAGCCACGCCCTGGTGGCGGGCGCCAGCCGGCGGCTGGAGCTGCGCCTGATGGCCAGTCACGAGCAACACGATCCGGTGGACCAATTGCCCGAGGACACCGCCGCCCGCCTACCCGCCGGCAGCACACCGGACCGGCTGCTCGACGACAGCAACACCTTCGTGGGCGTCGGGATAGGCATTGCGCGAGGCGAGCCGGGCCACGCCTACCCCCGGGTGGCCTCTCCCAGGCTGCGTTTCGACCTGGATGCCGGCTACCACATGCCGAACGACGAGTTCGCCATCAATACCACCTTCGCTGTCGGCTCCCGGCTGCTGGGCAATGACGAGCTGGGGCTGCGGCTCACCCTCGATCAGGGCACCGAACAGGGGGCAAGCAACAGCGACGACACGCGCTTCGCCATTGCCCTGACCTATCAGTACTTCCTGGGCCGCCAAAAGGCCGCCCGCCACTAGCAAGGAGTGATGCCCATGTCCCGCTCATTCGCTTCCTCACTGGCCATGGCGACGCTCATCGGTCTCTTCGCGCTCGGCGGCTGCGCCGTGACCGACGTGCACCGCTCGGCCCCCCTGGACCCCGATGCACGCTGGGCGCTGCTGCCGATCGCCAACCACTCCGAAACGCCGTTGGCCGGACGACGCGCCGAATCCGGCCTGACCACCCTGCTGCACCAGCATGGCGTCGCGTCGCTGACCCAGGCCCCCCACCCGCCTCCCTCCGGGCTGCTCGACCTCACCGGCGGCCATGACCTGCAGGAGGCCCTGAACTGGGCCCAGCAGCAGGGTATCCGCTATGGCGTCACGGGCTCCGTGGACGAATGGCAGTACAAGACCGGCCTGGATGGCGAGCCCGCCGTGGGCCTGAGCCTGCGGGTGGTCGACGTCAACAGCGGCGAAACGCTGTGGAGCGCCAGTGGCGCACGCAGCGGCTGGGGCTTCAGCACCACCAGCGGCGTCGGCCAGGAACTGATGGCCGATCTGGTCGACGAACTGCCCCTGGAGCGCTGAGGTGAATATGGCGACGCGTTTCGAGCACATCCCGGTCGAGCCGCCACCGCGCTGGCTACGGATGCTGGAGACCCTGGTCATCAGCCTGGCGATACCCGCGCTCGGCTTCATCCTGCATCCCGAGGATCCACTGCTGCTGGAGAGCGGAACGGCCTGGCTGCTGGTGGCGGGACCGCTGTTGATCGGCATTCGTTACGGGTTTGCCTTCGGCTTCGGCAGCGCCCTGATCAGCGTCGCCCTGATCGGCGCCGAGACCTGGTGGCGAACCGGGGCGCTGGTGCCGGACCAGGCGCAGGCACTGCCCAATGCCGTGGCGGTGGTGCTGGTGGGAATGCTGTCGGGCGAGATGGCCGACACCTGGCAACGTCGGCTGCGCCAGTTGGCCACCATCAACCACGATCAGGCCACTCGGCTCGACGAGTTCGTCCGACACTATCATCTGCTACGCGTCTCGCATGATCAGCTGGCCGAGCGCCTGGCCGCCAATCCGTTCACGCTGCGCGATGCGCTGCATCGGCTCGCCCAGCGCTTTCAGCATCTGGCCGAGCACGGAGCACCGCTCCAGCACCACGGTAGCGAGATACTCAGCTTCCTGGCGCTCAACGGCCGTATCCAGCAGGCGGCGCTGATTCGCCTCGACGAACATCATCGTCCCCTCAAGGAAGCACCGGTCTGCTACGGCGGCGGGGTCGGCATCGATCACCAGGACCCGATGATCCTCGCCTGCCTCGAGCAACGCGAGATGCTCTATGCCGGCAACGCCGTCGACCCCCAGCTACCCGAACAGGGCTCGCTGCTCGCGGTGGTGCCACTGATCGATGTGCATGAGCGCATCCATGCCCTTGTCGCGGTCACGCAAATGCCCTTTCTCGACTTCCATCGCGGACAACTGCATCTGCTGGCGGTGCTCGGCGCCCAGCTCGGCGACCTGCTTCACCGGGCCGAAGCGCGTCAGGGGCATGCCTCGCCCGCCGATCTATCCGCCAGCCTGGCGCGTTGGGTCGCCCAGGCCCGACGCAACCACCTGTCTTCACTCCTCGTCACCCTGGAACTCCCGGAGACACTGGACGAGACGCATGGCCGGACCATCATCGACGAAGCCTTTGCCCAGCTGCGCGCCCTGGATCAGGGATGGGTGTTCGGCACGAGGCTGCACACGACCTGCTTGCATATCCTGATGCCGCTGGCCGACGAGCGGGCCGCCACCGCCTTCGCCGAGCGTCTCTGGCAGCGCCTGGAGACCCAGCTGCCACAAGATCCTCGCCAGGAAGGCGTACGACTTAGCCATCGGCTCATCGACGGCCACCGCTCGGCCAGGGCACTTCTGGACGGCCTCGACCTTCAGGAGCGCCACCATGCGGCGGCTTGACGCGCCACCGCGTTCTCCGCTGCCGGTGATCATCCCGTGGCTGCTCGCCGGGCTGACCCTGGAGGGCATCGCCGCCTACTGCCTGCTACTCACTCCCGAGCTGCTCTGGTGGCGCAGCCTGCCGCAGCACCTGATGGCCAGCCTGCTGCTCGCCGTCGGACTGTGGAAGGGACTGCCGAAGGATATCGCACACCCCATGGCCGGTACGCTGGCTTTCCTGCTGGCCTCGCTGATCCTGCTGCCAGGCATCGGTGCCGTGGGGATCGCGCTGGGGGTGCTGCCCGCCCTGCACAGCGCTCGTCGCACCAGGCCGAAGACCTGGCGCCCGCTTCCCATCCCCGACCTGCCATTCCGCGCCGTCCCCCTTCCGGCCGCGAACGACCCCACCCTCCGCAACGGTCTGGGCAGCGTGCTGTCGGGAGTCGGCGATCCCCAGCAGCGTCAGCAGGCGATTCTGGCCTGTCGACACCTGCCCCGGCGGCAGGCCGTCCCTTTGCTACGCCAGGGGCTGATGGATGCCAGCGACGATGTCCGCCTGCTCGCATACTCGATGCTGAATGCCATCGAACGCGAGCTGGATAGCCGACTCCTCGCCTTGACCCGGACCATCGCACAGGGCGACGACCCGGCCGGCCACCGCGCCGAGGCCATCTCGACCCTGTACTGGGAGTATGCCTACCTGGGCCTGGCGCAGGGCAGCACGCTGCGTTATCTGCTCGAACAGGCCCTGGCGTTCATCGACCAGGCGCTGGAGCATCGGACAACTGCCCAGCGCTGGCTGCAGCGCGGCAGGCTGTGCGCGACGCTGGGCGATGTCGCGGATGCCGAGCGCGCCTTCGCGCATTGCGAGCGCCTGGGGATGAACGACGACGACCTGGCACCGCATCGCGCGGAGCTGGCCTTCCGGCAGCGACGTTTCGCGGAAGTGCGCCGGCAGCTGGCCCGGCTCAGTGCCGCCGCTGCCGGCGATCCCACCTTGCATCCGGTGGCCAGCTTCTGGCGTGTGGACGCCGCCCCTCGGGGCGACACGGACACGACCGCCGCCCGGGAAAGACAGGAAGCATGGCAATGACGGACGGCTGGCCGACACTCAGGCGGCGCGCGCGCCCCGCCGACATCATCCTGTTGCTCGAGGGCACCTACCCCATGGTACGCGGCGGGGTCGCCGGCTGGGTCGACCAGCTGATCCGAGGACTGCCCGACCTGCGCTTCGCCCTGGTCTTTCTGGGCGGACGACGACAGGACTACGAGGGGATCCTCTATGCACGACCGGAGAACGTGGTGCACCTCGAGTGCCACTACCTGTTCGACGACATGCTGCAGTCCGGCACGCCGCGGCAACGGCGCGGCAACAGGCGCGCCTTCGCAGCCAGTCGCGAGCTGCATGAGACCCTGCGCGCTCCCGAGGCCAGCCCGGACGCCACCCTGTGTCAGGCCGCTCGGCTGCTGGGGCGTACCGGGGGCCTGAGTCAGGACGACTTCCTGTACAGCCAGGCCGCCTGGGAGCAGATCCTCGAGCACTACCATCGCGACTACCCTGATCCTTCCTTCATCGACTACTTCTGGTCGGTGCGCAACATGCACACCCCGCTGTTTCTGCTCTCGCGCATCGCCAGGCAGCTGCCGCCGGGACGCTGTCTGCATGCCATCTCCACCGGCTATGCCGGCTTTCTCGGAGCCCTGGCGCACCACATCACCCGACGGCCGCTGCTGGTCTCCGAGCACGGCATCTACACCAAGGAGCGCCAGATCGACCTGGTACAGGCCGACTGGATACGCGACCCGACCGACCCCCTGACCCATGGCTTCCAGACCCATACCGGTTACCTGCGGCACATGTGGGTTCGCTTCTTCCAGAGCCTCGGGCGCATGACCTACGCCTCGGCCTGCGGCATCACCACCCTCTACGAAGGCAATCGTCAGCGTCAGCTGCTCGATGGCGCCGCCGAGGACCGCACCCGTGTGATCCCCAACGGCATCGGCATCGAGCGCTTTCGCCCCCTGCGCGATACCACAGGGAGCACAGGGCGGCAGGTCGTGACGCTGCTCGGCCGAGTCACGCCCATCAAGGACATCAAGACCTTCATACGCGCCATGCACCAGCTGTTGTCGCGCGTTCCCCAGGCCGAGGGCTGGATCGTCGGGCCGGAGAGCGAGGATCCCGACTATGCGCGCGAGTGCCACGACCTGGTGCAGCAGCTCGGCCTCGAGACGCGGGTGCGTTTTCTCGGCTTCCAGCGCACCGAGACGATCCTCGCACAGTCCCGCCTGGTGGTACTGACCTCCATCAGCGAGGCCCAGCCCCTGGTGGCGCTCGAGGCCATGGCCGCCGGGGTGCCGGTGGTATGCAGCGACGTCGGCGCCTGTCGTGAACTGGTGCTGGGAAGCGATCGGTCAGAGCGACCCTCGGGGCGCATCGTCCCCATCGCCAGTCCCGGCGCCACGGCGGCTGCCATGGCAGAGCTGCTGGAAGACGACCAGGCCTGGCAACAGGCTCGGGAGGCGGGAATAGCCCGCGTCGAGACGGAATATACCGAGGCGCTGATGCTCTCCCGCTACCGGCAACTCTACGTCGATGCCGGGGCACTGCCCGGTGACGGGAAGGAGACGAGCAAAGATGGCGGGGATCGGCTTCGAACTGCGTAGGCTGCTGCGGCAGGACAGTTACCTGGGGCTGCTGCGTGCCTACAGCTACGCGGGCATCATCGGCTCCGGCCCCTGGGTCTTGTCGATCCTGGCCGTGATGGCGCTGGGGATGATCTCGGCCTCGACCCGGCAGGGTGCCAGCGGTCACGTCACCGAGTTCCTGGTTTCGGTGACCTGGCTGGTGGCCGCGTCGCTGATATTTACCGGCCTGGTGCAGCTGCTGTTCACCCGCTTCGTGGCCGACCGGCTATTCGAGCACCACGCCGAGCGGGTGCTGCCCAATCTCTTCGGACTACTGACCCTGGTGACGCTGGCGGCAGGCACGCTGGGGCTGGCGGCGATGCCCGCCTTCGCCGGCACCGGCGTGGTCTATCGACTGGAGATGGCGGTCGCCTTCGTGCTGCTGAGCAACATCTGGTGCGTGGCTGTCTTCGTGGCGGGCGTCAAGGCCTACCATCAGGTACTAGGCGCCTTTGCCCTGGGCTATGGCGCCACACTCGGCGCGGGCCTGCTGCTGCGCGACCTGGGGCTCGAAGGGCTGCTGGGCGGTTTCGTGCTGGGTCAGGGGCTGCTGCTCTACTGCCTGCTCTTCATGGTGATCCGCCACTATCCCAGCGAGCGGCTATGGGCCTTCGACCTCCACCGTCGGGGGCAACGCCATCTCTCGCTGATCCTGATCGGCCTGAGCTACAACCTGGGCATCTGGATCGACAAGCTGGCTTTCTGGTTCAATCCCGACACATCCGAGTCCATCATCGGCCCGCTGCGTGCCGCGCCGATTCACGACCTCCCGCTCTTCCTCGCCTACCTCTCCATCGTCCCCGGCATGGCCGTGTTCCTGATGCGCATGGAGACGGACTTCGCCGAGCGCTGCAGCGCCTATTACGAGGCCGTTCGCGGCGGCGATACCCTCGACCATATCGAGCTGCTGCGCGGCCAGATGATCACCAGCGTACGACGCGGCATCTACGATATCTTCAAGGTTCAGGGCATCACCATCCTGGCCCTGCTGATGGCCGGGCCGACCCTGCTCGACTGGCTAGGCTTCTCGGCCTGGTATCTGCCGCTGTTCAATATCTTCCTGGTGGCGGTAGGCATCCAGGTGCTGTTCATGGCGATCCTCAACGTGCTGTTCTATCTCGACCGCCTGAGGCCGGCGCTGTGCCTGTGCCTGTTGTTCGCGGGAACCAACCTGGGGCTGACGATGGTGAGCCAACAGCTGGGGCCGGCCTTCTATGGCTACGGCTATGCCCTGTCACTCCTGATCACCTCCCTGGTCGGCCTCGGCATGCTGGATCACGAGTTTCAGCGCCTCACGTATCAGACCTTCATGCTGCAGCCGCCTTGCCGCCCACCCCGGAGCCGCGCCTGATGCCGAAGGCGTGATGCAAGCAAGCACTCACTTCGCTTGGAGGAACCGATCCAGGCCTTCCAGCGTCCGCGCCAGGGCGCCGCGGTTGGCCTCGACCACCACCCGCCCGGCCGCGGCCAGGCGTTCACGCTCCGCCGCATCGCCGAGCAGGCGTGCGAGCGCGTCGGCGAGTGTCGTGGCGTCACTGACCTCCACCAGCGCCTGCCGCTCGCGCAGCGCCTCGGCCACGTCGGTGAAGTTGGCGAGCTCGGGGCCGGTCAGCACCGGCACGCCCATGGCGGCCGGTTCCAGCAGGTTGTGGCCGCCGATCGGCACCAGGCTGCCGCCGACGAAGGCCGCGTCGCCCGCACCGTAGAGCGTGGACAGCTCACCCATGGTGTCGCCCAGATAGACCGCGGTCTCGCCGGTCACCGCCTCGTCCCGCGAGCGCCGCGCCAGCGGCATGCCCGCGTGGCGGCACAGCTCGGCCGCCGCCTCGAAGCGCCGCGGATGGCGCGGCACCAGGATCAGCAGCGCCTCGGGACAGCGCTCCCGCAGCCGCGCATGGGCCTCGAGCAGTGCCTCGTCCTCGCCCTCGTGGGTCGACCCCGCCACCCACACCGGCCGCTTGCCGATCTCGGTGCGCAAGCGCTCACTCACGCCAAAGGCCTTGTCATCACGGGCCAGATCGAACTTCAGCGAGCCGGTCACCTCGGTCTTCCCCGCCGCCATGCCCAGCGCCCGGAAGCGTTCGGCGTCGGCCTCGGACTTGGCCCCCAGCCAGCTGACGTGGGACAGCGCCTCGGCCATCAGCCGCCCGAGGCGACGATAGCCCCGGAAGGCCCGCGGCGAGAGCCGGCCGTTGACCACCGCCACCGGAATGCCCCGTCGCTCGCAGCCGGCCAGCAGGTTGGGCCACAGCTCGGTCTCGAAGAAGATGGCGAGATCGGGGCGCAGGCGATCGAGGAAACGCCGCGCGGCGCCGGGGAAGTCCAGCGGCACGAAGTGATGACTCACTTCGGCCACATCCGCCTCGTACTGCAGGCGTTCGGCGACGGCATGGGCGCGCTCGGCCCCGGTGGCGGTCATGGTGGTGATCACCAGGCGGCGGTCGGGATGACGGCGCGCCAGGGCCTCGATCAGCGGGCGAGCGGCCTGCACCTCGCCCACCGAGGCACAGTGCAGCCACAGGCTATGGGCGCCCTCCGGCGAAACGGCGATGCGCCCCAGCCGCTCGACACGGGAGCGCCCGGGCAGGCTCTCCCGCCACACTCGCCGCCAGACCAGCGGCGAGAGCGACAGCAGCGCGGCGGAGTAGCCGCGCCGCGCCCAGGGATGGCCGGCCATCAGGCCTCGCGGTCGAGGATGGTGGAGATCATCGCCGTGGTGGAGACGCCGTCCTCGAAGCCCAGCACCTGCACCTCGCCGCCGGCCGCACGCACGGCCTCGCCGCCGGCGATGTCCTCGGGCCGGTAGTCGCCGCCCTTGACCAGCACATCAGGCAGCACCGCCTCGATCAGCTGCTGCGGGGTGTCCTCGGCGAAGGGCACCACCCAGTCCACCGCGCCCAGCCCGGCCAGCACCTGCATGCGCCGCGCCAGCGGGTTGATCGGCCGCTTGGGCCCCTTGAGGCGGCCGATGGAGGCGTCGTCGTTGACCGCCACGATCAGCCGGTCGCCGAGCCGGCGGGCGTGCTCCAGGTAGGCCACGTGGCCGGCGTGGAGGATGTCGAAGCAGCCGTTGGTCATCACCACCCGCTCGCCGCGGGCCTGGGCGGCGCGCACCGCCTCGATCAGCGGCGCCTCGCCGATCACCCCGAATTCGGCCAGCTTGTCGCCGTGCAGGGCGGTGTAGAGCTCGGCCACGGACAGCGTGGCGGTACCGGGTTTGGCGACCACCAGGCCGGCGGCCAGGTTGGCCAGGGTCATGGCCTCGGGGAAGCCGTGGCCCGCGGCCAGCGCCAGCCCCAGCACGCCGATCACGGTGTCGCCGGCGCCGGTGACGTCGAACACCTCCCGGGCGCGGGTCGGCAGGTGCAACGGCTCGTGGCCCTCGCGGATCAGCGTCATGCCCTTCTCGCTGCGGGTGATCAGCAGCGCCTCGAGCTCCAGCTCGGCGCGCAGCGCCTCGCCGCGTTCGGACAGGGTGGCATCGTCCGGGCAGGGGCCGGCGACGGCCTCGAACTCGGCCAGGTTGGGGGTGATCACGCTGGCGCCCCGGTACTTGCGGAAGTCGCTGCCCTTGGGATCAACCAGCACCCGCTTGCCGGCGGCCCGCACGCGGCCGATCAGCCCTTGGACATCGGCCAGGGTGCCCTTGCCATAGTCGGAGAGGATCACCAGGTCGGCGTCGTCCAGGGCCGTCTCGACCTCCTCCGCCAGTGGCCCGGTGTCCACGTCGCCGAGGCTCTGCTCGAAGTCGAGGCGGATCAGCTGCTGGTTGCGGCTCATCACGCGGAGCTTGGTGATGGTCGGAATATCGGCGCTGCGAGCGAAGTGAGTGCTTACACCGGCGTCCTCGAGGCGGCGGCTCAGCAGGTCGGCGTTGTCGTCGTCGCCGACCAGGCCGGCCAGCGCCGCCCGCGCGCCCAGCGAGGCGATGTTGAGCGCCACGTTGGCGGCGCCGCCGGGACGGTCCTCGGCCTCCTCGACCCGCACCACCGGCACCGGGGCCTCGGGCGAGATCCGCGAGGTCCCACCGTGGAAGTAGCGGTCGAGCATCACGTCGCCCACCACCAGCAGGCGTGAGTGCTCCAGGGCGGTCAGATCAAGCTTCATCGGAAGGCTCCCTTTCCTGACGGGACGCGGCGATGGCCAGCACCGCCTCGAGATTACGAATGACGTCGTCGGCCTGGATCAGCGACATGGCGTCGGGATGGCGGACCCGCTGCCCCCAGGACAGCGTCTCGGGATCCTTGTGCAGGAACTGGCGCACCGCATCGGGATAGCGGTTCACCACGTGCTCGCGCCAGCAGTAGGGCGCGGCCCGGTCCGGGTTGGTGGTGGCGAACAGGCCGACCACGGGGGTATTCAGGGCGTTGGCCATGTGCACCGGGCCCGAGTCCGGCGCCACCACCGCACGGGCGCCGTCGATCAGCGCCAGCAGGCCCTTCAGCGAGGAGCCGCCGATGGCGTCGATCACCGCCCCGGGCTGGGACAGCGCCTGGATGCGGCTGCCCATCTCGCGCTCCTGGGTGCTGCCGCCGCCGGTCAGCACCGTCTTCAGACCGTGCTGGACCCAGGCGTGCTCGACCACGCTGGCGTAGCCCTCCGCCGACCAGTTGCGGAAGTTGCGCAGCCGCGGGTTGGCGCAGGGGCTCATCAGGATATAGGGCGCGTCGCCGGTCAGCGTCGCGGCCTCGTGCCGGGCGGCGTCGGGGATCGGCATGTCCCACGCCAGCGAGAGATCCTCGACGCCCAGCAGCCGGGCGAAGTCGAGGAACGACTCGAGCACGTGGGCGCGGGGGTGCGGTGCCAGCTGGCGGTGGGTGAACCAGTGCTGGGCATCCTTGGCGCGGGCCTTGTCGTAGCCGACGCGCAGGTCGGCCTTGAGGCCCAGCGAGAGCACGCTGGCACGCAGCGCCTGCTGCATGTGCAGCAGCACGTCGAAGCGCGTGTCCGCGAGCTGCCGCCACAGCTCGCGCATCCCCGAGAGGCCGGTGGCCTTGTCGTAGACGACGAACTCGACCCCCGACATACCGGCCAGTAGACTGTGCTCGCCCTTGCCGATGATCCAGGTGATGCGCGCATCGGGCCACCGACGCTGCAGCGCGCGGATCGTCGGAACCAGGTTACAGACATCGCCCAGGGCGGAAAGGCGCAGCACGCCGATATGGGCGGGGCTGGCGGGCAGAGGATGCTTCATGCGATTGGCAACGCTTCAAACGGGAAAGGTTTACATTTTATATGATGCGGACAGTTTATGTGACGCCGATGGGGCGCCACAAATCGGCCCGCCAACCTTCGATCCCGACCACTGGCGCCGTCAGGGCCTCGTCACCGGCGAGGCCCCCGGCCGCGGCGCCAGCCTGTTCCTGGCCGCCGGCGAGGCCGAGTGGGTGCTGCGCCCCTACCGCCGCGGCGGCCTGGTGGCCCGGGTGAGCGAATCGCGCTATCTGTGGACCGGCGCCGAACGCAGCCGTTCCTTCCGCGAGCTGCGCCTGACCGCCCACCTGTTCTCGCTCGGCCTGCCGGTGCCCCGCCCGGTGGCGGCGGTCACGACCCGCCACGGCCCCGGGTACGAGGCCGCGCTGATCACCGTGCGCCTCTCCGGCGCCCGCGCCCTGGCCGAGCGGCTCCATGACGCCGACGACGCCCTGCTAGCGCGGGTCGGCGCCACGGTGCGCCGCTTCCACGACGCCGGCCTCGACCACGTGGACCTCAACGCCCGCAACCTGCTGATCGACGACGACGGCACCGTGTGGCTGATCGACTTCGACCGCTGCCGGCTGCGCGCGCCCGGCAAGTGGCAGGAGGCCAACCTCGAGCGGCTGGCCCGCTCGCTGGCCAAGTTCGACGCCGCCCCCGCCATGGCCGCCATCCGTCGCGGCTATGACTCTATTCAAGATTAGCGATGAGCTTTGCCGGCGCCTAAGCTCCGGGGTGCCGGACCATCGCGAGGGCGCTGTAAATACCTCCCTGTAAGCTACTTTTGCCTTCCTTGGCAAAAAATCCTCGCTCCACCTTACCCCCGGCGCTCATCGACTAGGATCTGCTACGCACCGTACTCCGTCACCAGCGCCTCGACGTGGCTCGCCAGGGTGAAGTCCTCCAGCACCCGCGCCCGGCCCGCCGCGCCGAGCCGCTCGCGCAGCGCGCCGTCGTCGACCAGCTCGGCCAGGGCCGCGGCCCAGGCCTCGGGCGATTCGGGATCGGCCAGTCGCCCGGTGTCCGGGCTCACCAGCTCCGGAATCGCCCCGCTCGAGGCCCCCACCACCGGCCGGCCGGCGGCCATGGCCTCGATTACCGTCAGCCCGAAGGCCTCGTTGCGCGACGGCGTGCAGACCACGTCCAGCGCCTGCAGGCAGCGCGGCAGGTCGGCGCGGAAGCCGGCGAAGGTCATGCGGTCACCGAGCCCCAGCGCCTCGACGCGCTCGCGCAGCGCCTCGACGAAGGCCGCGTTGCTACCCTCCTCGGCCGTCAGCCCGCCGATCATCACGCCATGCCAGGCCGCGCCAGCGCGCGTTTCGGCCAGCCGCGCCAGCGCCTCGATCCACACCCGCTGCCCCTTGCCCGGAGTGATGCGCCCCGGCAGGCCGATCGCCACCGCGCCCTCGGGCACGCCCAGCTCGGCGCGCAGCCTGTCGCGCTCGGCATCGGCCGGCTCGGCCACATAGGGCGCCGGATCGATGCCGAGATAGAGCCGGCGGATGCGCTCGGCGGGCAGCGGGAAGGCCTGGAGATTGCGGGCGCGGGTCGCCTCGCTGATCGAGAACAGCCGGGTGACGCGGCCGTAGGCCCAGCGATGGTAGACATCGCGCTTGGGCCGGGTGACGCCCATGTGATCGGTGAAGAACAGCCGGAGCCCCGGGCGCAGCGTGGCCAGCAGCGCGCCCAGGCGCAGGTCGCTGGACTTGTGGCAGTGGATGGCCTCGATGCCGTGGGCCTTGAGGTAGTCCAGTATGCGCCCGACCCGCCACAGCGCCTGGCCGCGGGACGGCACCGTCAGCGGCGTGACGCCGACGGCCTCCAGGCTCGCCGCCACCCGCGAACCGGCGAGCGCCAGGCCGTGGGCCTCCCACCCCTGGCGGGCCAGCTCGGGTATAATCCGCGCAGGATACATTTCCAGTCCGCCCCAGCCGTTCGAGAGGCAGAGCTGCATGACCTTGGGTCTCAAGGCATCCTCCATTCGGTATCGGGGCTCGGGAGCCCCATGACGAGTTTCTCCGATCAACGGCCGCCGCGCCTGCTGGTGGTTCGCAACGACAAGCTCGGCGACTTCATGCTGGCCTGGCCGGCCCTGGCGGCCCTCAAGGCCGCCTCGCCGCGCCCCCACGTCAGCGTGCTGGTGCCGAGCTACACCGCCCCGCTGGCCCGCGCCTGCCCCTGGATCGACGAGGTGATCCTCGACCCGGGCGACGACGCCGGTCATGAGGGTCGGCGCGAACTGCTGGCCGAGCTGAAGGCCGGCCGCTTCGATGCGCTGCTGACGCTGTTCTCCACGCCGCGCATCGGCTGGCTGGGCTGGCGGGCCGGCATTCCGCTGCGCCTGGCGCCGGCCACCAAGTGGGCCCAGCTATTCTACAACCGCCGCGTCACCCAGCGCAGGTCGCGCTCGGAGAAACCCGAGTACGTCTACAACCTGGAGCTCGCCGAGTCGCTGCTCGAGGCGCTGGGCATCACGGTGCCGGCGCGGCCGGCGCCGCCCTGCTGGCCGCTGGACGACGCCGAGCACGCCCGCCAGCGCCGTCTCGTGGCCGAGGCCACCGGGCTCAGTGATGACCGCCCCTGGCTGTTCCTGCACCCCGGCAGCGGCGGCTCGGCGGTCAACCTCGCGCCCGAGGCCTATGTGCGGCTGGCCCGCGACGTCGACGCTCGGCTGCGCGAGACGGACACGGCGCCGGCCTGGGTGATCACCGCCGGCCCCGGCGAGACCGACAACGCCGACGCCCTGTGCGAGACGCTGCGCGAGGCCGGGCTCGAGGCCCGGCGCCTGCCACCGAGCGCGGGGCTGGAGGCCTTCGCCAGGAGCCTCGCGGCCGCCGACCTGTTCATCGCCGGCTCCACCGGGCCGCTGCACGTCGCCGCCTGCCTGGACCGGCCCACCGCGGGCTTCTACCCCTCGCGGCGCTCGGCCACGCCGCTGCGCTGGCAGACCTGCAACGCCGAGGACCGGCGCCTGGCCTTCTGCCCACCCGAGGGCGCCCACGAGGCGGACATGGCATCCATCGATCTGGCCGCCGCCGCCGAGGCCATCGCCGCACGCCTGACTTCCTCTTCGATCAGCGAGACCCGCCCATGACGCCCATCTCCGGCATCATCATCACACTCAACGAGGCCGACAACGTCACCGACTGCGTCGTCTCCCTGCAACGGGTCTGCGACGAGGTGATCGTCGTCGACTCCGGCAGCCAGGACGACACCGTGGCGCTGGCCGAGGCCGCCGGCGCCCGGGTGATCCACCAGCCCTACCTCGGCGACGGCCCGCAGAAGGCCTTCGCCGTGCCCCAGGCCGCTCACGACTGGATCCTGGCGCTGGACGCCGACGAGCGCCTCGACGACGACGCCATCGCGGCGGTCCAGGAGCTGGCGCTGGATGACCCGCAGCAGGCCTTCCGCTTCAAGCGCCGCAACTTCGCCGGCCGCCACTGGATCCGCGCCGCGGGCTTCTATCCCGATCCGGTCACCCGGCTCTACCACCGCACCACCTCGGGCTATCTGCCCAAGAAGGCGCACTCCTCGGTGCAGGCGCCCTCGGTGGTCGATCTGGATGCCCATATCCGCCACTTCACCTACCGCGACCTGTCGCACTGGATCAGCCGCATCGACGCGCTCTCCAGCCGTGACGCCTGGGCGATGAAGGAGCGCGGCAAGCGGCCCTCGGCGGTACGGCCGGCGCTGCACGCGGCCACCGCCACCTTCCGCAAGCTGATCCTCAAGGGCGGCCTCTTCCAGGGCGCGGACGGTTTCACCGTGGCCATGACCACGGCGTTTCACGCCTACATGAAGTACGCCAAGCTCAACGAACTCTACGAGAACGAGCGTGCGGATCATGACCCGCGCTGAGCACACCCGGCCCATGCGATTCAGGCGCCCACGGGGATGGGCCCTGCTGACCCTCGGCCTGGCGCTGGGCTTCGCCGCCGTCACCGTGACCCGGCTACCGACACTTGCGCTGTGGCCGATCGCCGCCGGCTGGGTGTGGCTGGCCCATCGCCTGCGCTGGGGCGACGACGCGGCCGCGTCGATGCCGCGACGCCGCTGGCCCTGGTCGCTGCTGCCGCTGATCCTGTGGGGCATCTACGTCTACCTGGCCGACAGCTTCGGCAAGGTCGATCTCGGCGCGGTGTTCTTCCATCTGCAGGCCGGCATCAGCGATCACGGCGGCGGCGAGCGGCTGGTCGCGGCCATGCTCTATACCCTGGCCATGCTGGCGGTGCTGGCGGCCTTCACCTGGCTGGTGCGACGCGACGATCGCTGGGCCCGCCATGAACGCCTGCTGGCCGCGGTGCTGCTGCTCGGCAACCCGATGCTACTGGGGCTCGGCCAGCGCGGCATGGCCCTGGTCACCGAGGACGGTGCCTGGCTCGATCGCCGCTATGTGGCGCCGGTGATCCAGGCGGCGCCGACCGACCCGCCCAACCTGCTGGTGCTCTACCTGGAGAGCCTGGAGCGCACCTACGCCGACCGCGATCGCTTCGGCGACGCCTATGCGCCGCTCGCCGAACTGGGCGAACGCGGCGTGGTCTTCGAGGGCGTGCGTCAGATCGACAACACCGGCTGGACCATGGCCGGCATGATCGCCAGCCAGTGCGGCACGCCGCTGATGCCGGCCGGCCTGCTCCACGACAGCCAGTTCGAGCCGCTGGAGCGGGTCGTGCCGGGCATCGACTGCCTGGGCGACCTGCTGCAGGAGCAGGGCTATGCCCTGAGCTATCTCGGTGGCGCCAGCACCCGCTTCGCCGGCAAGGGGCGCTTCTACACCGGCCACGGCGTCACGCGGGTGCGCGGCCGCGAGACCCTGACCCCGCGGCTCGAGGATCCGGACTACCTCAACAGCTGGGGGCTGTACGACGACAGCCTCTACGACTTCACCCTGGAGGAGATCCGCCGCCGCGAGGCCGAAGGCGGCCCCTGGGGCGTGATCGCGCTGAGCCTCGGCACCCATCCGCCCGCCGGCTACCCGGCCCGCGCCTGCGAGGCACGCCAGGGCGAGCACGACGGCGAGGACATCCTCTACGCGGTGGAATGCTCGGCCTGGCTGGCCCGGCGGCTGGTCGAACGCCTGGAGGTCGAGGGGCTGCTGGACAACACCCTGGTGGTGCTCGCCAGCGACCACCTGACCATGCGCGTCTCGGCCTGGGACGAGCTGATCGCCGGCCCACGCGCCAATACCTTCATGCTGCTGCACAACGACCTGATACCGCGGCGCCTCGACCGCGAGGGTTCGACCCTCGACGTGCTGCCCACCATGCTGGAGGCCATGGGCTTTCGCGTCGAGAACCACCGCGCGGGACTCGGCGTCTCGCTGCTGTCGCGGGAACCGACGCTGGTCGAGCGCCACGGCCTGGAGGCCATCAACGCCCGGATGCAGGAGGAGACCGCCTTGCAGCGCCGACTGTGGAAGGGGCTGGATCTGCCCCGCCCGGAGCCGGCGTCGGTCCGGGCGGAACCTTCGGGCGAAGCGCCGTAGGCCGCGGCTAGCCGGCCAGGATGGCCGACAGGATCTTCTCCGGCGGCTGCCGCTTGAGGCAGTGGGTGTGCCCCAGCGGGCAGGTCCGCTCGAAGCAGGGCGAGCAGTCCAGCGCCAGGTAGTGGATCTCGGCGTTGCCGGTGAGCGGCGGCGTGTAGGCCGGCGAGGAGGAGCCGTAGATCGCCTGGATGCGGGTGCCCGCGGCGGCGGCCACGTGCATCAGCCCCGAGTCGTTGGTCACCGCCTGGCGGCAGTCGGCGAGCAGGTCCACCGCGTCGGCCAGCCGGGTCTTGCCGCACAGGTTATGGGCATGCTCGAGCCCGCCGGCGATGGTCTCGCCGGCGGGTTCGTCCTTGGGCCCGCCCATCACCCGCACCTCGAAGCCCTCGGCGATCAGCGCCTCGGCCAGGCGGCGGAAATACTCGAGCGGCCACTGCTTGGCGGGACCGTACTCGGCGCCGGGCATCATGGCGATGGCCGGGCGGCCGCCGATTCCGAGCGAGGCGTGCAGCGACGCCAGATTGGCGTCGTCGCGCCGCAGCGCCGGGCGCGGGATCGGGAAGTCGCCCCGCGCCGCCTCGCCGGCCGGCAGCCCCAGCGACACGAAGCGCTTCACGGTCTGGTCGAGCACGGCCTTGTCGAGGCGGCGACGCTCGTTGAGCAGCCCGTAGCGCTGCTCGCCGTGGAAGCCGACGCGCCGCGGGATGCGCGCCAGGAAGGGCACCAGCGCCGACTTCCAGGAGCGCGGCAGCACGATGGCGCGATCGAAGCGCCCGCGCAGCGAGGCGGCCAGCCGGCGCCGCGCGGCCCAGCCGAACTCGCCGTGGCCGACTTCCAGCGCGGCCACCTCGTCGACCTCGTCCATCCGCTCGAGGATCGGCCGCGACCAGGCCGGCGCCACCACGCCGATGGTCGCCGCCGGGTCGCGTTCCTTGAGCGTCTTGAACAGGCTCTGGGCCATGACCATGTCGCCGACCCAGGACGGGCCGACGACCAGGATGCGCTCGCCCGGGTCAGGCATTCAGCCACTCCAGGTAGGCCTTCACGCCTTCGGCGACGGTGTGGAACTCGCGGTCGTAGCCGGCCTCGCGCAGCCGCGCGATGTCGGCGCGGGTGTAGCTCTGGTAGCGGCCCTTGAGCTCGTCGGGGAAGTCGATGTACTCGATCTTGCCCTTGCCGTAGTAGTCGACCACCGCCTCGCCGATCGCCTTGAACGGCTCGGCGCGGCCGGTGCCGAGGTTGAAGATGCCGGAGGCCTCGGGGTGGTCGAGGAACCACAGGTTCACGTCGACCACGTCGCCGACGTAGATGAAGTCGCGGCTCTGCATGCCGGCCTCATAGCCGTCCCAGGCGCCGAACAGCTTGAGATCCTGGCCGCCGCTGATCTGGGTGTGGTGGTGGTAGGCGACGCTGGCCATCTTGCCCTTGTGCTGCTCGCGGGGGCCGTAGACGTTGAAGTAGCGGAAGCCGACCACCTGGCTCTCGAACTCGTCGTGGCGGGCGCGCACGTACTGATCGAACAACAGCTTGGAGTAGCCGTAGACGTTGAGCGGCTTCTCGTGCTCGGGCTCCTCGCGGAACACCTCGCTGCCGCCGTAGGTGGCCGCGGAGGAGGCGTAGATGAAGGGAATGCCCTTGAGCTGGCAGAAGTGCAGCAGCTCCTTGGAGTACTCGAAGTTGTTCTCGAGCATGAAGCGACCGTCCCACTCCGTGGTGTCGGAGCAGGCGCCCTCGTGGAAGATCGCCTCGATGGGCGGCAGGTGCGAGGTCTCGCCGTTGAGGGCGGCCTTCACCCGGGCCAGGAAGTCGTCCTTGTCCAGGTAGTCGCCGAGGGTGCAATCGGCCAGATTGACGAACTTGGTGCCGTCGCTCAGGTCGTCGACCACCAGCACGTCGTTACGGCCGCGCTCGTTGAGAGCCTTGACCAGATTCGAGCCGATGAAGCCGGCTCCGCCTGTCACTACGATCATGGGGATTCCTCTCTATGCGGTTGGAGCCACCGCGGTTGGGCCGATGATGAGGGGCGCCGGGGACGGAGCGAAGAGAGGGTCCTACGCCATGGATGGCGTCGGTAGCGCCCAGGGAGGGGTTCACAGCGCCCTCTCGCAGCTCCGTCGACGGATCAGCCCCGAGCCCTCGCCCGACGACGATGGCCCAAGGTATTCCGGGCTGCGCCTATAACCGATCTGCCCGTGATTGTATACTTGACCGCTCGTGAATTCATGGCCAACGGTGACCCGCCAATGACACAGTCGACGCCAGACGTGACAACCTTCCAGGGCCTGATCCTGGCCCTGCAGCAGTACTGGGCCGAGCAGGGCTGTGTGGTCCTCCAGCCCCTGGACATGGAGGTCGGCGCCGGGACCTTCCACCCGGCGACCTTCCTGCGCTCCATCGGTCCCGAGACCTGGAATGCCGCCTACGTGCAGCCATCCCGCCGCCCCACCGACGGCCGCTACGGGGAAAACCCCAACCGCCTGCAGCACTACTACCAGTTCCAGGTGGTGATGAAGCCGTCCCCGGCCAATCTCCAGGAGCTCTACCTGGGCTCGCTCAAGCGTCTCGGCCTCGACCCGCTGGTTCACGACATCCGCTTCGTCGAAGACAACTGGGAATCCCCGACCCTCGGCGCCTGGGGCCTGGGCTGGGAAGTGTGGCTCAACGGCATGGAGGTGACCCAGTTCACCTACTTCCAGCAGGCCGGCGGCCTGGAGTGCTACCCGGTCACCGGCGAGCTGACCTACGGCATCGAGCGCATCGCCATGTACGTCCAGGACGTCGACAGCGTCTACGACCTGGTGTGGACCGTCGCCCCCGATGGCACCAGGGTCACCTACGGCGACGTCTTCCTGCAGAACGAGCGCGAGCAGTCGACCTACAACTTCGAGCACGCCGACGTGCCGGCGCTGTTCGCCGCCTTCGATCACCAGGAAGGCGAATGCACCAAGCTGATCGAGACCGGCCTGCCGCTGCCCGCCTACGAGCAGGTGCTCAAGGCCTCGCACACCTTCAACCTGCTCGATGCCCGTCACGCCATCTCGGTGACCGAACGCCAGCGCTACATCCTGCGCGTCCGCACCATGGCCCGTGACGTGGCCCACGCCTACTACGAATCGCGCAAGGCCGCCGGCTTCCCGCTGGCCCCCGAAGCCCTGCGCCGCGAACTGCTTGCCGAAGGAGACGCTTGAGATGGCAGCCGATAGCTTTCTGGTCGAACTGGGCGTCGAGGAACTGCCGCCGAGTGCGATCGACAAACTCTCCGATGCCCTGGCCGAGGGCGTGTCCCGCGGGCTGGCCGACGCCGATATCACCCACGGCGAGGTGAAGGCCTACGCCTCCCCGCGCCGCCTGGCCGTGCACGTCGAGGCGCTGGCCGACAAGCAGCCGGACCGCGAGGTCGAGCGTCGCGGTCCGGCGCTGGCCGCCGCCTTCAAGGACGGCGAGCCGACCAAGGCCGCCCAGGGCTTCGCCCGCTCCTGCGGCGTCGAGGTCGACCAGCTGATCCACCTCGAGACCGACAAGGGCACCTGGCTCGGCTACCGCGAGCAGCAGCAGGGCGAGGCCACCACCGCCCTGCTGCCCGCCATCGTCGAGAAGTCCATCGCCGGGCTGCCGGTGCCGAAGAACATGCGCTGGGGCGCCTCGCGCATCGAGTTCTCCCGCCCCGCCCACTGGCTGGTGATGCTCTACGGCAGCGACGTCGTCGAGGCCAGCGCCCTCGGCCTGAGCGCCGGCCGCACCACCCGCGGCCACCGCTACCACGCCCCCGAGCCGCTCGAGCTGGCCCACGCCGACGACTACCTCGAGGCGCTGGAACAGGCCTGGGTGCTGGCCGACCGCGACAAGCGCCGCGAGCGCATCCGCGAGCAGGTGCTGGCCGAGGCCGAGGTACAGGAGGCCCAGGCGGTCATCGACGAGGACCTGCTGGTCGAGGTCAGCGGCCTGGTGGAATGGCCGGTCGCCCTGGCCGGCGGCTTCGACGAACGCTTCCTCGAGGTGCCGGCCGAGTGCCTGGTCTCCTCCATGAAGGCCAACCAGAAGTACTTCCACCTGCTGGACGCCGAGGGCAACCTCAAGCCCGGCTTCATCACCATCTCCAACATCGACAGCGCCGAGCCGGAGCAGGTGATCCGCGGCAACGAGAAGGTGATCCACCCGCGCCTGGCCGATGCCGCCTTCTTCTACGAGACCGACCGCCAGCAGCCGCTGGCCGCTCGCGTCGAGGGCCTCGCCAGCGTGGTCTTCCAGCAGAAGCTCGGTTCGCTGGGCGACAAGTCCCACCGCAACGCCGCCGTGGCCGCCTTCATCGCCGGTCGCATCGACGGCGACGTGCATCAGGCTCGCCGCGCCGCCGAACTGGCCAAGTGCGACCTGGTCACCGAGATGGTACTGGAGTTCCCCGAGCTGCAGGGCATCATGGGCCGCTACTATGCCACCCATGACGGTGAGGATGCCGAGGTCGCCCAGGCGCTCGAGGAGCAGTACCTGCCCCGCTTCGCCGGCGACGCCATCCCGCAGACCCGCGCCGGCCAGGCCCTGGCCCTGGCCGACCGCCTCGACACCCTGACCGGCATCTTCGGCATCGGCCAGCGCCCCACCGGCACCAAGGACCCGTTCGCCCTGCGCCGCGCCGCCATCGGCGCGCTGAACATCCTGATCCAGGGCGAGCTGAACCTGGACCTGCGCGAGCTGCTCGAGCTGGCCGCCGCCCAGCATCAGGAACTGCCCTACGCCGACGGCCTGGTCGACGAGGTACTGGCCTACATGCTCGACCGCTTCCGCGCCTGGGCCCAGGACGAAGGCATCGGCGCCGAGGTCTACCTGGCCGTGCGTGCCCGCCCGGTCACCAAGCCGCTGGACTTCGCCCGTCGCCTGCAGGCGGTGAACGCCTTCGCCCGCCGCGAGGAAGCCGCGGCCCTGGCCGCCGCCAACAAGCGGGTCTCCAACATCCTCGCCAAGCAGGGCGGCGACGTGACCGTCGAGGTCGACGCCGGCCTGCTGCAGGAAGACACCGAGAAGGCCCTGGCCGAGGCGCTGAGCGGCTGCCACCAGAAGGTCGCCCCGCTGTTCGCCGAGGCACGCTACAGCGATGCCCTGGACGTGCTGGCGACCCTGCGCGAGCCGGTCGACCGCTTCTTCGACGACGTCATGGTGATGGCCGATGACGAGGCGGTGAAGCGCAACCGCCTGGCCCTGCTGGCCAGCCTCCAGGCGCTGTTCCTCGAGGTCGCGGACATCGCCGAGCTCCAGCACTGAGGGAAGCACGCGATGCGAAAGGGCCGGCGAGGCGACTCGCCGGCCCTTCTTTTTGTGCCGATGTTTCATGTGAAACATTGGGGCAAGGAGGGCAGCCCTGCGACAGAAGGTGGCGACCACCGCTCCCCTCTCCGCACGATCACCATGTTCCACGTGAAACATCACGCGGTCTCGGGGACTGACAGGCGTCACGAAACCACTCCTTCAACCAGGCCACCAGGGCCTCCAGCCGCTGGGGACGATAGCGATCTCTCGCCATCAGAGCATGCATGCCGGAGGACGGCGGCATGTAATCGTCCAGGGCGCTCTCCAGGACTCCCTCATCGAGAGCCGCACGAATATCAGCAGACGACTTGAGAATCACTCCCGCGCCTTCCATGGCCCAGCGCCTCAACAGCGTCCCGGAGTTGGCTCTGAGTGAGCCGGCAACCGGCACGCTCAAAGCCTTGCCGCCCTCCTGGAAGTGCCACGGGGTCTGCGGTTCCCCGTCTCGCGTCAGTACCAGACAGTCGTGCGCATGCAGTTCCCGCGGGTGCATCGGGCGACCGCGGCGCGCCCAGTAATCAGGCGATGCCACGACTCGACGCTCGTCGTCGGCGAGCGGCACACCGATCAACGCACTATCGGTCAACGGGCCGACCCTGATGGCCAGATCTATCCCCCGACCGACGCCTCTCGATAGACCATCGCTGAGGTGCAATTCCAGCGAGACACGCGGATGGCGACGCTGGAAAGCGAGCAAGGCCGGAGCGATCCGTCGTTCACCCAGATCATGGGGAGCGGTCACCACCAGATCTCCGGACAGCGCGGCCTGGCGACGATGCATGCGATCCTCGGCCTGCTCCATGGCCGAAACGGCCTGCCGGCATCCCTGGAGGAAGGCCGCGCCCTCCTCGGTCAGCGACAGTACGCGCGTGGTTCGATTGAGCAGCGTGACGCCAAGACGATGTTCGAGGCGCTTTAATCGGTAGCTCGCCGACGACAGTGCCATGCCCTGCTGATGCGCGGCCGCCGACAGGCTGCCTGACTCTATGGTGGCAATGAAGAGTCGGTAGGTAAGAAGCTCGTCCATTATTCGACAATATTGAAGAGTGTTTTCGTCATACGAGTGTATATTGAATTCGCTACCGCGGTGAGGATGAATGCACATGCTACGCACGCGGAGGAGACGGACGCATGAAACGCTTCGATCAACAAACCCTCTTCATCGTCGGCGGCGGCTCCGGCATGGGCGCCGAGCTGGCCCGCCAGGCCAGCGCCCAGGGCGCGCGTATCGCCCTCGCGGGCCGTCGCCGCGCACAGCTGGACACCGTGGCGGCTTCCCTGGAGGGCCCCGTCAGCGTTCACCCGCTGGACATCAGTCGGCGCGAATCGCTCGAGACGGCATTGGACGAGATCGGCCAGGTCGATCATATCGTCAGCACGGCCGCGGACCTCACCTTCAAACCGTTCATCGAGCTCACCGACGAGGATATCCAGCGCACCCTGGACAGCAAGATCTGGGCCTCGATCCAGCTCGGACGCGCCGCCCATCACTATCTGGCCCCGAAGGGCAGCCTGTTGTTCTACTCCGGCGTGGCGGCCTACCGTCCGGCACCGGGCGCTAGCCTGGTCTCGTCCGCCAATCACTGGCTCGAAGGCATCATGAACGGACTGGCGGTCGAGCTCGCGCCGCGTCGAGTGAACGTCATTTCTCCTGGGGTGGTGGACTCCGCCACCTGGGACGGCATGGACGAATCCGCACGCCAGACGATGTTTGACGAGACGGCCAGGAGCCTGCCGGTGGGACGTGTCGGCCAGGTACAGGATCTGGCCACCGCGGGTCTCGCGATCCTCGAGAACGGCTATATCGACGCCCAGGTGCTACACGTCGACGGCGGTGGTCGTATCGCCTGATCGACGACGCATCATCTTCGCCCCTCCCCTTACCCAACATGGAGGCCCCATGAGCCAGCCCATCAAGGCCCTGATCGCCGGTGCCAGCGGCATCATCGGTCACGGCGTGCACCGCGCCCTCGATACGCCACACAACGTGGTCAGGGGGCTGGCACGCCATCCCATCGACGGCATGGACACCCTGTGCGTCGACCTCACCGATCCCGAGGCCACTCGCCGGGTGATCGCCGAGCAGGCCGCCGACACCACCCACCTGTTCTATGCGGCCCTGTCACCGGACGACGACCTCGCCGTGGAAGCGCAACGCAACGCGGCGATGCTCGAGAATCTGCTGGATGCCCTGGAGGTGGCCAATGCGCCACTCGAACGGGTCGTCATCTACCAGGGGTTCAAGATCTACGGCATCCATCTGGGCGCCAAGGTGCCGACGCCCGCTCGCGAGGACGACCCCAGCCATCTGCCGCCCAACCTGTATCAGGCTCAGCAGGCCATCCTGACGGAACGCGCCCGCAGCGCCCGCTGGGATCATGTTGTGCTGCGCCCCGACCTGATGATCGATGGCAACGTCCATGGCAACCCCATGAACATCGCCGTCGTCATTGGTGTCTTCGCGGCGCTGTCGCGTGAGCTGGGCGTGCCGATGCGCTATCCCGGCACCGAGGCCGCCTATCGCGTACTGATGCAGTTCACCGATGCCGACCTGCTCGGCGAGGCCAGCGCTTGGGCGGCGACCGCCGAGGGCATCGCCGGCGAGGCCTTCAACATTACCAACGGTGACGTCTTCCGCTGGGAACGGCTGTGGCCGGAAGCCGCCGAGCACCTGGGGTTGGAAAGCGCCTCTCCCGTGCCGATTCCGCTCACGCAGCACATGGCCGACAAGCAGCCGGTCTGGGAGCGCATCGCCAGGCGTCACGATCTGGTCGAAGAGCGGTTAGATCGACTGGTCGGCTGGGGCTTCGGTGACTTCATCTTCCGTACCGAGTGTGACGTCATCTCCGACGTCAACAAGATCTACCGGTACGGCTTCACCCCCCGCTGCGACTCCCATGAGCGGCTCCTTCATGCCCTGGATCGTCTGCGGGAACGACGCGTCATTCCTTGAATCGCCCCTCGCCGGCCACCGGGCCGATTGACGCCGCACCAAGTCGAGCGTCGGGCGTCACCCGACGCTTGGCATCTCCTGTTTCACATGAAACACTTCCGTGACTGTTCCCATTCTGCCCGGAGCCGTCATGCCGTGTGACGAGGCGCCTGCCGCCCAGCTAGTCATCCTCGACCGGGATGGCGTGATCAATCAGGATTCCGACGACTACGTGAAGTCGCTCGACGAATTCGTGCCCTACCCCCAGGCCATCAACGCCATCGCCCGCCTGTCGAAGGCCGGCTGGACGGTGGCCGTGGCCACCAACCAGTCGGGGATCGCCCGTGGCTATTACGACGAGGCAACGCTGGCGGCGATGCATGAGCGGCTGAAGGCGCTCGTCGCCGCGGCCGGCGGCGAGATTGCCCACATCGTTCACTGCCCGCACGGCCCCGACGATGACTGCGACTGCCGCAAGCCACGGCCCGGGCTGCTCGAGCGGCTGGGGGCCGCTCTCGAACTCGAGAGCCTCACGGGCAGCTGGATGGTCGGCGACAGCCTGCGCGATCTGGAAGCCGGCGAAGCGGTCGGCTGCCGGGCGGTGCTGGTGCGCACCGGCAAGGGCGAACGGACCCTGACCAGGCATCCCGAGCGCGCGAGTGACGATCGGACACGGGTGTTCGACGACCTGTCTGCCTTCGTCGACTGGCTGCTCGAACGACAGCCGTAAGCTGCCAGTCGGCAGACGGGAATCACCCACAGCAAAAAGAAAACCCCGAAGGCTTAACCTTCGGGGTTTTCTTGTGCGCGGCGCCAGCGATGTTTCACGTGAAACATCGTGCCGGGGATCAGATATCCAGATTGGCCACCAAAGCGTTGCGCTCGATGAAGTCGCGGCGCGGCTCGACCTCGTCACCCATCAGGGTGTTGAACATCATGTCGGCGGCCACGGCATCCTCGATGGACACGCGCAGCATGCGCCGCGTCTCGGGATCCATGGTGGTCTCCCACAGCTGCTCCGGGTTCATCTCGCCCAGGCCCTTGTAGCGCTGGATGGACAGGCCACGCTGGGCCTCGTTCATCAGCCACTCCAGGGCATCGTAGAAGCTGCCGATCGCCTGCTGACGCTCGCCGCGGGCCACGAAGGCGCCCTCCTCGACCAGACCGTCCAGGGTCTCGCCGAGGCCGGCGATGGCGCGGTAGTCGGCGCTGGTGAAGAAGTCGACGCCCCACACGTAGTCGCTGGTGACGCCGTGGGCGAGCAGGGTCACCGCCGGCAGGTAGAGGCCTCGCTCGCTGTCTTCTTCCAGGCGGAAGCGGTAGCGCGGGCCACCCTCGTAATCCACCAGGGCATCCATCTCGCGCTGCAGGTAGTCGATCCAGCCCTGCATCGCGGCACGGTCGCGCAGGCTCTCCTCGCCCTCGACGCGCGCGGCGTGGACGATCTTGCGTAGCACCACGTCCGGATAGACCCGCGACAGGCGCTCGATGCGGCGCATCACGTCACGGTACTGATCCACCAGCGACTGCAGGTGCTCGCCGCCGATGCCCGGGGCGTCGGCGCTCACGTGAAGGCGTGCGCCGTCCAGGGCGGTGGTGGTCAGATAGTCGGTGAGCGCCTGTTCATCCTTGAGGTAGCTCTCCTGCTTGCCACGCTTGATCTTGTAGAGCGGCGGCTGAGCGATGAACACATGACCGCGCTCGATCAGCTGCGACATCTGACGGAAGAAGAAGGTCAGCAGCAGGGTCCGGATGTGGGAGCCGTCCACGTCCGCATCGGTCATGATGATGATGGAGTGGTAGCGCAGCTTGTCGGGGTTGAACTCCTCGCGCCCGATGCCGCAGCCCAGCGCGGTGATCAGGGTGCCGACCTCGGCCGAGGAGAGCATCTTGTCGAAGCGCGCCTTCTCGACGTTGAGGATCTTGCCCTTGAGCGGCAGGATCGCCTGGGTACGACGATCGCGGCCCTGCTTGGCGCTGCCGCCGGCCGAGTCACCCTCGACCAGGAACAGCTCGGAGAGCCCCGGGTCCTTCTCCTGGCAGTCGGCCAGCTTGCCGGGCAGGCCGGCGATGTCCAGCGCGCCCTTGCGACGGGTCATGTCGCGGGCCTTGCGCGCCGCCTCGCGGGCGCGGGCCGCGTCCAGCATCTTGTTGACGATGGACTTGGCCTCGTTCGGCTTCTCGACCAGGTACTCGGCGAACTGCCGCCCCATCTCCTGCTCCACCGCGGTCTTCACCTCGGAGGAGACCAGCTTGTCCTTGGTCTGGGAGGAGAACTTCGGGTCCGGCACCTTGACCGAGATGATCGCGGTCAGGCCCTCGCGGGCATCATCGCCGGAGGTGTTGACCTTGGACTTCTTGAGCAGGCCCTCGGCCTCGATGTAGTGGTTCAGCGTGCGCGTCAGCGAGGCACGGAAGCCGGCCAGGTGCGTGCCGCCATCCCGCTGGGGAATGTTGTTGGTGTAGCAGAAGATGTTCTCGGCGAAGGTGTCGTTCCACTGCATGGCGATCTCGACGCCGACGCCGTCCTCGCGCTCGATGTTGAAGTGGAAGACCGGGTTGAGCACCGTCTTGTTGGTGTTCAGGTGGTCGACGAATGCCTTGAGGCCGCCCTCGTAGTGGAACAGCTCTTCCTTGCCGGTGCGCTCGTCCATCAGCCGGATGGCGACGCCGGAGTTGAGGAAGGACAGCTCGCGCAGACGCTTGGCCAGCACATCGTAGTGGAACTCGATGTTGTGGAAGGTCTCGGGCGACGGCCTGAAGTGCACCCGGCTGCCGCTCTGCTCGGTCTTGCCGACCACCGACAGCGGCGCCACGGGCACGCCATGACGGTAGACCTGCTCGTGGACCTGCTCGTTGCGCCAGATGGTCAGCTTGAGCTCCTCGGAGAGCGCATTGACCACCGAGACCCCGACGCCGTGCAGGCCGCCGGAGACCTTGTAGGAGTTGTCGTCGAACTTGCCGCCGGCGTGCAGCACGGTCATGATCACCTCGGCCGCCGACACGCCCTCTTCCTCGTGCACGTCGGTCGGAATGCCGCGGCCGTTGTCGCTGACCGTGATCGACTCGTCCGGATGAATGATCACCCGGATCTCGCTGCAATAGCCGGCCAGGGCCTCATCGATGGAGTTGTCCACCAGCTCGAACACCATGTGGTGCAGGCCTGTGCCATCGTCGGTGTCGCCGATGTACATGCCGGGCCGCTTGCGTACCGCATCCAGGCCCTTGAGGACCTTGATGCTCGATGAGTCGTAAGCCTGTTCGCTCATTGACTACTCCGTCATGAAGTCTGTCTGTCCGTTGGCAGCAGCTGCCCCTGCCCCGATTCGGTGCGTTTCACGTGAAACATCGCCACCGGCGTCTGCGCGCTCCACGCGCCGTCCAGCGCCTCCGGGTCGACACTGGTGATGAATGCCTGGCAGCGCATCCGTTCCAGCCAGGTGCAGAAGACTCGGCGGTGCGCTTCGTCCAGTTCGGCGGGGAGGTCGTCGATCAGATAGACGCAGGACTGGCCCGTGGCCTGCTCCAGCAGACGCCCCTGGGCCAGCTTCAGGGCACTCACCACCAGCTTCTGCTGGCCCCGTGAGAGCACCTCCACGGCCGGCCGCCGGTCGAGGCGAATGCCCAGGTCGGCCCGCTGCGGCCCCTGCTGCGTGAATCCCATCTGGCGATCGGTGTCCCGCCCCTGCTGCAGCACCTCGGCCAGGGAGCGCTTGCGGTCCCAGCCCCGCGAATAGCGCAGGGTCAGGCCCGGCAGCTCGATCAACCCGGCCAGGGTCTCGCTGAACACCGGCTGGAAGTCCGCCATCCAGTCGCGACGCAGAGCGTCCAGTCGTTCGCCCCACAGCACCAGCTCCTGCTCCCAGGCATCCAGTGAAGCATCGTGCATTCTACCATGCCTGAGCAGGGCATTCCGATGCTTGAGGGCCCGACGATAGCGCCGCCAGGCGTCGAGAAAATCGTGTTTCACGTGAAACACGCCCCAGTCGAGGAACTCGCGGCGGCCGGCCGGCGAGCCCTCGAGCAGGCGGAAGGCGTCGGGATTGATCAGCTGCAGCGGCAGCACCTCGACCAGCCCCGAGAGGCGATCCAGGCGCTCGCCGCCGAGACGCAGCTCGAGCTCCTCGGCGTCGCGGCGGCGGCGCACGCCTAGCGGCACGGGCGGGTCGCCCACCAGGCGACCGTGGAGAGTCAGGCTCTCGGCATCATGGGCGATGGCGTTCGGCAAGCGGCGCGTGCGGAACGAACGCCCCATGCCCAGCACGTGGATGCCCTCGAGCAGGCTGGTCTTGCCGCTGCCGTTGGCGCCCGTGAAGAGATTGATGCCCGGCCCGGGCGCGAGCTCCAGGGCCTGCAGGTTGCGCAGGCCCTGGAAGGAGAGACGATCGAGGGGCATTCCGTCAGAGGCGCATGGGCATGACGACGTAGAGGGCGTCGCCGCCGCCCGTCTCTTCCATCAGCGCACTGCTGTTGGGATCGGCCAGGGTCATCTGCACCCGCTCCTGGTCGAGCACGTTGAGCACGTCCACCAGATAGCCGACGTTGAAACCGATCTCCATGGCCGGCCCGGCGTATTCGATGGCCACGTTCTCCTCGGCCTCTTCCTGCTCGGGGTTGTTGGCCATGACCCGCAGGTTGCCCTCCTCCAGGTTGAGGCGCACGCCGCGGTACTTCTCGTTGGAGAGGATGGCGGTACGCGACAGCACCTGACGCAGCTCGGAGCGATCGGCGATGAACACCTTGTCGCCGTTGCGCGGCACCACCCGCTCGTAGTCGGGGAACTTGCCGTCCACCAGCTTGGAGGTGAAGGTGAAGTCGCCGGTGTGGGCGCGGATGTGGGTGGCGCCGAGGGTCAGGCTGACCGGCTCGTCGCTGTCGTCGAGCAGGCGCACCAGCTCGAGGATGCCCTTGCGCGGCACGATCAGCTTCTGCGACGGCTCGACCTGGATCTCGGCCGGACGCGAGCAGACCGCCAGGCGGTGGCCGTCGGTGGACACCGCGCGCACCAGGTTGCTGGCGAACTCCAGCAGCATGCCGTTGAGATAGTAGCGCACGTCCTGCTGCGCCATGGCGAAGGAGGTGGAGTCGATGAGGTGCTTGAGGGTGCCGCGGGGCAGGCTCAGCTCGACGCTGCTCTGGCCGTCCTCGATGCTCGGAAATTCGGCCACCGGCAGGGTCGAAAGCGTGAAACGCGAGCGGCCGCTGCGCAGCACCGCCCGCCCCTCTTCCAGCGACAGCTGGATCTCGGACTGGTCGGGCAGCGACTTGCAGATGTCCATCAGCTTGCGCGCCGGCACGGTGATGCCACCCGGCTGTTCGACCTGGCTGGCCACGGTGCGCCCGATCAGCTCGACCTCGAGGTCGGTGCCGGTCAGCGAGACCTGGTCCTGCTCGACCTGAATCAGCACGTTGGACAGCACCGGCAGGGTCTGACGACGCTCCACCACGCCGGCGACCAGCGCCAGCGGGCGCAGCAGCGCTTCACGGGAGATGGAAAATTTCATGTCGACTCCACTTCTCTTGTCCTGGAGGGATGGGGGCCGGCGCCGCGCCCGGCCCTTCGCATTCGGGCAATCAGCTGGTCAGCAGACGCAGCAGATTCTTGTAGTCCTCGCGGATGTCCGCGTTCTCTTCCTGAAGCGCCTGCACCTTGCGGCAGGCATGCAGCACGGTGGTGTGGTCGCGTCCGCCGAAGGCGTCGCCGATCTCCGGCAGGCTGTGGTTGGTCAGCTCCTTGGCCAGCGCCATGGCGACCTGGCGGGGGCGGGCCACCGAGCGCGAGCGCCGCTTGGAGAGCAGATCGGCGAGCTTGATCTTGTAGTACTCGGCGACGGTGCGCTGGATGTTGTCGACCCCGACCTGCTTGTCCTGCAGGGCCAGCAGGTCCTTGAGCGATTCGCGGATGAAGTCCTGGGTGATCGGTCGACCCATGAAGTGGGAGTCGGCGATGACCTTCTTCAGGGCGCCCTCCAGCTCGCGGACGTTGGAGCGGATCTTCTGGGCGATGAAGAAGGCGGCGTCATGGGGCAGATCGACCTTGGCCTGGTCGGCCTTCTTCATCAGGATCGCCACCCGGGTCTCGAGCTCCGGCGGCTCGATGGCCACCGTCAGGCCCCAGCCGAAGCGCGACTTGAGGCGCTCCTCCACCCCGCTGATCTCCTTGGGATAGCGATCCGAGGTCAGGATCATCTGCTGGCCGCCCTCGAGCAGGGCATTGAAGGTGTGGAAGAACTCCTCCTGGGAGCGCTCCTTGCCGGCGAAGAACTGGATGTCATCGATCAGCAGCGCATCGACGCTGCGGTAGAAGCGCTTGAAGTCGTTGATGGCGTTGAGCTGCAGCGCCTTGACCATGTCGGCGACGAAGCGCTCGGAGTGCAGGTAGACGACCCGCGCGTTCTCGCGCCGCCCGGCCAGGGCGTTGCCGACGGCATGCATCAGGTGGGTCTTACCGAGGCCGACGCCGCCATAGAGGAACAGCGGGTTGTAGGCGCCACCGGGATTCTCCGAGACCTGACGGGAAGCGGCCCGGGCCAGCTGGTTGGACTTGCCCTCGACGAAGGTCTCGAAGGTAAAGCTCGGGTTCAGGCCGCTGTTGTGCTTGAGGCTGCCTTCCACCTGCACCTGGCGCTCGCTGCCGGGCCGGCGGGGCACGTCGCCGCCCTCGTCACGCAGCTGGTCGATCTCGCTCTCGTCGGCCACGTCGCCGCGCGGCGGGGTCTGTACCGCCGGGGCCCGAGGCGCGGCGGAGACGGGGTCGCCCAGTTCGCGGGTCTGCGGGGCCGGCGACGCCACGCGCCGACTGCCCACGGTCACCACCACCTTGGGCGGCTTGGCCGGCGACAGTTCACGCATGAGCTCGCTGATGCGCTTGGCGAACTTGTCGCTGACCCAATCGCGCACGAAGCGGTTGGGGGCCAGCAGACGCAGCTGGTTGGCCTCACCTTCCTCCGCCTGCAAGGGGCGAATCCAGGTGTTGAACTGCTGGGAACTCAGTTCGTCCTGCAGGGTATCCAGACATTGTTGCCAGAGAGCGAGCGACACGCGACCTCACCATTCGGTTGAAGAACGACCGGACATTGTATCGCGCCACCGCCGGGTTATCCACATGGATGGCCGCTGCGGACAACGCTGTGGAAAACCTGCCCGGGGAAACGGGAGGAAGCTGGGCGTAATCTGGGCACCATCCCGCCCCTGTGGATGAGTGGCATATCCATGCACCGCTCGTCCACCGCCTGTCTCGACCTTCCCAAGAGGCTATCCACACAATTGTGATAACGGCAAGGATCTGATGTGGAAAAGGTTGTACTGGTTATCCACAGAAACCTTCCCCATCAATAATCACAGGGTGTAATAGAAAACCAATACCAGTAATGGTAGTGGATTCGCCATCGACGGGGAGAGAACGCCCCGGTGAAAAGTCGCAAGGAAAAATTGCGCCCGAGGCCCGATATCACTACAATTTCCGGTCCTGAGCCGAATCTACCCGGATTCCCCACCGGAACCCGGGCGCCTCTATTCGCCGATTTGTTCCAAAAACCACGTGGGAATAACGAGTTATGAAACGCACATTTCAACCCAGCGTTCTCAAGCGCAAGCGCGCGCATGGCTTCCGTGCTCGCATGGCCACCAAAAACGGTCGTGCCGTCCTGGCGCGTCGTCGCGCCAAGGGCCGCAAGCGCCTGAGCGCCTGATCGCGGACCTCCCGTGTCCAGTCAGGGCTTTCCCCGGCAGCTGCGCCTGCTGACTGCCGGGGACTACCGACGCGTCTTCGACAGCGCTGCCTTCAAGGTCCATGGCAAGGGATTGATGGCCCTGGCCTCCCCCAATGATCTGGGGCATCCCCGCCTCGGACTGATCTTCAGCAAGAAGAACGTGCGTCGGGCCGTCGACCGCAACCGCCTCAAGCGCATCGCGCGCGACTCCATTCGTCTTCGCCAACACCGACTTCCCCCTGTGGATATCGTGCTGCTCGCCAGACGCGGCGTTCAGGATCTGGACAACGCCACCGTCCACCGCCAGCTGCACGGCATGTGGAAGCGTCTGGAACGCGAAGCGAACAAGGCGACCGCCGGCGACTCATCTGCGGCAGAGCGTCGATGACGCTCCCTGCCCGTCGCTGTTGGCACCGCCCGGAGCCTGCATCCGCGTGATCACGCCAGACGCCATCCCGCTTGACCTCGCCGCGTTCCCAAGGGACGCTCTGCGAGCCAACGCTAGCCTGCCCCCGGCAGGCTTTCGCGTATGTCGGGCCGGCGAGCGGCATCGCGCCACCGGATTGTTCACCACCCATCGAGCAGACCCCTCATGGATGTAAAACGACTACTACTGCTGATTCCCCTGGCGGTCCTCGCCTACCTGATCGTCGTGCAGTGGAATCAGGATTACGGTCAGGTGGCCACCGCCCCCCAGGCCCCGACCATCTCCAACGAGAGCCAGACATCCTCCTCCGGGGACGGCGGCGGTGACGACCTCTCGGTGCCGACCCAGAACCGCTCGGCGGACGACATGGCCAGCGAGATGCCCGGCCAGGCATCCGGCAACAGCCGCGACCTGGTGGCCGTCTCCACCGACGTGCTGGACGTGCGCATCGACCCGCAGGGCGGCGACATCGTCTACGCCGCCCTCCCCCAGCACCAGTACGCGCTCGACTCCGGTCAGCCCTTCGTGCTGCTCTCCAACGACCGGACGCGCAGCTACGTGGCACGCTCCGGCCTGCAGCTGGAAGGCCACCAGGGCCGCCTGACCTTCTCTCCCGAGCAGACCGAGTACCGTCTCGCCGAGGGCGAGGACGAGCTGCAGGTGGACCTCTCGGCCAGCGTCGACGGCGTGGACGTCATCAAGCGCTTCACCTTCGACCGCGACAGCTATGCGGTGAAGGTCGACTACCTGCTGGACAACCAGGGCGAGACCCCGGTGACCGCCCGCTTCATCGGCCAGCTGGTGCGCGATGACAGCGCCGATCCGTCGAGCGGTCCGAAGATGGGCATGCGCTCCTACCTGGGCGCCGCCTATTCCACGCCGGAGGACAACTACCTCAAGGTCGACTTCGAGGAGATCCAGGAAGGCAACTTCGACAATCGCGACGTCGAGGGCGGCTGGGTCGCCATGATCCAGCACTACTTCACGTCCGCCTGGGCGCCAGCCCAGGACCAGCAGAACCTGTACTACGCCACCACCGACTCCCAGGGCCGCAACGTGGCCGCCTTCGCCGGCGCCAACCAGAGCGTCGCCGCGGGCGGCACCGCCGCCCTGGGCGCCACGCTCTACGTGGGGCCGAAGGTCCAGGAGCGCCTCGAGGCCGTGGCGCCGCACCTGGAACTGACCGTCGACTTCGGCTGGCTGTGGTTCATCGCCAACCCGCTGTTCTGGCTGCTGGATCATATCCAGGACGTGATCGGCAACTGGGGCTGGTCGATCGTCATCCTGACCCTGCTGGTCAAGGCCGCACTGCTGCCGCTCTCCGCCAAGGCCTACAAGTCCATGGCGCGGATGCGCAAGCTCGGCCCGGAGATGCAGCGTCTCAAGGAACAGTACGGCGACGACCGCCAGAAGATGTCCCAGGAGATGATGAAGTTCTACCAGAAGGAGAAGATCAATCCTCTGGGGGGCTGCCTGCCGATCCTGGTGCAGATGCCGGTCTTCATCGCCCTCTACTGGATGCTGCTCGAGTCCGTGGAGCTGCGCCACGCGCCCTTCATGTTCTGGATTCAGGACCTGTCGGTGAAGGATCCGTTCTTCGTGCTGCCGATCCTGATGGGCGCCTCGATGTTCGTGCAGCAGCTGCTCAACCCGACGCCGCCGGACCCGACCCAGGCGAAGATCATGAAGCTGCTGCCGGTGGTCTTCACCTTCTTCTTCCTGTGGTTCCCGGCCGGCCTGGTGATCTACTGGGTGGTGAACAACATCACCTCGATCGCCCAGCAGTACTTCATCACGCGCAAGATCGAGGCCGATCCCAGCGTCGGCAAGGGCATGAAGACCAAGTAACGGCTCGCCGTCACAGGTCTTCCCTCCCCTCCAGACCCCCGCCTCGGCGGGGGTCTGGCGTTTGCGGAGCCGGAACCGGACAATAGCCACGTCTCACCGAGGAGCCACCGATGGCCGAAAGCCTCTATTCCCAGGACACCATCGCCGCCTTGGCCACGCCCCCGGGGCGTGGCGGCGTCGGCATCATTCGCGTCTCAGGGCCCGCCTGCCGGTCGATCGCCGGCAGCCTGCTGGGCCACTGCCCTGCCCCGCGCTTCGCCCTCTACGGGCCGTTCAGGGGCGAGCAGGGCATGATCGACGAGGGCATCGCGCTGTTCTTCGAGGGTCCGAACTCCTTCACCGGCGAGGACGTGCTGGAGCTCCAGGGCCACGGCGGCCCGGTGCTCATGGATCTGCTGCTGGAGCGCTGCGTGCGGCTCGGCGCCCGCCTGGCTCGCCCCGGCGAATTCTCCGAGCGCGCCTTCCTCAACGACAAGCTCGATCTGGCCCAGGCCGAGGCCATCGCCGACCTGATCGAGGCCAGCTCCCGGGGCGCCGCCGAGAACGCCCTGCGCTCGCTGCAGGGCGAGTTCTCGCGACGGGTCGAGGGGCTGGTGCAGCGCCTGATCGAGCTGCGCATGTACGTCGAGGCGGCCATCGACTTCCCCGAGGAGGAGATCGACTTCCTGGCCGACGGCCACGTGGCGGCCAAGCTGGCCGAGGTCCGCGGCGAGCTTTCCGAGGTGCGGGCGGCGGCGGCCCAGGGCGCGCTGATGCGCGAGGGCATGAGCGTGGTGATCGCCGGGCGCCCCAACGCCGGCAAGTCCAGCCTGCTCAACGCCCTCACCGAGCAGGAGACCGCCATCGTCACCGACATCGAGGGCACCACCCGGGACGTGCTGCGCGAGCACATCCATCTGGACGGCATGCCGCTGCACGTGATCGATACCGCCGGCCTGCGCGACACCCCGGACGCGGTGGAGCAGATCGGCGTGGCCCGGGCCTGGAGCGAGATCGAGAAGGCCGACCGGGTACTGCTGATGGTCGATGCCGCCACCACGGATGCCCTCGAGCCCATGGCGATCTGGCCGGAATTCGTCGAGCGCCTGGCCGATCCGTCGCGGCTGACCCTGGTGCGCAACAAGGTCGACACCAGCCAGGAAACGCCGGGGCTCGACTTGTCCACAGCCACCCCGGTGGTGCGGCTGTCGGCGAAGACCGGCGAGGGTGTGGATAACCTCAAGGAGCATCTCAAGGCGGTGATGGGGTTCTCGGCCACCACCGAGGGCCGCTTCTCGGCCCGGCGCCGCCATCTGGACGCCCTGGATCGCGCCGAGCAGGCCCTCGGCAACGGTGAGGCCCAGCTGGCCGGCTACGGCGCCGGCGAACTGCTCGCCGAGGACCTGCGCGACGCCCAGCAGGCGCTGGGCGAGATCACCGGCGAATTCAGCGCCGACGACCTCTTGGGCGAGATCTTCGGCAGTTTCTGTATCGGCAAATAGCCGCGAGCAAGGCTCCCTTGGGGCCTTGTCTACTCGCCCACCCACCAGTCACCGCGATGGCGGGCGGTGGGCCCCCACAGCGGCAGCAGCGCCGCCATGGCCTCGTTGATCCGCTCGTCGAGGCCCCAGGGCGGATTCACCACCAGCATGCCGCTGCCGTACATGCCATGGCCCTCACCGGGGTCGCCCAGCGTCAGTTCACTGCGCCAGATCTTGCGCAGCCCGCCGTCGCGGAGGCCCTCCAGCAGCGCCTGATGACGCCCGGCGGGCAGCATCGGATACCAGATCATGACCACCCCGTGGCGCGCCTTGCGCATGGCCGACAGCACGGTGTCGGCCACCTCGTCGTATTCCGCCTTGCGCTCGTAGCTGGGATCGATCAGCACGCACAGACGCGGCGTCTTCACCGGCAGCGCCTTCAGCAGCCCGGCCAGGCCATCGCCCTGGATGCGCTTCACCGCCTGGGGCAAGGCCTGATCGGCCAGGTGGCCATGCTCGCCCGGGTGCAGCTCGAACAGCCGTAGCCGATCCTGCTCGCGGAGGCGATGCGACAGCCACCAGGGCGAGCCGGGATAGTGGTCGAGCCCGCCGCCCTGCTGGACCTCAGCGATCGCCGCCAGCCAGTCGCCCAGCAGCGGCGAGGCCTCCGACAGCCCCGCCCTCTTCGCCCATAGCCTGGCCACGCCCTCCTGGTATTCCTGCAGCCGCGCCGTCTCGGCCGCGGCCAGCGGATAGAGGCCTCGACCGGCGTGAGTATCCACATACGTAATGGATGATTTTTTACGTAACAAGTGGTCGACGACGGCGTAAAGCGTCAGATGCTTGTGAACGTCGGCGAAGTTGCCCGCATGATAGGCGTGCTGATAGGAAAGCATGGCGGTGGTCGCGTCATCGGAAAGAAAAAGGGCCCGCCCCCTGACGGGGACGGGCCCGGCGAACGTGGGAACCCGATCAGCCCTGGGAGATGGGCGTCAGGGTGATCTCCACGCGACGGTTCTGGGCACGGCCGGCTTCGGTCTCGTTGCTGGCCACCGGCTGGTTCTCGCCGTAGCCGTTCATGTAGAGACGGTTGGAAGCCACACCGCTCTGCGAGAGATAGTTGCCGACCGCCTGGGCACGACGCTCGGAGAGCTGCTGGTTGTAGCCGGCGTCGCCGGTGCTGTCGGTGTGACCGGCGATGTTGACGCGTGTCTCGGGATACTGGGTCAGCACCGAGGAGACGTCATTCAGGGCGTTGCGCGCCTGCATGGTCAGATCACTGGAATCGAAGCCGAAGGTCACGCTGCTGGGCATGTTGAGAATGATGTCGTTGCCCTGACGTTCGACCCCGATGCCGGTGCCTTCCATGCTCTGGCGCAGTTCCTCTTCCTGCTTGTCCATGTAGGCGCCGATGCCGCCACCGGCGGCGGCCCCCACGGCGGCGCCGATCAGCGCGCGGTCACGACGACTGGTACTGCCGTCGCCGCTGAGCGCGCCGGCGGCGGCGCCGACCAGCGCACCGATGGTGGCGCCGGTGCCGGTCTGGCTGCGCTGGGTCTCACCGGTGTTCGGGTTGGTCGTGGTGCAGCCCACCAGCAGGGCGGCGGCCGCGAGCGGCGCGATCATGCGAACGGTCTTGGTCATAGCGTCGTCGACTCCATGTTGACGAATGGCATTCCGGCCGGCCCCTCTCTTTACCAAGCTATCTACCCGAGTCTTCACTCAGGCGTCGATCAGGGCCAGCAGCTCGTTCAAGAATAATAGACCCTGGGGGGAGGCTTGAAGCCTTTCGCCATCTTCCACCAGAAGTCCTTTTTTCCTCGCCGCTTCGAGACTTGCCTGCAGCCGGTCGAGCGGTCGGCCGGTGTGGGCCGACCAGGTCGACAGCGGCACGCCCTCGACGAGACGCAGCGCATTCATGGCGAACTCGAGCGGCAGTTCCTCGGGCGAGATCGGCTCGCGGCCGGCCACGAAGCCGCGCGGGTCATCATGCCGGCGCAGATAGGCCTCGGGCTGGCGGGTCTTCCAGCGACGCTCGACATGAAAGCCGTGATCGTCGTGGGCGCTCAGCTTGCCATGGGCACCGGCCCCGATGCCCAGATAGTCGCCGAATCGCCAGTAGTTGAGATTGTGGCGCGCGGCGCGGCCTGGCCGGGCATAGGCGGAAATCTCGTAGCGCGCGAAGCCGGCGGCCTCCAGCCGCTCGTGGCCGAGCTCCTGGATGTCCCAGAGGGCCTCCTCCTCGGGCAGCACGGGCGGGCGCGAGTGAAACTCGGTGTTGGGCTCGAGGGTGAGTTGATACCAGGACAGGTGCTCGGGGGAGAGTGCCAGGGCCTGGTCGAGATCGTCGAGGGCCAGCGCCGGCGTCTGGCCCGGCAGGCCATGCATCAGATCCAGGTTGAGGTTATCGAACCCGGCCTGGCGGGCCTCGGCCACGGCCAGCCGGGCCTCGTCACCGCTGTGGATGCGGCCCAGCTCGGACAGCTGGGCATCCTGAAAGCTCTGCACGCCGATCGACAGCCGGTTGATGCCCGCGGTGCGATAGCCGGCGAAGCGTCCTCTTTCGACGGTCCCCGGATTGGCTTCCAGGGTGATCTCGATGTCATCGGCGAACGTCAGCCGTGCCGAGATGGCATCGAGCAGGCGGCCATAGAAGTCGGCCGACATCAGGCTCGGGGTGCCGCCGCCGATGAAGATGCTGACCAGCTCCCGCCCCGCGGCCAGCGGCAGATCGGCGTCCAGATCGGCGATCAGCGCCGCCAGATAGGCCTCCTCGGGCAGGCTGGCTCCGGACCCGACACCGTGGGAATTGAAGTCACAGTAGGGGCACTTGCGCACGCACCAGGGCACGTGGATATAGAGCGCCAGGGGCGGCAGCAACAGGCTCATGAGGCGAAGGACTCGTCGCCGAGCTGCGCCACCAGGGCTTTCAGGGCGCGACCGCGATGGCTCAGCCGATTCTTCTCGTCGGCCGGGAGCTCGGCGGCCGTCCTGCCGCATTCCGGCACCCAGAACAGCGGGTCATAGCCGAAGCCCCCTTCGCCGCGAGCCTCGGTGAGGATCTCGCCGTCCCAGCTCTGCTGCACGATCAGCGGCACCGGGTCCTCCGCGTGACGCAGCATCACCAGCACGCACCAGTAGCGGGCCGTCCGTCGTGCCGCCGGCACATCCGCCAGGGACTCGAGCAGGTAAGCGTTGTTACGACCATCGTCCTTGGGCTCTCCGGAGAAGCGCGCGGAGTAGATGCCGGGGCGCCCCTGAAGCGCATCCACGGCCAGCCCCGAGTCATCCGCCATGGCCGGCAAGCCGCTGACGCGGCTCGCCTCGCGCGCCTTGAGCAGCGCATTCTCGACAAAGGTCAGGCCGGTCTCCTCGACCTTCGTCACGGCGAAGTCGGCCTGGGGGCGAACGTCCATGCCCAGGGGCGCGAGCAGCTGGTTGAATTCGCGCAGCTTGCCGGCATTGCCGCTGGCCAGCACAACAGTTGTCGTCATCTCGTCATCCGGTTGTTCATGATCATTGCGGCGGCATTCTAAGCGCCTCATGAAGTGAATGAAACACGCTGCGCTAGCGACGAATCTACCGCGCCCAAACATGAGAAAAAAACACAGCCAAACCAGGAAGCGATCAGTCTTTCGACTGATTTTATTCATCAATAGCGAGAGAAGAAATAACAACAGGATAATCTAATTCTCTAACTACTTGATAAATAATGAAGACTTCAAAAGATCGAAAGGGAATATATAGGGTGTTTTTTATGCCTTTTTGTTAGTTACATTTTCTTACATCCAGGACGAGACTTATTAAGGCCTTACTCTCATCCTATTACTCGTAAGGAATAAGGGGTCGAGTATGTCAGACATTCTTTCGAGGTCCGGTTATGGAAAGCAATGATCGCCTTATACAGCTGGTGACCGCGAACACGCCCCAGTCTCAGCTGTTCGCTGACTACCTGCGCCAGCAGCTCGACTGCCAGGTCGCCATCGTGCCGCCATCCAGCATACGGAAACCCAAGGTGACCAATGCCGATGAGGAAACCCTCATCCTGCTCGATGCCGACCATATGGACGATGCCGCGATGCAGGCTTGGCAATCTCATGTCGCGGAACGGCCTGAGACCTCCCTGGCGAGCTTCAACCTCAGGGACGAGGATCATGCCGTCGAGATATTGTCCTGTATGCATGTCAGGGGGATTTTCTACCGTGACGACAGCCTGCCACTCATCTGTAAAGGGCTTCGAACCCTCCAGGAAGGGCAGCTATGGATGTCACGCTCCCTGATGGGACGAATGCTGGAATTCTATCGGCGCCACCAGATCAACGCCTATCGACCGGCCTGCGGACTGACCCAGAGAGAGCTCGAGATCATCGGCCTGCTGGGCACCGGTGCTTCCAATATGGAAATCGCCGACCGGCTCTTTGTCAGCGAGCATACGGTCAAGTCACATCTCTATAATATCTTCAAGAAAATCGATGTCCATAACCGGCTACAGGCGGTCAATTGGGCGCGGCATAACCTCGGAGCCCCACCTCCTATCCCTCAGAAATCTCATCACAGCTAGGTCGCCTAGACTAGAAAATTCATGAGAATTTCTCCCGAACCGAATGCTAGATTTCACGCCGTTAGAATGGTGCTTGGCCTCATTTTTTCGCAAACGATCGTTCCATAAAATATCAGGGATGTGCGATGAATCCTAACAAGAAGCTACTCTTCATTAGCCAGCCCATTGAAGATGGCGAAAGACTCATCGGGGAACTCGAAGCATGTGGTTGGGATGTCACACACATTCAAGAGCTGGACAGCATCCCCTTCACAGAAACCTACGCGGATTATGGCGTCGGCGTCGTGTTCCTGACACAAGACGACCTCGATAATATCAAGAGTTTCGAGAATGCGGCCAACAGGCTCGACACCAGGCTGATAGCCATCTGCCACCAGGATGTCTTCGATAACCTTCGTCACCATCAGGGTATCGGCCGTTTGTTCTTCGGTTATCATATTATTCCGGTCGAAACGGAGAGGCTACATCACGCACTCGAAAATCTCCTGTCGGTCATCAATCTGGATAAAGACATCCTTGAGGAAGGTAGCCACCGAGGAAGGCATGAATGCCAGATGGTCGGTGAAAGCCCTGTCATAAAGACACTGTTCAAGACCATTCAAAAGGTGGGTGCCGTGGATGCCCCCGTCCTGATTCAGGGAGAGTCCGGTACGGGCAAGGAGTTGGCGGCCAAGGCCATTCACCGTTCCTCCGCTCGTGCGGAGTCTCCCTTCAATGCCATCAACTGCGGCGCCTTGCCGAGCAACCTGATCCAGTCGGAACTTTTCGGCCACGAGAAGGGATCCTTTACCGGTGCTTCACAGAGAAAGATCGGCATCATCGAGAACACGGATGGTGGAACACTCTTCCTGGATGAAATCGGCGATCTCCCCTTGGACATGCAGGTCAACCTGCTTCGCTTCCTGGAAAACCATACGATCCAGAGGGTAGGGGGGCTCAAGGAAATCGAGGTCGATGTTCGCGTTCTGGCTGCAACGCACGTGGATCTGGAAAAGGCGGTAAAGGAAGGGAAGTTCAGAGAGGACCTTTATCACCGCCTTAATGTCCTTCAGATTCGAGTCCCCCCCCTGCGTGAAAGAGGGGATGACATCGCGACGCTGGCCCATTACTTCTTCAACAAGTTCTCCAGCGAAAAGTCTTCCATTGTGAACGGCTTCAGCAAGGACAGCCTGTCCGTCATGCAGCTTTATGAATGGCCGGGTAACATCCGAGAACTGATCAATCGCGTGAGAAGGGCGATGGTCATGAGCGAGCACCCACTGATACGCCCCGGGGATCTAGGCCTGGAGCGTCGAGTGCTGAACTCTCGTCACGCGGCGAGTCTCGAGGAGGCGAGAGACCTGGCAGAACGGGGGGTCGTCCTGGCCTCTCTCACACGCCATTCCTTCAATATCCTACATGCCGCACGCGATCTGGGCATTTCCCGGGTCACTCTCTATCGCCTGATGGAAAAACACCAGATACACCGTGAAGATCAAGGGGGTGATGATTCGAGTCATGGGGAATCGGCGAGTTCGAAAAAACCTAACATACTGAATTTCAAGAGGGTTAAGTGATATTACACCTCGCCTGAACAAGCCGTTGGCGATCCCTTCGGCAGACCGGGCCGCTGCAGGCAGTCACACAACGTTAGCCGGTAGCACCACGCTTACACTCAACAGAATGACATGTTGATCTATGCTCTCCATGAGCAGCACAAGAAAAGGCCCGATGACTTGGAAGCCGTTAGGCTCTTACAGCGCAAGGCCTTGAACCAAGGGATAAAAGGGATAACGTCATGAAACTGATCCAAAGAGGTTTCACGCTAGCCTGCGGCCTGGCACCGCTCGCCATGGCCGGACATGCCTGGGCTCAGACGGACAGTAACGGTGCCATCGACCCCGTGGGGCAGCGTCCCCCCCCGGTGGAAGAAGCGCCAGAGATTCAGGCCATCCCGGACATCGGTGGGGTTCTGACCCCCAAGGGGCGCCTCGTCATCGAGCCCGAGTTCCAGTACTCCCACGCCAGCGTCAATCGGCTGACCTTCCGCGGCGTCGAGATACTCAGCACGCTGCAGGTCGGCGTGCTGGCCGCCGAGGATGTCGATCGCGATACCTTCACCACCTCCGTCACCGGCCGACTCGGGGTGACCGACCGGCTCGAACTGGAACTGCGCGTGCCATACCTGCACCGGGACGATACGGCCAGCTTCAGCGTCAATGAGGCCAACGAACCCTTCGATCTCGATAGAAGCCAGTCCGGGGATGGGCTGGGTGATATCGAGCTGGCCGCCCACTACCAGATGAACAGCGGCCAGGGGGGCGGCCCCTTCTTCGTGGGTAACCTGCGCTACAAGTCGACCACCGGGACGGGGCCCTTCGATGTCGATCGCGACAGCAATGGCATCGAGCGCGAACTGGCCACCGGTTCGGGCTTCCACTCGATAGAGCCCAGCCTGACCGTGCTGCTCCCCTCCGCACCGGCGGTCTACTTCGCCAACCTGGGCTACCTGTTCAACCTCGAGGACGATGTCAACGAAACGATCGGTGAGGTCAGAGTCAAGGAGGTCGATCCGGGGGATGCCGTAAGGATGAGCCTCGGCATGTCGTACTCGATCAACCCACGCTCCTCCTTCACGCTGGGCTACAAGAACGACTTCATCCAGGAGACCGATACCACCTTCGTCAATACGGAAACCGGCAGTACCGTCACTCAGAGCGGCCGCTCGCTGAATGTGGGCTCCATGCTGCTCGGCTGGTCCTACCAGATGTCCGACGATTCGGTGTTCAACCTGGGGCTGGAATTCGGCGTGACCGAAGACGCCCCGGATACCACTCTCACCCTGCGGACTCCCTTCGGCCTGAATGTCTTCTGATCGACAATGACTCACGAGAAAGGCTGCCCGAAGAGGCAGCCTTTTTTTGTTTGTTTCGTGATATCGTTCAGCGAGGGAGCATGCCCTGCAGCGAGTTGAGAATCGCCCCTCTCTGGCGGGAAGAGCGCATCTCGCCGATATTCATGACCTGCACGCTGACGTCGATCTCGTTACTGATGCTTTGCCCGCTGGCCGTGGTCGACAGGCTGCTGACGATCGCATCGCGCGTGATGTTGTGCAGCGCTGCCGTCATCCCCCCCTGGCCATCGCTCATGAGGACACCGGAAAAGTCGGAAAGCCCGGTGAGGTCGATCTTGCCGCCGATACTCGCTGCATCGACGCCCCCCGGCCCACCCACCTGGGTGACGGACTCGGACCCCGATTGCTCCAGCGTGCTGGACAGCACCCTGGCACCGGCATTGTCGAAGGCCACCTGGGTGATGTAGCGAACCCGTTCATTGATGGCCGTGGTCAGCTTGGCGCCGAAGTTGAGATCCATGCCCGCCAGTCGAAAGCCGCCACGAAGCTCTGCCATGCCTTCGTCAGGCAACACTACCCCTCGGTAGTAGATATCGTGCGTTCCCGCCGACAGGATGCCCGAGGGGGATGTCGCGGCCGGGGATGCCGACGCCATCGCCAGGGAAACCGACGCGACCAGGAGGCCGATACTCCGCCGGCAACCTTTCCACCGGCTCACCGCCATTGCGTGTCCTGCATGCTGCATGCTCATGGTTGATCACTCCTGCGAGATCATCACCTACCCAGCTCGTTGGCGCCTGGCAGTGTCAGCAGATACGATCCCACGCTGGTGCGTCGAACCCCCGACTCGATCGGGGAGGGGGGCCGCACGCGCCAGTCCCGTTCACTGTTGAAGTTCGCTCGTGCCACCTCGATTTCGTTGCGCACACCGAGCACCTTGTTGCTCCATAACGTCTCGAAGATATCCTTGGGCACCACGACCGTTCCGGCCGCCGGATCGCCCACCAGCACGTTGTCGGCATCCATTCCCTTGACGACGACGAAGTGCTTGTAGCCGCCGGTATTGACCAGCGTTATGGCCGGAACGCCGATGCGAATGAAGTCATCCAATGCGATATCGAAGCCGTCGGCGTTGAGCCCTCTGTCATCCAGGAATCGCTTCATGTCCAGCATGGAGAAGCCGTAGGTCTCGATCTGCTCACGATCCCCACGACGGATCATGGCCTCGAAGACCTCGCCCTCGCTGGTGGGACGGTCATAGTGATAGGTCATCAGGGTGGCGACGGCCGCCGATCCACAGCTGTAGTCGTACTGCTGGCGCACGACACCCTCCCAGCTGAGTTCCGCCAGGCTCTTGGCTTCGACCTCGAAGTGGCCGAAAGGATTGGAGATTCTCACCGTTCCCGCCTCGGCCGACGGAACGAACGATTCGGACGCCGACAACATCATGACGGCGAACAGGGCAGCGCCTTTCAGCTGCTTGCGCATGATCGAGCCCCCTGACACCGAACGGCGACTATGGCCGCTCGCGGTGTCGTTCATGGGTTAGCGATATAGACACTGATACCGATGGCGTTGTTGATCGCATTGGCATTCCCGGTCACGTTGTTGAAGATGCCGGTACCGCTGTAATGGCCCATCGAACCGCCTTCGAAGGTGATATTGCCTGTGACCATGTCACCATTGATCACCTTGAAGCTCGATCCGACACTGATGGCTTGCATGTCCTGAATGCTCTGAACCGTTACCTGGTCGAGCTGCACGTTGACGTCTCGACCCCGTGCCTGCTCCAGTACATCCATCGAGACTTCCTGCATCGATCCGAAGCCATCGGCCATTCCGGCATCGTCGGCCTGCAGGCTCGATGCCATGCCGGCAGACAATATGATGGCACCCGCGGCGAGCCACTGCACTGAACCTTTCATCGCTCTGCCTCCACTGACTATAAACGGACAGTGAGGGAACTGGCGGCACCTCGTCCGCCAGTTCCCGATTGGGCAAACGGGCCTCTCTCGAGGCCCGAGCCATCAGTTGCCGATGCTCACGCCGCTGTGGGCGGAGATGCTGGTACCAGACAGCTGCGAGTTGTAGAACCCGCTGGTGCTGTTCATGTTGGCGACACCGCCGTAGACGCCGCCGGCCGCCACGGAGATGCTGGAAGCGCCGGTGCGCAGGACGGCCGCGCCGCCATTGCCACCATTGCCACCGGCTGCGCCATGGGCGCCTGCGGCATAGGCATCGCCACCGACGCCTTTGCCGCCGCCGCCGCCGCCGCCGTAGCCGCTGCCGCCATGACCGGCCACTGCCCCGGCCCAGCCACTGCCTTTGCCGTCACCACCGGTGCCGGACCCCGCACCGGTGCCGGTGCCCGTGCCATGGCCTGCGGTGGAGTTGGCCTGAGTGGGACCGGCCCCTGCCTTCTGATCGCCGGAATCGTCGGCGGCGCCCAGGCCGAGGCCGAGCAGCGCACCGATCCCGGTTCCGGCGGCACTGCCATCATTGTTGCCGGCCCCGGAGAGGGCCCCGGCCGCGGAATCGCCACCTTCACCGGCACCCAGCCCGATGCCGGCCCCGGCCCCGGTGCCACCCAGGCCTGCACCCAGGCTAGCCGCTCCGGCATCACCACCGTCGTCACCTTCACCCTCTCCACCAGCGCCACCGAGGCCGGCGCCGATGCTGACGGCTGCGTTGATGCCGCCTTGCCCACCAGCACCACCTTGTGCCCCTGCGCCACCGATGACGACAATTCCAGTACCGACCACGGTGGAACTCATATTCTGTTCGGAGATCACGCTGACGGCGGTGTTATAGGACTCGCTCATCGCCCAGGCATCGCCACCGTCACCGGCCGGCCCGCCGTTACCACCGGAGCCATAGCCGAGCCCGGTCGCGCTCGCCGTCCCGCCTTTCCCCTTGCCTTCGCCATAGCCCAGGAGGGCGCCTACGCCGGTACCTGTGCCGTTGGCGTTGGAAGAACCACCAGCACCGACACCGTTGCCGGCGCCACCAGCACTGGAGCCCCCGGCCCCGCCAACGGCCTGTGCATCGGAGTCGACCGCCTGGAAGGCAAAGTCTCCATTGTTGGTCGGGTTGGCCTGAGCGGTGGAAATCGCCATGACCAGCGCCAGCAGGGAAGTTCCCGCGATTGCATATGCTTTGGTACTCATGATCACACTCCCGTTCGATTCGACAGAATCCCTTGCATCTTGCCGGACGATCTTCGGATCGTTGCCGGCGTCGGTGTCACGTCCTGCTGAGCCGGTGGTCTCTCTTGAACCCTTGAAGATCCCACTCGCAGGCATGAAACCTAGAGCACGGGGCGTGCCAGTTTTCGGTAACCTTTTGATAGTTCGGCTGAAGAAACCTGTCGACGTCGGGTCGCGGGCGGGGCAGGCAGGACAGGAGCGGGATATCGCCGAGCGGAGTGTCAGGCTGATGAAACAGTGGCTTCGATCGTGGCGCGGGAATGCGTGATTAAGATCTTTAAAAACAATTATTTAACATAATGAAACATATTAGGTACAAACCTGTTTCAGTCTTGACACTTTCGTCACGCCTCAACACTTTCATTTAATTTTCAATATCTTATGTAGTAACAGCCGACGCCGAACCACAAGGCGGGGTGCCAAGCCGATGTAACACTCGGCCACGCGTGAAAGAGAGGCTACAGGGGAGACGGCATGGAGAGACCGGCCTCGGCGGCCGGTCTCGGCGGGCACCTCAGCTCCAGTGCATATGCTCCTGGATCAGCCCGGCCAGGGTCTCGCCGGCGTTGTCCGCCGTGGTGTCCAGCCGCACGAGGTGGAAGCGTTCCTCGTCGGAGAAGGGTTCGAAGGCCGCCTGCTGATGCGACAGCACCGCCAGGCCTTCCTCGGGGGTCACCCCGTGGCGACCGGCCCGCTTGGTGATGCGACGGGTCAGGGTCGCCTGATCCGCCTCGAAGCTGACCATCAGCACCGGCAGGCCACGGCTCTCGGCCTGATGCCGCAGCCAGTCGCGCTGTGCCCGGGTCAGGCAGGTCGCGTCGATGCAGGCCGGCAGGCCGGCATCCAGCAGATGGCCGGCACACTGCGCCAGGCGCTGGTAGGTGCGCTCGGTGGCCGTCTCGCCGAAGATATCCACAGCCGCCTCGCCCTCCACGGCCTGTGGAGAAAGTCCATGCAGGCGACGGCGCTCGGCATAGGAGCTGACGCGCACGGCGCCCAGCCGCGTGACCAGGTTGCGGGTGAAGCGGCTCTTGCCGCTGCCCGACACGCCCACCCCGATCACCAGCGGGGGGAAGCGGAACTCCGCATGGCGCTCCGCCAGTTCCAGGTAACGCCGGCAGGCGGCCATGGTCTCCGCCCGCAGGGCAGGGCGCTCGTCGTCGCCCTCGGCCGCCTCCAGCCGGCGCAGGGCCCGCCGTGCGCCGGCCAGGCACTCGAGCACCCGGAACACCGACAGCAGCCGGGCGGCCTGATAGTCGCCGCTCAGCCGCAGGTAGGCATCCAGCGCCTGGCGCGCCAGCCGGGCCTCGTCGCGTACCTCGAGCCCCACCAGCAGCGAGGCCAGATCCGCGGCGGGATCCTGCACGACCTCGGCGCCGTGGCCCTGAAGGTCGCGGTCGATGGCGTTGGCCATCACCACGCGTCCCTCGTCCAGCAGGCGGCTGTCATGCTGCTCGCAGGCCCAGCTGCGCGCGACGACATGGGCCTCGCGCGCCTCGAGCACGGGTGCCAGGCGGGCGAGGTTCTCATCCAGCCAGCGGCTCAGGGCCCGCAGCCGCTGACAGTCTTCGGCGGCGGCGATCAGCGACGTCAGGGCCTGCGTCTCGGCGGCCACCCGCTGGTGCACGGCCTGCTGCAGGGAATCGGCCGCCTCGATGGCGTGATCGGCATGCCAGGCGCTCAGGCTCTCGACCAGCGTCTCGAGGGTGAAATCGCGGGCCGGACTTCCGGGGGCGTGTCGCTGGTTCATCGTTCTTCTCCGTTCACGCGGTCTTGTCGGGTGCCGTCAGTCCTGGCGCATGGCGGCAAAGGCCGCCTCGGCCGCGTCCAGGGTCAGCTGGATGTCCTCGGGCGCATGGGCGCTGGACATGAAGCCGGCCTCGAAGGCGGAGGGCGCCATGTAGACGCCCTGCTCGAGCATGGCGGCAAAGAAGCGGCGGAAGGCGTCGCCGTCGCAGGCGGTGGCCTGGGCAAAGTTGTCGACCCGGCTCTGGCCGGTGAAGAAGATGCCGAACATGCCGCCGGCCTGCTGGGTGATCATGTCGATGCCGGCGGCATCGGCCCGCTCCTGGAGGCCGTGGCACAGGGTCTCGACGCGCTGGCTGAGGGCGTCGTGGAAGCCCGGTTCGCGCAGCTTGGTGAGCAGGGCGATGCCCGCCGCCATGGCCAGCGGATTGCCGGCCAGGGTGCCGGCCTGATAGACGGGACCCAGCGGCGAGATGTTCTCCATGATGCCGCGGCGGCCGCCGAAGGCACCCACGGGCATGCCGCCGCCGACGATCTTGCCCAGGCAGGTCAGGTCGGGCTGGACGCCGTAATGCGCCTGGGCACCGCCCATGGCGACGCGGAAGCCGGTCATCACCTCGTCGAAGATCAGCACGCTCTCGTGACGATCGCAGACCCGGCGCAGGGTCTCGAGGAAGCCGGGCTGCGGCGGGATGCAGTTCATGTTGCCGGCCACCGGCTCGACGATGATGCAGGCCACCTGGTCGCCGATCTCCTCGAAGCACTGCTCGACCGCGTCCGGATCGTTGTACGGCAGGGTCACGGTGTGCTCGGCCAGGGCCGCCGGCACGCCCGGCGAGCTGGGCTCGCCGTGGGTCAGGGCGCCGGAGCCGGCCTTGACCAGCAGCGAGTCGGAGTGGCCGTGGTAGTTGCCCTCGAACTTCACGATCTTGTCGCGCCCGGTATAGCCGCGAGCCAGGCGGATCGCCGACATGGTGGCCTCGGTGCCGGAGTTGACCATGCGCACCATCTCGATGCTGGGGATCATCTCGCAGATCAGGTCGGCCATGGTGGTCTCGATGGCCGTGGGCGTGCCGAAGGAGAGGCCGCTGTCGAGCCGCTCGCGCACCGCGCCGAGCACTTCCGGATCGGCATGACCGGTGATCATCGGCCCCCAGGAGCCGACGTAATCCACATAGCGCTTGCCCTCGACGTCGAACAGATAGGCGCCCTGCGCCCGCTCCATGAACACCGGCGGACGTTCCAGGCCCTTGAAGGCGCGCACCGGCGAATTGACGCCTCCGGGGATGTGGCGGCAGGCCCGTTCGAAGAGCTGAGCGGATGTGGTCATGTCAACCTCATTTGCTGTTGAAAGTAAGCGTCGTATCGCGCCGGAGCCGCGCGGTCACGGCCTTCGGCCTGTGGATAATTCTCTGGACAAACTCTTGGCGAGCGGTGATTCCCCGGTGAACGTCGCCCATTGCCATCGAAGATGTCTCCGTCATGGCTCATTCTCGATGTTGAGACCGTGGATGACCAGCCCGGCGCCTAGGCGCCCTGCTCGAAGCGGGCCACCGGCAGCCGCCACAGGCGCCTCGGCAGCCACTGGCCGGCGGCGTCATCGGCCTCGTTTTCATCCCCCGGGCGCCAGCCATGGGCCAGGGTCTGCCAGGTGTAGTCCTGGGCCTGCTCACAGGCGACCACCAGCGATTCGCCCTGGGCCAGCCGGGAGGCCAGCGCCGAGGCCAGGGTGCAGCCGGAGCCGTGGAAGGTGCCGGACAGTCGCGGCCAGCGCCACTGGCGATCGCCGTCCGGCACGTGCAGCGTGTGCACCACCTGGTCCGCCGGCGTCCGCGCCTCGGGCTCGTCGGTGCCGGTGACCAGCACCGCCTGGCAGCCCAGATGCATCAGTTCGACGACCCGCTCGGTGTCATCGCCGCAGTCGGGGCCGGCCAGGCGGGCCAGCTCGCGGCGGTTGGGGGTGAGGATATCCACAAGGGGCAGCAGCCGTCGGCGGAAGGCTTCGACCAGAGCGGGGGTGGACAACTCATGCCCGCCGCCGGCCCTGAGTACCGGGTCGACCACCACCGGCACGCCCGGGCGGCGCTTGATGATCTCCACCACCGCATCGAGGGCCGCCTCGGAGGTCAGCAGGCCGACCTTGATGGCGGTGATCTCGATGTCCTCCAGCGCGGCGGCGGCCTCGCGGATCAGCACGGCGTCCACCGGCTGCACGGTCGCGACGTCGCGGCAGTTCTGCACCGTCAGTGCCGTGGGCACGGTCAGCGCCCAGCCGCCGCAGGCGGCCACCGCCTCGCTGTCGGCCACCAGGCCGGCGCCGCCGGTGGGATCGTGGCCGGCCAGCACCAGTACCGCCGGCAGGTGAGGGTGGGTCTGCGCCTCTTCAGCCATCAGAACGGCTTCAGCACGGCGAGCAGGACGACCAGCAGCAGGGCGACCACCGGCAGCTCGTTGAAGATCCGGAAATAGCGATGGCTGCGGGTACAGCGAGCGTCGGCGAACTGCTTCAGATAGATCAGGCACACGTGGTGATAGGCCACCAGCGCCGCCACCAGGGTCAGCTTGGCGTGCATCCAGCCCTGGGACAGCCAGCCGGGATTCAGCGCCAGCAGCCCGCCGCCGAACACCAGCACGGCGATCATCGAGGGCGTCATGATGCCCCGGTAGAGCTTGCGCTCCATGGTCTTGAAATACTCGATGGCCTGCGACTCACCGCGGTCCCGGGCCATGGCGTGATAGACGTAGAGGCGCGGCAGATAGAACAGCGCGGCGAACCAGGTCACCACGGCCACCAGGTGCAGGGCCTTGATCCAGAGGTACATGTCGACTCCTAGCCGGGGGATGCATCGCTGTAGCGATAGTAACGCTCGATGGCGTCGCGGGTGATGATACCGGAAATCCGCTTCTGCTTCGGCCGATGCCCGTGCTCCACGTAGAGCGCATCGGCATGCTTGGTATTGAGCCGCGAGAAGGCTTCGGAGAGCGTCGCCTGCAGGTGGATCGGCGCCAGGTCGAGGCGCTGGCCGGGAATCTCCAGCAGGTCCAGGCGGCCCTCCTTGTCGATCAGCTTGTCGGTCTCGTCGTGCTCGAGCATCCAGCGCGCCAGGTCGGCCGCCTTCAGCGCCAGGGTCGGCTTGGCGTCGCTGGAGCGTTCGATCATGATCCACACGGGGTTGGCCTCGAGCAGCGTGCTGGCCTGATCGAGCGTCACCCAACGCCGCGTGCGCACCAGCGCTCGCTCCATCACCGCCGGCACCGAGACCCGGTTGAGGGCCTGCATCAGTGGCTGCTGCAGCGGATGCAGGCCGTGGCGCGTCACGCTGATGAAGAAGCCGTCGCAGCCGCACAGCTGGCGCGAGGTCAGGCATGCCACCACCACCGCCAGCATGCCGGGCAGGATCAGGTTGGGATTGTGGGTCAGCTCCAGCAGCGCCATCAGCGCCGCCAGCGGCGCCTGCAGCACCGCCCCCATCATCGCGGCCATGCCCAGCATGGCGTAGACGGCCGGGCCGGCGGCGAGCTCGGGCATCAGCTGGGCGCCCAGCAGGCCGCACAGCGCGCCGGCCGCCCCGCCGGCCACCAGCACCGGGCCGATGATGCTCACCGGGATGCCGCAGGCCACGGCGAAGGCGGTGATCAGCAGCTTGCCGATGGCCACCGCCAGCAGCACGTCGAGGCTCAGCGAGCCGCCGATGGTCATCCCCAGGGTGTCGTAGCCCATGCCCTGCACCTGGGGATACCACCAGGCCAGGACGCCGACCACGCCCCCGGCCAGGGCGAAGCGCGCGGCGAAGGGCACCCGCTTGAGGCGATCGCCGGCGCGGGCCACGCGCACGAAGCCGCCGGCCAGCAGGCCGATGCCCAGCGCGCTCAGCACGATCCAGGGCAGGTTGAGCAGCGATCCCAGGGCGATGCCGGTGTCCTCGAAGGGCAGCTCGAAGCCGAACACCGCCTGGGACACCACCGCCCCCATGGTCGAGGCCAGGATCACCGGCATGAAGCCGGTGATGGTGTATTCCATCATCACCACTTCCATGGCGAAGATCACGCCGGCGACCGGCGTGTGGAACGAGGCCGAGATACCCGCCGCGGTGCCGCAGGCCACCAGCACGCGCAGGCTGTTGTGGGGCAGGCGCAGGCGCTGGCCGAGCCCGCTGCAGGCCGCCGCGCCCAGGTGGATGGCGGGCCCCTCGCGGCCCGCCGAGAGCCCGCCCAGCACCGAGATCAGCCCCACCCACCACTGGGTGAACCAGTTGCGTACCGGGAAGCGTCCCTGATGGTAGGTCAGCCGCTCGATCACGTGGGCGATGCCGATCTGACGGCCGGCGGGCCGCAGCCACCACAGCCAGGCGCCGATCAGCGTCACCGCCAGCATCGGCAGCAGGGCACGGGTCAGCGGCGGCAGCGCCTCGAAGTTTTCAGGATTGTCATCCGGCAGGAAGGCCATGGCGCCCAGCAGCAGCGCCAGGCGAAACAGCACCATCAGGCCACCGGTGATCAGGCCGGATACCAGACCCAGCACGCAGAGCTGGGGCAAGGCATCCACGCTGGCCAGCTGGCGGCGGAAACGGTCGAGACTAAAGCGAGGGAGTGGCAGACGCGGCAAGGTATCCTTCCTGTTCGGCCCCGGCCCCTATTTCAACCCGGGCCCGGCGAGGCTGGGTGGGAGCCCTTCCTCTTGTGTATCATATCCTCCCACCCAGGTCCCAGCGTCCACCATTGAGGAGCCCCATCGTGATCAAGGTCGGAATCGTCGGCGGCACCGGTTATACCGGCGTCGAACTGCTCAGGTTGCTGGCTCGCCATCCGGAGGTCAGCGTCGAGGCCATCACCTCGCGCAGCGAGGCCGGACTCGGTGTCAGCGAGCTGTACCCCAACCTGCGCGGCCACTATGACGAGCTGCGCTTCAGCGAACCCGACCCGGAGCGTCTGGCGGCCTGCGATGCGGTGTTCTTCGCCACGCCCCACGGCGTGGCCCACGCCCTGGCCGGGGAGCTGCTCGAGCGCGGCACCCGGGTCATCGACCTGTCGGCCGACTTCCGCCTGCGCGACGCCGAGGAGTGGGCCGCCTGGTACGGCCAGCCCCACGGCGCGCCCGAGCTGCTCGAGGAAGCCGTCTATGGCCTGCCCGAGGTCAATCGCGAGCGTATCCGCCAGGCACGCCTGATCGCCGTGCCCGGCTGCTACCCGACCGCCGTCCAGCTCGGCCTGCTGCCGCTGCTGGAGGCCGGCCTGATCGACGCCGGGCGCGTGATCGCCGACTGCAAGTCCGGCGTCACCGGCGCCGGCCGCGGCGCCAAGGTGCCGTCGCTGCTGGCCGAGGCCAGCGAATCGATGAAGGCCTACGGCGCCTCCGGCCACCGCCACCTGCCCGAGATTCGCCAGGGCCTGGGCGACGCCGCCAACGGCCCGGTGGGCCTGACCTTCGTGCCGCACCTGACGCCGATGATCCGCGGCATCCATGCCACCCTCTACGGGCGCCTCACCGGCGAGCCGGACGACCTGCAGGCGCTGTTCGAGCAGCGCTTCGCCGACGAGCCCTTCGTCGACGTCATGCCCGCGGGCAGCCACCCGGAGACGCGCAGCGTCAAGGGCGCCAACGTCTGCCGGATGGCCGTGCATCGCCCCGGCGACGGCGACACCGTGGTGGTGCTCTCGGTGATCGACAACCTGGTCAAGGGCGCCTCCGGCCAGGCCGTGCACAACCTCAACCTGATGTTCGGCCTCGACGAATTCGCCGGCCTCGACGCCCCGGCGATGATGCCCTGATACCACCGCTCCCCACACTGGCGGAGCCCGGGGGCCGGGCGCAGCGAGGGTCTTTTTCCAGGGAAGGAAAAAGTAGCGTACAGGGACGTATTCACAGCGCCCTCGCGGAGGCCGGTCCCCGGGATACTTCCGCCCGGACCTCCCCAATAGTTGACCCTTTTGCTAAGGGTTATGGATAATCGTCGTCCTGCACGACATTCATCGATTTCCGGGGAGGTCACCCATGAGCGGTGCCGCATCCTTCGTTCCTACCCCTCTGCTGCTCTCCGACAGCGCCAAGGCCCGTCTCAAGGCCCTCGGCGAGGCGGAAGGCAAGTCCGGGCTCACGCTGAGGGTCTACGTGACCGGCGGCGGCTGCTCCGGCTTCCAGTACGGCTTCGACCTCGCCGAAGACACCGCCGACGACGACACCCTGATCGAGTTCGGCGACGTGGCGCTGGTGGTCGACCCGCTCTCCTACCAGTACCTGGTCGGCTCCACGGTCGACTACGAGGAAGGCCTGGCCGGCGCGCGCTTCCTGATCCAGAATCCCAACGCCACCACCACCTGCGGCTGTGGCGCCTCCTTCATGGTCTGATCGCGAACGTTGACGACCAGCCCTGCCGCAACATTTGCCGAGACTTGACGCTCTCACGGCAACTCGCCATGGTTGATTTGTACTCCACAACAAATCACTCCAATGGAGAAGCACATGAAGCGTCAATTCACGGTCGCCTCACTGGCGTCCTGTCTCGCCCTGGGCCTCGCCACCTCGGCCCACGCCCAGGAGACCCTGGACGTCGTCACCGATCCGAGCTTCGTGCCCTTCGAGATGATGGACCAGGAAACCGGCCAGATGGTCGGCTTCGACATGGACATCGTCGCCGAAGTCGCCGAGCGGGCCGGTTTCGAGTACAACCTGCGCACCATGGACTTCAACGGCATCATCCCCGCCGTCCAGACCGGTAACGTCGACATCGCCATCGCCGGCATCACCATCACCGACGAACGCGCCGAGATCGTCGACTTCTCCGATCCCTACTACGACAGCGGCCTGCGCCTGCTGGTCAACGCCGGCGACGACAGCATCCAGTCCATCGAGGACCTGGCAGGCAAGTCGGTCGGCACCAAGATCGGCTCCACCAGCTACGACTACCTCCAGGCGAACCTGGGCGACGACGCCGACATCACCCCCTATCCGGGCTCCAGCGACATGTACATGGCGCTGCTCGGCGGCAGCGTCGATGCGGTCTTCTACGACGCCCCCAACGTCGGCTACTTCTCCCAGACCCAGGGCGAGGGCCGGGCCAAGGTCGTCGGCCCGCTCTACGAGGGCCAGCAGTACGGCATCGTGCTGGTCAAGGGCAGCGACTGGGTCGAGCCCGTCAACGAGGCCCTGGCCTCGATGAAGGAAGACGGCACCTACGACGAGATCCACAGCAAGTGGTTCGGCAGCGCCAGCGGCGAGTAATCGTCGCCCCACGCCGGAACGGGGTCGGGTCACATGACCCGACCCCGTTGCATTTCGGCGCGTCACTCTCCCGCGCACCCTGACGGAGTTCCCACGTGGACGTCACCTTTCAATTCGACTGGCAGGCGGCCTTCGCCTCCATTCCCCATCTGCTGACGGGGATTCCCTATACGCTGCTGATCTCCTTCGCCGGCCTGGCGATCGGTTTCCTGATCGGCATCCTGTTCGGCCTGCTGCGCATCAGCCCGTCGCGCTGGCTGCGGGTACCCGCCGTGGCCTACATCGAGGTCTTCCGCGGTACCCCGGTGCTGGTGCAGGTGCTGTTCATCTTCTACGGCCTGCCACAGCTGCTCGGCGGTCCCATCAACGCCCTGGTGGCCGGCATCGCCGCCATCGCGGTCAACTCCGGCGCCTATATCTCGGAGATCGTCCGCGGCGGCGTGCAGTCCATCGAACGCGGCCAGCGCGAGGCGGGGCTGTCGCTGGGCCTGTCTCGGCAACAGACCTTCCGCTACATCATCTGGCCCCAGGCCCTGCGGCGCATGATCCCGTCGCTCGGCAACCAGGGCATCATCAGCATCAAGGACACCTCGCTGTTCTCGGTGATCGGCGTGGGCGAGCTGGTCCGCCAGGGCCAGGTCTACATCGCCACCACCTTCAACGCCCTGGAGGTCTATCTGATGGTGGCCATGCTGTACCTGGTCATCACCCTGTCGCTCTCCGCGGCGCTGCGCCTGCTCGAGCGCAAGGGCCTGGTCGGACAATGAAGGAAGACACGCACATGAACCAACCGACGTCCCCTTCCGGCGGCGAGCGCATCGTCCGCATGGAGAAGCTCAACAAGTCCTTCGGCGACCTGCACGTGCTGAAGAACATCGACCTCGAGGTCACTCCCGGCGAGGTGGTAGTGATCATCGGTGCCAGCGGCTCCGGCAAGTCGACCCTGATCCGCTGCATCAACGGCCTGGAGGAGTTCCAGCAGGGCGACCTGGAGGTCGATGGCAATCCCCTCAAGCCCTACGGCAAGGCCACCCAGGCGCTGCAGAAGATCCGCACCGAGGTCGGCATGGTGTTCCAGCAGTTCAACCTGTTCCCGCATCTGAGCGTGCTGGACAACGTCACCCTGGCGCCGATGAAGGTGCGTGGCATGGACCACCGTGAGGCCACCGAGACCGCCGAGCGCCTGCTCGACCGGGTCGGCATCGCCGACCAGGCCGCCAAGTATCCGACCCAGCTCTCCGGCGGCCAGCAGCAGCGCGTGGCCCTGGCCCGGGCGCTGGCCATGGAGCCGCGGCTGATGCTGTTCGACGAGCCGACCTCGGCGCTGGACCCGGAGATGATCGGCGAGGTGCTCGACGCCATGCGCGAGCTCGCCAACGAGGGCATGACCATGCTGATCGTCACCCACGAGATGGGCTTCGCCCGCGAGGTGGCCGACCGGGTGATCTTCATTCACAAGGGCGAGATCGCCGAGGAAGGCCCGCCCGAGTCGATCTTCGATTCGCCTCAGGCCGAGCCCACCCGGCAGTTCCTGTCCCGGGTGCTCAAGCACTGACGAGCGCCGTTCATCCCGGCCTCAACGGCCCCTGTCGTCCGCGACAGGGGCCTTTTTTTGGCCGTTTTCGGCCTGTGGACAAGATTTTCCGCGATGGGCGGCTCAGCCGGGGCATGGCGGGGCTGGGGACAGATCGGGTGGTTGTTCACAGCCGCGGTGACAAGCCCGGAAGAACTCCGTGGACAACCCGTGTTCGAGCCGGCTTGTGGGTAACCCAAGGGGTTACCCACAGCCCCCGAACATGCCCTCCGCAGGCGGTCCGCGCCTTTTCCCTGTTTCTATCAACATTTCAACCTGTTGATAAGCAATAATTAAAATCAGTTATCCCCGGAAAATGTCCACACCAGTAGTTACTACCACAACAGAACTTCTTCTTTATTTATATGTTTCTTTATTTAAGTCTCGGCGGAAGGAAGGTGGATTCCCCTGGGCGGGTGTGGAAAACCCTGACGATTACCCACAAGAGGGTTATACTGGCGGGCTGATTCGACCCCTGAACCGCAACATTCGGCGCACCGGCGCCGATCGAGGTGAACCTTGGAGTACCCCGACCGCTACGACGTCATCGTCATCGGCGGTGGCCATGCCGGGACCGAAGCCGCCCTGGCCTCGGCTCGCATGGGCTGCCGGACCCTGCTGCTGACCCACAACATCGAGACCCTCGGCCAGATGTCCTGCAATCCCGCCATCGGCGGGATCGGCAAGAGCCATCTGGTCAAGGAGATCGATGCGCTGGGCGGCGCCATGGGACTCGCCACCGACAAGGGCGGCATCCAGTTTCGGGTACTCAATTCCCGCAAGGGTCCCGCCGTTCGCGCCACCCGCGCCCAGGCCGATCGCGTGCGCTACAAGGCGGCGATCCGCGGCATGCTGGAAAACCAGGCCAACCTGACGATCTTCCAGCAGGCCGCCGGCGACCTGATCGTCGACGGAGACACCGTGCGCGGCGTGGTCACCGAGACCGGCGTGCGCTTCATGGGCGAGACCGTGGTGCTGTGCACGGGCACCTTCCTCGGCGGGGTGATCCACATCGGGCTGGACAACAGTCGCGGTGGCCGGGCCGGCGATCCGCCCTCCAACGCCCTGGCCGAGCGCCTGCGTGCGCTGCCGTTCCGCGTCGATCGCCTGAAGACCGGCACCCCGCCGCGCATCGATGCCAAGAGCGTGGACTTCTCGATGCTCGAGGAGCAGCCGGGCGATACCCCGACGCCGGTGATGTCCTATCTCGGCAGCCGCGAGATGCACCCGCGCCAGATCAGCTGCCATATCGCCCAGACCAACGAGCGCAGCCACGAGATCATCCGCGCCAACCTCGATCGTTCGCCGATGTTCTCCGGCAGCATCGAGAGCGTCGGACCGCGCTACTGCCCGTCCATCGAGGACAAGGTGCATCGCTTCGCCGACAAGGCGAGCCACCAGATCTTCATCGAGCCGGAAGGCCTGGATACCCACGAGCTGTATCCCAACGGCATCTCGACCTCGCTGCCGTTCGACGTCCAGCTGCAGGTCGTGCGCTCGATGAAGGGCCTGGAGAACGCCCACATCACCCGTCCGGGCTACGCCATCGAGTACGATTTCTTCGATCCGCGAGACCTCAAGCACTCGCTGGAGACGAAATTTATCCACAACCTGTTCTTCGCCGGGCAGATCAACGGCACCACCGGCTACGAGGAGGCCGGCGCCCAGGGGCTGCTGGCCGGCCTCAACGCGGCCCGTCGAGCCAGCGGGCTCGAGGCTTGGTGGCCGCGGCGCGACGAGGCCTACCTCGGCGTGCTGGTCGACGACCTGATCACCCTGGGCACCAAGGAGCCCTATCGGATGTTCACCTCGCGGGCGGAATATCGCCTGCTGCTGCGCGAGGACAACGCCGACCTGCGACTCACCGAGGCCGGCCGTGGCCTGGGCCTGATCGATGACCGCCGCTGGGCCGCCTTCAGCGCCAAACGCGAAGGCATCGAGGCCGAGAGCGCGCGCCTCAAGGCCAGCTGGGTGCAGCCCGGCACCGAGGCCGCCGGTCGCGTGGCCGAGAAGACCGGCCAGCCCCTGGCCCGCGAATACAACCTGCTGGACCTGCTCAAGCGTCCGGAGCTCGGCTATGCCGACTTAGCCGGGCTGGTCGGCGAGCCGGTCGAAGACGAGCGCGTCGCCGAACAGGTGCAGATCCAGGCCAAGTACCAGGGCTACATCGATCGTCAGCAGGACGAGATCGACAAGCTCAAGCGGCACGAGGCCACCCGGCTGCCCGACGACTTCGACTACGAGCAGGTCGAGGGGCTGTCCAACGAGATCCGCCAGAAGCTCATCGAGACGCGGCCCGAGACCCTGGCCCAGGCCGGTCGTATCTCCGGCGTGACCCCGGCGGCGGTCTCGATTCTGCTGATTCACCTCAAGAAACGACGCCTGCTGGACGACACCCGAGTGGCCAACGGATGACCCCGAACGATACGATCCTGAACGACCGCCTCGAGCGCGGCCTGGCCGAGCTCGGCCTCGACGTGGCGGCGGATCGCCGCGAGCGGCTGGTGGCCCTGGTGGGCCTGTTGCACAAGTGGAATCGCGCCTATAACCTCACCGCGGTACGCGATCCCGAGGAGATGGTCGCGCGGCACGTGCTCGACAGCGCCGCCGTGCTGCCCTTCGTGACCGGTCCGAGCCTGCTCGATGTCGGCGCCGGCCCGGGCCTGCCGGGGCTGGTGCTGGCGATTCTCGCGCCCGAGCTCGACGTCACGCTGCTCGACAGCAACGGCAAGAAGGTACGCTTCCAGCGTCAGGCGGTGATGGAGCTGGGCCTTGCGCGGGTCACGCCCGTGCAGGCCCGGGTGGAGGCCTTCGAGGCCCCCGCCGGCGGCTTCGATCAGGTCATCTCGCGGGCCTTCGCCAGCCTCGAGGACTTCCTCGCCCTGAGCCGGGAGCTGCCGGGGGAGGGCGGTCAGTGGCTGGCGATGAAGGGGCCCGCCGTGGAGGACGAGCTCGCCGGCCTGCCGGAAGGGATCGCGGCAGTGGCCCGCCATACGCTGAGGGTGCCCTTCTCGGTCGGCGATCGCCGCCTGGTGATCCTCGAGCGCGCCCCCGGGGAGCGCTGAGCCGCCTCCGGGGAGCCCGCCGGGCGCCGCCGTGAACCCTGTCTCCCAACGCAAGGATGTCGTCGTGACCAAGATTATCGCCTTGACCAACCAGAAGGGTGGTGTGGGCAAGACCACCTCCGCCGTCAATCTGGCCGCCAGCCTGGCCTCCCTCGAGCGCCGCGTGCTGCTGGTCGATCTGGATCCCCAGGGCCACGCCACCATGGGCAGCGGCGTCGACAAGCACTCCCTCGACGGCAGCGTGCTCGACGTGTTGCTGGGCGAGAAGCGTGCCACCGAGGTGATCCTGGACTGCCCCGAGGCCGGCTACGCGCTGCTGCCCGGCAACGGCGACCTGACCGCCGCCGAGGTCGAGCTTCTCGACCGCGAGGAAGGGCGCGAGCAGGGCCTGGTCAAGGCGCTGGGCGAGGTCGCCGGCGAATACGACGTGGTGCTGATCGACTGCCCGCCGTCGCTCAACATGCTGACCGTCAACGGCCTGACCGCCGCCGACGGCGTGCTGATCCCGCTGCAGTGCGAGTTCTACGCCCTCGAAGGGCTCTCGGCGCTGCTCGATACCGTTGAGCAGATCAAGGCCAGCGTGAACCCGGGTCTCGAGATCCATGGCATCCTGCGGACCATGTTCGACGGCCGCAACAGCCTGACCCGCGACGTCAGCAAGCAGCTGCGCGACTACTTCGGCGATGCCCTGCTCAAGACCACCATCCCGCGCAACGTGCGGGTCGCCGAGGCGCCCAGCCACGGCCTGCCGGTCACCAAGTATGCCCGCTTCTCGCGGGGCAGCCAGGCACACCGGGTGCTGGCCAAGGAACTGATTCGCCGCCTGTCGCTGTAGCCGACACCGTTTGGTGCTTACCGATGAGGGGAACTCGATGACGCGCAAACAACGCGCTCTGGGACGCGGGCTGGATGCCCTGATCGGCGCCGGCGCCCGCCGCCGCGAAAGCCTGGATCTGCCCGGGGCAGAAGAGGCGCCGGAGGAGGGCGAGCTCAACGGCGCCGAGCCGATGGCTTCCGCCGCCGACGAGCGGCTCGAGCGCCTGCCGCTGGGCCAGCTGTCCCGCGGCAAGTACCAGCCGCGCCGCGACATCCAGCCCGAGGCCCTCGAGGAGCTGGCCGACTCGATTCGCGCCCAGGGCGTGATGCAGCCGATCGTGGTGCGGCCGATCGGCGAGCAGCGCTACGAGATCATCGCCGGCGAACGGCGCTGGCGGGCCGCGCAGCTGGCCGAGCTCGACGTCATTCCGGCGGTGATCCGCGAGGTCACCGACGAGGTCGCCCTGGCCCTGGCCCTGATCGAGAACATCCAGCGCGAGAACCTCAATCCCATCGAGGAGGCGCTGGCGCTCAAGCGACTGCTCGACGAGTTCGAGCTGACCCAGCAGCAGGCCGCCGACGCGGTAGGCCGTTCCCGGGCCCAGGTGGCCAACCTGCTGCGGCTGCTGGCGCTGGACCCCGAGGTGCAGACGCTGCTCGAGCGTGGCGATCTGGACATGGGCCATGCCCGGGCACTGCTGGCGCTGTCGGGCCCCAAGCAGCGCCAGGCCGCCCACGAGGTGGTCAACAAGGACCTCACGGTGCGCGCCACCGAGGCGCTGGTGAAGCGACTCGCGGAGGGACAGCCGGCCAAGGCCGAGGCGCCGGCCGCGAGCCCCGATGTGGCGCGTCTGGAATCGCGCCTCGGGGACCTGCTCGGCGCGCCGGTGAAGATCCAGCACGGCCGCGGCGGGAAGGGGCGAGTGACCATTCGCTATTCGAGCCTCGATGAGCTGGACGGCATCCTCGGCCATATCAAGTAGCCCCAGTTAGGGTGCTAAACGGTTTGCCGAAACTTATCGACTTTTAGTCGTAAGCTGGGGCGTTTTCGCGCGATATCGGCCCGCGATCGGTTGAAGGCATCGAGGGGGTTCCCTATAATCGCGCCGGGCTCGCCATTGGCTACTGCGAACGGCGGGCGCGAGGAAACGGGATGCCGATGTCGGCCCCAATGTCGGCAACGTGCACGGAGATCCCATGGCAGCCAGGTACAGGCGCCCGATTCTCGGATGGTTGATGGCCGCGCAGGTTGCTATGCTCGGTGCGCTGTCCGGCTTGGGATGGCTCCTGGGAAGCCCGGGAGACGCGGTCTCGATCCTGCTGGGTGGCGGTGTGGCGCTGATCGCCAACGGCTACTTCGTCTGGCGAATGTTTCGTCATCGGGGCGGCCGCCAGGCGCGCCGGATGGTGAGCGGCCTCTATCGTGCGGAGGCGGGAAAGTTTGGTTTGACGGTGGCTCTGTTCGCGGTGGTGTTCATCGCAGTGCCCCCCTCAAATCATGCTTTATTCTTTGGCGTTTATGTGGTGATGCTGTTCGTTCACTGGCTGGCCGCCTGGCTGGGCACGCGACCATTACCCCACTGAAATCGAGGCAGCTCATGGCAGGCAATAACCCGACTCCTGTGGAGTATATCCAGCACCATCTGCAAAACCTGACATATGGCTACCACCCCGAGAACGGCTGGTCCATCGCGCACTCCGCTGGCGAGGCTCAGGAGATGGGGTTCTGGGCCATTCACCTGGATACCATGGGCTGGTCGCTGGCCATGGGCGCGCTGTTCATCTGGCTGTTCCGCAAGGTCGGCAAGGCCGCGACCACCGGTGTGCCCGGCAAGCTGCAGAACGCCATCGAAATGGTCTTCGAGTTCATCGAATCCACCGTACACGGCGCCTTCAAGGGCAAGAATCCGCTGATCGCGCCGATCGCGCTGACGCTGTTCGTGTGGATCTTCCTGATGAACCTGCTCAAGCTGGTGCCGGTCGATTTCGCCCCCGCCCTGTTCGCCCGCTTCGGGGTCGAGTACATGAAGCTCGTACCGACCACCGATCCCAATGCCACCCTGGGCATGGCGCTGGGCGTGTTCTGCCTGATCATCTACTACAGCATCAAGGTCAAGGGCCTCGGAGGGTTCGCCAAGGAACTGTCGCTGACGCCTTTCAACCACTGGCTGCTGATCCCCTTCAATCTGGTGATGGAAATCATCGGCCTGCTCGTCAAGCCGCTCAGCCTTGGCCTGCGTCTCTTCGGTAACATGTTTGCCGGCGAGGTGATCTTCATCCTGATCGCCCTGCTGCCGTTCTGGGTGTCCTGGACCCTCAACGTTCCCTGGGCCATCTTCCACATCCTGGTCATCACCTTGCAGGCGTTCATCTTCACCGTCCTGACGGTGGTCTACCTGAACGCTGCTCACGAGCATCACTGAATCGCGTAATACCCGATAAACCCTTGAAACTTAACCTCAACTCGTAAGGAGTATCATCATGGAACTCGTCTACATCGCCGCTTCCCTCATGATCGGCCTGGGCGCTCTGGGTACTGGTATCGGCTTCGCTCTGCTGGGCGGCAAGCTGCTCGAGACCACCGCTCGCCAGCCGGAGCTGGGCAACCAGCTGCAGACCAAGACCTTCCTGATGGCCGGCCTGCTGGACGCCGTGCCGATGATCGGCGTTGGTATCGCGATGTACCTGATCTTCGTTGTCGCCGGCTAACGATTGGCATACCGAGCGCGCTGCGCTCGGTTTGCTTGTTTCCGGTCGCCACGAATCTGTCAGAGGTACGCCCCTGTGAATATCAACATGACGCTTATCGGACAGATGATCGCCTTCGCGATCTTCGTCTGGTTTTGCACCAAGTACGTGTGGCCGCCGATCAGCAACGCGCTCCATGAGCGCCAGAAGAAGATCGCCGATGGCCTGGATGCTGCCAGCCGTGCTTCTCGCGACCTCGAACTGGCCGAACAGCAGGCCAGCGAGACGCTGCGTGAAAGCAAGGAGCAAGCGGCCGAGATCCTGGAACAGGCCCACAAGCGGTCCACCCAGATGATCGATGAGGCGCGCGACCAGGCCCGCCAGGAAGGCGAGCGCATGATCGCCCAGGCCAAGTCCGAGATCGACCAGGAAGTGAACCGCGCGAAGGAAGAGCTGCGTGGTCAGGTCTCGCGGCTCGCCATCGTCGGTGCCGAGCGAGTCCTGGAAGCCTCCATCGACGAGAAGCAGCACGGCAAGCTCGTTGACCAACTTGCCGAAGAGCTTTGAGGAGGAGGTGACCCATGGCGGAACTGTCTACCGTCGCTCGCCCCTACGCCAAGGCGGCCTTCGAACACGCCGTCGGACGTAAGGCGCTCGAGGACTGGTCCGGCATGCTCACCACCGTGGCGCATGTCGTCGAAGACGACGACATGCGCCGTCGGGTGCTGGGCAACCCGCGACTCTCCAGCGCACAGAAGGTGGATGCGATCGTCGAGATCTGCGGCGATGCCGTCGACGACGACGTGCGCAACTTCCTGCGTCTGGTCGGACAGCAGGGTCGCCTGACGGCCCTGCCGGTCATCGCCGAGCAATTCGAGCTGCTCAAGGCCCAGCAGGAGAAGCGCATGGACGTCGACATCGTCTCTGCCTTCCCGCTGGACGAAGCGCAGCAGGACAAGCTCGCGAGCGCGCTGGCCAAGCGTCTGAACCGCGAAATCTCCATTACCACTCAGGTGGATTCCACCCTCCTGGGAGGCGTCATCCTGCGCGCCGGCGACACCGTCATCGACGGGTCGGTGCGCGGTCGACTGAACCGCCTCCACGAGGCCCTTTCCGCCTGAGTCTGAGGGACATGGCATGCAGCAACTGAATCCTTCCGAGATCAGCGACATCATCAAGCAGCGTATCGAGAAGCTGGATGTCGCGACCGAAGCCCGCAACCAGGGCACCATCGTCAGCGTGTCTGACGGTATCGTGCAGATCCACGGCCTCACCGACGCGATGTTCGGCGAGATGATCGAGTTCCCCGGCGGCATCTACGGCATGACGCTGAACCTCGAGCGCGACAGCGTCGGCGCCGTGGTGCTGGGCGACTACCTGCAGCTCGAAGAGGGCATGACCGCCCAGTGCACCGGCCGCATCCTCGAGGTCCCGGTGGGCCCCGAGCTGCGCGGTCGCGTGGTCGATGCCCTGGGTAACCCGATCGACGGCAAGGGCGAGCTCGGCACCGACAAGACCGACGCGGTGGAAAAGGTCGCCCCGGGCGTCATCACCCGTCAGTCCGTCGACCAGCCGATCCAGACCGGCTTCAAGTCCATCGACGCCATGGTGCCGATCGGCCGCGGCCAGCGTGAGCTGATCATCGGCGACCGCCAGATCGGCAAGACCGCGATCGCCATCGACGCGATCATCAACCAGAAGGGCACCGGCGTCACCTGTGTCTACGTGGCCATCGGTCAGAAGCAGTCGACCATCGCCAACGTGGTGCGCAAGCTCGAAGAGCACGGCGCCATGGAGCACACCATCGTGGTCGCCGCCGGCGCCGCCGATCCGGCCCCGATGCAGTTCCTGGCCGCCTACTCCGGCTGCACCATGGGCGAGTACTTCCGCGACCGCGGTGAAGACGCCATGATCGTCTATGACGATCTGTCCAAGCAGGCCGTGGCCTATCGTCAGGTCTCGCTGCTGCTGCGTCGTCCGCCGGGCCGTGAAGCCTTCCCGGGTGACGTCTTCTATCTCCACTCCCGTCTGCTCGAGCGCGCCGCGCGCGTCAACGCCGACTACGTCGAGAAGTTCACCGACGGCGAAGTCAAGGGCAAGACCGGCTCGCTGACCGCGCTGCCGATCATCGAGACCCAGGGTGGCGACGTCTCCGCGTTCGTGCCGACCAACGTGATCTCCATCACCGACGGTCAGATCTTCCTCGAGACCGATCTGTTCAACTCGGGCATCCGTCCTGCGATCAACGCCGGCCTCTCGGTGTCTCGTGTCGGTGGCTCCGCCCAGACCAAGATCGTCAAGAAGCTCGGCGGCAGCGTGCGTCTGGCCCTGGCCCAGTACCGCGAGCTGGCGGCCTTCGCCCAGTTCGCCTCAGACCTGGACGAGGCCACCCGCAAGCAGCTGGAGCACGGTCAGCGCGTCACCGAGCTGATGAAGCAGAACCAGTACGCGCCGATGTCCGTGGCCGAGATGGCCGTCTCCCTGTATGCCGCCAACGAGGGCTACCTGGAAGACGTCGAGGTCAACAAGGTGCTGGACTTCGAACGTGCCCTGCAGGACTACATGAAGGCCGAGCACGCCGAGCTGCTCGACAAGATCAATGAGTCCGGCGACTACAGCGACGACATCAAGAGCGGCCTCAAGGCCGGTCTCGACAAGTTCAAGGCCACTCAGAGCTGGTGACCCCGCCGGCCCGCTCCTCCCGGGGAGCGGGCCCTGGAGCTTTCTGAGGGCCACGAACGGAGTAGATCGCTATGGCAGCTGCAAAAGAGATACGCACCAAGATCGGCAGCATCAAGAACACGCAGAAGATCACCAGTGCCATGGAGATGGTCGCTGCGTCGAAGATGCGCAAGGCGCAGGACCGGATGAAGGCCAGCCAGCCCTACGCCCAGCAGATCCGCAAGGTGGTCGGCCACGTCGCCGACGCCAACCCCGAGTACAAGCATCCGTGGATGCTGGATCGCGAGGTCAAGCGGGTCGGCTACATCGTGGTGTCGAGTGACCGCGGCCTGTGCGGTGGCCTGAACGTCAACATGTTCAAGGCCGTCGTCAAGGAGGCCAAGGCCTGGCGCGACAACGGCGCCGAGCTGGAATTCTGCGCATTGGGCAGCAAGGCCACCAGCTTCTTCCGCAAGTACGGCGGCAGCCTGGTCGCGGCCAAGAGCGGCCTGGGCGAGGCGCCGGAAGCCGACGAGCTGATCGGCAGCGTGAAGGTGATGCTGGACGCCTACGACGAGGGCAAGCTGGATCGTCTGTACGTGGTGTTCAACGAATTCGTCAACACCATGACGCAGAAGCCGGTGGTTCGCCAACTGCTGCCCCTGTCGCCCGAGATGGGTGCCGAAGAGCAGAACGAAGAAAACAAGCGTCCCGGAAACTGGGACTACCTGTATGAGCCGGATGCCAAGGAGCTGCTGGACAGCTTGCTCGTGCGTTTCGTCGAGGCGCAGGTCTATCAGGCGGTGGTCGAGAACGTGGCCTGCGAACAGGCCGCGCGGATGATCGCCATGAAGAGTGCCACCGACAATGCCGGCAATCTGATCGACGACCTGGAGCTGGTGTACAACAAGGCCCGTCAGGCGGCCATTACCCAGGAAATCTCCGAGATCGTCGGTGGCGCCGCCGCCGTATAACGCCGAGGAAGGGCGAATCCCTTCCGGCAACCGGGTTTCATTTGCAGGTATTTGAGAGGAACCAAGATGAGCGGACGTATCGTACAAATCATCGGCGCGGTGATTGACGTAGAGTTTCCGCGGGACGATGTTCCCAAGGTCTACGACGCGCTGAAGGTCTCGGATGCCGAGACCGTTCTCGAAGTCCAGCAGCAGCTGGGCGACGGCGTGGTGCGCACCATCGCCATGGGCTCCACCGAGGGCCTCAAGCGTGGCATGGACGTCACCAACACCCAGGCCGCCATCTCCGTGCCGGTCGGCAAGGAGACCCTGGGTCGGATCATGAACGTGCTCGGCGAGCCCATCGACGAGGCGGGCGAGATCGGCGAAGAAGAGCGTATGCCGATCCACCGCAAGGCACCGGGCTACGCCGACCAGGCCGCCACCAGCGAGCTGCTGGAGACCGGCATCAAGGTCATCGACCTGGTGTGCCCGTTCGCCAAGGGCGGCAAGGTCGGCCTGTTCGGCGGCGCCGGTGTCGGCAAGACCGTCAACATGATGGAGCTGATCCGCAACATCGCCACCGAGCACAGCGGTTACTCCGTGTTCGCCGGTGTCGGTGAGCGTACCCGTGAGGGCAACGACTTCTATCACGAGATGCAGGAGTCCAACGTTCTCGACAAGGTGTCGCTGGTCTACGGCCAGATGAACGAGCCGCCCGGGAACCGTCTGCGCGTGGCCCTGACCGGCCTGACCATCGCCGAGAAGTTCCGCGATGAAGGCCGCGACGTGCTGCTGTTCGTCGACAACATCTACCGCTACACCCTGGCCGGTACCGAGGTGTCCGCACTGCTGGGCCGCATGCCCTCCGCGGTGGGTTACCAGCCGACCCTGGCCGAGGAGATGGGCGTCCTGCAGGAGCGCATCACCTCCACCAAGACCGGCTCCATCACCTCCGTGCAGGCGGTGTACGTGCCCGCGGACGACCTGACCGACCCGTCCCCGGCCACCACCTTCTCGCACCTCGACGCGACCGTGGTACTGGCGCGTTCCATCGCCGAGCTGGGTATCTACCCGGCCATCGACCCGCTGGATTCCACCTCTCGTCAGCTGGATCCGTTGGTCGTCGGCGAGGAGCACTACAAGACCGCTCGCGGCGTGCAGGGCGTGCTGCAGCGCTACAAGGAGCTCAAGGACATCATCGCCATCCTGGGCATGGACGAGCTGTCCGACGAGGACAAGCTGGCCGTGTCTCGGGCGCGTAAGATCCAGCGCTTCCTGTCGCAGCCGTTCTTCGTCGCCGAGGTCTTCACCGGCGCTCCCGGCAAGTACGTGTCGCTGAAGGAAACCATCCGTGGCTTCCAGGGCATCCTCGACGGCGAGTACGACGAGCTGCCGGAGCAGGCCTTCTACATGGTCGGCACCATCGACGAGGCCGTCGAGAAAGCCAACCAGATGAAGTAATCCCTCCACCTGGGAGACGTCATCATGACGAAAACCTTCAAGTGCGAGATCGTCAGCGCCGAGGCGTCGATCTTCTCCGGCGAAGCCGAGCATGTCGTGGCAGCCGGTCGCGCGGGGGATCTCGGGGTATTGGCGGGGCATACGCCGCTGCTCACCGAACTGGCCCCCGGCCCGGTGCGCATCGTCCGTGGCGGAGGTGAAGAGGATCACTTCTATGTCTCGGGCGGCTTCCTCGAGATTCAGCCCGAGGTCGTCACCGTGCTCGCCGACACCGCCGTGCGCGCCGACGACCTGGACGAGGCCGCCGCCGAAGAGGCCCGCCAACAGGCCCTCAAGGCGATGCAGGACAAGTCCGCCGAGCTGGACTACAGCCGCGCCACGGCCGAACTGGCCGAGGCCGCTGCCCAGCTGCGGACCATCCAGCAGCTGCGCCGCAAGGTGGGTCGCAGCAGCTAAGGCTGTGCGCCCCGCCCCGCGCGATGAAAGCGCCCCCGACTCGGTCGGGGGCGCTTTTTTTTGGCGATCCCCCGCAAGAGATGACGGTGCGGTGAATCGCCGCCCGGCGTGGGCATCACCGGTTGCCGTCTATGATCCCGCCGATCACTGGCGGCCGACGCCGAGAACGGTGCCGGACGGGTGGGCGTCGCTGCGTCAGTGGTGGGAAGGCCTGGTCGGCATCTGATCGGGCCGCCTTCCGATAGGGGAAGCTGACGCCCTCCACGCCCTGTGCGATCATGTTGCCCCCTGGCCCGGCCGGGGGGCGTTTTCGTTCGCGCCGGCACAGGGAGGAAAGATCATGCCGCTCAGCGATGCCCTGAATCGCCACAAGGAAGGCCTGCTCGTCGCCCTCGAGGCGGATGATCGCGCGCGCCTGAGCGCCCAGCTGCCGGAGCTGCGCTCCGCGGACATCGCCGAGATCCTCCAGGACCTGCTCGAACGCGAGCAGGAGCTGCGCGCCCGCGCGCTGCTGGACCGCCTGCCGCTGGAGCGGCGTGCCAACGTGATGGGCTATCTGCATGGCGAGGAGCAGCTGGCGATCGTCGCGGGCATGGGCGACGACCGCCTTCAGGCGGTGCTCGAGGAAATGGGCGGCGACGAGCGTGCCGACCTGTTCAAGGTCCTCGACGACGATCGCCGCGAGGCGCTGCTCAGGCGCATGGCGCATCAGGAGCGCGAGGAGCTCAAGCGCCTGGCCAGCTACGAGGAAGGCACCGCCGGCGCGCTGATGACCTCCGACTACGTGGCCATTCCCGCCGGGATGACGGTGTCCCGGGCGATGATGCGGGTGCGCCAGACCGCGCCGGACGCCGAGACGGTCTACCAGCTCTACGTGATCGACCCCGAGGGTCGCCTGGCCGGCACCATGTCGCTGCGCCAGCTGATGGTGGCGCGGCCCGGGGCCCGGGTCGACGACATGATGATCCATGACGTCATCCATACCTCGGTGGACACGCCTCAGGAAGAAGTCGCCCGGATCGTGGCCCGCTACGACCTGCTGGCCCTGCCGGTAGTCGACGAGATGCGCCGGCTGGTCGGCATCGTCACCCACGATGATGCCCTCGACGTGATGGAATCCGAGGCCACCGAGGATTTCCACAAGGGGATGTCGATCGGCGCGCTGGAGGGCGGCGTCAGTCGGGTACCGCTGCTGAGCCTGTATCGCAAGCGGGTGACCTGGCTGGTGCTGCTGGTGTTCGGCAACCTGCTCTCCGGGGCCGGTATCGCCCACTACGAGGCGACCATCTCGGCCCAGGTGGCGCTGGTGTTCTTCCTGCCGCTGCTGATCGGCAGCGGCGGCAACGCCGGCGCCCAGGCGGCCACCCTGACGGTGCGCGGCATGGCCACCGGCGACGTCGGGGTGCGCGACTGGGGCAAGCTGTTCGGCCGCGAGCTGCTGGTGGCCGGCTCGCTGGGGCTGACCATGGCGCTCGCCGTGGCGCCGATCGGCGTGTTCCGCGGCGGCGAGGCGGTGGCCATGGTGGTCGCGGTCAGCATGATCGTCATCGTGTTGGTCGGCAGCCTGCTGGGCCTGTGCCTGCCCTTCGTGCTCGATCGCCTGGGCTGGGATCCGGCCACGGCCTCGGCGCCGTTGGTCACGACCCTGATCGATGCCACCGGGGTGCTGATCTACTTCGGCATCGCCACCATGGTGCTGCCCGTCGGGTAAGGGAACGCCAACACGAAGGGCGGGTCAGTATGCCCTCGTGACGTTTATATCTCCTTGAATTCGCTTGATTGAGACCGACCATGGATTGGCTACAGATCGTTGTGCTTTCTCTCGTCCAGGGGCTGACCGAGTTCCTGCCCGTTTCCAGCTCCGCGCACCTGATCCTGGTGCCGGTCTTCTCCGACTGGTCCGATCAGGGGCTGGCCTTCGACGTGGCCCTGCACCTGGGCAGCCTGATGGCGGTGGTGCTCTACTTCCGCCACGAGCTGGTGACCATGACGGCCAGCTGGGGGCGCAGCGTCGCCGGCCGCGGCACCGACGATGACGCCCGCCTGGCCTGGTGGGTGATCCTGGCGACGATACCGGTGTGCGTGGTGGGGCTGGCCTTCCAGGACGTCATCTCGGAGGTGATGCGCTCGCCGCTGGTGCTGGCCGGTGGCCTGATCGTCTTCGGGGTGGTGCTGGGCATCGCCGACTGGCGCCATCGCGGCACCCGCAGCGAGTATCGCATGAGCGGCCGCGATGCCCTGTGGATCGGCCTGGCCCAGGCGCTGGCGCTGATTCCCGGCACCTCGCGCTCGGGCATCACCATGACCGCGGCGCTGGTGCTCGGCCTGTCGCGGGAGGCGGCGGCACGCTTCTCCTTCCTGCTGTCGATCCCGGTGATCGTGCTGGCCGGTGGTCTGGAGGCCCTGGCGCTGGCTCAGGCGTCGGTGCCGGTGGCCTGGGGCGATCTGGCGGCGGGCACCGTGCTCTCCGGTATCAGCGCCTACCTGTGTATCCATTTCTTCCTGGTCTTCATTCGCCGCATCGGCATGCAGCCCTTCGTGGTCTATCGCCTGTTGCTGGGTATTGCCCTGATCTGGTTGTTCGGTTGATGCAGTACCGACCTATTGTTGGAGCTTCCATGTCACTCCCACGCCTTCGCTTCGCCTTTGTGACGCTGATGCTGATCGTCCTGCTGGCCGGCTGCTCCGAGCGGACGCTCGAGACGCCGGTCACGCTCGAGGGCGATATCTTCGGCACCTTCTACCAGGTGACGCTGGCCGACCCGATCACCGCCGAGCGCCGCGACGAGCTTGAGGCGGGCATCCTCGACGAGCTCGAGGGCGTCGATGCCTCGATGTCCACCTATCGCGACGACGCCGAGCTGGTGGCCTTCGATCACGCCCCGCTGGGCGAGTGGCAGACGCTCTCCGCGCCCTTGATCGAGGTGCTGTCGATCGCCCGTCGGGTGGGCGAGGCCAGCAACGGCGCCTTCGACGTCACCGTGGGCGGGCTGGTCAACCTGTGGAGCTTCGGCCCCGAGGCGAGGCCGCGCGAGGTGCCGGAAGACGACCTGATCGAGCAGCGCCTCGCCGAGGTCGGCATGGACACCCTGGAGATCGATGCGGATCAGCGTCGGGCGCGTCGCCTCAAGGACGTGTTCGTGGACCTCTCCGGCGTGGCCAAGGGCTACGCCACCGATCGGGTGGCGGCCTATCTGGCCTCCCAGGGCCTCGACAACTATCTGGTCAACATCGGTGGCGAGCTCGAGGTGGCCGGCCATCGCGACGGCGAGGCCGAGCCCTGGCGCATCGGCGTCGAGATTCCCCGCGATGGTCGGCCCCGGGCCAAGTACGTGCTGCCGCTGGAGGACACCTCGGTGGCCACCTCCGGCGACTATCGCAACTACTTCGAGGAAGACGGCCGGCGCTACTCTCATACCATCGATCCGCGCACCGGCCGCCCGATCCGGCATCGCATGGCCTCGGTGACGGTGGTGGACGATTCCAATGCCCGCGCCGACGCCTGGGCGACCGCCATGTCGGTACTCGGCGAGGACGAGGGCATGGCGCTGGCCGTCGAACATGACCTGGCGGTGATGATGCTGGTACGCAACGCCGCCGACGACGACTGGATCAGCCTGGCGAGTCCGGCCTTCGCGGCCCGCTTCGGCCGCGACCGGCTCGAGGAGATGGGCATCGAGGTGATGGACGAGCCGGTGGCCGGCGTGGCGGTCGAGGCGCCCTAGGCACTAGAATGGCCCGATTCAATGATGGATCGACAAGGAGTCACGATGAGTCTCGACGTGGTGATACTGGCGGCCGGGCAGGGGACCCGGATGCGTTCGACCCTGCCCAAGGTGCTGCATCGCCTGGCCGGCCGGCCCCTGGTGAGGCACGTGATCGACACCGCCGCCGGTCTCGAGGCCGATCGGACCCACGTGGTGGTGGGCCACGGCGCCGATCGCGTGCGTGAGGCGCTGGCCGACTGCCCGGTGCGTTTCGCCCGCCAGACCGAGCAGAAGGGCACCGGCCACGCCGTGGCCCAGACGCTCGATCATCTCGGCGAGGGCAAGGTGCTGGTGCTCTACGGCGACGTGCCGCTGACCCGGCGCGAGACCCTGCGCGACCTGCTGGCGCGGGTCGACGAGCAGCACATGGCCCTGCTCACCGTGACCCTCGATGACCCCAGCGGCTACGGTCGCATCCTGCGCAACGAGGCCGGCGAGGCGGTGGCCATCGTCGAGCACAAGGACGCCTCCGAGAGCGAGCGTGCGGTACGCGAGTGCAACACCGGCATCATGGCCATGACCGCCGCCCAGCTGCGCCGCTGGCTGCCGCAGCTGTCCGCCGACAACGCCCAGGGCGAGTACTACCTGACCGATGTCATCGCCATGGCCGCCGCCGAGGGCGTGAGGATCGCCACCGCCCAGCCGGCCCGGGCGCTGGAGGTAGAAGGCGTCAACAATCGTCTGCAGATGGCGCAGCTGGAGCGCGCCCACCAGCGCGACATCGCCGAGTCGCTGATGACCGCCGGCGTGGCCCTGGCCGATCCCTCGCGCCTCGACGTGCGCGGCACCCTGACCTGCGGCCATGACGTCGAGATCGATGTGGGCTGCGTGTTCGAGGGCCACGTCGAGCTGGGCGAGGGCGTGCGCATCGGCCCCTACTGCGTGATCCGCGACAGCCACGTGGGCGCCGAGAGCGAGATCGAATCCCACAGCGTGCTCGAGGGCGCCGTGGTGGCCGGCCACAACCGCATCGGGCCCTTCGCCCGGTTGCGACCCGGCTCGCGCCTGGCGGTGGGGGCCAAGGTCGGCAACTTCGTCGAGACCAAGAACGCCGAGGTGGGCGAGGGCAGCAAGATCAACCACCTCAGCTATGTGGGCGATGCCCGGCTCGGGCGAGACGTCAACGTCGGCGCCGGCACCATCACCTGCAACTACGACGGCGCCAACAAGCACCGCACCGAGATCGACGACGGGGCCTTCATCGGCTCCAATACCGCCCTGGTGGCGCCGATGCGCGTCGGCAAGGGTGCCACCGTGGGCGCCGGCTCCACGCTGAGCCGCGACGTGGCGGACGATACCCTGGCGGTGAGCCGCGGACGCCTGATCAGCAAGGACGACTGGCAGCGGCCGGTCAAGAAAGACGACCTCTAAGGAGCGAACCATGTGTGGCATCGTCGGCGCTGTCGCCCAGCGCAACGTACAGGGCATCCTGCTGGAAGGGCTCAAGCGGCTCGAATATCGCGGCTACGACTCCGCCGGCATGGCCGTGCTGGGCCGTGACGGCCGGCTCGAGCGTCGTCGTGCCCTGGGCAAGGTCGCGGCCCTGGAGGAGGCGCTGGCCGCCTCGCCCCTGGCCGGCCACAGCGGCATCGCCCACACCCGCTGGGCCACTCACGGCCGGCCCAGCGAGGAAAACGCCCATCCCCACCAGTCCGGCGAGCGCCTGGCGCTGGTGCACAACGGCATCATCGAGAACCATGAGGCGCTGAAGGCCGAGCTCGAGGCCGAGGGCTATGCCTTCAGCTCCGAGACCGATACCGAGGCGTTGGCCCACCTGATTGCCCGCGAGGCGCAGGGCGGCGACCTGCTGGCCGCCGTGCAGCGCGTGCTGGCGCGCCTCGACGGCGCCTACGCGCTGGGCGTGGTGCATGCTGACGAACCCGGCGTGGTGATCGGCGCCCGCCAGGGCAGCCCGCTGGTGGTCGGCGTCGGCATCGAGGAGGCCTTCCTGGCCTCCGATCCGCTGGCGCTGCTGCAGGTCACCGACCGCTTCATCTATCTGGAAGAGGGCGACGTGGTGCGCCTCTCCGGTGCCGGCAGGATCGAGATCTTCGATGCCGGCGGCGACGCCGTGGAGCGTCCGGTGCAGACCTTCGAGCACGGCGACGGCGCGGCCAGCAAGGGCGGCTATCGCCACTTCATGCTCAAGGAGATCCACGAGCAGCCGGAGGTGATTGCCGCGGCCTTGGAGGGCCGGCTCGGCGATCGCAGCGTGCTGGTGGAGAGCTTCGGCCCCGAGGCCGAGGCGCTGTTCGGTAAGGTCCGCCAGATCCACCTGGTGGCCTGCGGCACCAGCTATCACGCCGGCATGGTGGCGCGCTACTGGCTGGAGCGCTATGCCGGCGTGCCGGTGCAGGTCGAGGTGGCCTCCGAATTCCGCTATCGCCGCGTGGTGGTGCCCGAGGGCACGCTGTTCGTGACGCTGTCCCAGTCCGGCGAGACCGCCGACACCCTGGCCGCGCTGCGCTTCGCCAAGCGGCTCGGCTATCTGGGCAGCCTGGCGATCTGCAACGTGCCGGGCAGCTCGCTGGTGCGCGAGTCGGACCTGACGCTGATGACCCAGGCCGGTCCCGAGATCGGCGTGGCCTCGACCAAGGCCTTCACCACCCAGCTCACCGCCCTGATGCTGCTGACCCTGGCGCTGGGCCGGGTGCGCGGCCAGGACGCCGACGAGCAGGCGACGCTGGTCGAGGCGCTGCGTCAGCTGCCGGCCCGGGTCGGCGAGGTGCTGGCGCTGGATCCGGCCGTCGAGGCGCTGTCCGCGGCCTTCGCCGAGAAGCATCACGCCCTGTTCCTGGGGCGCGGGCCCGAGTTCCCGGTGGCGCTGGAGGGCGCACTGAAGCTCAAGGAGATCTCCTACATCCATGCCGAGGCCTATCCCGCCGGCGAGCTCAAGCACGGGCCGCTGGCGCTGGTCGACGCCGAGATGCCGGTGATCGCGGTGGCCCCCAACGACGCCCTGCTCGACAAGCTCAAGTCCAACCTCCAGGAGGTCCGGGCCCGCGGCGGCGAGCTGTTCGTGTTTGCCGACGAGGGCGTGGCACTGGAGGACGGCGAGGGTATCCGGGTGTTGCGTCTGCCCAAGGTGGAGGAGGCCCTGGCGCCGATCCTCTACACCGTGCCGCTGCAACTGCTCTCCTATCATGTCGCCGTGCTCAAGGGCACCGACGTCGACCAGCCGCGTAACCTGGCCAAGTCCGTCACCGTGGAATGAGGGACGAGGCCGCCATGGCCGCCAGTGAGCCGCCGCGACTGCACCTTGGCTTGCCGATGTGGGCCAACCTCGACTGGCGCGGCGGGCTCTATCCGCCCCACGGCGGCAGCGACGATCTGCTGGGCGACTATGCCCGGGTGTTCTCCTCGGTGGAGGGCAACACTACCTTCTACAGCGGCGCGCCCCGCGCCGAGACGGTGGCGGCCTGGGCGCGCCAGGCGCCGGCCGGCTTCCGCTTCTGCTTCAAGCTCCCGTCGTCGCTGACCCACGAGCGGCGCCTGGTGGACGTCGCGGCGGGCTTCGATGACTTCCTCGCGGCCCTGGCGCCGCTGCACGATCGCCTGGGGCCGATGATGGTCCAGCTGCCGCGGGACTTCGGCGCCGAGGAGCTGCCCCGCCTCGAGGCCCTGCTGGACCGCTGGCCGAGCTGGCTGCCCTGCGCGGTCGAGGTGCGCCACCGTGAATTTTTCCACAAGGGGTCGGCCGAGGCGGCCCTCAACAGGTTGTTGATAAGTCACGGCGCTAACCGGGTCATGCTCGACGTGCGGCCGCTGTTCTCCACCGCCGCCGGTGATCATCCGGGCATGCAGAAGGCTCAGTACGAGAAGCCGAAGCGGCCGTTACATGTGATTTCCACAGGGGAATTTCCCGTGGTGCGCTTCATCGGCAATGTTGACGAGTCGATCAATATCGACTACTTCACGCCCTGGATCGAACGCCTTGCCCTGTGGATAAAACAGGGGAAAACCCCTTTCCTGTTTGTGCATACCGCCGATAATCGCCGCGCCCCGCAGCTGGCGCGCCGGCTCTATTCGTCGGTGGCGGCACGGGCCGGACTGCCGCCGATGGCGGACTTTCCGGGCGAGCGCCAGGCCACGCTGTTCTGAGCCGCCGGGCGGCCCGTTTCGAACGACAGAGCGCGCGCTGCGTGGTTTTGCCGCCATGGGTGGCCTCCGGGAAGACGATCGGATATGTTACCCCTCGCTCGTCACTTGCCATCGAATATCGTGGACCCTCACGCCTAACCCCTGTGGGGTGTCGCGATACCTCCTTGCGGTTTCCACCCTTCACCCCACCGGTGGAAACGTAGCCCTGGTAGTGATCCTGCTTGGCATGCGTTTTATGCCCTTGAATGCGCCGTACCGAGATCCGGCACGGCGTGGACGTGGCGACAACAATCAGAACGTCATCGCATCCGATCGATCGATGGCGACACGACCCTTCAAGGTGAATTATGTCCCTCAAGCAACAGCAACACGCGCACTGGTCGTCCCGGCTGGGCTTCATCCTCGCGGCCACAGGCTCGGCGGTCGGCCTGGGCAATATCTGGAAGTTCCCCTACATGGTGGGCGAGAGCGGCGGCGCGGCCTTCGTGCTGGTCTACCTGCTGTGCATCGCGCTGATCGGCCTGCCGATCCTGGTCACCGAGTGGATGATCGGCCGCCGCGGCCAGAACAATCCCGCCAACGCCATGGCCGACCTGGCCGAGGCCTCCGGCCGCACCCGGGCCTGGATGATCGTCGGCATCAGCGGCATCCTCGGCGCCTTCCTGATCCTGTCCTTCTACAGCGTGATCGGCGGCTGGTCGCTGTACTACACCCTGAACTCCGTCACCGGCGCCTTCAGCGGCCAGGATGCCGACGGCATCGGCGCGCTGTTCAATGCCATGCTGGGCAGCCCGGGCCTGCTGCTGGCCGGCCACTCGGTGTTCATGCTGCTGGTCATCGGCATCGTCGCCCGCGGCGTGACCAAGGGCATCGAGAGTGCCGCCCGCATCCTGATGCCGGCGCTGGGCGTGCTGATGGTGGTGCTGGTCGGCTATGGCATGACCACCGGCCACTTCGGTGAGGCCGTCTCCTACCTGTTCAACCCGGACTGGAGCAAGCTCTCCGGCGAGACCGTGCTGGCGGCCCTGGGCCATGCCTTCTTCACCCTGTCGCTGGGCATGGGCATCATGATGGCCTACGGCTCCTACCTGGGCGAAGAGGTCGACCTGCTGAAGACCGCGCGCACCGTGGTGATCATGGACACCGTGATCGCGCTGGGCGCCGGCCTGGCGATCTTCCCGCTGGTGTTCGCCAACGACCTCGACGTGGCCTCCGGCCCGGGGCTGATCTTCGTCACCCTGCCGCTGGCGTTCGGCCAGATGGGCGGCGGCATCGTGGTCGGCCTGCTGTTCTTCCTGCTGCTGACCTTCGCCGCCCTGACCTCCGCCATCTCGCTGCTCGAGCCGGTGGTGGAGTTCGTCGAGGAGCGCACGCCGCTGCCGCGCGTGGGCTCCGCCCTGGTGGCCGGGGTGGCGGCCTGGGCGCTGGGCATCGCCGCGCTGCTGTCGTTCAACCTGTGGAGCGACCCGGTGCTGTTCGGCCTGAACGTCTTCGACCTGCTGGACAGGGTGACCAGCAAGTTCATGCTGCCGCTCACCGGCCTGGGCGCCATCGTCTTCACCGCCTGGTATCTCGACAAGGAGAGCGTGCGGCGCGAACTCGGCATGGACATCTACGACTTCAGCCTGTGGAGCCTGATCACGCGCTTCATCGCGCCGATCGGCGTGGCGGTGGTGTTCTTCACCAGCCTCTAAGGTCGAAGCCGTGGCGATACCGGGGCCGACCCCGACGCGAGAGCCCCGCCCCGTGCGGGGCTCTTCGCGTTCGGGGGCCTGCGCTCGCGGGAGTCGGGATCAGTGCATCTCGTCGGCGTCGTCCCCGGGCAGGTCGGCGATGTCCTGGCTGAGACGCTTGAACTCCTCGTGGAGCTCGATGCCGCGGCGGGCGCGCAGGTTGCGCTGAGCGGCGGTACGGGAGCGTTCTTCGTGCTCGACGACTTCCATGCTCATGAAGATGTCGAGGAGTTCGCTCTTGACGGAGGATAAGCGTTCGACATTACGCATGATCGACTCTCCTGTCTGCAGTGGGGGTGTCGGCATCGGCGTGGGGCGCTGCGCGACACTGCAATTCTTACTATACCCCTCTTGACAGAATGATGAAGATCGGAATGTCAACGATCCTTTCGGCGCCTTGCTGCCCATGGGGGCGTCGGTTGGGGCATACTGTAGGCATTGCCCTCGAATCCGCCGACCCAGGAGTGCCGCGTGAGCCTTGGCCTGTTCGATGAAATGAGACGCCGCATGACGCACTTCCGCCGCTCCGAGCAGAAGGTGGCGAGGTTCGTGCTGCGCAATCCCGATGAGGTGATCCACATGCGGATCGTCGACCTGGCCACCGAGGCCAAGGTCAGCGAGCCCACCGTGGTGCGCTTCTGCCGCGCTCTGGGCTGCAACGGTTTCCAGGACTTCAAGCTCAAGCTGGCCCAGATGCTGGCCACCGGCAGCCAGTTCGCCCAGTTCTCGATGAACGACAGCGACTCGGTGGCGGAATTCTCCCAAAGCATCTTCGACTCCACGGTGGGTACCCTGCTGTCGGTGCGCGACCGGCTGGACAACGATGCGCTGAGCCAGGCGATCAATGCCCTGGGCATGGCCAATCGGGTCGAGTTCTACGGCTTCGGCGCCTCCGGCGCGGTGGCCTTCGATGCCCAGCACAAGTTCTTCCGCCTGCAGATCTCCACCGCCGCCTACACCGACCCGCACATGCAGAACATGTCGGCGGTGACCCTCAAGGAGGGCGATGTGGTGGTGGCGATCTCCCAGACCGGGCGCACCCGGGCGCTGGTGGCCAGCGTGCGCCTGGCCCGGGAAGCCGGCGCCACGGTGATCGGCCTGTGTCCCAGCGGCTCGCCGCTGGCCGAGGAGGTGACCCTGCCGCTGTACATCGACGTCCACGAGGACACCGAGATCTACACCCCGATGAGCTCGCGGATCGCCCATCTGGTGATGATCGACGTGCTGGCGGTGGGCGTGGCCAAGTCCCGTGGGCCCAGGCTCGCCGAGCAGCTCAAGTCGGTGAAGAAGAGCCTCAACTCGCTGCGCTATCCGGAGCCCGACGAGTCCTGAGAGCGTCTGAGGCAATGGAAGCGTTGTCGGGACGCCGCTGGACATGGCTGTCATCGAGGATCAGCCCCTCCGGGCCGACTTCCGCGAGCTTGTTGAGGTGTGGCTGCCAGTTCGTGGTGATGCCCAGGAAGTGCAGGAAGTAGCCGTGACGGCTGGTCATGCGCTCTGGCCGGTTGCGCCGCATCACATGCCAGAAGGGGATGGGCAGGGTGCTCCAGGTATTGTGCTGGGAGATCACGTCCACGGCGTCGGTGTGGCAGATGAACTTGCGCGCCGTCTGACGTCGCTGCGCATGGCGCCAGACGAAGTCGAAGTGGGTGTAATCGTCTCGCTCGGGAGGCACGAAGGGCACGTTGTAGCTTTCGAAGTACAGGGTGCTGCTGCCTGAGAGCTCGTTCTCGAGCCGATTCTTTTCCGCGATCAACAGTTCATCGATGTCGAAATTGAACAGTCGGCCCTGACGGGCGAACTTGCTCAGGCAGTGATTGAGGGCACCCGGCTGAGCGAACTTGTTGTGCCGCCTTCCAGGGGGGCCATAGGGGAAGTTCCAGCGGATCACGGTCGCGCGGCCGCGAAGGCATGCCTCCAGAGCGTCGATGTTGTCGCTGCCGTTGTCGTAGAGAATGACATCGTCGATGCCGTAGTTGCCCCGATGGAAGTCGACCCAGGTGGAGATCCACTCCGGTCGATTGTTCTTGGAGATCGCGGCCAGCACCGTGCGCCCTCGAGGCAGCTCCGACGCGTGAAGCCGTAGCCTTGCCGTGAAGCCATCCAGCTCGAAGGCGATGTCATGCGCCGCCCCGGGAGTGACGCCTGCCTCCAGCGTCACGAGTTTCTGCTCGGGAAGGTCGCGCAGGCGATAGCGGACCCGCGAACCGTTGATCCACAGCCTCATCCCATCCAACACCGGCTTGAGATTGAGCGCGGGCGGTCCGATGGCCCTCAGCGTCGGGCCATCGGCATCGATGAAGACATCGTAGAACAGGGTCCTGTCATCGAAGTGCTCCAGCTCGTTCGACGGCATGGCGTTACTGAGATTGGGGCGACGCCGCAGGGAGGAGGGATCGGGCAGTCGAACGGGGTTCAGGGCGGCGAGGTCGGCCATGGTGGGGTCCAATAACATTAAGCACTACGGTGGATCCTAACTGGCTGCCCGATCCTATGTCAGCAATGTCGGCGGCCGGCCGTGGCCGGCGCGATATGGTAAGCTGTCGGGCCATTTTCCGAGCAGCGATGCCTTCCCGCTATGGACGACGTCACGGCGATTCTCGACCACATGAACCCGGCCCAGCGTGAGGCCGTCAGCGCGCCCCAGGGCAACATGCTGGTGCTGGCCGGCGCCGGCTCGGGCAAGACCCGGGTGCTGGTGCATCGCATCGCCTGGCTGATGCAGGCCGAGGGGCTCTCGCCCTACGCCGTGCTGGCGGTGACCTTCACCAACAAGGCGGCGCGCGAGATGCGCACCCGCCTGGAGGCGCTGCTCGGCATCTCGCTGCGTCACGTCTGGGTCGGCACCTTCCACTCCATCGCCCATCGCCTGCTGCGCACCCACTGGCAGGACGCGCGGCTGCCCCAGCACTTCCAGATCATCGACGGTGACGACCAGCTGCGCCTGATCAAGCGGCTGCTCAAGGACAACAACGTCGACGACGAGCGCTTCCCGCCGCGCCAGGTGCAGTCGTTCATCTCCGGCTGCAAGGAGGAGGGGCTGCGCCCGCATCAGGTGGACGCCCACGGCGACGCCTACATGACCCAGATGGTCGAGCTCTACGAGCGCTACCAGCTGACCTGCGAGCGCGGCGGCCTGGTCGACTTCGGCGAGCTGCTGCTGCGAAGCCTCGAGCTGTTGCGCGACAATCCCGCCCTGCTCGCCCACTACCAGGAGCGCTTCGCCCACGTGCTGGTCGACGAGTTCCAGGACACCAACACCCTGCAGTATGCCTGGCTGAAGCTGCTCACCGGCATGACCACGCCGATGACCGTGGTCGGCGACGACGACCAGTCGATCTACGGCTGGCGTGGCGCGCGAATCGAGAACATCCGCCGCTTCGAGGACGAGTTTCCCGCCACCAAGACGGTGCGCCTGGAGCAGAACTACCGCTCGACCAGCGCCATCCTCGACGCCGCCAATGCCCTGATCCGCCACAACTCGGAGCGCATGGGCAAGGAGCTGTGGACCGCCGGCGACCGCGGCGAGCCGATCTCGCTGTACGGCGGCTTCAACGACCTGGACGAGGCGCGCTTCATCGTCGACACCATCCGCGAGAAGGTCGAGGAGGGCATGACGCGCCGCGAGATCGCCATCCTCTATCGCTCCAATGCCCAGTCGCGGGTGATCGAGGAGACGCTGATCCGCCAGGGCGTGCCCTACCGCATCTACGGCGGCCAGCGCTTCTACGAGCGCCTGGAGATCAAGAATGCCCTGGCCTACCTGCGGCTGCTGCTCAACCGCGACGACGACGCCTCGCTGGAGCGGGTGATCAACGTGCCGGCACGCGGCATCGGCACCCGCACCGTCGAGGTGCTGCGCGAGCGCGCCCGCCACGTCGGCATCTCGCTGTGGCAGGCGCTGCACGACGCCCAGCTCGACGGCTCGCTCAAGGGGCGCGCGGTGTCCTCGGTGAAGGCCTTCGCCGACCTGATCGAGCGGCTCGACGACGAGACCTCCGGCATGGCGCTCCACGAGATCATCGATCACGTCAACGAGCGCACCGGACTGGTCGAGCACCACCGCAACGAGAAGGGCGAGAAGGGTCAGGCCCGGGTCGAGAACCTCGAGGAGCTGGTCACCGCCGCCAAGGCCTTCACACAGGGCGAGACCCTGGACACCTTGGAGGCCGGCGAGGGCATGGCCGCGCTGGAGGCATTCCTCGCCGAGGCCGCGCTCAACGCCGGCGAGCACGAGGCCGACGAGTTCGAGGACTGCGTGCAGCTGATGACCCTGCACTCGGCCAAGGGCCTGGAGTTCCCGGTGGTGTTCGTGGCCGGCGTCGAGGAGGGCCTGTTCCCGCACAAGATGTCGATGGAGGAACCCGGCCGCCTCGAGGAGGAGCGCCGGCTGTGCTACGTGGGCCTGACCCGGGCGATGCAGAAGCTCTACCTGACCCACGCCGAGCTGCGCCGGCTGCACGGCAAGGAGACCTTCCAGCGGCCGTCGCGCTTCCTGCGCGAGCTGCCCGAGGACTGCCTCGAGGAGGTGCGGCTGCGCGGCCAGGTCTCGCGGCCGGTCACCGCCTCGCGCCCCGGCCCGCGCCAGGAGAGCGTCGACGGCGGCGCCGAGCTGCCCTCGCTGGCGCTGGGCCAGCGGGTCAGCCACCCGATCTTCGGCGAGGGCGTGATCCTCAACGCCGAGGGCGAGGGCGAGCGCGCCCGGGTGCAGGTCAGCTTCGAGGGCGAGGGCGACAAGTGGCTGGTGCTGGGCTTCGCCAAGTTGACGCCTCTCTAGCGATCACACACCAAGAAACAAGGTCCTCGATGTGGTGAGGGGCGCCGGATCAGCCCCGAACTATCCTGTACAGTCGTTCGCTTGCTGATAAATGCCGCTTTCGCGATACTGCCCGGCGGACACCGATATGCCGCTCGGCATGCGATACGAAAAGAACAGCAAGGAGCCGCCCTCCCCATGGAGCGTCGCAACTTTCTCAAGACCAGCCTCAAGACACTGGGGGCCGGCACCGCCGGTGCCGTCGCCGCCCCCTTCGTCAACACCGCCAGCGCCCAGGAGACCATCACCTGGAACATGGTGACTTCCTGGCCGAAGAACTTCCCGGCCCTGGGCACCGGCGCCAACGACCTCGCCGAGCGCATCGAACGCATGTCCGGCGGCCGCATGCGGGTCCGGGTCCACGGCGCCGGTGAACTGGTACCGGCCCTGGAGGTGTTCGACGCGGTCTCGGCCGGCACCGCCGAGATGGGCCACTCCGCCTCCTACTACTGGCGCGGCAAGGTCGCCGCGGCCCAGTTCTTCACCGCCGTGCCGTTCGGCATGACCACCACCGAGACCAACGCCTGGCTCTACCACGGCGGCGGTCAGGCGCTGTGGGACGAGCTCTACGCCGAGCACAATCTCAAGCCCTTCGCGGTGGGCAACACCGGCACCCAGATGGGCGGCTGGTTCAAGAAGGAAATCCACTCGCTGGACGACATGCAGGGCCTCAAGCTGCGTCTGCCGGGCCTGGCCGGCGAGGCCATGAACGGCATCGGCGTGACCACCATGACGATCCCGGGCAGCGAGATCTTCACCTCCATGGAGACCGGCGTGCTGGACGCCGCTGACTGGGTCGGCCCCTACAACGATCTGGCCTTCGGCCTGCATCAGGTGGCCGACTACTACTACACCTCGGCCTGGAACGAGCCCAGCGCGATCCTCGAGGGCACCGTCAACCTGGAGGCGTGGAACGCGCTGCCGGACGACCTCAAGGTGGTGGTCACCGAGGCCGCCCGCGCCTCCAACCTGGCGATGATCAGCGAGTTCGCCTTCCGCAACGCCGAGGCGCTGCGCAGCCTGGTCGACGAGCACGGCATCCAGCTGCGTCAGTTCCCCGACGACGTCATGGCGGCGCTGCACGAGTCGTCGCAGCAGGTCCTCCAGCAGCAGGTCGAGAACGACGAGGCCTCGAAGCGGATCTTCGAGGCCTATCGCGACTTCCAGCAGCGGGTCAGCGCCTTCACCGGCATCGGCGAGCTGGCCTACCTGAAGTCACGGGAGACGCTCGTCGGCTGAAGGAAGATCAGGGCGGCTCAGCCGCTCTGACGCACCGCGCGGATGCGGCCGTTGTCGTCCAGCGCCACCGTCACGAAGCGGGCCTCGGTGACCTTGTGCAGTTCGTCGGGGTCGCGCTCGTGGGGCGAGCGGCTCCACACCTCGACGTCGATCTTGATCGAGCTGTGGCCGATCTCGCGGACCCCGGTGAAGATGTTGACCATCGAGCCGACCCGCACCGGGCACAGGAAGTCCATGGCCTCGACGGCCACGGTGGCGGTTCGCCCCCCGGCCTCGCGGCCGGCGGCGAGCTCGGCGGCCTGGTCCATGTGGCCGATCAGCCAGCCGGCGGGGATGTCGCCGTGGAAGTTGGTGTCCTGGCGGCGGGCGACCAGCTTGAGGGTCAGATGGCCGCGCGGGGCCGGGATGTCATCGAGTTCGCTCATGGCACGGGTTCGCCTGGCTTGTTGTTGTAAGGGATCGCATCGCGGTGAGAGGCCGAAGGATCGGTGAGTCATGATAAACGTCGAGGGCGCGGCTGCTCTACCCTGTGGGGGAGAGAGCCGCGCCCGATCCGTATGAGCTGGAGGAGAGTCATGATAGCGGTCCTACGACGCGGCCTGACGGCCTGGCTGCTGGTGGTCGCCGGGCTGTGGGGCGCGCCGGCCTCGGCCGATTACCATGTCGGCACCCTCGATACCGTCGGTTCCGACACCATGGCGGGGCTGATGCTGCGCTGGGGCGAGCTGCTGAGCCAGCGCTATCCGGGGCTTAGGGTGCAGCTTCAGGCGGCGGGGTCGGCCAGTGCGCCGCCGGCGCTGACCGCCGGCACCACGCTGCTGGGGCCCATGTCGCGGCCGATGGACGACGAGGAGCGCGCGGCCTTCGTCGAGCGCCACGGCTACCCGCCGCGGGAGGTGGTGGTGGCGCTGGATGCGCTGGTGGTGGTGGTGAATCGCCACAACCCGCTGAAGAGCCTGTCGCAGCGCGAGTTCGATGCAATCTTCTCCGAGACCCGGCGCTGCGGGGCCGAGCGGGCCATCCAGCGCTGGGAAGCGCTGGGCCTCGCGTCTCCCGCCGGCCCCATCGTGATGCACGGCCGCAACGCCGTGTCCGGCACCCACGGCCTCTTTCGACGCGAGGGGCTGTGCGGCGGCAGCTTCCGCCCCGAGGTCAACGAGTATCCCGGTTCGGCCGCGGTGGTGGAGGCGGTGGCCGGCGATCCGCTGGCCATCGGCTATGCCGGCCTCAATCACCTCACGCCCGGGGTGCGGGCGGTGCCGCTGCGCGATACCGAGGGGCGAGTCCACCTGCCCGATCCGCTGGCGGTGCGGGGCGACGATTATCCGCTGGCCCGGGCGCTGCGCATCTACGTCAATCAGCCGCCGGGTAAATCGCTGCCCGTCGCCGAGCGAACCTTCCTCGAGCTGGTGCTCTCGGTCGAGGGCCAGGCCATCGTCGAGGAGCTCGGCTTCGTGTCGCTGCCCACAGCGACCCTGGCCCGCCAGCGCCGGATACTGGAGCTCGACGATGGGGCGTGACAGTGTCACCGCTTTGTCATGAGAATGTCGTAACCTTCCGTTAACCCCTCGACGCCCGTGCGCTGACGATGCCCGACTCCTCCTCTTCACCGCTGCTGCGCCGTCGCCTGCGACAGGGACGGGATCGCCTTGCCACGGCGCTGATCACCGCCGGTGGCATCGGCGTGATCGCCGCGGTGATGGCGATCGGCGTATTCCTGGCGGTCGAGGTCCTGCCGCTGTTCTGGCCCGATGCGTCCGGCGAGTCGCCGCTGAGCCTCTCCTCGCTGTGGCTGCCCCAGCCCTATCCCGGCCTCGACGAACCCGTCTACCGCTGGCAGCCCGCGCTGCCGGAGGGCGATCCCGGGCCGCGCTTCAGCCTGGCGCCGCTGGCCTGGGGCACGCTGGAGGCCGCGGGCTGGGCGCTCGCGATCGCCGTGCCGCTGGCGCTGGGCGCGGCGGCGCACTCGGCGCTGTTCATGTCGCGGCGCCTGCGGGCCCATCTCAAGCCCACCCTGGAGCTGATGGAGGCCCTGCCCGGGGTGGTGATCGGTTTCCTCGCCGGCCTGGTGCTGGCGCCCTGGCTGGAGCGCCACCTCGGGCTGGGGCTGACCCTGCTGCTGCTGCTGCCGCCCGGCGTGGTGCTGGGCGGCGCCCTGTGGAGCCGGCTGCCCGGGCGGCTGCGCCAGCGTCTGCCGCTGGGCTGGTCGGCGCTGTGGCTGGTGCCCTGGCTGCTGCTGCTGTGGGCGCTGGCGGCCTGGCTGGCGCCGTGGCTCGAGGGCTGGTGGTTCGGCGGCGACCTGCGCACCTGGCTCGCCGCCCATCTGGGGCTCGACTACGCCAGCCGCAATGCCATCATCGTCGGCATGGCGATGGGCTTCGCGGTGATGCCGACCATCTATGCGCTGGCCGAGGATGCCCTGTCCGGCGTGCCGAAGAGCCTGGGCGAGGGCGCCCTGGCGCTGGGCGCGACGCGCTGGCAGACCCTGTGGCGCGTGGTGCTGCCCGCCGCCGCGCCGGGGGTGTTCTCGGCGGTGATGATCGGCGCCGGGCGCGCCGTGGGCGAGACCATGATCGTGCTGATCGCCAGCGGCAACACCGCCCTGATGAACCTCAATCCGCTGGACGGCCTGCGCTCCATGGCCGCCAGCATCGCCATCGAGCTGCCCGAGGCCGCCCCCGGCGGCAGCCACTATCGCCTGCTGCTGCTGGCGGCCCTGCTGCTGTTCCTCTTCACCTTCCTGGTCAACACCCTCGCCGAGGTGATCCGGACGCGTCTGCGTCGCCGCTACCGGCGCCTGGGAGACACGGCATGAGCTGGACGTGGCGACGCCCGGGACGCGCCCGCCTGCCCCGGGGCGAGGGCCCCTGGGCCTGGCTGGCCGCCGGCAGCATCTCGCTGTCGCTGCTGCTGCTGGCCCTGCTGCTGGTGCTGCTGGCCACGCGGGGGCTGGGCCATTTCTGGCCCAGCGACGTGGCCCAGCTGACCCTCAGCGACGGCCGCACCCTCGCCGGCCGGGCGGTGAAGCAGACGCCGTTGCCCGACAGTGAAGGCGAGGAGCGCCTCTATCGCACCGGCAACCGTGATCTGGACGGCGATATCTGGACCTGGGTGCCAGTGGCCGATATCGAGACCGAAGCCTATCCCGTCGACCTGGTGGTGCTGGAGCGGCGCCGCTGGGGGGACTTCATCGGCCGCCTGGTGGCCTGGAGGCCGGCCGAGGGCGAGCGCCTCGAGGGGCCGGAGGCCTGGCAGGCCCTGAGGGCGCGGCTGGCCGATCACGGGCGCCAGCGCGAGGCGATCGCCCGGCTGCGCGACCGGGTGCTGCTGCCGCTGGCCGGCGAGCTCGAGGGGCGCGGTGAGGACCCCGCGGCGGCGCGGGCGATGTCGGAGGTCGAGGCGCGCATGCGGGCCATGCACGAGGCGATGGCGGGCGACCTGGTGGTGATGGAGAGCGCCGACGGGCGCCGCATCCGCCTGCCCGTCGAGGAGATCGTCAGGGCCCGGCAACCCAACGACATGGGCGTCGCGGCCAAGCTGGTCGACTGGGGCGACGGCGTGTGGCGCTTCCTCTCCGAGGGGCCGCGCTCGGGCAACGTCGAGGGCGGGGTCTGGCCGGCGATCTTCGGCACTGTCTTGATGGTGATGCTGATGTCGCTGCTGGTCACGCCCTTCGGCGTGCTGGCGGCGGTCTATCTCAACGAGGTGGCTCACCAGGGCCGGCTGACCCGGCTGGTGCGGATCGGCGTGCGCAACCTGGCCGGCGTGCCCTCCATCGTCTACGGCGTGTTCGGCCTCGGGGTGTTCGTCTACGGCCTCGGGGGCCGCCTCGATCAATGGTTCTTCGAGGCATCGCTGCCGTCGCCGACCTTCGGCACCGGCGGCCTGCTGTGGGCCTCGCTGACCCTGGCGCTGCTGACGCTGCCGGTGGTGATCGTGGCCACCGAGGAGGGGCTGTCGCGGATTCCCGATCGCCAGCGCGAGGGCGCCCTGGCGCTGGGCGCGACGCGCCTCGAGATGCTGAGCCGGGTGGTGCTGCCGATGGCCGCCCCGGCAATGCTCACCGGGATGATCCTGGCGGTGGCGCGGGCCGCCGGCGAGGTGGCGCCGCTGATGCTGGTGGGCGTGGCCAAGCTGGCGCCCCAGGTGCCGCTGGACGGCGATTTCCCCTTCCTCCACCTCGAGCGCAAGTTCATGCACCTGGGCTACCACATCTTCGACACCGCCTTTCACAGCAACGATGTCCAGGCGGCGATGCCGCTGGTCTATGCCACGGCGCTACTGCTGGTGCTGGTGATCCTGGTGCTTAACCTGACTGCAATATTTCTGCGCCATTATCTGAGATCACGCCATGGTGGCCTCTCGCGATTCTGAGGGCGACCATGGTGCCAAGGGGTATGTGATGCCGGTCAAGCAGGACCCGGCTCCGCGACGCGGGGCCTTCGTCGATTTCGCGCCCGAGGCCTCCTGCCTGGAGGTCTCGGGCTTCGGGCTGCGTTATGGCGGCAAGCCGGCGCTGCGCGACCTGACCCTGCGGGTGCCGCGCAACCGGGTCACCGCCTTCATCGGGCCCTCGGGCTGCGGCAAGTCGACGCTGCTGCGGGCCCTCAATCGCCTGCACGACCTCAACGAGGACGTGCGGCGGGAGGGCGAGATCCGCCTCGAGGGCCAGGAGATCCACGCGCCCGAGGTGGCGGTGGCCGAGCTGCGCCGTCGGGTCGGCATGGTGTTCCAGGCGCCCAACCCCTTCCCGATGTCGATCTACGACAACGTGGCCTTCGGGCTGCGGCTGCAGGGCGGGCTGCGCAAGCGGCGCATCGACGACATCGTCGAGTGGTCGCTGCGCTCGGCGGCGCTGTGGGAAGAGGTGAAGGACCGCCTCCAGGCCTCGGCCTGGGCGCTGTCCGGCGGCCAGCAGCAGCGCCTGGTGATCGCCCGGACGCTGGCGGTGGAGCCCGAGGTGTTGCTGCTCGACGAGCCGGCCTCGGCGCTGGACCCGATCTCGACGCTCAAGGTGGAGGAGCTGATCCGCAACCTGAAGTCGAGCCTGACCCTGGTGCTGGTCACGCACAACATGCAGCAGGCGGCGCGGGTGTCGGACTACACCGCCTTCCTGCAGGACGGCGAGCTGGTGGAATACGCCCCCACCGATACCCTGTTCACCAATCCGCGCCTCGCGCGCACCGAGAACTACATTACCGGACGCATGGCCTGACGCCGGCGCCCTCAGGAGAGTCTCATGGACATCACTAGCGATATCCACAGCCAGCATATCTCGCGCCAGTTCAATCATGAGCTCGAGGAGCTCAAGACCCACCTGATGGCCATGGGCGGGCTGGTCGAGAAGCAGGTGCAGGACGCCGTCCGCGCCCTGCTCGACGGCGATTCCGCCCTGGCCGAGCGCGTGGTCGACAACGATCGTGCCGTCAACGACATGCAGATCAAGATCGACGACGAGTGCACCCAGATCCTGGCCCGCCGCCAGCCGGCGGCCTCCGACCTGCGCCTGGTGCTGGCGGTGATCCGCGCCGCCTCCGACCTGGAGCGCATCGGCGACGAGGCCAGCAAGATCGCCCGCAACGCCGTGGACCTGGTCGAGAACCAGAGCGGCACCCGCGGCTTCGTCGAGGTGCGCGTGATCAGCGAGCACGTGCGCAAGATGATGCGCGACGCCCTGACCGCCTTCGCCCGCTTCGACACCGAGCTGGCGCTCAAGGTGGTGCAGGAGGACGAGCAGGTCGACAGCGAGTACCAGAGCGCCATGCGCTCGCTGATGACCTTCATGATGGAAGACGCCCGGGCGATCTCGCCGGTGCTCGGCATCATGTGGATCCTGCGCGCCCTGGAGCGCGTCGGCGACCACTCCAACAACCTGGCCGAATACGTGGTCTATCTGGTCAAGGGCCTCGACATCCGCCACACGGCACCGGATGATCTCGGCGATGAGGTGCTCGGCGACGAGGGCTGAACCCCGCTCGACCGGCACTGTCCATGAAGCGGCCGTCGCCCCTGGCGACGGCCGCCGTCGTCGTGATGGAGGAAATGACACCGATGCTGGATGCCTTCTCGGCGCTGTCCCGGGGGACGCGCCTGGTCTACACCCCCGGCCTGCGCCGCTACGTGTTCCTGCCGATACTGGCCAACCTGGTGGTCTACGCCGCCATGCTGAGCTACGTGCTGACCCACTTCGGCGGCTGGCTCGACGGCTGGATGGCCATGGTGCCGGGCTGGCTCGACTGGCTGTCGTGGCTGATCTGGCCGCTGTTCGTGCTCAGCCTGGGGCTGATCGTGTTCTTCAGCTTCACCCTGGTGACCCAGCTGATCGCCGCACCCTTCTATGGCCTGCTGGCCGAGAAGGTCGAGCGCGAGGTCACCGGGCGTCCGCCGCTGGACGACCGCGGCCTGGCGCGCACCGCCATCGATGCCCTGGGCCGCGAGCTGGTCAAGCTGGGCTACATCCTGCCGCGCATGCTGCTGCTGTTCGTGATCGGCTGGATACCGGTGATCAACCTGATCGCGCCCTTGCTGTGGCTGCTGTTCTCGGCCTGGATGATGGCGGTCACCTACCTCGACTATCCGATGGACAACAACAAGGTGCCCTTCGCCGACATGCGTCGCCGCCTCGCCGCGCGCCGCTGGCCGACGCTGACCTACGGCGGCTGGGTGATGCTGATCACCTGGCTGCCGCTGGCCAACCTGCTCCTGCTGCCCGGCGCCGTGGCCGGCGCGGTGCTGATGTGGGAAGACCACTATCGGGCGCTCGCGCCCGACCCCGCCCCGGCGAGGCGCTGACGCTCCAGGCGTCGTGATCGCGTGACCTCCCTCCGCCCGGCCTGCGTCGGGCGGAGTCGTGTCCGGGACGGAATCAGGCGCGCCGCGAGGACGGCGCGGCGTCGGTGAGGCGCGCGGCGGGGAAGATGCAGCGGAAGGTGGCGCCCTCGCCGAGCCGGGAATCGATCTCCAGCTGGGCATCGTGGCGCAGCAGCACGTGCTTGACGATGGCCAGCCCCAGGCCGGTGCCGCCGGTGGCGGTGCTGCGGCCCTTGTCGACCCGGTAGAAGCGCTCGGTCAGGCGCGGGATGTGCAGCGGGTCGATGCCCTCGCCGTCGTCCTCGACCTCCAGGCAGGCGCCGTCGCCCCAGGGACGCCAGCGCAGCACGATGCGGCTGTCCTCGCCGGCGTAGCGCACGGCATTGAAGGCCAGGTTGGAGACGGCGCTGTGCAGCTCCTTCTCCGAGCCGAGCAGGGCGCGGGGCTCGTCGATCTCCACCTCCAGTCGATGATGGCTCTCGGACAGCGCCTCGGCGTCGCGGCGCACGGCCTCGAGCAGGCTGGCCGGGTCGAGGTGGACGTCGTCGTGGCCGCCCTGGTCGTTCTCCAGCCGCGACAGCAGCAGCAGGTCGTTGACCAGGTTCTGCATGCGCCGGGTCTGGCTCTGCATCTGGCCGATGCCGCGGCCGAGGCGCTCCGGCAGCATCTCGGCCATGTCGCCGTAGGTCTCGAGGTAGCCCGTCAGCACGGTGAGCGGGGTGCGCAGCTCGTGGGAGACATTGGCCACGAAGTCGCGGCGCATCTGCTCGAGGCGGTGCAGGCGGGTGATGTCGCGGGCCATCACCAGGCGTTCGTCGTCGCCGTAGAGGGTGATCTGGAACTGCAGGATCAGGTTCTCGTCGATCGGCGAGCACAGCGTCAGCGGCTCGCGGTAGTCGCGGGCGTGGAAGTAGTCGACAAAGCTCGGGTCGCGGAGCAGGTTGGTGATGTGCTGGCCGCGGTCCAGGGTCGGCTTGAGGCCCAGCATCCGCTCGGCGGCGCTGTTCCACCACTCCATGTCGCCGTGGCGGTCGAGCATCACCACGCTGTCGCGCATCGCCTCGGAGGATTCCTGGATGCGGCTCAGGGTGTCGCGCAGCCGCCGCTGGGTGATGCGCTGCCCCTTCTGGTAGCGGTAGAGGCGGTCGAACAGTTCCCCCCACAGCCCCATCGCCGAGGGCGGCTCGTCATGGGGGTGATGGGTCAGCCATTCCTGCAGCGCGTGGAGCTGGCGCATCTGGTAGAAGAGGTAGATGGTGAGCCCCACGGCGAGGCCGAGGCCGCTCAGGGCGAAGGGCCAGCCGATCAGCGCGCCGGCGGCCACCAGGGACGCCAGCCGCCAACATTCGCGTCGCCACAGCCGGCCCATGTCAGGCCTTGGCGGAGAAGCGGTAGCCGGTGCCGCGCACGGTCTGGATCAGCTGCTGGTGCGGCTCGCCCAGCGCCTTGCGCAGGCGGCGGATATGCACGTCCACGGTGCGCTCCTCGACGTAGACGTTGCCGCCCCAGACCTGGTCGAGCAGCTGGCCGCGGGTGTAGGCGCGTTCCTGGTGGGTCATGAAGAACTGCAGCAGGCGGTACTCGGTGGGGCCGATCTCCAGCGACTGGCCGTCGATGCTGACGCGGTGGCTGACCGGGTCGAGCATCAGGCCCTCGACCTGGACCGGATCCTCGACGCCGCGCGGCGTGGCCCGGCGCAGGACCGCCTTGAGGCGCGCCACCAGCTCGCGGGGCGAGAAGGGCTTGGTGATGTAGTCGTCGGCCCCGGACTCGAGGCCCTGGATCTTGTTGTCCTCTTCGCCCTTGGCGGTGAGCATGATGATCGGCAGCTCCGAGGTGCCTTCCTCGCGCTTGAGCCGGCGGGCGAGCTCGACGCCGCTGGTGCCGGGCATCATCCAGTCCAGCAGCACCAGGTCGGGCTGGTGATCGACGACCATGGCGTGGGCGCTCTGGGCATTGTCCGCCTCGAGCACGCGATAGTCGGCCATCTCCAGCGCCACGGCGATCATCTCGCGGATGGGCGCTTCATCATCGACGATCAGTACGGTCTTGGCGGTCATCCCGGGGCCTCATGGTCGAGAGCAGTGACATATTGGTGACGATGACAGCATGTCCTTGTGACAATACCGTGACAGCCTCGTCCTGTCGCCCCCGCTCAGCGCCGCGGTTTTTTCCCGCCCGGCGTCACGCGCCGGCGCCCGGCCACAGCGACAGCGCGATGCCGGCGAACACCAAGAGCCCCGACCAGTGATTGTTGAGGAAGGCCTGGAAGCAGCGATCGCGATCGCGGTGGCGGATCAGCCGCTGTTGGTGGACGAAGGTCGCCGCCATGGCGGCCAGGCCGAGCCAGAAGAAGCCGGTGAGGCCGAGGCGCTCGCCGGCCCAGGCCAGCAGGGCGAGCGTGGCCAGCTGCAGCAGGCCGATGATCCGCTTGTCGGCGCGGCCGAACAGTACCGCGGTGGACTTGATGCCGATGCGCAGGTCGTCGTCGCGGTCGACCATGGCGTACTCGGTGTCGTAGGCCACGGTCCACAGCACGTTGGCGGCGAACAGCAGCCAGGCCTCCAGCGGCACATGGCCGAGCACCGCGCCGAAGGCCATGGGAATGGCCCACGAGAAGGCCGCGCCCAGCACCACCTGGGGCAGATGGGTGTAGCGCTTCATGAAGGGATAGACGAAGGCCAGGATCACGCCGCCCACCGACAGCATCACGGTGAAGGCATTGGTGAAGCACACCAGCACGAAGGCCGCCAGCACCAGGCCGGCGAACAGCCCCTTGGCCTCGCCTTCGCCGATGCGTCCGGTGGCCAGCGGACGTGACTTCGTCCGCTTCACGTGGCCGTCGAAGTGGCGGTCGGCGTAGTCGTTGACCACGCAGCCCGCGGCCCGCATCAGGTAGACCCCGGCGACGAAGATCAGCAGCAGCCGGCGCTCGGGAACGCCCTCGGCCGCCGTCCACAGCGCCCACAGCGTCGGCCACATCAGCAGCCAGGTGCCGATGGGGCGGTCGAGGCGCGTCAGGTGCAGGAAGTCGGGCAGCCGGGCCAGCCCCTTGGGGCGCATCAGGGAACGTTCCATGTGGGTCTCTCGGTTGAATCGGACGACGCGGGTTTCGGGCGATGCCAGACGCAGCCTATCGCGCCGGCAGGGCCAGGTCATCCGCCATGGCGTCGAGGAAGAACTCCTGGACCAGCACCGCGAAGCGGCCGTGGCGCAGCACCGAGCGGCGACCCCAGGGGCCGGGCGCGTCGTGGAAGGGCGCCGGGTCGGCGCTGACCTCGATGGGGCCGCGCTCGAGGCCGGGCTGGCGGAACAGCCAGTGCCCCAGCGAGCGCTCGCCGAGGCCCGCCAGCCGCTGGCCGTGCAGGCCGTGGAGCGGGGCCACCGAGCGCGCCATCACCCAGGAACGATCGCCGAGACACAGCGCGACCTCGCGCCGCCAGACCAGGCGGTCCGGCGCCGTGCCCAGCGCCATGGCCTCGTCGCGGCGCGGCCGGCCCAGGCGCTGGTCGAGCAGCCTGACCCGGAAGCGGCGAGGCGCGCCGGCCTCGATCAGCCGCTGGGTCAGCGAGCCCCGGGTGGCGATCCAGCGCCACCAGGCCGGGCTCATGGCGGGGCGTGCCGCCGCCAGGGGGCGCCAGCGGGGCGAAAGGGCCGGGGCGTGATTCACTGCGCGACTCCGCGTCCAATGCAAGGGGCGGCTAGTGTACCATGGCGGCCCGTCGCGCCCCCTGCAGCGAGGAGCCCCATGAGCGCACCCCTGACCATCATCGGCTCCGGCATGGCCGGGCTGGGCCTGGCGCGCCAGGTCCGGGCCCTGCAGCCCGAGCGCCCCATCACCCTGATCACCGCCGACGGCGGCGAGGACTACTCCAAGCCGCTGCTCTCCACCGGCTTCGCCAAGCGCCTGCCGCCGGATCGCCTGGCCTCGCTCAGCGCCCTGGAGGCGGCCGACCGGCTCGGCGTGACGATGCGCACGCACACCCGGGTCGAGGCCATCGATCCGGCCGCGCGGACCCTGGCCCTCGGCGCCGAGCGGCTGCCCTGGGGCGAGCTGGTGCTGGCCACCGGCGCGGCGCCGGCGCCGCCCTTCGCCATGCCCGAGGCGCTGGCCGGCCGGGTCCATACCGTCAACGACCTCGACGACTACCGCGCCTTCCACGCCGCCCTGGCGGCGCTCGGCCGCCCGGCCCGGGTCGCCGTGGTCGGCATCGGCCTGGTGGGCTGCGAGTTCACCAACGACCTGGCCGCCGGCGGCCATGCGGTCGAGCTGATCGCCCCGGAGGCGGCGCCGCTGCCGCGGCTGCTGCCCGAGCCGCTGGGCCGGGCCCTGGGCGAGGCCTTCGTCGAGGCCGGCATCGCCCTGCACACCGGGCGCACGGTCGACGCGCTCTCGTCCGAGGGCGAGCGGGTGGCGCTGGGCCTGGACGACGGCACCGCCCTCGAGGCCGATCTGGTGCTGGTGGCCACCGGGCTGCGGCCGCGCAGCGCCCTGGCCGAGGCCGCGGGACTGGCCGTGGGGCCGGCCGGCATCCTCGTCGATCGCCGGCTTTCGACCTCGTCGCCCGGCATCCATGCGCTGGGCGACGTGGCCTGCGTCGACGGCGTCAATGCCATGTACGTCCAGCCGCTGCAGGCCGGCGCCAAGGCGCTGGCGGCGACGCTTGCCGGCACGCCCACCGAGGTACGCTACGGCCCCTGGCCGGTGCTGGTGAAGACACCGCTGCTGCCGGTGGTCTCGCTGCCGCCGACCCGTGCGCCCGCTCGCTGGCGCATCGAGGGCGAGGGGGCGGATCTGACCGCCCTGGCCGAGGATGAAGACGGACGTTTGATCGGATTTGCGTTGACAGGCGCCTGCGTGCGTCGGAAAGTCGAACTGGCGCGCGCTGCACCGCCGTTGCTAGGCTAGTGACGTCAACGACGGCGCCCCCGGTGTTCCGGGCCTGGCAGCGGCGTTGCCACACGGCGTCATGCGTCTGCCTCACATGCCATGGCAGGCGGGTGGTGCATGAATCAGCGCGAACAACAACGCGGCCGATGGGATCATCGGCAGGATGTCAAACCAGGAGGGCTGTATGCGCAAACCAGAACTCGCCGCGGCGATCGCCGAGCGTGCCGATCTGTCCAAGGACAAGGCCAGCCAGGTGCTGAACGTCATTCTCGACGAGATCACCGGCAGCGTGTCCGACGGCAAGGACGTGTCGCTGATCGGTTTCGGTACTTTCACCGTGCGCGAGCGTGCCGCCCGCACCGGCAAGAACCCCCAGACCGGCGAATCCCTGACCATCCCGGCCAGCAAGACCGTGGCCTTCAAGCCCGGCAAGGGCCTCAAGGACGCCGTCGCCAAATAAGGCGCGACGCGCGGCTCGATTCCCGGGCCGCGCGGCCTCACCCCCCTCATTTCCGCTTTCCGGCCAACGGTGTACCGATGAAGCTACGCCTGATGCTGTGGGTGCTCGGCGTGCTGCTCAAGCGTGCGCTGCGGCGCAAGCCCGCCTTTCGCGATCGCCTGGGTGACCTGAAACGCCTCGACTGGGGCATCGGCACCGAGAATCTCGCCATCGCCCGCCACTATCGGATGTCGCCCCGGGGCATCGAGACCGGCAGCGGCCTGCCGGTGGATCTCGACCTGGAGCTGCGCTTCGAGGACGCGGACACGGCGCTCCGGGTGCTCAGGAAGCCGACCCAGAAGGCCTTCCTCGACGGCATGATGGCCGGCCGCGTGCGGCTGGTCGGCGATGCCAGGGACCTCGACCGCCTGCAGGGCCTGCTGAAGTACCTGTAGCGCCGAGCTACAAGCGCCGAGCTACAAGCGCCGAGCTACAAGCGCCGAGCTACAAGCGCCGAGCTACAAGCGCCGAGCTACAAGAAAACCCCGAAGGCTTCCACCTTCGGGGCTTTCTTTTGCGGCGGACGATTTCACGCTCCTGGCTTGCAGCTTGCAGCTTGCAGCTTGCAGCTTGCAGCTTGCAGCTGTCAGACCTGCCCGTAGCGCCCGGCTTCCTCACCCAGCCAGCGGCGGATCAGCGGCCGGCTAGCCTCGGGGTGCTCGGCCAGCAGCGCCTCGGCCAGCGGCGAGATGCGCGGCAGCAGGTCGGCGTCGCGTTCCAGATCGGCGATCTTCATCTGCGCCAGGCCGGTCTGGCGGGTGCCCAGCACCTCGCCGGGGCCGCGGATCTCCAGGTCCTGCTCGGCGATGCGGAAGCCGTCGTTGGTCTCGCGCATCACCGTCAGCCGCTTGCGCGAGTGATCCGACAGCGGCGGGTGATAGAGCAGCACGCAGAAGCTCGCGGTGGCGCCGCGCCCGACCCGGCCGCGCAGCTGGTGCAGCTGGGAGAGGCCTAGCCGCTCCGGGTTCTCGATGATCATCAGGCTGGCATTGGGCACGTCGACGCCGACCTCGATCACCGTGGTGGCCACCAGCAGGTCCAGCTCGCCGGCCTTGAAGGCGGCCATCACCTCGGCCTTCTCGGTGGCCTTCATGCGGCCGTGGACCAGGCCCACGGCGAGCTCCGGTAGCGCCTCGACCAGCTCGTCGCGGCTGGCCTCGGCGGCCTGGCACTGCAGCGCCTCGGACTCCTCGATCAGGGTGCAGACCCAGTAGGCCTGGCGGCCCTCGGCGCAGGCGTGGCGGATGCGCTCGACCACCTCGGGGCGGCGCTCGTCGGGCACCACCACCGTCTTCACCGGGGTACGCCCGGGGGGCAGCTCGTCGATCACCGAGACGTCCAGGTCGGCGTAGGCGCTCATCGCCAGGGTGCGCGGGATCGGCGTGGCGGTCATCACCATCTGGTGGGGCGTCAGGCCGCCGGCCTCGCCCTTCTCGCGCAGCGCCAGGCGCTGGTGGACGCCGAAGCGGTGCTGCTCGTCGATGATCGCCAGGCCCAGCCGCTGGAAGTGGACATCGCCCTGGAACAGCGCATGGGTGCCGACCACCATCTGCGCCCGGCCGTCGTGGATCGCCGCCTTGGCGTCGAGCCGCGCCTTGCCCTTGAGCTTGCCCGCCAGCCAGGCCACCTCGATGCCGAGCGGTTCGAACCAGGCCTTGAAGGCGCGATAGTGCTGCTCGGCGAGGATCTCGGTGGGCGCCATCATGGCCGCCTGGCAGCCGCCGGCGATGGCAGACAGCGCCGCTATGGCGGCGACCACGGTCTTGCCCGAGCCCACGTCGCCCTGCACCAGGCGCAGCATGGGCCGCTCCTCGGCCAGGTCGGCGCGGATCTCGTCGAGCACCCGGCGCTGGGCGCCGGTCAGCGAGAAGGGCAGCTGGGTTAGGAAGCGGGCCTGCAGGCCGCGGCCGTCGGACAGCGCCGGCGCGCCGTCCTCCTGGATGCGCAGGCGTACCTCGCGCAGGCTCAGCCGGTGGGCCAAGAGCTCCTCCAGGGCCAGTCGGCGCGCGGCCGGGTGGCGGCCCTCGGCCAGGGCGTCCGGGTCGGCCTCCGGTGGCGGATGGTGCAGCTCGCGCAGGCAGTCATGCAGCTCGGGCAGGGCGTACTGGTGGCGCAGCGACTCGGGCAGCCATTCCGGCAGCGCCGCGGGGGCCTGCGCGAGCCGGGCCAGGGCCTGGTCGATCAGCGCCCGCAGGCGCGTCTGGTGCAGCCCCTCGGTGGTCGGGTAGATGGGCGTGAGGTGATCCTCCACCGCCGGCGCGCCCTCGCCGATCAGCCGATATTCCGGGTGGTAGATCTCGAGCCCGGTGGCGCCGGCCCGGGCCTCGCCGAAGGCGCGCACCCGGGCGCCGGGACGGAACTGCTGCTGCTGGGCCGGCGAGAAGTGGAAGAAGCGCAGGCTGAGGATGCCGGAGCCGTCCCTGAGCCGCACCAGCAGGCTGCGGCGCCGGCCGCGCACCACGTCGGCGGCCATCACCTCGCCCTCGACCACGGCCTCGTCGCCGGAGCGGAGGCCGGCGACGGGGGTGATGCGGGTGCGGTCCTGGTAGCGCAGCGGCAGGTGGAACAGCAGGTCGGCGACGGCATCGATGCGCAGGCGGCCCAGCTTCTGGGCCAGCGCCTCGCCGACGCCCTTGAGGTCCGTGACGGGGGCGTCGAGGCCGCTCATGCCGGCTCGGTCGTGGCCGCGCGGCAGTGGGCGATGGCGTCGGTCACCGCGTCGATGGCCTGGGGCCGCGGGAAGCTGGCGCGCCAGGCGATGGCCACGGTGCGTCCGGGGCCGGGCGGCGTGAAGGGCCGGCTGGTGAGCAGGCCGCTCTCGTAGTGGCCGGTGCCGATCGCCGAGCGCGGCAGCACGGTGATGCCGAGCCGCGAGGCGACCATGTGGCGGATCGTCTCCAGCGAGCCGCCCTCGGCGGTCAGGGTGTTGTTGGGGCTCGCGAGCTTCTGGCTGATCGCCGGGCAGGCCTCGAGGATCTGGTCACGGAAGCAGTGGCCCTCGCCGAGCAGCAGCAGGCGCTCCTGCAGCAGGTCCTCCTTGTCGATGCTCTCGCGCTCGGCCCAGGCGTGGTCGGCCGGCATCAGCACGTCGAAGGCCTCCTCGTAGAGGGGCTTGGTGACCACGTCGGTTTCGGTGAAGGGCAGCGCGACGATGATGGCGTCGAGCTCGCCGCTGCGCAGCTTGCGTCGCAGCTCGCCGGTGAAGCCCTCCTCGATGTAGAGCGGCATCTGCGGCGCGCGGCGGGTCAGCTCCGGGATCAGGTGCGGGAACAGGTAGGGGCCGACGGTATAGATGGCACCGATGCGCAGCGGGCTGGCCAGCTGGTCGCGGCCGGCGCTGGCGAGCTCCTTGATCACGCTGCTCTGTTCCAGCACGCGCTGTGCCTGCTCGACGATCTTCTCGCCCAGCGGCGTGACCTGTACGGTGGACTTGGAACGCTCGAACAGTGCCACGCCCAGTTCTTCCTCCAGCTTCTTGACCGCCACCGAGAGGGTCGGCTGGGACACGAAGCAGTGTTCGGCGGCGCGGCCGAAGTGGCGTTCCTGGGCCAGGGTTACGATGTAACGGAGTTCTGTTAGAGTCATTTCGGTGCCGGGGCTTCCTCGATTGTCGATGTGTCGCGGGCCCCACCCATAGGGCACCCCGAGGTCGTCATAGGGACTTTTTATCAGGGGGCGAGGGAAAGGTGAAGACAACGACGCTGATTCTGGGTTGTGGTGATATCGGCACGACGCTGGGCCGGGAGCTCAAGGCGGACGGCCACAAGGTCATCGGAGTGCGCCGCGATGCCGCCAAGCTGGCCGACAGCGGCCTGAAGGGCGTGTCGGCGGATCTCGGCGACGCCGCGGCGCTGGCCGAGCTGCCGGACGCGGAGGTGCTGGTCTACGTGGTCAGCGCCGACCGCTTCGAGGAGGAGGCCTATCGGGCGGCCTATCCGGACGGGCTCAAGGCGGTGCTGGCCGAGTTCAGCGCCCGCAAGCGCCCGCCGAAGCACGTCTTTTTCGTCTCCTCCACCAGCGTCTACGCCCAGCAGGGCGGCGAAATGGTGGACGAGGCAAGCCCCACCGAGCCGGGCGGCTTCTCCGGCGCGCTGATGCGCGAGGCCGAGCAGGCGCTGATCGATCACGACCTGCCGGGCACGGTGGTGCGCTTCTCCGGCATCTACGGTCCGGGGCGCGACCGCCTGATCCGCCAGGTCGGCGAGGGGCGCATCGCCGCCGCCACGCCGCCGATGTACTCCAACCGCATCCATCGCGACGACTGCGCCGGGGTGCTGGCCCATCTCATCGGGCGGGCGCAGGCCGGCGAGTCGCTGCATGAGCTGTATCTGGCCAGCGACTGCGAGCCGGCGCCGCTCCACGAGGTGATGGCCTGGCTGGCCAAGCAGCTCAAGGTCGAGGCCACCGAGACCATCCAGTCGCCGCTGCGCCGTCGGGCCAGCAAGCGCTGCGACAACGCCCGCCTGATCGAGAGCGGCTATCGCTTCCGCTTCCCCACCTTCCGCGAGGGCTATCTGCAGGTACTGCGCGAGGGCGGCTACCTGCCCGAGGCCACCACCTAGCGCCCCTCCTCCCTCCGGCCGTCGGCCGACACGCCCGGGAACGGCCCGGGCGTGCGCGCCAGGCACGCATAGCGGCTGCCCCGCGGGGTGACGGTCGAGTGGATCAACTCGACGCGCGAATACGTCCAGTCCAGCCCCACGGTCGGCAGGTCCTGGCCGGGCGGCCTTGCGGCCCGGCGCAGCAGGGTGACATGCGGCACGAAGCGCTCGGGGCGCCCCTCGACGCCGAGCCGCTCGAGCCCCTCCCACAGCTGATGCTGCAGGGCAACGAGTGCCGGATCGGGCTCGGCGCCGCCAACCCAGATGATGCCCGGACGGCAGAACTGGCCCCAGCGGTCGAGTCGCCAGCGGCCGGGAAGCAGGGTGAAACGCGTCAGCCAGTCGGCGATGGCCGTGGCCCGGGCGTCGGGCTGCTCGCCGAGGAAGGCGAGCGTGAGGTGAAAGCTGTCGTCCGGCATGCGCCGGCCGCCGCAGCGGGAGCGGGCGGTATCGGCCAGAACGCCGAGCCGCCGGCGCAGGGCCGGCGGCGGTACCAGGGCCAGAAACAGGCGCATGGTAGGAAGGCTCTCTTCAGAGAGGTAGCGGAAAGCGCGGATTCATGACGCGAGCGATGAGAGGCTGGTCGCCGCCGGAGCGCAGCTATCGGAGTGTAGCCTGCTACATGAGGATGGCGACGGTCCTACGCTTCGGCACCGCCGGCGGCCAGGATCTCGAGCGCAGCAATGAATCAGCCTTTCCTCAGTCGCCGATGACCAGCACGGCTTCCGCCTCGACCTGGCTGCCCTTGGGCAGGGCCTTGACGCCGACGGCGGCGCGGGCCGGGTAGGGCGCGTCGAAGAACTCTTCCATGATGCCGTTGACGATGGCGAAGTTGTCCAGGTCCACCAGGTAGAGGTTCAGCTTGACCACGTCCTTGAGGCCGCCGGCGGCTTCCTCGGCGACGGCCTTCAGGTTAGCGAAGACCTGACGGGCCTGGGCCTCGAAGTCGTCGGAGACAATCTCCATGGTGGCCGGGTCCAGCGGGATCTGGCCGGACATGTAAACGGTGTTGCCGGCCTTGATGGCCTGGGAGTAGGGGCCGATGGCGGCGGGTGCCTGGTCGGTGTTGATGACGGCCTTGTTGCTCATGGTGTGCTCCATGTGTTGTTGGCGATGATGGGGGTGTCCAATGACAGCGCCCCCGTCCGCCGCGACCGCGACGGACGGGGGCGCTGAGAGTCAATTGCCCAGGCGGGTGATCTTGCCGACGTGGGACAGGTTGCGCAGGCGCTTGATGATGCGCGCCAGGTGCACGCGGTTGCGCACCGACAGGGTCAGGTTGACGATCGACAGCCGGGCGTCGCGCTCCTCGATGCCGATGCGCTCGATGTTGGCTTCGGCGTCGGTGACCAGGCTGGCCAGCTCCGCCACCAGCCCGCGGCGGCTCTCGATCTCCAGGCGCAGCGGCACCGGGAAGTCCTCGTCGGCCTGATCGGACCACTCGAGGGCGAACAGCTTGTCCGGGTCGCTCTTGAGCTCGGCCAGGTTACGGCACTCGGTGCGGTGGACGACGATGCCCTTGCCCACCGAGAGGTGGCCGATGACCGGGTCGCCGGGCAGCGGATGGCAGCAGCGGGCGAACTTGATCACTATGCCCTCGGCGCCGCTGATCACGATCGGCCCCTGCTGGGGTGAGCTCTCCACGATCGGCAGCTGCTCGCCGTGATGCAGGTCGACCAGGCGCCGGGCGGCCACGTGAGCGACCCGGGCGCCCAGGCCGATCGATTCCAGCAGGGTGTCCTGGCTCTTCAGTTCGAACTCGGCCAGCAGCGTGGCCATCGGCCCGCCGGGCAGCTCCTCGAGGCTGGTCTCGAACTCCGCCAGCGCCTTGTTGAGCAGACGGCGGCCGAGCTGGACGGCCTCGGTGTGCTGCTGGTGCTTGAGCGCGTGGCGAATGGCCGAGCGCGCCTTGGCGGTGACCACCACGTTGAGCCAGGCCAGGCTGGGCTTGGCGCCGGGGGCGGTGATGATCTCCAGCGTCTGGCCGCTCTCGAGCCGGGTGGAGAGCGGCGCCAGATGGCGGTCGATGCGGCAGGCGATGCAGCTGTTGCCGATGTCGGTGTGCACGCTGTAGGCGAAGTCGATCACCGTGGCGCCCTGGGGCAGCTCCATGATGTCGCCCTTGGGCGTGAACACGTAGATATCGTCCGGGAACAGGTCGTTCTTGACGTGCTCGATGAACTCCAGCGAATCCCCGGCATGGCGCTGCATCTCGAGCAGCCCCTTGATCCAGGAGCGGGCCCGGGCGTGGCTGCCCTCGGCGATCGGATGATCGGTCTGGCCGGCCTTGTACAACCAGTGGGCGGCGATGCCGTTGTTGGCCATGGCCTCCATCTCGCGGGTGCGGATCTGCACCTCGATGGGCATGCCGCCGCTGCCGAACAGCGTGGTATGCAGGCTCTGGTAGCCGTTGGCCTTGGGGATGGCGATGTAGTCCTTGAAGCGTCCGGGCACCGGCTTGTAGAGGTTGTGCACCATGCCGAGGATGCGATAGCAGCTGTCGACGTCGTCGGTGATGATGCGGAAACCGAACACGTCCATGATCTCGGCGAACGACTTCTTCTGGTCGCGCATCTTGCGGTAGATCGACAGCAGGTGCTTCTGACGGCCCATCACCGAGCCGGTCAGGCCTTCCTCGTCGAGGCTGTTCTGCAGGGTGTCCTGGACCTGGCGGATCGCCGAGCGGCGGTGGCCGCGGGCGCTGGCCACGGCGCGCTTGATGCGCTCGGCGCGCATCGGGTGGATGGCCTGGAACGAGAGGTCCTCGAGCTCGACGCGGATGGTGTTGATGCCCAGCCGGTTGGCGATGCGGGCGTAGATCTCCAGCGTCTCGCGGGCGATGCGGCGCTTCTTCTCCGGGCGCAGCGCGCCCAGGGTGCGCATGTTGTGCAGCCGGTCGGCCAGCTTGACGATGATCACCCGGATGTCCCGGGACATCGCCATCACCATCTTCTGGAAGTTCTCGGCCTGGGCGACGGCCTTGTCCTCGAAGGTGATCTGGGTCAGCTTCGAGACGCCGTCGACCAGCTCCGCCACGGCCTCGCCGAACTGCGCGCCCAGGGCCTGCTTGGAGACGCCGGTGTCCTCGATGACGTCATGCAGCATGGCGGCCATCAGGCTCTGATGGTCCATGTGCATGTTGGCCAGGATGTTGGCCACCGCCAGGGGATGGGTCACATAGGGCTCGCCGGAGCGACGACGCTGGCCGTCGTGGGCCTGCTCGGCGTAGTAGAAGGCACGCTTGACCTGCTGGATCTCGTCCTGGGGGAGGTAGCCGCCGAGGCGGTCGGCCAGGTCATCGATGGTGAACATGCGGCGTGCCCTGAAGGTTACGTGATGGCCGTGCGGATGGCGGCGACGCCGGCATCACTCCTCGGCGGGGATGCCCGGTTCGCCTTCGGGGCGCGGACGCGCCGGGGCGGCTTCGATCGGCTCGTCCAGCACGCTGGAGTCGACCAGGCCGTCGGCGATCTCGCGCAGCGCCATCACGGTAGGCTTGTCGTTTTCCCAGGGCAGCAGGGCATCGCGGGAGCCGCGGGCCAGCTGGCGAGCGCGCTGGGTGGAGATCATCACCAGCTTGAAGCGATTTTCGACGTTTTCCAGACAGTCTTCGACGGTAACACGCGCCATGGATGCCTTCCTGAATGCTGACGGGCGAAGCCCCGGCCGGCGCCGCTGCGCCCCGGGGATTCACCGATGAATAGAGGGGTTAGATTACTCGACGCCCGGCTCGCCTGACAAGCGCCGCGGCCGCGCTCAGGAAAGCAGCGCGGCCAGCAGCGGCGCGTGGCGTTCGCGGGTGCGTTCGGCGCTCAGGCGCCGGGCGATGACCAGCGACTGAAGCTCGCGCTCGGCGGTGGTGAAGTCGTCGTTGATCACCACGTAGTCGTACTCGTCATAGTGCGACATCTCGCTGACCGCTTCGCGCATGCGCCCGGCGATCACGGCGTGCTCGTCGGTGCCGCGGCCGGACAGGCGACGCTCCAGCTCCTCCCGCGAGGGCGGCAGGATGAAGATCGATACCGCCTGGGGCAGCTGCTCGCGGACCTGACGGGCGCCCTGCCAGTCGATCTCCAGGATCACGTCCTGGCCGGCGGCCAGCAGCTCCTCCACGGCGCGCCGCGAGGTGCCGTAGTAGTTGTCGAACACCCGGGCATGCTCGAAGAAGTCGCCCTCGGCGATCATGCGCTCGAACTCGGCCCGGTCGACGAAGTGATAGTTCACGCCGTCGACCTCGCCTTCGCGGCGCGGCCGGGTGGTGTGCGACACCGAGACCTGGATGCCGTCGAGGCGTTCGATCAGCTCGCGTACCAGGCTGGTCTTGCCGGCGCCGGAGGGGGCGGAGACGATGAAGAGCGTACCTTGGGGCATGGCGGGTCCTGCGATATCGACGGCTGCGGAGGAGGGCGCGAAGTATCGCACACTTCGTGCCCGTGCCCCAGCCTTGGCCTCAGGCCGCGGCGGCCCTGATCTCGCGGCGCTCCAGGTAGCGGCCGGTGAAGAACATCGCCAGCCCGCCGAGGGCCAGCACGGCGCCGACCAGGCCGCTGGACGACCAGGGCGCGCCGCCCTTGATCACCACCGCGGCCAGCCAGGCGCCCAGGGCGTTGGCGCAGTTGAAGGCGGCGTGGTTCATCGAGGCGGCCATGGTCTGGGCATCGCCGGCGACGTCCATCAGCCGGGTCTGCAGCGCCGGCCCCAGCGCCATGCTGGTGCCCACCAGGCCGACGAACAGCAGGCCGGCGATCAGATGGTTGGCGGCGAAGAAGAAGCCGGCCTGCACCACCAGGCACCACACCAGGATGCGGGGGATGGCCTTGAGCAGATTCTTGTCGGCCAGTCGCGCGCCGACCAGGTTGCCGACGATGGTGCCGACGCCGAAGATCGTCAGCACCCAGGGCCCGATGGCTTCGCGCATGCCGGCCTGGACGGAGAGGGTCGGCACCACGTAGCTGAACACCGCGAACATGCCGCCGAAGCCGATGCTGGCCACGCCCAGGGTGAACAGCACGCGCTGCTTGGCCAGCGCGGTGAGCTCGCGCTTGGGGCTGGCATGGGGGTCGGGCGCCTGGCTCGGTACCCACAGGCGGATCAGTGCGGCGGTGGTCAGGGCGATGGCGCCGACGCCGAGGAAGGCGCTCTGCCAGCCCAGCCACTGGCCCGTCCAGGTGGCCAGCGGCGCGCCGACCAGAATGGCGGTGGTCAGGCCCAGCATCACCCGGCTGACCGCCTGGGCACGCTGTTCGATGGGCACCGCGGCGGCCGCGACCAACGCGGCAACGCCGAAGTAGGCGCCGTGGGGCAGGCCGGCCAGGAAGCGCAGCCCGACGAATGGCCAGAACGAGGTGGCCATGGCGCTGGCGACGTTGCCGACGGCGAACACCAGCATCAGCACGATCAGCAGGGTGCGGCGCGGCACCCGGGCGGCCAGCGCAGAGATCAGCGGTGCACCGACCACCACGCCCAGGGCGTAGCTGGAGATGGCGTAGCCGACATCGGCGGCGGCGACCTGAAGATCGCCGGCGACCCGCTCCAGCAGACCCATGATCACGAACTCGCTGGTGCCGATGCCGAAGCCGCCGAGGGCCAGCGCGAGCTCGGCCAGGCGGGGGTGGCGCGCGGTGGCGCCGGCAGAGGGTGTCGACATGGTAGACCTCGGGAAATAAAAAAGACCCTGACGGAGTCAGGGTCGCGTAAAATTACGACAAAAGTATAACGCAGATGTCGTTAGGAAGCGAAGAGGCCCGGGGAGCGAGCGCGGTGTCGCCTCACTCGATGTTCTGGATCTGTTCGCGCATCTGCTCGATCAGCACCTTGAGCTCCACCGCGCAGCGGGTGGTCTCGGCGACCACCGATTTAGAAGACAGGGTGTTAGCCTCGCGATTGAGTTCCTGCATCAGGAAGTCCAGGCGGCGGCCGATCGGGCCCTTCTGCTTGAGCTGGCGTTCGACCTCGCCGACGTGGGTCTCCAGCCGGTCGAGTTCCTCGGCCACGTCGGCCTTCTGGGCCAGCAGCACCAGCTCGGCCTCCAGGCGCTGGGGGTCGAGTTCGGTGCGCATCTCGGCCAGCCGGTCGAGCAGCTGGCTGCGCTGGCGCTCGAGGATCGTCGGCAGCAGGCCGCGGACCTCGTCGACCTGGGCGCGGATGCCGACCAGCCGCTCGCGGATCAGTTCGGCGAGTTGCTCGCCCTCCCGGGCGCGGCCGGCGATCAGGTCGGCCAGGGCGGCGTCGAACAGGGCGTTGGCCTCGGCCTTGATCGCCTCGAGGTCGAGTCCGGGCGCCTCGAGCACGCCGGGATGGTCGAGCAGCGCCAGGGCGTCGGGCATCGGCGCCTCGGGCACGGCTTCGCGCACCTCGCCCAGCGCCGTGCCCAGGGCGCGCAGCTTGGCATGATCGACGCTGGCCTCGGCGCGGCGCTCGGCGGGTTCGAAGCGCAGCGTGCACTCGACCTTGCCACGGGCCAGGCGGCTTCTCAGGCCGTCGCGGAAGCCGGGCTCGAGATCGCGCAGAGCCTCGGGCAGGCGGAAGTGAGGGTCGAGATAGCGCTGGTTGACCGACCGCAGTTCCAGTTGCAGCCGGCCCCAGTCGGCGTCGCGATCCTGCCGTGAGAAGGCGGTCATGCTGTGCACCATGGCGGGCTCCTAGTGGGTAGGTCGAGGTCGGGGCGAGTCAGTGTAACCGATTCCCCCTTCAGGCCGTGTAGAATGGCGGGCCATCCATTTCCGACTGCGAGAGAGCTGACATGGCCGAGGACTTCCGGCGTCCCAGCGGACGCGCCGCTGACGAGCCCCGCGAGATCCGCCTGACCCGTGACTACACCCGCCACGCCGAGGGCTCGGTGCTGGTCGAGTTCGGCGATACCAAGGTGCTGTGCAACGCCAGCGTCGAGGCCGGCGTGCCGCGCTGGCTGCGCGGCAAGAAACAGGGCTGGGTGACCGCCGAGTACGGCATGCTGCCCCGTGCCACCCACACCCGCGGCGGCCGCGAGGCGACCCGCGGCAAGCAGGGCGGCCGCACGCTGGAGATCCAGCGGCTGATCGGCCGCTCGCTGCGCGCGGCGGTGAACCTGAAGAAGCTCGGCGAGTACACCATCACCGTGGACTGCGATGTCATCCAGGCCGACGGCGGGACCCGTACGGCGTCGATCACCGGCGGCTGCGTGGCGCTGATCGACGCCGTGCGCTATCTGCAGCGCGAGAAGCTGATCAAGGCCGACCCCTTCCATCAGCTGGTCGGCTCGGTCTCGGTGGGCATCTACAACGGCGTGCCGGTGGTCGACCTGGACTATCCCGAGGACTCCCGCGCCGGTACCGACATGAACGTGGTGATGGCCGAGGGCGGCGGGCTGATCGAGGTGCAGGGCACCGCCGAGTCCGGCACCTACAGCCGCGCCGAGCTCGACGCCATGCTCGACCTGGCGGAGCAGGCCGGGACCTCGCTGTTCGCGCATCAGCGCGAGGCGCTGGGCATCCGCGGCTGAGGCAGCCTTCATTCCGGGAACGCGGATTGTCGTCGCGAGCGCCGCAGACCATCCGCGGTTCCCTAACGCAGCACGCCGGCCATCAGGCCGGCGTGCTGCGTCATGCCCGGGGCATGACGGCGACGAAGGGAGACGCGTTACAGCGGCAGGTCGTACTCGACGATCAGCGGCGCGTACTCGGAGAAGGTCGCGTCGTAGTCGATCCAGGCGTCCACCACGTGGCGGCGGAAGTTGGGGCCGACCAGCTGGTAGTCGATGCGCCAGCCTTCCTGGCGTTCGCGGGGCTGGTCCTGATCCAGCGCCGGCCACCAGGTGTACTCGCCGGCATCGCGGTTGATCTCGCGAAAGGTGTCGATGAAGCCGGTCGGGCCGAGCACCTGATCCATCCAGGCGCGCTCCTCGGGCTTGAAGCCGGGGGTCGTCTGGTTGTCGGCCCAGTTCTCCAGGTCGATGGTCTTGTGGGCGATGTGCCAGGTGCCGGCGATGATGTACTCGCGGCGCTTGCGGGCCATCTTCGACAGGTATTCCTGGTACTGGGCCATGAAGGCCTGCTTGGCGGCCGGATCACTGCCGTCGGGCATCAGGAAGCTGGCGATGCTGAAGCGGTCGTAGTCGGCCTGCAGGAAGCGTGCCTCGTGGTCGCACTGCGGGAAGCCGAGGCCATACATGATCGCCTTGGGGATCTTGCGGCAGTACAGGCCGACGCCCGAGAAGCCGTCCTGCTCGGCATCGAGGAAGTAGCCCTCGTAGCCTTCCGGATAGAGGATGCTGTCGTCGAGCTCGAAGCTCTTGGCCTTGAGATTCTGCACGCAGACGACATCGGCATCCTGGTTGGCCAGCCAGTCGAGAAAGCCCCGACCCACCGCCTCTCGGATGCCATTCACATTGATGGTGGCGATTTTCATACATGGTCCCTTTTGCGTCGCGCGTGTATGATACCCGACGTTTCGACGTTTGGGTAAATGGCGTCCGCCAATAGACGTGATAGGAGGCTCCGTGGCCGCATCGACCCTGCAACCCTATCAGCAGGCCTTCATCGAGTTCGCCATCGAGCAGGGCGTACTGCGCTTCGGCGAGTTCACCCTCAAGTCCGGGCGTACCAGCCCCTACTTCTTCAACGCCGGCCTGTTCAAGAGCGGCCGCGCCCTGGCGAAGCTGGGCCGTTTCTATGCCCAAGCCATCGCCGACAGCGGCCTCGAGGCCGACGTGCTGTTCGGCCCGGCCTACAAGGGCATTCCCCTGGCCGCGACCACCGCGGTGGCGCTGGCGGATCATCATGACCGCGACCTGCCCTATGCGTTCAATCGCAAGGAGGCCAAGGCCCACGGCGAAGGTGGCAACATCGTCGGCGCGGCGCTTGCCGGCCGCATCCTGATCATCGACGACGTCATCACCGCCGGTACCGCGATCCGCGAGGTGATGGGGCTGATCGAGGGCGCCGGCGCCGAGGCCGCCGGCGTGGTGGTGGCGCTGGATCGCCAGGAGCGCGGCGGCGACGACAGCGACCCGCGCAGCGCCATCCAGCAGGTCGAGGCCGCCTACGCCATGCCGGTGGTGAGCATCGTCACCCTGGACATGGTGCTCGAGTACCTCGAGGTCCATGCCGGCGACGCGCTGCGTGGCCACGCCGAGGCGATCCGCGCCTATCGCGACCGCTACGGCATCGCGGGCGACTGAGCCCGCCTGCCAGGGCGCCGAGACCGGCCGCCCGCTCGCTGCGCCTCGGGCCCCGTTTCGGGGCCCGAGTGCGTTGGCGGCCCTGTCCCACATCGGCCCCGCCGTCTACAGGAGTCATCGATGCTCGACGTGGTGCTCTACCAGCCCGAGATCCCGCCCAACACCGGCAATCTGATCCGCCTGTGCGCCAACACCGGCTTCCGGCTGCACCTGATCGAGCCGCTGGGCTTCACCCTCGACGACAAGCGGCTGCGCCGCGCCGGCCTCGACTATCATGAGTGGGCCCGGGTGCGGGTGCATGCCGACTGGGCGGCCTTCCTCGCCGAGGTGGCGCCGACGCGGGTGTTCGCGGTCTCAACTCGGGGCCGCACCGGCTACCACGAGCCCGCTTATCGCGAGGGCGATGCCCTGGTATTCGGCCCCGAGACCCGCGGCCTGCCCCAGGCGATGCTCGACGCCCTGCCCGAATCACAGCGCCTGCGCATTCCCATGCTGGCCGAGAGCCGCAGCCTGAACCTGTCCAACGCCGCCGCGGTGCTGGTCTTCGAGGCCTGGCGCCAGCTCGAGTTCGTGGGCGCCGGGCTTCCGGGCGCCGGGCTTCCCGAGACCGGCCTTCCCGACAGCGAGGCGATCGCCGCGCCGAGGAGTGACGCATGACCGAGAGCATCACCAGCCGCATCGCCAAGCTCAACCCGCGCCAGCAGGAGGCGGTGCGTGCCATCGACGGGCCCTGCCTGGTGCTGGCCGGCGCCGGCTCGGGCAAGACCAGCGTGATCACCACCAAGATCGCCTACCTGGTGCAGGAGTGCGGCATGAGCGCCCGACGCATCGCCGCGGTGACCTTCACCAACAAGGCCGCCCGCGAGATGAAGGAGCGGGTCGGCAAGATGCTCCAGGGCCGCCAGGGTCATGGCCTGACGGTGTCGACCTTCCACACCCTCGGCCTCAACATCATCCGCGGCGAGCTCAAGGCGCTGGGCTACAAGCCGGGCTTCTCGCTGTTCGACCCCGAGGACGCCAAGGCGCTGCTGCGCGACCTGATGAACAAGGACGCCCAGGTCGACGCCGAGGCGATCAACCAGGTCCAGGCGACCATCTCCAACTGGAAGAACGACCTGGTGCTGCCCGGCCAGGCGCTCTCTCATGCCAACAGCGAGGACGAGCTGTTCGCCGCCCGGGTCTACGAGGCCTACGGCCGCCACCTCAAGGCCTACAACGCGGTCGACTTCGACGACCTGATCCTGCTGCCGGTGACCCTGCTACGCGACGACCCCGAGGCCCTCTCTCGGTGGCGCAAACGCATCCACTACATGCTGGTGGACGAGTATCAGGACACCAACGTCAGCCAGTACCAGCTGGTGCAGCTGCTGATGGCCGAGCGCCAGACCTTCACCGTGGTCGGCGACGACGACCAGTCGATCTATGCCTGGCGCGGCGCGCGGCCCGAGAACCTGGTGACCCTGGGCGAGGACTTCCCGCGCCTGAACGTGATCAAGCTGGAGCAGAACTACCGCTCCACCGGCACCATCCTGCGCGCGGCCAACACCCTGATCGCCAACAACCCCCACGTCTACGAGAAGACCCTGTGGTCGGACATGGGGCAGGGCGCGGCGATCCGGGTGGTGGTCAACCGTCACGAGGAGGCCGAGGCCGAGCGGGTGGCCAGCGAGATCCTCACCCGGCGCATCAAGGAGCGCGCCGAATGGCGCGACTTCGCGGTGCTCTACCGCGGCAACTTCCAGGCCCGGCTGCTGGAGCTGAAGCTGCAGCACTACCAGATTCCCTACAAGCTCTCCGGCGGCACCTCCTTCTTCTCGCGCAACGAGATCAAGGACGCCATGGCCTACCTGCGGCTGTTGATCAATCCGGCCGACGACAACGCCTTCCTGCGCATCGTCAACGTGCCGCGCCGCGAGATCGGCCCCAGCACCCTGGAGAAGCTCGCCAACTACGCCACCGAGCGCGGCGGCTCGCTGTTCGCCGCCTGCCAGGAGCTGGGGCTGGCCGAGCTGCTGCCGGTCAGAGCCGTCGAAAGGCTGGGGAGATTTACCCACTTCATCGAGGGCGTGCGCCGGCGCATGGACGGCGGCGATGCCATCGAGGCCATCCGCGACATGCTGCGCGAGATGGACTACGAGGCCTGGCTCTACCAGAACGCCAGCGCGCCGACCATCGCCGAGCGGCGCATGGCCAACGTCTGGACGCTGATCGACCAGCTCGAGAAGTCGATGGGCGCCGACCCCGACGATGACACCGCCAGCACGGCCACCGAGACCGACGGCGTGGAGGCGGCAATCTCGCGGCTGGTGCTGCGCGACATCCTCGAGCAGCAGGCCGAGGAGGACGACTCCGACCGCGTGCAGCTCTTGACCATGCACGCCTCCAAGGGCCTCGAGTTTCCCCACGTCTACCTGATGGGGCTGGAGGAGGAGCTGCTGCCGCACCGCAACGCCATCGAGGTCGGCACGGTCGAGGAGGAGCGGCGCCTGGCCTACGTGGGCATCACCCGGGCGCGGCGCACCCTGACCATGACCCTGGCGCGCCAGCGCAAGGCCTACGGCGAGCTGATGGACTGCACGCCGAGCCGCTTCCTCGACGAGCTGCCGGAAGACGCCCTGGAGTGGGAAGGCCGTGCCGACCGCGAGGACCCGGAGAAGAAGCAGGCCCGCGGCAAGGATGCCATCGCCGGGTTGCGCTCGCTGCTGAACTGACGGCGATCCAGACCAGCGGAACGACGAGCGGGGCGCCACCGGGCGCCCCGCTTTTTTATGTCTACCGTTTCCGTCGTTGCCGGCCTGGCGCGAGAGTCACTGTGCCTCGCCGACCATGTAGTCGACGATGGCCTTGATCTCCTCGTCGGGCAGGCCGGCGCCGCCCTTGGGCGGCATGGTGCCGATGCCGTTGATGGCGCTGGCATAGAGGGTCTCCATGCCCTTGTCGATGCGCGGTGCCCAGGCCTCGGTGTCGCCGAGCTTGGGCGCCCCGGCGATGCCGGCGGCATGGCAGGCGGCGCAGGGCGCGCTGGCGTAGAGGGCCTCGCCGTCCGCGCCGCTCTCGGCCGGCGCCGCGTCACTGGCGGTGGCGCTGGCGTCTTCGTCGGGCGCGGCCGCGGTGTCATCGGCGGTGTCGGCGGCGGCCGGCACGTCCATCACCGGCTCGACCAGATAGGCCACCGCGGCGCGCACCTCCGCATCGGAGAGGTTGGGATTGCCGCCGCGGGCCGGCATGGCGTTGAAGCCGTTGAGGGCGTGGTCGAGCAGGGTGGCGAAGCCCTTGCCGGTGCGCTCGGCCCAGGCCGCCTCGTCACCGCGGACCGGGGAGCCGGCGGCACCGGTCTCGTGGCAGGCCATGCAGATGCTGCGATAGATGCCCTCGCCGTCGATGGCATCGCCGGCGGTGCCGGTGTCGCCGGCGCCGGCCGAGGCCATGGCGGTGCCGCAGTCCTCGCCCTCCAGGCACAGCTGGCCCACCGGCGCCAGGCGCTCGGCGAGGGCCTCGCGGTCCACCTCCTGCTGGGCATGGGCCGAGGCCGCGGTCATCAGGCCGAGCAACGTCAGGCACCCCAGGATCAGCTTGCTGGCATTCACTCTCACCACCTCTCATTGACGGTCTTGTTATCGGATCACGGACGGCGGCGTGATGGGCGCAGTATAGCGACAGTCCCCCACCCGGAAAATGTCGCCGATCAACGGCGCGGCGAACGAGGCCGGGGGGAGCCGCGGGGGCCAACGCAGCAGCGGCGACCCGAGGGTCGCCGCTGGTGGACCTGGTTCGGGGCATCGTGCGGGATGCCCCTTGGGGGCCGCGGATTACCGCGGCGCCGATATCGGCACTTACACCGGTTCCATGGCGTAGCGCAGGATGGCCGCCGCGCCGCTGTTGCCGGGCATCAGCTCGCTGGGCACGAAGACCACGTCGCCGTCGGTGTCGATGACGTGCCGCGCGACCGCGTCGAGCACGTCCTCCGAGCCGGTGCGGTCGTAGTCGACCCTGCCGCCTTCGCTATCGACGGTGCCCTCGATGCGGGCCTCTTCGTCGATCAGCAGCGTGCCGACCTGGCCGATGGTGGCCGAGTAGGCGATCTGCTCGAGATCGCTCTCGCCTTCGCCCTGGGCGGCCTTCTGCTGGTACTGCTCGATGAGGCGTTCGAGGTCGGTGCGCGTGGCGCGCTGGGCCACTTCGCGGGAGAGTTCGCTCAGCCGGTGCTGGCGAATCGCCTCGAAGGGCTCCTGATCCACGCCCTGCTCGAGCAGTTGGGGATGCTCGCTGACCTCGCGGAACAGGCCCTGATGCTCGGCGACCATGGCCAGCACCAGCGGGCGCTGCCGGGGATCGGCGTGATGGTCGCGGATGGCCTTGTCGACGGCCTGGAAGTACTGCTTGAGGTCCGTGCTGTCGTCGCCGCTGCGGTCGCCGTCCTTGCGGTTGGCGGAGGTCTCGGTCTTGCCCAGCGCCTCGCCCATGCCCCGCGGCACGTTGCTGTTGAGCGCCACCTCGGTCAGCTGGTCCTGGTTGCCGTCGTACAGCGCCACGTCATGCAGGCTGACGCACAGCACGCGGTACTGCATCCAGTGGGAAGCCTCGCGCAGTGCGGGGCGCAGGTGGAAGGCATCGCCCACGATGGCCTGGGCCTTCTCGGGGCGGGTCATCATCTTCCTGACCTCGAAGCGCTCGGGCGAGACGAAGACCGCCAGGCCGTTCTGCTGGTGGGTCCAGAAGGCCTCGTCGGTGCCGACGCTTTCCAGTCGTTCGATCAGCTCGGCGCGCAGCGACTTGTCGATGTCCTGACGCTCGAGTTCGAGTGCCGCCTCCTTGATCTGATCCTTGTAGAGGATGCGGTTTTCCTCGCGATAGTTGGAGACGGGGGTGGTGGGAACGTAGAGACTGATGCACGGCGATTCCTTCGCCTCGAGCAGCCCGTCGATATCCTGCCATTGAAGCACCGGTGCCTGAGTCTCGTTTGCCGTCGCTGTTGCGTTAGCCATGGAGCACTCCTGAGTTCTCGGTTGATGTCGTCCTTGCACTCCATGATCTGACGATGAGCGCCGGGGAATTCAAGGCGTGGGGATCGTTTGCACATTTCGTGCGCGAGTCTCTCGGCCCGCCGGCGGCGAGAGACGCTGTCTGCCGCCCGGTCAGGGCCGCGTCCCGGCTAGACAGTCGACAGGCGGCAAGGTAGGATGTGGCTCGCTCGATGGCGCTAGCCCTCGTGCACCGCGCGCCCTTAGCTCAGCTGGATAGAGCGTCGCCCTCCGGAGGCGAAGGTCAAAGGTTCGAATCCTTTAGGGCGCGCCACCGAATATCGAAAGGGCCCACGGTTATCCGTGGGCCCTTTTCGTTTGCCTCGCCTTTGTCCACAGCGCCTCGTTATCCACACCCCCTTTGCCGGCCGCGCGAGATGAAAGAGACGTGCTTGGCCCGGTATGCTCTCCGACTGGCTCACTGCAATGAGAACCCGCCGACCGACGCGGGGCACAAGGATGCGCACATGACCCTGCCCGACTACTCCTGGCTCGCCTGGACGCTGATCGTGCTTTCCACCTATCTCACCGGTGTCTCCAAGGGCGGTTTCGCCGGCGGCTTCGGCACCCTCTCGGTCCCGCTGATGGCGCTGGCCATCGGGCCCATCGAGGCGGCGGGCCTGCTGCTGCCGCTGCTGCTGGTGATGGATGCGCTGGCGGTGAAGGCCTGGTGGGGACATCAGGACATGGCCGAGGTGAAGCGTCTGCTGCCGGGGCTGGCCATCGGCGTGGCGGCGGCGAGCCTGGTGGCGGGCAGCCTGAACGAGCACCACGTGCGCCTGCTGCTGGGCGTGATCTCGTTGCTGTTCGTCGCCTACATGATCGCCAAGCCCGCCTCGTCGCGGCCGATCCGTGCCTTCTGGGCCTGGCCGGCGGGGATCGCCACCGGGATCACCAGCTTCATCGCCCATGCCGGGGCGCCACCGATGAACCTCTATCTGGTGCCGCGTCACCTGCCCAAGATGACCTTCATCGCCACCACGACCCTGATGTTCGCCTCCGTCAATCTGATGAAGCTGCCGCCCTACCTGGTGCTCGGCGAGATCAACCTGACCAGCATCTGGGCCTCACTGGTGCTGGTGCCGGTGGCCTGGGCGGGGGTGCGCAGCGGCCTGTGGCTGCAGCACCGCGTCAACGAGCGGCTGTTCTACCGGCTGGTGGTGCTGGCCATGGCGATCGTCGGCGTGCAGCTGATCGTCAAGGCACTGGGGTAGGCCGGCGAGGCCTGGCGCGGGAGGCCTGCCCGTCACCGCTCGGGTGCCTCAGCGCCGCTTCAGGCGGCTCAGGAAGTCGTCGAGATCCAGCAGCGAGCCGTCCCGTCGCTCGGCGGCCTCGGCCGGCGGGGCCCGGCGCGGCTCGGAGGCGGGGCGGGTCCGGCCGGGCGACGGCGGCCTCGAGCGGGCGACCTCCAGCCCGGTGGCGATCAGCGAGACCCGCAGCCGGCCCGCCATGTCGGGATCGAAGGCGGTGCCGACCACCCGCATGGCGTCTTCGCCGGCCAGTTCGGCGACCTGGCGCCCCACCTCGTCGAAGTCGGCCAGGCTCAGATCGGCACCGGCGGTGATGCTGACCAGCACGCCGGCGGCTTCGGCCAGGTCGGTGGCCTCCAGCAGCGGATGCTCCAGGGCCGCGCGCACCGCCGCGCCGGCGCGATCCTCTCCCGTGCCCTCGCCGGTGCCGATGCGCGCCCGGCCGGGCCGGCGCATCACCGCGGCCACGTCGGCGAAGTCGATGTTGATCAGCCCCGGCCGCGTGATGACCTCGGCGATGCCGGTCACCGCCTCGCGCAGCACGTCGTTGACGGCGGCGAAGGCGCGCATCATCGAGGCGCCGTGGCCGAGGGTCGGCAGCAGGCGGTCGTTGGGCACCACGGCCAGGCAGTCGACCCGGCCGTCGAGCGCGGCGATGGCCTCGTCGGCGGCCTGCTGGCGCCGCTGGCCCTCGAAGCCGAAGGGGCGCGTCACCACGGCCACGGTCAGCAGGCCCATCTCGCGGGCCAGGTCGGCGATGGCCGGGATCGCGCCACTGCCGGTGCCCCCGCCCATGCCGGCCATCAGGAACACCAGGTCGGCGCCGGCCAGCCGGGCGCGCAGGCCGTCGCGACTCTCCTCGGCGGCCTGCCGGCCGGCCTCGGGGTCGGCCCCGGCGCCGAGGCCGCGGGTGGTGGCGCTGCCGATGGGCATCGCCACGCCCTGGGGCAGCAGCTCGAGGGCCTGACGGTCGGTGTTCACGGCGATGGCGTCGATGCCGTCGAGATCGGTGGTGTCGATCAGGTGGCGGACGGCATTGCCGCCGCCGCCGCCGATGCCGACCACCTTGAGGGCAGCGGGATATTCCTGGGGAAGCTGTGGGTCGCTCATGCGTCCTGTCGCGGGGTCGGTGAGGAAGTGGGCGTCTCCCCATCATCGGCCATAGCACGGCCTTTTTGAAAGCTCGTCCTTTCACGGCGCTACCGACGGCGGCACGGTGGAAGCGCTTGCTTACGCCGAGGGTTCACGTTTCTGCGGGGCGCGGCCTGCAGCAGGATAGCTCCCGGCTCCTGGCCCCGTGGGCCGGTACAAGACCAACTCCCCCCCCCCCGCCCCATGAGAGTGACCATGCTGACTTCCCTGCGCTTGCGTATCTCGAACGCCGCCGCCGCGGCGCTGCCGGATGCGTGGGCCCGCCGCGGCGAGCCCGCCTGATCACGGGCATCGTCTCGCCCCGCCTTCAGGACTGGTGGGGCAGGTCGATCTCGTCGCTGCAGCGGATGCCTTCGGTCATCTGCCGGCATAGCTTGAGGAACTCGCGCATGCCGGGCGCCAGGTACTTGTGGCGATGCCAGATGAAGGCGAACTGACGGCTCAGGTCCAGGTCGGGGGTGGGGAGCGGCACCAGGCTGCCGCGGCGGAAGGCGTCGCGCAGCGCCAGGCGCGAGACGCAGCCGATCCCCAGCCCCGACTCCACGGCGCGCTTGATGCCTTCGGTGTGCTCCAGCTCGAGCAGGGTGTTGAAGCGCCCGCGCCGGTGCCGGGCGGCCTGCTCCAGGGTCAGCCGGGTGCCGGAGCCTTCCTCGCGCATGATCCAGTCCTCGCGCAGCAGGCGGTCGAGCTCCACCGGGCCCTGGCCGGCCAGCGGATGGCCCGGGGCGCAGAACACCGCCAGCTCGTCCTCCACCCAGGGTTGGGTGATCACTTCCTCGTCCTCGCACTGGCCCTCGATCAGGCCCAGGTCCAGCTCGTGGTGGCGCACGCCGTCGATGATGGTGCGGGTGTTGCGTACCTGCAGGCGGATGCGGCTGCCCGGATGCTGCTGCATGAAGTCGCTGATCAGCAGCGTGGCCAGGTAGTTGCCGATGGTCAGGGTGGCGCCCACATCGAGGGTGCCGACGCCCTGCTGGCCGCGCAGCAGTTCCTCGACCTCCTCGGCACGGTCGAGCAGTGCCACGGCCTTGGGCAGCAGCTGGAAGCCCAGGGCGTTGAGCTTTAGGCGCTTGCCGATGCGGTCGAGCAGGCGGCAGTCGAACTGGCGTTCCAGCTCGGCCAGGGCGGTGCTGGCCGCCGACTGAGACAGCGCCAGGGCGCGGGCGGCGTGGGAGACGCTCTCGTGCTGGGCCACGGCCACGAACACCTCGAGCTGACGCAGGGTATAGCGCATGGGGTGGGCTCCGGATCAGTATATCTGGAGTATAGATAAGCTTTATCCATACAACCCATTTAACAGATATCCTGCCGTCTCTTAGAATCCTCTGCAAAGATCAATCGGCGCAATTATGAGTTTTCGGTATATGCGCTCTCGCGAAACATAGGAGTCGGCATGAGCAAGTTCGCCCTGGAAGAAGTCCTCAGCGTTCATCACTGGAACGACACCCTGTTCAGCTTCAAGACCACTCGCGAGCGCAGCCTGCGCTTCAAGAACGGTCAGTTCGTGATGATTGGCCTGGAAGTCGACGGCAAGCCGCTGATGCGCGCCTACTCCGTGGCCAGCCCCAACTACGAGGATCACCTGGAGTTCTTCTCCATCAAGGTGCCGGACGGCCCGCTGACCTCACGCCTGCAGCACCTCAAGGTCGGCGATCAGATCATGGTCAGCCGCAAGCCCACCGGTACCCTGGTCACCGACGACCTGCTGCCGGGCCGCAACCTCTACCTGCTGTCCACCGGCACCGGCCTGGCACCGTTCATGAGCCTGATCCAGGATCCGGAGGCCTACGAGCGCTTCGAGAAGATCGTGCTGATCCACGGCGTGCGCACCGTCAGCGAGCTGGCCTATGCCGACTTCATCACCAAGGAACTGCCGGCCCACGAGTACCTGGGCGAGGAGATCAGCGAGAAGCTGGTCTACTACCCGACCGTGACCCGTGAGGAGTTCCACACCATGGGCCGTCTGACCGACCATATCCGCAGCGGCAAGCTGGCCGAGGACACCGGCCTGCCGCCGCTGGACCCGAAGCAGGACCGCGCCATGATTTGCGGCAGCCCGGCCATGCTCGACGAGACCAGTGCGCTGCTGGACGAGCTGGGCTTCAACATCTCGCCGCGCCTCGGCGAGCCGGGCGACTACGTCATCGAGCGCGCCTTCGTCGAGAAGTAAGCGGCCAGCGCCGAGCTACAAGCGCCGAGCGACAAGCGCCGAGCTACAAGCGCCGAGCTACAAGCGCCGAGCTACAAGCGCCGAGCTACAAGAAAACCCCGAAGGTTGAGCCTTCGGGGTTTTCTTTTGCTTCCGGCGATTTCAGCTTGCCGCTTAGACGGCGTCCTTGTCCGTCTCGCCGGTGCGAATCCGGATGACCTGCTCCAGGGCGGTGACGAAGATCTTGCCATCGCCGATCTTGCCGGTGTTCGCGACCTGGGTGATGGCGTCGATCACCTGCTCGGTCATCGGCTCGTCCACGGCCACCTCGAGCTTCACCTTGGGCAGGAAGTCGACGACGTACTCGGCGCCGCGATAGAGCTCGGTGTGGCCCTTCTGACGGCCGAAGCCCTTGACCTCGGTGACGGTGATGCCCTGGACGCCGATGTCGGAGAGCGCCTCGCGGACGTCGTCGAGCTTGAACGGTTTGATGATGGCGGTCACCAGCTTCATGGTCATCTCCTCGATGGTTCGTATCCGATGGCGCCACTCGCCATCCCTGACGGAATCATTGTGCCAGAGCATACACCCACGGCGTGAAGAACAAAAAAATGGCCCCGCGAGGGGCCATTTCGTGTTGCCGTCAGGGCGGGGCGATCAGGAACGCGCGGCCATGTGCGACTGGCCGGCGCTTTCGCTGCGGGCACGACCGGAGGAGCCGCCGCCACCGTGCACCTTGGAGACGGTGAACTCGGGGTAGGCCTCGAGACCGCACTCGGCCAGGTCGACGCCCTCGTATTCCTCTTCCTCGCTGACGCGGACGCCCATGATCGCCTTGATGATCAGCCACACCACCAGGCTGGCGAGGAAGACCCAGGCGAAGATGCCGAGGATGCCGATGATCTGGGCGCCGAAGGAGGCTCCGTCGTTGGTCAGCGGCACGGCGAGCACGCCCCAGATGCCGACCACGCCGTGGGCGGAGATGGCACCGACCGGGTCATCGAGCTTCAGCTTGTCGAGGCTGATGATGGAGACCACCACCAGCAGGCCACCGACGGCACCGATCAGGGTGGCGCCCAGGGCGCTGGGCGACAGCGGATCGGCGGTGATGGACACCAGGCCGGCGATGGCGCCGTTCAGGGCCATGGTCAGGTCGGCCTTGCGGAACCAGGCCTTGGCCAGGATCAGCGCGGCGATCACGCCGCCGGCGGCCGCGGCGTTGGTGTTCACCAGCACCTGGGCCATGTTGTTGGCGGAGCTCACGTCGGACACCTTCAGCTCGGAGCCGCCGTTGAAGCCGAACCAGCCCATCCACAGGATGAAGGTACCCAGGGTGGCCAGCGGCATGTTGGCGCCGGGGATGGCGAAGATGCTGCCGTCCTTGCCGTACTTGCCCTTGCGCGGACCGAGCACCAGCACGCCGGCCAGCGCCGCTGCCGCACCGGCCATGTGCACGATGCCGGAACCGGCATAGTCGGAGAAGCCGAGCTCGGAGAGCCAGCCGCCGCCCCAGGTCCAGTAGCCGGAGACCGGGTAGATGACGCCGGTCATCACCACGGCGAAGGCCAGGAAGGCCCACAGCTTCATGCGTTCGGCCACGGCACCGGAGACGATGGACATGGCGGTGGCCACGAACACGACCTGGAAGAAGAAGTCGGCGCGCATGGAGTAGTAGGGGGCGTCGTCGCCGCCGGCGGTGACCGCGGCCACGGTGTTGTCGTCACCCAGCAGGAAGCCCAGGTTGGGCAGGATGCCGCCCGCGTCGCCGGAGTACATCAGGTAGTAGCCCAGCAGCAGGTACATGGTGCAGGCGATGGCGAACAGGGCGATGTTCTTGGTCAGGATCTCGGCGGTGTTCTTGGACCGCACCAGGCCGGCCTCGAGCATCGAGAAGCCCGCGGCCATCCACATCACCAGGACGCCGCAGATCAGGAAGTAGAAGGTATCGAGCGCATAGCTCAGCTCGGTAATCTCGTTCATGGCTGTCACTCCAGACGGAAAGGGAGAGAGGCGGTCGGGTTAGACGGCGTCGGCACCGCGCTCGCCGGTACGGATGCGGATGACATCCTCGAGCGGGGTCACGAAGACCTTGCCGTCGCCGATCTTGCCGCTGTTGGCGGCGCTGCAGATGGCGTCCAGCACGGTGTCGAGGCGGCCATCATCGACGGCGATCTCGACCTTGACCTTGGGCAGGAAGTCGACGACGTACTCGGCGCCGCGATAGAGCTCGGTGTGGCCCTTCTGGCGGCCGAAGCCCTTGACCTCGGTGACGGTGATGCCCTGAACGCCGTTGTCGGCGAGCGCCTCGCGCACGTCGTCGAGCTTGAAGGGCTTGATAATGGCGGTAATCAGCTTCATCCCGGATCTCCCCATTGGATGAGCGCGGGCTGCTCCGCGCGGTGTGTGTGCAGGTTTTCCTGTCATTGCTTAAAACGTGCCACTAAACCGAATTTGCCATGGTTTTCATGATCTTGTTTTTCCAACCTGACCCGATGGTGAGATTCTGGTGCAGGCGGGGCAGGGCGCCGTGCACTGATTTGATGCCGGTGAGCGATCACTTCGCACCATCCGGGGGCGAAGCCCGCGGCACGCGGGAATGCGCCCGTCGAACGGCTTGCGTATCCTTGGAGTCAGCCCCATTCCACTCAGGAGAGAGATCATGGTCAGCCAAGACCGCATCGGCCGCCTGGCCCAGCAGATCGGCGAGCGCCTGCAGGGCGCCTCACAGGCGCCGGAAGACGTGCAGAAAGGCATTCAGCAGGTGGTGCGCGGCGCCTTCGACCGGCTCGAGCTGGTGTCGCGGGAGGACTTCGACATCCTGATGGACGTGCTGCAGCGCACCCGCGGCCGGGTCGAGGCGCTGGAGCAGCAGGTCGCCGCCCTGGAAGAGGCGCTGGACGCCAGCCGCTCGGGCGGCGAGGTGCCGGCCGTGGCGGACGAGGCCTCGATCGACGCTGCGGCAGCCGATGCTGCGGCAGCCGGTGCTGCGGCAGCCGGTGCCGCGGCGGACGAGGAGCCCCCGTCCTCCCCCGAGGAGGGCGCCGGCGAGTCCGGCCGCTGATCCCGAGCCGCCACCGGGCGGTCCCCGCCGTGCTGAACTAGCCTTAAGGGCAGAATCAGCGCGAGGGACCGCCGATGACCCTGTCGATCGTTCGCACCCGGGCCGGTCTCGGCCTCGAGGCCCCCGAGGTGCTGGTGGAAGTGCATCTGGCCAACGGCCTGCCCGGCATCACCCTGGTCGGGCTGCCGGAGACGGCCGTCAGGGAGAGCCGCGAGCGGGTGCGCAGTGCGCTCGTCAACGCCGGCTTCGACTTCCCGCTGCGTCGCATCACCCTCAACCTCGCGCCCGCCGACCTGCCCAAGGAAGGCGGGCGCTTCGACCTGCCCATCGCCCTGGGGATATTGGTGGCCTCGGGGCAGATTCCCGCCGCGGCGCTGGCCGAGACCGAATGCGCGGGCGAGCTCGCCCTGGACGGGGCGCTGCGCCCGGTGGCCGGGGTGCTGCCGCTGGCGCTGGCCACGCGCCGTGCCGGGCGGCGGCTGATCGTGCCCCGGGCCAACGCCGATGAGGCGGCGCTGGCCGGCGGCCTCGAGGTGCTGCCCGCCGATCATCTGCTCGAGGTGGTGGCGCACCTGCTGGGGCAGGCGCCGATCGCGCCCCATCGGGCGTCGCGTCCCGCCGAGGCCCCGTTGGCGGGGGCCGACCTCGCCGAGGTGCGGGGCCAGCATCAGGCCCGGCGGGCCCTGGAGGTCGCCGCCAGCGGCGGCCACAACCTGCTGCTGGCCGGCCCGCCCGGCACCGGCAAGACCATGCTGGCCAGTCGCCTGCCCGGCATCCTGCCACCGCTGACCGAGGATGAGACCCTGGAGGTGGCGGCGGTGCGCTCGGTGTGTGGGCTGCCGCTCGACGAGGGCTGGGGGCGCCGGCCCTTCCGGGCGCCCCACCACACCGCCAGCGCGGTGGCGCTGGTCGGCGGCGGATCGCGGCCCAGGCCCGGCGAGATCTCGCTGGCCCACCGCGGCGTGCTGTTTCTCGACGAGCTGCCCGAATTCCCCCGCCAGGTGCTCGAGGTGATGCGCGAGCCCATGGAATCCGGGCGCATCCATATCGCCCGCGCCAGCCACGAGCGGCGCTATCCGGCGCGCTTCCAGCTGGTGGCGGCGATGAACCCCTGCCCCTGCGGCCATCTCGGCGATCCACGCCGGGCCTGCCACTGCACCGCCGCCCAGATCCAGCGCTATCAGGCGCGGCTCTCCGGCCCGCTGCTCGACCGCATCGACCTGCAGGTGGAAGTGCCGGCGCTGCCGCCGGAGCAGCTCACCGCCCGTGAGCGAGGCGAGCCCTCGGAGGCGGTGCGCGAGCGGGTGCTGGCGGCCCGCGAGCGCCAGTGGGCGCGCGGCGCGCTCAACGCCCATCTGGCCAGCCGCGAGCTGGAGGAGGCCTGCGCGCTGAGCGGGGCGGATCGGGCCTGGCTGGCCGGGGTGCTGGAACGGCTGAATCTCTCGGCACGAGCCTATCACCGGGTGCTGCGGGTGGCGCTGACCCTGGCCGACCTGGCCGGCGAGGCACGCCCCGGGCGCGAGCAGCTGATCGAGGCGATCGGCTATCGCCAGCTCGATCGGCTGCTGCAGGGGCGCTGAAGGGAAGAGGTGTCGGCCTTGTCCGGGGGCTGGTCTAGGCCTCGCCTAGAGCGCGCTGGCGTCCAGGGCGCCATCCAGCTGCGCCTGCCACAGCGGCGTGTCGCTGCCGGGGCGGCGTAGGGTCAGCTGCAGGCGATAGGGCAGCAGGGTGCGGTCGGACAGCGCGAGACGCGGGCCGGCCGCGATCAGCCGGCTGTCCAGTCGCCACTGATTGGCCTCGGCATCCCGTGACAGCGCGGGCTGCCAGTCCAGCACCTGGGGGCTCTGCTCGAGGCCCAGCAGGGCGCGGGTCAGGCTCTCGAGCAGGCGATCGCTGCCGACACCGAGGCCGGCATCGACCTCCGGCGTGGCCAGCAGCAGCACCTCGTCGGTCAGGGGGCTCGGCAGCGGCGGCGCCTCGCCCACCCGCTCCGCGGCCCGTTCGCCGAGGCCGAACAGCGCCTGGCGGACCGTCTGGGGGTGCTCCGGGCCACCGGTGGCGCAGCCGGTGAGCAGCAGCACCGTCATCACAAGCGTCAGCAGGGGCGGCAGCAGAGTGAAGCGGCGACGGCTCATCGGCGGGAGGCCCTCCGGGCGGTGGGCGAGGGAGCGTCGGCTTCCTCGAGGTTGGCGATGAAGCGCGTGAGCTCCTCGAACAGCACTCGGCGGATCGGCTCGGCCTCGTTGACCAGGTGATGGCGGGCCTCGGGGTGGCGATGGACCTCGGCCCGCGGGAACTTGCGCGTCAGCACCTCCAGGTTCCACTCCCAGTCCACCGTCAGGTCCTGCTCGCCCTGCAGGATCAGCGTCGGCAGCGGGCTGGCCGGCATGGCCAGCAGCCGCGGCATCCAGCGGCGCATGGCGTCCACCCACTCCATGGCCAGCCGGTCCGGCTGCAGCGGGTCGCTCTCGCGCAGGAAGGTGGCGAAGTCGCTGTCGGTGGAGTTCTCGCGGAAGCGGCGCGGCACCGAGCGCACGAAGGGGCCCAGCAGGCGGTGCAGCCAGCTCGACTGGTTCCAGCCCCAGGGGCGCACCAGCGGGGCCAGCAGCGCCAGGCCGCTCCAGTGGCCGTCGTCGCCCCGGCGCAGGGCGTCGGTGGCGAGGATCGCCGCGCCGGTGCTCTGGCCGATGCCGACCCAGGGGCGGGGCGCCAGGTCGCGGGCGGTCAACTGGGTCTGCAGGTTGTCCAGACAGCTGCCATAGTCATCGAAGTCGGCGATGGTGGCGCGGGGGCCGCTGGACAGCCCGTGCCCCGGCAGGTCCCACAGCACCACCTGCCAGCCGCGCTCGAGCAGGCACTCGAGCAGGTGGCGGTAGAGGCCGAGGTGATCGTAGTAGCCGTGCACCACGAACACGGTGCCGCGGGGCGACGGCGGGCGCCAGATCTGGGTCCACAGGCGGAAGCCGTGAGCGTCCACGTATCCCACGTGCAGGCCCACCCGCTCGGCGAGCAGCGGCGCCAGGCCGTAGTGGCCCAGATAGCCCTTGAGCGGGCGGCCGGACGGATCGGCCGGGGCGATGGGGCCGAGCGCCTGCAGGGGAGTGAAGTCGGTCATCGAGTCCTCCGTGGTGGCTGACCATGCTAGCGCTCCGTCGGAACGGTCACCAGCGTCGGTTTCCAACGCCTCCGGCCTCGTCTATTGGTCGAGTCTCGGGGGTGGTTCGCGGGCGCCGGGTTTACATGTGGAAGTATTTTCCACAATATTGAGTGCACGCAGTCACCCTTGCCTGTCCGGCCGCTTGGCGCTTGGGGAGCGCCGAAACGCCTCGCATAGGAGAACGACCCATGACCCAACGCATCACTCGCCATCGCCTGCAGGTGGCCGCCGAGCTGGACCGCTTCGTCAACGAGCAGGCCCTGCCGGGCTCCGGCGTCGACCCCGAGGCCTTCTGGGCCGGCGTCGACGCCCTCTTTCATGATCTGACACCGAAGAACCGTGAACTGCTCGCCGAGCGTGACGCCATGCAGGCCGAGCTCGACGCCTGGCACCGCGAGAACCGCGGCCCGGTGCGCGACATGGCCGACTACCGCGGCTTCCTCGAGCGCATCGGCTACCTGCAGCCTGCGCCGGCCGAGGTCAAGGTCACCACCACCAACGTCGACCGCGAGATCGCCGTCCAGGCCGGCCCGCAGCTGGTGGTGCCGGTGAACAATGCCCGCTACGCGCTGAATGCCGCCAATGCCCGCTGGGGCAGCCTCTACGACGCGCTCTACGGCACCGACGCCATCGCCGACGAAGACGGCGCCGAGCGCGGCGACGGCTTCAATCCCAAGCGCGCCGAGAAGGTCATCGCCTACGCCCGCGGCGTGCTCGATCGCGCCGCGCCGCTGGCCACCGGCTCCCACGCCGAGGCCGTGAAGTACGCGCTGCGCGATGGCCACCTGGTGGTGAGCCTGGAAGGCGGGCGCGAGACCGGCCTCAAGGAGCCGGGCAAGCTGGTCGGCTACCTGGGCGAGGCCGACGCGCCGACCTCGGTGCTGCTGGCCAACAACGACCTGCACCTGGAGATCCAGATCGACGCCACCCACCCGATCGGCAAGACCGATGCGGCGGGCGTCAAGGACGTGGTGGTCGAGGCCGCGCTGACCTCGATCATGGACTGCGAGGACTCGGTCGCGGCGGTGGACGCCGAGGACAAGGTCGGCGTCTACGCCAACTGGCTGGGCCTGATGGCCGGCGACCTCGAGGAGCCGATCGAGAAGGGCGGCAAGCGCTTCACCCGCAAGCTGGCGGCGGATCGCACCTGGACCGCGCCGGACGGCGGCGAGGTGACCCTGCCCGGCCGCTCGCTGCTGTTCGTGCGCAACGTCGGCCACCTGATGACCACGCCGGCGGTGCTGGACGCCGACGGCAACGAGCTGCCGGAAGGTATCCTCGACGCGGTCATGACCAGCCTGCTGTCGATCCGCGATCTGCAGAAGGGCGAGGGCGTGGCCCGCAACTCCCGCGAGGGCTCGGTCTACATCGTCAAGCCGAAGATGCACGGCCCGAAGGAAGTGGCCTTCACCAACGAGCTGTTCGGCCGCGTCGAGGACCTGCTGGGCCTCGCGCGTGACACCCTCAAGATGGGCATCATGGACGAGGAGCGCCGCACCTCGGTCAACCTCAAGGCCTGCATCGCTGAGGCGACCTCGCGGGTGGTGTTCATCAACACCGGCTTCCTCGACCGCACCGGCGACGAGATGCATACCGCCATGCAGGCCGGCCCCATGGTGCGCAAGGGCGACATGAAGGGCGCCGCCTGGATCGGTGCCTACGAGCGCAACAACGTTCAGGTCGGCCTGGCCTGCGGGCTGCGCGGCCACGCCCAGATCGGCAAGGGCATGTGGGCCATGCCGGACCTGATGGCGGCCATGCTCGAGCAGAAGATCGGCCATCCCAAGGCCGGTGCCAACACCGCCTGGGTGCCGTCGCCGACCGCCGCTACCCTGCACGCCCTGCACTATCACCAGGTCAGCGTGGCCGAGGTGCAGCGCGAGCTGGAGGCCCAGGGTGAGCCGGACCTGCTCGACGAGCTGCTGACCGTGCCGGTGGCCGAGAACACCGACTGGTCCGAGGACGAGCTGCAGCAGGAGCTGGACAACAACTGCCAGGGCATCCTCGGCTACGTGGTGCGCTGGGTCGAACAGGGCGTCGGCTGCTCCAAGGTGCCGGACATCCACGACGTGGGCCTGATGGAAGACCGCGCCACCCTGCGCATCTCCAGCCAGCACGTGGCCAACTGGCTGTACCACGGCGTGGTCGACGAGGCCCGCGTGCGCGCCACCCTGGAACGCATGGCCAAGGTGGTCGACGAGCAGAACGCCGGTGACCCGGCCTACTCGCCGATGAGCGCCGACTTCGCCGGCTCCCACGCCTTCCAGGCCGCCTCGGACCTGATCTTCAAGGGCATCGAGCAGCCCTCCGGCTACACCGAGCCGCTGCTGCACCACTGGCGCGCCGTCCACAAGGCCGGCTGATCGCCAAACGCGCCGTTCGCCGCCCCCTTCATGGGGGCGGCGTTCGTTGGGGGCGAGAACAATGCGAGAAGGGAAAAGGGAGATGCCCCGGGTGTGCGTCGCGCGCGGGCTGGGCTATCTTGTGGCCATCGTTCAGCCGCAGGGAGCGCGCCCATGACCGTGATGACCGCCGCCGCCATCGAGGAATTCCTCGACGAGGTGTTTCCCCAGCGTGCCGGCACCATCGAGGGCGTCGGCGAGGGCCGCGCCACCATGAGCCTGGCCATCGAGGACGAGCACCTGCGCCCCGGCGCCAGCGTCTCCGGCCCGACCCTGATGGGCCTGGCCGACGTCTGCCTCTATGTGGCGATCCTGGCCCAGATCGGCCCCGAGCCGATGGCGGTCACCAGCGACCTGCACTGCCGCTTCCTGCGTCGCCCGCGAAGCGATCGCGACCTGATCGCCAATGCCCGGCTGCTCAAGCTGGGCCGGCGGCTGGCGGTGGGCGAGGTGCAGCTGTTCTCCGACGGCGAGGAGGCGCCGGTGGCGCTGGTCACCGCGACCTATGCCTTGCCCGATGCCGACTGACTGCGCCAGGCCGCCACGGCCAGTGCCAGCCAGCCGAGGATCAACAGCCCGCCGCCGATCGGCGTGACGGCGCCGAGCACCTTCACGCCGCCGATCGCCAGGACGTAGAGCGAGCCCGAGAACAGCGCCATGCCGGCCAGCCACAGGCCGAGGACCCAGCGCTGGCCGGCCAGCGGCCGCGCGGCGCGCCAGGCCAGCACGCCGAGCATCGCCAGGGCATGCCAGGCCTGGTAGCGCACCCCGGTCTCGAACACCGTCATCAGCCTCGGCGGCAGCGTGCCGTTCAGGGCATGGGCGCCGAAGGCCCCGGCCATCACCGTCAGGGCGCCGCACAGCGCCACCGCCATCCACCAGCCGCGATCCTGCATGCTGTCTTTCTCCCGTTGGGGTGTGTTCCGTGATGTCTGAGCAGGGGGCCGGGGACAGGCCAGAGCGGGGTCTTTGCCAGGGACGGCAAAAGGTAGCGCCCAGGGATGGGGTCACAGCGCCCCGCGGTGGCCTGTTGCCAGACCGGCCCCGCCAGGTCTGCGCCATACCGTACCCGGGGGCGCCCCGAGGCGCTACAATATGGGCCCGCGAAATCGCAGCCCGGAGGATGCCATGCAGATCCAGCTCAACGGCGAGGCGCGCACCCTGGAGGCCGAGGCCTCCGTGGCCCAGCTGGTCGAGACCCTCGGCCTGGCCGGACGGCGCATCGCCGTGGAGGTCAACGAGGAGATCGTGCCCCGAAGCGCCCACGGCGAGACGCGCCTGGCCGACGGCGACCGGGTGGAAATCGTCCATGCCATCGGCGGCGGCTGAGCCGCGAGATCCCCGCATAGGAGCCACAATAGAATGTCCGACTTCTTCCAGGACGCGCCGCTGCGCGTCGCCGGCCGTGAATTCGCCTCGCGCCTGCTGGTGGGCACCGGCAAGTACCGGGATGTCGACGAGACCGGCGAGGCCATCGCCGCCAGTGGGGCCGAGGTGGTGACCTTCGCCGTGCGTCGCACCAATCTGGGGCAGGACGCCTCGGCGCCCAATCTGCTCGACGTGGTATCCCCGGAGCGCTATACCCTGCTGCCCAACACCGCCGGCTGCTACACCGCCCAGGACGCGGTGCGCACCTGCCGGCTGGCCCGCGAGCTGCTCGACGGCCACAACCTGGTCAAGCTCGAGGTGCTGGGCGACGACACCACCCTGTATCCCAACGTGGTGGAGACCCTGGCCGCCGCCGAGACCCTGGTCAACGACGGCTTCGACGTCATGGTCTACACCAGCGACGATCCCATCGTCGCCCGCGAGCTGGAGCGCCTCGGCTGCTGCGCCGTGATGCCGCTGGGCTCGCTGATCGGCTCCGGCCACGGCATCCAGAACCCGCACAACATCCGCCTGATCATCGAGCAGGCCAGCGTGCCGGTGCTGGTGGATGCCGGCATCGGCACCGCCTCCGAGGCCGCCCAGGCCATGGAGCTGGGCTGCGACGGGGTGCTGATGAACTCCGCCATCGCCCACGCCCGCCAGCCGGTGCTGATGGCCGGCGCCATGAAGCAGGCGGTGCAGGCCGGCCGCGAGGCCTTCCTCGCCGGACGCATGCCGCGCCGCCAGGGCGCCGAGCCCTCCTCGCCGCTGGCCGGGCGCATCAACGCCTGATCCTGACCTTTCGACCTTCACGAGTTTCGACGCCGCGCATGAACGACGAACAACGCCCCGACACACCCTCGACCGAGGGTCCCGAGAGCCCCGACGCCCCGCTGCATCGCCGCGGGATCAAGAGCTACGTGCTGCGTGCCGGGCGCATGACCGCCGCCCAGACCCGCGGCCTCGAGGAGGTGTGGCCGCGTCTGGGGCTGACCCTCGAGGACGGCCGCCAGGACCTCGAGACGCTGTTCGGGCGTCGCGCCCCGGTGGTGCTGGAGATCGGCTTCGGCATGGGCGGTTCGCTGATCGAGCAGGCCGAGACCCATCCCGATACCGACTTCATCGGCATCGAGGTGCATGCGCCCGGCGTCGGCAAGCTGCTCGATGAGGCCGACAAGCGCGGCCTCACCAACCTCCGGGTCTATCGCGAGGACGCCCTGCTGGTGCTCGAGCGGTGCCTGCCGGAGGGCAGCCTCGACACCCTTCAGCTGTTCTTCCCCGACCCCTGGACCAAGAAGAAGCACCACAAGCGGCGCATCGTCCAGCCGGCCTTCGTCGAGCTGGTGCGCACCCGCCTCAAGCCCGGCGGCACCCTGCACATGGCCACCGACTGGGAGGCCTACGCCGAATGGATGGCCGAGGTGATGGCCGAGGCCCCGGGCTATCGGAACACCGCCACCGACGACACGGCGCCCTACGTGCCGCGCCCCGAGTTCCGCCCGCTGACCAAGTTCGAACAGCGCGGCGAGAAGCTCGGCCACGGCGTCTGGGACCTGATCTTCCGCCGCGTCGACTGAGCTTGCCCCTCTCGCGTCCTCCTGCGCCCCGGCCCTCGTGCCGGGGCGCTCGCGTTTGGCGGCGGCCGGCGAGGCGCGCGTGCATAAAAAAGGCCGCCGTGACGGCGGCCGAGGCACTTCCCCTGCGGGGTCGCAGAAGCCTGGACGATCTCGAACGAACGCGAGCGCAAAAGAAAGCCGCCCTGGGCGGGGCGGCGAAAGACCGTGACTAGCAATGAGGAGGAGAATCCCCGCGGAGGACTGGCAAGGCTCCGTGGGGTCTGACACGCACCTCGGCGATGTCATGGATGTAGAGTAAATCATTCTCATTTGTGTGGTCAACACTAACGAGAATCTTTTTTATTTGAGGGGCCCTGCTCAGGCGACGAGGCGCAGCCACAGCGGCAGGCTGATCATGGCCAGCAGGGTCTGGGCGGTGATCAGTGCCGCCATCAGCTCGGCATCGCCGCCCAGCTGCCGCGACAGGATATAGGCCGAGGTGGCGGTGGGCAGGGCGGCGAAGAGTAGCACCACGTCGCGGCTCACCGGCCCCAGGCCGAGCAGGATGGCCAGGCCCAGCACCAGGGCCGGCAGCAGCGCCAGCTTGATCAGGGTCGAGGTCCAGAGGCCGCCGTCGCGGCGCAGTATGGCCTGGGGGCGCAGCGCCACGCCCACCGCCACCAGGCCCAGCGGCAGCGCCGCCCGGCCGAGCAGGGCCACCGCCTCGTGGCTCCAGCCGGGCAGGCCGACCCCCGTGAGATTGAGTCCGGCGCCGGCCAGGCAGGCCAGGATCAGGGGGTTGCGGGCCAGGGCCCTCAGGCTGGCGCCCACGCCGCCCTTGCCCAGGGTGCCGGCGGCGAGGAAGGTCAGCACGCACAGCACGTTGACCAGCGGCACCATCAGCGCCACGGCGACCGCCGCCGCGGTGGCGCCGGCCGAGCCGTGCAGGGCGGCGGCGCCGGCCACGCCGACGTAGGTGTTGAAGCGCAGCGCGCCCTGGAAGACCGAGGTGAAGGCCGGCATGTCGAGCCCCAGCCGCGGGCGCAGCGTCCACAGGCCGACGGCCAGCAGCAGCAGGCTGCCGAGCAGCACCAGGGCCAGGCGGGCGACCGGCACCGCGCGGATGTCGGCCTCGGCCAGGGTGGCCACCAGCATCGCCGGGAACAGCAGGTAGTAGATCAGGCCCTCGAGGCGTGCCCAGAAGTCGCCGCCGGGCCAGGGGCCGCGGCCGAGCAGGGCGCCGAGCAGGATCAGCAGGAACAGTGGCCCGAGGGCGCCGATGATGCTTTCCATGACGATGCCATTCCCTGGTCAGTGGTGAGCGCGGCGCGTCGGGCCGCACAACGCAAGGCGGCCGGCCCCGAGAGAGGCCGGCCGCCGGTCACGCCATCGAGGCGCGCTCGCCGCGGGCGATCAGCCTTCGGCGTTGTCCGGGTTCACGTCGAGCAGCTCGACCTTGAACACCAGGGTCTCGTTGGGACCGATCGGGCCCTGACCGCGGCTGCCGTAGGCGAGGTCGGCCGGGATCACGACCTCCCAGATGTCGCCGACGTTCATCATCTTCAGGGCCTCCTGCCAGCCCTCGATGACCTGGCCGACCTGGAAGCTGACCGGCTCGCCGCGCTCGTAGGAGCTGTCGAAGACGGTGCCGTCGATCAGCTTGCCTTCGTAGTTGACCTGGACGGTGTCGCCGTCGCTGGGCGAGGCGCCGTCGCCGGCCTCGATCTCGCGATACTGCAGGCCGGAGTCGGTGACGGTCACGCCATCCTTCTCGGCGTTCTCGGCCTGGTAGGCCTCGCCCGCGGACCGGTTCTCCTCGGCGAGCTGCTGGGCCTCGGCGGCACGCTGCTGCATGGCCTGCTGCTGGAAGGCCTGCATGGTGGCGTTCATCTCGTCCTCGGTCATCTCCAGCTCGTTGTCGTCGAAGACGTCCTGCACGGCCTGGGTGAAGGCGTCGACGTCGAGGTCGGAGACGTCCTGCTGGATGCTCTTGCCCAGGGTCACGCCGAGGCTGTAGCCGAGCTTCTCGCCGTCGGTATCGGGGGCGGCCAGTGCCAGGGGGGCAGCGGTCAGCAGCGCCGTCAGGGATGCGGTAGTCAGCAGTCGCTTCATGAAAATGCCTTGTACTCCGGCGCCTTGGCGCCATCGGTGAATGGGACCCTTGGGACTCTAACAGGGCCGGGTCGGTTCCGCACCCGTCGCTACGGCGCGCGGACCGACCCGGCACAGGGGAGTCTTGGCGGTGTCAGACGACCAGCGTCGGGCAGTGCGCGGAGCCCGCCACCCGCTGCGACACGCTGCCCAGCAGCAGGCCCTTGTCGCCGTTGGTGCCCTGGGCACCGATCACGATCAGGTCGCAGTCGCGCTTGCGGGCGAAGCGCACGATGGTGCGCGAGGGGCGCCCGCCCTTGACGAAGGCGCGCACCCGATCGGCGGGCACGCCGAGCTCGGCGGCATGGGCCTTGGCCTGCACGGCGATCTCGGTGGCGTATTCCTTGAGGGCATCGTCGGGGATGTCGAGCCGTTCGGGCCGGATCATGGACAGCGAGGCCTCGAGCAGGCTGTGATGCTTGAACACGCACAGGATGTAGAGTTCGGCGCCGGTGAGCCGCTGCAGCGCGACCGCCTTGTCCAGCGCCTTGATGGCGCCCTTGGAGCCGTCCACCGGTACCATGATCCGTTTGAACATCATGAGCTCTCCTCTTCAATCCCGATCAGTCGCTGAAGGCCAGGTCGCGCAGGAACAGGGCGATCTGCGGGAAGATGATCAGCAGGGCGGCAGCGAGGATCAGCAGGAACACGAACGGCGGCGTGCCCTTGATCACGTCCAGATAGGGCCGCTTGAAGATCGCGATGGCGGTGAAGATATCGCAGCCGAAGGGTGGCGTCGCAGAGCCGATGGCCACCTGCAGGGTGATCAGGATGCCGACCAGCACCGGGTCCAGGCCGGTGGCCTCGATGGCGGGCGCGAAGATCGGCGTCAGCACCAGGATCACCACGATGGGGTCGACGAACATGCAGGCCACGAAGAAGGCCACACAGATCGCGATCAGCACCCCGGTGGGGCCGGCCTCGTTGATGCCCACCGCCTCGAGGATGGTCTGAGGAATCTGGGCGAAGGAGATGATCCAGGAGAACCCGTTGCCGACGGCGACCAGGATGAACACCACGGCGGTGATCAGGCCGGTGGACTTGGCGATGGCGTAGATGTCGTTGATCTTCAGCGAGCGGAAGATCACGAACTCGAGCAGGATGGCATACAGCACGCAGGCCGCGGCGGCCTCGGTGGGGCTGAAGATGCCGCCGTAGATGCCGCCGACGATGATCACCGGGAAGCCCAGCGGCCACAGCGCCATGCGTACCGCGCCCAGCCGCTCGCCCCAGCTCGCCTTGGGCTCGGTGGGCACCTTGCGGATCACGGCGTAGGCCACGCAGTAGGCGGAGAACATGGCGAGAATCAGCAGGCCGGGCCCGATGCCGGCGATGAACAGCTCGCCGATGGAGGTGCCGGAGATGACCCCGTAGATGATCATGCCGATACTGGGCGGGATCAGGAAGGCGATGTCGCTGGAGTTGATGATCAGCGCCAGGGTGAAGGAGTCCGAGTAGCCGGCCTTGAGCATGCGCGGGCGCAGCGGCGAGCCCACCGCCACCACCGTGGCCTGGGTCGAGCCGGAGACCGCGCCGAACAGGGTGCAGGAGGCGGCGGTGCTGACCGCCAGGCCGCCCTTCACGTGGCCGATGAAGGACATCACCATGTTGATCAGCCGTTCCGCCGACTGCCCCCGCGTCATGATGTCGGCGGCGAGGATGAACATCGGCACCGCGATCAGCGAGGCCGGCCGGATGCCCGCCATCATCTGCTGGATCAGCGTCTCCATCTGGCCCAGGCCGTTGAACATCATGAAGAAGCCGATCACCGCCGCGGTGATCAGCGGAATCATCATCGGAAAGCCCAGCAGCAGCAGGGCGATCATGGTCACCACCATAATGGTCGTCATTTTGCGTTCCCCCGGGTCGTGCCCATCATCGTCAGACTTCCGTTTCCGTATCCTTGTAGCCGTCGAGCACCGAGGTCGACAGGTAGACGTCGCGCGACGTCAGGTTCTTGATGGCGGTGAGCAGGTATTGGATGCCGGTGATCAGAAAGCCCAGCGGCACCCAGATGTAGATCAGATAGATGGGGAAGCCGAGCGCCGGCAGGATGCGTCCCTTGTCGTACAGGTCGAGGATGTAGAGCACCGAGAAGTAGAGCAGGAAGAACATCACCAGCGAGGTGAACAGCGAGATCACGATCATCAGCGCCCGTCGTCCGCCCACCGGCAGGGCATCGTAGATCGCCGACATGCGGATGTGGCGGCCGTGGCGCGCCGCATAGCCGATGCCGGCGAAGGTGATCATGATGATCAGGATGCGGTTGATCTCGCCGGAGAAGAAGATGCTCTCGCCGAACGCGAAGCGGCCGATGACGTTGGCGATGGTGTTGGCGGCCATCAGCAGCACGCCGAGGGCCAGGATCACCGCCTCGACCCTGCTGATGAAGGTGTCGATGACGCCGAGAAAGCCCGGCAGTCCGGAGCGATAGCGTTTTTCGGAATCTTCGTCGGTCATGGGCGTATTTCCCTGGAATCGTGGCGAACGGCATGACGCGAGAGCGACGTCCCTGTCGAGCAGCGTAACGGCTGGAGGCCATGCCGGGAGCCTCGCGGGTCAACGTTGGGTGAACGTTGCCCGGACGGAAACAAAACGGGGGCAGCCAGGCTGCCCCCCATCGTACCGATCAGGTGATCGCGATCACTCTTCGGCTTGTTGCACGGCCTCGAGGTCGGCCTTGAACTGGTCGAGCAGCGCGGCGCCGTCGTCGCCGGTCATTTCGAGGAAGGCTTCCTCGACCTGGGGGGCGCGCTCCTTGAAGGCCGCGATCTGCTCGTCGTCCAGACGGGTCACGGTGCACTCGTCGCAGGCTTCCATGATCTTGTCGAGCGAGTCCTCGGCGAGGCCCTTGATGTGCTCGATGGTGTGGTCATAGGCCGCGTCGGTGGCGTCCTGCACCAGCTGCTGGTCCTCGTCGGACAGGCCTTCGTAGAAGTCCTGGTTGGCCATCATGGCGGTGGTGAACCAGCCGTGGCTGGTGAAGGTCAGGTTCGGGGACACCTCGTAGAGGCCGCCGGACTCGATCCAGAAGATCGGGTTCTCCTGGCCGTCGATGATGCCGGTCTGCAGGCCGCCGTAGACCTCGCCCCAGGGCAGCGGGGTCGGGGTGGCGCCGAAGGCGTTGTAGGTCTCGGCCAGCAGCGGGTTGGTCATCACCCGGATCTTCTTGTTGTCGAAGTCCTCCGGCGAGGTGATCGGCTCGTCGGCGGTGACCACCATTTCCCCCTCGGGGAACATCTGCAGCAGCTTCAGGCCGTGCTCGGCGTAGAGCTCGGGGAACATCTCGTTGATGGCCTTGCTCTCGTCGAAGAACTCGAGCACGGTGTCCATGTCGGTCGGCATCAGATACGGGATGAAGAAGATCTGGGCCGCCGGGATCAGGGCGCCGGTGAAGCCGGGTGACTGGTCGACGAACTGCAGGATGCCGTTCTGGGTCTGCTCCATGATGTCGTCGGACTCGCCGAGCTCACCGAAGCGATAGACCTGAACGTTGTGGTCGGAGTTCTCTTCCACGTAGCGCTTGAATTCCTGGGCGAAGACGTCCTGTACGTCGCCCTCGTATTCCTCGTGGGCATAGCGCCAGTTATCCGAGTAGGCGGCCGTCGACATGCCCAGCATCAGGGCGCCGATACCCGCGGTGGCCAGCAGCTTGTGTGACTTCATTGATATGCTTCCTCTGCAGATTCAGTCAGCGCCGCGACCAGCAGGATCACGGTGAATTCGCTAACGAAAGAACGTTTTGTTTTTGCAGTGTTTATTCAGGCTAGTGGGGCGATCATTGAGGGTCAAGTTGGTCATTCAACCTTTCCAGCGCCGTCCGATGAGACGCTTTTGTCAGCCTGGCGTGAAAAGGTAGTGCATCCTTCAGGCCGTCGGCGGAGGTGAGAGAACGATGCGTGGCATCGCCGCGGCGGCTGTGCGCCTCGAGCCGGGCCAGGGCCTCGCGCTCGGCGTCGAGCTCGGCGGCCTTGAGCCGCTGGCGCAGCGCGGCGACGCTCTCGCGCTCGGCGGCCTCGGCCTTGAGCGACCGCCGCAGCCGGCGCAGCGGCGCGGTCACCTCGGCCTGCCAGCGGGCCACCGAGTCGGGCATGGGGCCGGCGGCCAGGCCGTGGTGGAACAGCCACAGCCGCCACAGCAGCTCGATCACCTCGAGGCCGGCGTCGTCCTGCAGGTGCAGGCAGGCCGCTTCCGCCCCGGGGCGGGCGTAGAGCGCCAGGGCGAAGTCCCATAGCGGATCGGTGGCGAGCCGGGCCCGCAGAGCGGCCGGCAATTCGGTAGAATCGGGTGTCATGATTCGGCTGTCGTCACGGCGGCGGCCCTATGCCTTCCTGTGGAGCCTTCATGATTGCACTGCGCCAAGTTTCCCTGCAACGCGGCACCCAAGCGCTGCTCGAGGACGCCGACCTGACCCTGCACGCCGGCCACAAGGCGGGCATCGTCGGGTCCAACGGCGCCGGCAAGTCGAGCCTGTTCGGCCTGCTGCGCGGCGAGTTCGCCCCCGATCGCGGCGAGCTCGAGATGAGCGGCGGCCAGCGCATCGCCCACATGGCCCAGGAGGTCGAGGCGCTGGAGCGCAGCATCCAGGACTACGTGCTCGACGGCGACCAGGCCCTGCGCGAGGCGGAAGCCGCGCTGGCCAGGGCTCAGGCGAGCGGCGACGCCCACCGCGAGGCCGAGCTGCATGGCACCATCGAGGCGCTGGACGGCTACAGCGCCCCGGCCCGCGCCGCCCAGCTGCTGGTCGGGCTCGGCTTCGACCAGGGCGACCTCGCGCGGCCGCTGTCGGACTTCTCCGGTGGCTGGCGGATGCGCGTCAACCTGGCGCGCACCCTGTTCATGCCCTCCGACCTGCTGCTGCTCGACGAGCCCACCAATCACCTGGATCTCGATGCCCTGCTGTGGCTCGAGCAGTGGCTGACCCGCTATCCGGGCACCCTGCTGCTGATCTCCCACGACCGCGACTTCCTCGATGCCGTGTGCGATCACATCGTGCACTTCGATCGCCGCTCGCTGGTGCTGTACCGCGGCAACTACTCCACCTTCGAGCGCACCCGGGCCGAGAAGCTGGCCCTGCAGCAGGCCGAGGCGGCCAAGCAGCAGGCGCGCAAGGAGGAGATCGAGCGCTTCGTGGCCCGCTTCCGCTACAAGGCCACCAAGGCCCGCCAGGCCCAGAGCCGGCTGAAGATGCTCGAGCGCATGGGCGAGATCGCCGTGGCCCACGTCGATTCACCCTTCCACTTCACGCTGCCATCCGCCGACCGCACCTCGCATCCGCTGCTGGTGCTGGACGAGGCGCGGCTCGGCTATCGCGGCGAGGACGGCGAGACCGTCCAGCTCGAGGGCGTCGACATGACCCTGCAGCCGGGCCAGCGCATCGGCCTGCTGGGCCCCAACGGCGCCGGCAAGTCGACGCTGATCAAGTCGCTGACCGGCGAGCTGGCGCTGCTCGGCGGGCGCCGGGTGCCCGGCGAGCACCTGGCCATCGGCTACTTCGCCCAGCATCAGCTCGAGGGGCTCGACCTCGCGGCCACGCCCTTCATCCACGTGCAGCGGCTCTCGCCGCGGGCCGCCGACCTGGACATCCGCAACTTCCTGGGCGGCTTCGGCTTCAAGGGCGACGACGCCTTCGCCGAGGTGCGGCGCTTCTCCGGCGGCGAGAAGGCGCGGCTGGCGCTGGCGCTGGTGGCCTGGCAGAAGCCCAACCTGCTGCTGCTCGACGAGCCGACCAACCACCTGGACCTGGAGATGCGCGAGGCGCTCACCGAGGCGCTGGCGAGCTTCGAGGGCACGGTGATCGTGGTCTCCCACGACCGCCACCTGCTGCGCGCCACCGTGGACGAGTTCTGGCGGGTCGCCGACCACCGGGTCACGCCCTTCGACGGCGACCTCGACGACTATCGCGCCTGGCTCAAGACGCGGCTCGAGAACGAGCGTCGCGAGGCCCGGGCCCAGAAGGTCGAGCGTCAGGAGGCCGCCGAGGCGCCGAAGGAGGATCGCAAGGCCGCGCGCCGCGCCGCCGCCGAGCTGCGCGAGAAGCTGCGCCCGCTCAAGCGCGAGCGCGACCGCGCCGAGCGCGAGATGGATAAGGTGCAGGCCTCGCTCGGCAAGGTGGAGGATGCCCTGGGCGACGCCGAGCTCTACACCGACGAGGCGCGCAAGGACGAGCTCTCCAAGCGGCTCGCCGAGCAGGCCGAGCTGGCGTCGCGGCTCGGCGAGCTGGAGCAGGCCTGGCTGGCCGCGGAGGAATCGCTGGAGGCGATGGAAGTGGAGCTGCGCGAGGCGACCTGAGGCGCCGGCTCAGCCCTCGAGCAGGAAGGTCACCGGGCCGTCGTTGACCAGCGCCACCTGCATGTCGGCGCCGAACTCGCCGGTGGCGACCCGCGGCCAGGCGGCCCGGGCGCGCTCGACCAGGGCATCGAACAGCCGCTGGCCCTCGGCGGGCGGCGCGGCGCTGGAGAAGCTGGGGCGCAGCCCCTTGCGGGTGTCGGCGGCCAGGGTGAACTGCGACACCAGCAGCAGGCCGCCCTCGGCCTGCTGCAGGTTGAGGTTCATCTTGCCATCTTGGTCGGAGAACACCCGGTAGTGCAGCAGCTTGTGCAGCAGCCGCTCGACGCCCTGCTCGTCGTCTTCCTGCTCGACGCCGATCAGCGCCAGCAGGCCGTGGTCGATGGCGCCGGTCTCGCGGCCGTCGACGGTGACGCTGGCGTGGCGAACGCGCTGGATCAGGGCTTTCATGGCACCTTCCTCTCTTCCCGCCCTCGGCGGCTGGCAAAAGCCGGCAGCCTAGCACGCCCGCGTTCAGCGCCCCAGCAGGTCGTCCCGGAAGCCGTCGCCCAGCGGCGCCTCGCCGAGCCAGATGCCGAACAGGGCATCGGCCAGCGCCGGCTCGGGTCGTGCATAGAGCGACTCGCCGTTCAGCGCCAGGCTCAGGGTCTCGCCGTCCCAGGTCAGGGCATAGCGGTCGCCCGGCGAGACATCGCGGTAGCGGGCGTTGAAGGCCGACAGCGCCGGCTCGAGCGAGCGGAAGTCGGCCGCGCCGAGCTGGTCGCGCAGGGTATCGCGGGTGACCTCGGCGAAGTCGCCGGCCTCGATGGCGTGGAAGTATTCGAGCTCCAGGCGCCGCGGCACGTTGGCCGACTGGGGCGCGGGCCGCGGAAAGCCCTCGGCCTGGTAGTAGGCGCCGGCGTAGGCGTCCCAGATCATGTAGCGGAACAGCCCGTGGCCGATCATCCGGAAGGGACGACCGTCGACCCGCTGGACGGTGTCGAAGCGGGCGTTCTTGACCACGACCTCCGCGCCGGCAGGCATGGCGGCGAGACCCGTGGCCAGCGCCAGGGCAAGCATCAGCGCGGCGAAGGGCAGGCGCAGCATCGGCATGACGACATCCTCCTGATAGGAACCTCCTATGCAGACACTATTTTATTGTAATGGTTCTGTACAGCTTCGCGGTGGCCTTGCGCGGATGCCGCCGTCGGTCACGGCCCTGCCTGAAAGGTCGGCGCGCGCAGGCACTCTTCGGGGATGGCCTACCAGCTGCGGCACAGCATGATGTCACAGTGCGGCTCGGCCAGGAGCCGCTCGGTGATCTGTCCGTGGCGGCCGAGCTGGCCGCGGCTGCCCAGCGCCAGCAGCTGGGGCGGCTGGCGCCGCAGGCGGGTCATCAGGACCTCCAGCGGGTCGCCCTGCTCGAGCTCCAGCTCCACCTCGGGCACGCGCTCGAGCTCGCCCATCAGCTGCTCGGTCTCCTGCTCCAGATGGCGGCGCAGCGTGGCGACCTCGCGGTCACGCCAGCGGGCGTAGTCGCTCGACGAGCCCAGCTCCCGCTCGCCGGGGATGTTCCAGGCGTGCAGCAGGGTCAGCCGGCTCTCGGGGAAGCGCTTGAGGGTCTCGCGCAGGGTGCGGCGGCAGGTCAGCGAGAAGTCCACCGGCACCAGGATGTCCTGCCAGGGCTGGGTGGCGGGATGGCTCACCGAGAGCACCGGGCAGGGCGCGCCGCGCAGCACCCGCGCCAGGGTGGTGCCGGTGACCAGGTCCGGCTGGCCGCGCTTGCGGTGGGCGCCGAGGATGATCATGTCGGCCTCGCGCTCGTGGGCCTCGCGGATGATCTCGGCGTAGGGCGCGCCGGCCACGGTCTGGATCAGGCTGGCCGGCTCGTCGAGGGCGTAGTCCTCGCGAAGGTCGGTGAGGGTGGCGGCGATGTCGGCCACCACCGCCTCCTCCAGGTCGTGCAGGACCCGGCGGGGCAGGTAGGGGTCGAGCACGTGGACGATGTCGAGCCGGGCGCCGGTCTCGTTCGCCAGCCGGATGGCCCGGGCGAAGGCGGCGCGGTTCTCGGCGGAGAGATCGCAGGCGAACAGCAGGGTGCGGGACATGGCACAACCCTCGTACGGCCGGAAGATGGCCGTTTCAGGATGGGCGCCCCCCGCGGCCCCTGCAAGGTGGGTTTTCCGGTACCGCCCGCTCGTGCGTTGTCACCACAGGGCGTGGAAGTGGTGCACCGGCCCGCGGCCCTGGCCCACCGCCAGCTGCGGGCTGGCGTCGAGGGCGGCGTGCAGCCAGCGCTTGGCCTCGCCGATGGCGCCGACGATGGCCTCGCCGTCGGCCCCCGGCGGCAGGTGGGCGAGCTGCGCGGCGATGGCCGAGGACAGCGCGCAGCCGGTGCCGTGCAGGTTCTCGGTGGCGATGCGCGGCGCCGGCAGCCACTGGCTGCGCTCGGGGGTGGCCAGCAGGTCGGGGCAGGTCTCGCCGCTCAGGTGGCCGCCCTTGAGCAGCACGTAGGGCGCCGCAAGGGCCTGCAGGGCGGGCAGTATGGCCTCCATGGCGTCCGGCGTGCGTGGCGTCTCGGCGTCGAGCAGCACCGCGGCCTCGGGCAGGTTGGGCGTGATGACATCGGCCAGCGGCACCAGCACGTCGCGCACCGCGGCGATGCCGGCGGCGTCGACCAGGATATCGCCGCTCTTGGCCACCATCACCGGGTCGAGTACGATCCAGCGCGGCCGGCGGCGGCCGAGCACCTCGGCCAGCGTCTCGGCCACGGCGCGGTCGGCGACCATGCCGATCTTCACCGCGTCGATGCGCACGTCGTCGAGCAGGTTCTCGAGCTGCTCGCCGATCACCGGCGCCGGCACCGGGTGGACGGCGGCCACGCCCCGGGTGTTCTGGGCGATCACCGCGGTGATCACGTTGGTGGCATAGGTGCCCAGCGCCGAGAGCGTCTTGAGGTCGCCCTGCAGGCCCGCGCCTCCGGAAGGGTCGGAGCCGGCGATGGTGAGAGTATGAGGAATGGAGGACATCGCGTGTCGTCTCGTGGCGTGAATCCGGCGCCTAGCATACGCCAGCGGCCGGGCAGGCGGCCATGCTGAGCCTGTTCCTGATCGCCCTGGCCAGCGCCACCCTGCTGCCGGGCGGCTCCGAGGCATGGCTGGCCAGGCAATGGTGCCAGGGCGGGGCGCTGCCGGCGCTGTGGGCGGCGGCCACCGCGGGCAACGTGCTGGGCAGCCTGATCAACGTGGCGCTGGGTCGCTATGCCCGGCACTTTCAGGATCGCCGCTGGTTTCCGGCCTCGCCGCGAGGTCTGGCACGTGCGGAGCGCGGCTACCGGCGCTTCGGCGAGGCCAGCCTGTTGCTCTCGTGGGCCCCGGTGATCGGCGATCCGCTGACCGTGCTGGCGGGTATCTTCCGGCTGCCCTGGTGGCGGGCCACGCTGTGGATTCTGGTGGCCAAGAGCGGGCGTTACGCGCTGGTGCTGGCGATGGCCGAGGCCTGGCTGGCGCCCTACTGCGGATAGGCGCGACCCTGCAAACGCAACAGGGCCGCCCGGAGGCGGCCCTGTTGTACGGTTGACCCGTGGTCTTACTCGGCGGCGCTGGTGGTGTCGCCTTCCGGGTTGCGGGCGTTGTAGTAGGCCTGCTCGGAGATGGCGTGGTAGTTCTCCACCTTCTCCTGGAAGGCGCGGTAGGACTCGTGGATCTTGCCGGCCATCTCGCTGGACTCGGCCAGCTCGGCGACCACGTCCTCGGAGTGCGCCTTGGCCTGGGCCAGCACGTCGTCCGGCAGACGGCGCAGCTCGACGTCGTGCTCGTTGATCAGCGTCTCCAGGGCGTCGTTGTTGCGGGCGGTGTACTCGTCGAGCACGTCGGCGTTCACGTCGCGGATGGCGGTGCGCAGGATCGCCTGGAGGTCGTCCGGCAACTCGGCAAAAGCCTCGTCGTTGACGATCGCCTCGAACATCACGGTCGGTTCGTGCCAGCCCGGATAGTAGTAGTAGTCCGCGGCCTGGTGGAGGCCGAAGGCCAGGTCGTTGTAGGGGCCGATCCACTCGGTGGCATCGATGGCGCCGGACTGCAGCGAGGTGAAGATCTCGCCGCCGGGCATGTTGACGATCGCCACGCCCATGCGGTTCATGACCTCGCCGCCGAGGCCCGGCATGCGCATCTTCAGGCCGTCCAGGTCGTCGACCGAGTTGATCTCCTCGTTGTACCAGCCGCCCATCTGCACGCCGGAGGCACCGGCGGCCATGACGTCGACCCCGAACGGCTCGTAGAGCTCGTTCCACAGCTCCAGGCCGCCGCCGTAGTGCAGCCAGGCGTTCATCTCCTGGGCGTTCATGCCGAACGGCACGGCGGCGAAGAACTGAGCCGCCGGGGCCTTGCCCTTCCAGTAGTAGGAGGCGGAGTGGCCCAGCTCGGCGGTGCCCTCGGACACGGCGTCGAAGACCTCGAAGCCGGGCACCAGCTGGCCGGCGCCGAACACCTCGATGGTCAGCCGGCCGTCGGACATCTGGTCGACCAGCTCGGCGAGGCGCTCGGGGCCCTGGCCGACGCCGGGGAAGTTCTTCGGCCAGGAGGTCACCATCTTCCACTCGAAGGTGTCCTGGGCCTGGGCCTGGGCCCCGACGAGCAGCAGGCCGGTGGCGGCACCGGCGAGGGTAATGGCGTTGGCGAGTGACGTGCGTTGCATGCTTGCTCCCTAGATCTGTTATGGCGTTGTTGAACCGGGGGGTCCGGCAGGCCAGGGCTTGCACCAGGCTCGGACGGGCCGAGCCGTCATGGGAAGGACGATGAGTCGCTTCCGACACTGTAGTCGTCGGCGCCCGCGTCTCCTCCACGGGGCGCCAACGCTGGGCTGGGCCGGCGCCGCTAGAACTGCTGCGGCAGCCAGGTGGCCAGCTGCGGGAAGAACGACAGCGCGATCAGCATCGCCAGCTGCAGGACGATGAACGGTATCACGCCGCGGTAGATGGCCGAGGTCGGCACCGACTCCGGGGCCACCCCGCGCAGGTAGAACAGCGCGAAGCCGAACGGCGGCGTCAGGAACGAGGTCTGCAGGTTGATGGCGATCATGATGCCCAGCCACACCGGATCGAGGCCCATGGCCAGCAGAATCGGGCCGACGATCGGCACCACCACGAAGGTGATCTCGATGAAGTCGAGGATGAAGCCGAGCAGGAAGATCACCAGCATCACGATGAGGGTGGCGCCGACCACGCCGCCGGGCATGCTCTCGAACAGGTGGGTGACCAGTTCCTCGCCGCCGTAGGCGCGGAACACCAGCGAGAACAGCGCCGCGCCGATCAGGATCAGGAACACCATGGTGGTGACGTCCACGGTGGAGCGCAGCACCTCCTTGAGGGTGGCCATGTCCAGGCGGCGATAGGCCAGGGCCAGCACCAGCGCGCCGAAGGCGCCGACTGCGGAGGCCTCGGTGGGGGTGGCGAAACCGCCGAGGATCGAGCCCAGCACCACCACGATCAGCACGATCGGCGGCACCAGTCCCTTGAGCAGCAGCAGGCCGAGGCCGCCCTCGTGGCCGAGCTCTTCCATCAGGTCGCGGCGATCCACGGCCGGCGCGGAGGCGGGCTTGATCCAGGCGGTCACGGCGACGTAGGCGATATACAGCCCCACCAGGATCAGGCCGGGCACCAGCGCGCCCATGAACAGGTCGCCCACCGAGACGGTCTTGGGACTGAAGATGCCCATCGACAGCTGGGCCTGCTGATAGGCGGAGGACAGCACGTCGCCCAGCAGCACCAGGGCGATGGAGGGCGGGATGATCTGGCCCAGGGTGCCGGTGGCGCAGATGGTACCGGTGGCCAGCGGCATGCTGTAGCCGCGCTTGAGCATGGTCGGCAGCGACATCAGGCCCATGGTGACCACGGTGGCGCCGACGATGCCGGTGGAGGCGGCCAGCAGCATGCCGACCACGGTGACCGAGATGCCGAGGCCGCCGCGCAGCGAGCCGAACAGCAGCGCCATGGCCTCGAGCAGCGTCTCCGCGACCCGCGATTTCTCCAGCAGCACCCCCATCAACACGAACAGTGGCACCGCGAGCAGCGTCTGGTTGCTCATGATGCCGTAGAGGCGGTTGGGGAAGGCGGCCAGGTAGCCGCCGTCGAAATTGGCATCGACGCCCAGTGCCTCGAGACCGAAGCCCAGGCCGGCGAAGGCCAGGGCGGTGCCGGCCAGCGACAGGGCGACCGGATAGCCGGCCATCAGGACGGTGCAGATCACGGCGAACAGCACCAGTGGCATGAACTCCAGCATCACAGGTGCTCCTCGTGGTGGTCGGGGACGTCGGCCTCGGGATCGATGCGGCCGGTCAGGATCAGCAGGTTACGCGAGGCCTCGACCACGCCCTGCAGGATCATCAGCCCGGCGAACAACGGGATCAGTGTCTTGAGCAGGAAGACGCCGGGAATGCCGCCGGTGTCCGGCGAGGTCTCGAGGATCGCCCAGGACTTGCCGACGTAGCCCAGGCTGGTCAGGATCACGAAGAGCATGAAGGGCAGCAGCAGCAACAGCGTGCCCAGGAGGTCGACCAGCGCCTTGCGCTTCGCCGTCAGGGCCCGATAGAAGATGTCCACCCGCACGTGGCCGCCGTGGCGCAGGGTGTAGCCGGCGGCCAGCATGAATACCGTGGCGTGCATGTACATCACCGATTCCTGCATGGGGATGCTGTTGATGCTGAAGGCATAGCGCAGCACCACGATCAGGAACTGGATCAGCATCATCAGCAGGATCAGCCAGGACAGGCTGCGGCCGAGCCACTCGGAGAAGCGGTCGAGCCGGGCCAGGAGGCTCGGTAGCTCGTGGGTGGGAGGCATGGGCGATCGCTCGAGGTTGCAAGGATGTCGAGATAGTAGCGCCGTGCGTTGAAACGGCCCAGCCGACTATACGGGAATTGGTCAACGCCTGTCAGGACGACGGGTGGGACATTGGTCTTACCCTTGTGCCGCCGTCTCCGGCCCTATCCTCGAGCCAGGCTGGCGTGGCAGGCGGCAGGCAGCCGGATCTCGATCGCCACCGGCAGATGGTCGGAGAACAGGTGCTCCAGCACCTCGACGCGGTCGGCCTCCAGCGAGTCAGAGAGCAGGATGTGATCCAGGGCGCGGCGGGGCTGCCAGGAGGGATAGCTGAGCGGCGGGCGCACCGGATGCAACGGCAGTGCCTCGCGGAAGCGCGAATGGGCGTGGATCTGGTCCGGCGTGCAGTTGAGGTCGCCCATCACCACCACGTGGCGCAGGGGCCGGATCAGCTCGCTGAGATAGTCGAGCTGGCGCACGCGGCCGCGATGGCTCAGCGCCAGGTGGGCGACGAACACGTGCAGGGCGTCGGGTCCCTCGCCGAAGCGGGCGTGGATGGCGCCGCGCCCGGGCAGGGTGCCGGGCAGTCGATGTTCCTCGATGCGCGCCGGCGGCAGCTTCGACAGCAGGCCGTTGCTGTGCTGGGCGACGCGCCCCAGGTTGCGGTTGAGCTGCTGGTAGTGGTGGGGGAAGCCGCCGTGGCTGGCCAGATAGTCGACCTGATTGACGTGGCCGGAGCGGAAGCTGCCGCCGTCCACCTCCTGCAGGCCGACGATGTCGAAGCCGCTGAGCACCTCGCCCATGGCGTCGAGGCGCTCGCCGCGGCGGGGGTGGGGCAGCAGGTGCTGCCAGCCCCGGGTCAGGTAGTGATGATAGGCCGAGGTCTGGATGCCCACCTGCAGGTTGAAGGTCAGCAGCTTCAGGGGCTTCGCGTGCGGGGCCAGGCCCCTGTCCTCGGCCTGATGACTCATGTTATTCGGCCCGCTCCTCGCGCACCTGCTCGACCAGGGCGTCGGCGATCTGCGGCATGTTGTCGAGGCTGCCGGCGGTGCTCGGGGTCACCACGAAGCGGCCGTCGACGACCAGCGCCGGCACGCCCATCAGCTGCATGTTGCGCATCCGCGCGTGGGCGCGGTTGACCTGGGACTTCACGCCGAAGGCGTCCAGGGCGTCGAGGGCCTCGTCCTCGCTGACGCCGTACTGGCCGAAGAAGGCCGCGATGTCCTCGTTGTCGGTCAGCTGGGCGCCCTGCTCGTGGATGGCGTCGAAGAAGTCGCTGTGCATCTCCTGCTGGATGCCCAGCTGCTGGGCGGCATAGAAGGCGGTGGCGTGGCGGTTCCAGGCGCCGCCCATGGTGGCCGGCATGCGCTGGAACTCGACGTCCTCGGGCAGCTCGTCGACCCAGGCGTTGAGGGGTTCTTCCAGGGCGTAGCAGTGCGGGCAGCCGTACCAGAAGGCCTCGGTGACCTCGATCTTGCCGTCGGCGACCTGGGTCTGGACCGGCTCGTCGAGCACGGTGTAGTCCTGTCCGGCGACCGGGGCAGCGGAGGCGAGGGTGGACAGGCCGAGGCCGGCCACGGCGACCATCAGTGACTTGAACATTCGGGGAGTCTCTCCTTGATTTGACGTGATCCGATCGCCGTCATTCGGGAACGGCGTTCGCGGCCTTGGAGTCGCCGCCGGGCCGTGGGTTCCCTGAAGGCGTCGAGCGCGGCGCGCGGCCGCGCTCGCGGGGCCCGGCTCAGTGCAGACCGTGTACGTAGTTGGCCACCGCCTCCATGTCGCGGTCGCTCATCTTGGCGGCGATGTCGCGCATGATAGCGCTTGGATCGTTGGCGCGCTCGCCGGCGGCGAAGGCCTGCAGGGTGGAGACGACATAGTCGCGCTGCTGGCCCGACAGGGCGGGATAGACGGCGCTGCCGATGCCCGCGCCGGTGGGCGTGTGGCAGGCCGCACAGGCCGGCAGGCCCTTCTCCATGTCGCCGGCGCGGTACAGCTCGCGGCCACGCTCGACCAGGGCGGGATCGGGGTCGGCCTGGCCCAGCGCCGGTTCCATGCCGGCGTAGTAGGCGGCCACGTCCCAGGCGTCCTGATCGGAGAAGCCGTCCACCTGGCCGGCCATCTGCGGCACCTGACGGTTGCCGTCGCGGATGTCCATGATCTGCTTGGCCAGGTAGGAGGCCTGCTGGCCGGCCAGGTTAGGGAAGGCCGGGGTGATGCCGACGCCCTGCTGGCCGTGGCAGGCGGCGCAGGCCGCGGCCTTGTCGCCTCCGGCGGCGGCATCGGCCTGCGCCAGGGACGCGGCATGGGCGGCGCCGGTGGCGGCATCGGCCTGCGCCAGGGACGCGGCATGGGCGGCGCCGGTGGCGCTCAGGGAAATGGCCAGGCTTGCCAGAAGCTTTCTCATCGCGAATCCACACTGCCGTTAGTGGTGGAGCTGGCCGGGCCGCCGGTCGCTGGCGTTGGGTGCACGGTGTATACTGCCGTCCCCGGCCGCAGACAAAATCGACTGCAGTATAAAAGGAACACCGGAATCGCGGAAATGCAACCCGCGACGCCCTTGATCGACGTCAGGAACCCCGCCATGTCGCGCCTCAATTACCAGGCAGCCAGCTTCATCACCAGTGCGCCGACGCTGGCGAAATGTCCCGCCGATGCCGGGGCCGAGGTCGCCTTCGCCGGCCGTTCCAACGCCGGCAAGTCCAGCGCCATCAACGCCCTGACGCGCCAGAAGGCGCTGGCGCGCACCTCCAAGACGCCGGGTCGGACCCAGCTGATCAACTTCTTCTCGCTGGACGAGGGCGACGCGCATCGCCTGGTCGACCTGCCGGGCTACGGCTATGCCAAGGTCCCCGAGCAGGTGAAGCTGGAGTGGCAGCGCCACCTCTCCGACTACCTGCGCCGGCGTTCCTCGCTGCGGGGGCTGGTGCTGCTGATGGACGTGCGTCATCCGCTCACCGAGTTCGACCAGACCCTGCTCGGCTGGGCCGACGAGGCCGACATGCCGGTGCATATCCTGCTGACCAAGGCCGACAAGCTGAAGCGCGGTGCGGCCAAGAACGCCCTGCAGCAGGTGCGCTCGCGGCTGCGCGAGTGGGAGGATCTGGTGAGCGTGCAGCTGTTCTCGTCGCTCAAGAAGGATGGCATCGAGGAAGTACATCAGCGCCTCGACGACTGGCTGCTCTCCGAACCCCAGTAAGCCTCGGCGTCGCTCGGCCGGTCGGCACCTTCCCCCGGCGCCCCGGTCGAGTGCTTCACATCATTCCTTACCCAGCCTCTCCAGCAGCGCCGGCAGCTCGCGGATATGCGAGAGCCGGTGCACGCCGGCCGGCATCGCCTCGCCGTGGGGCGTGTCGCCGGCGATCCAGGCCGCCTGCATGCCCAGCCGCACCGCCGGCAGGATGTCCTCCTGCCAGGAATCGCCGATATGCATCGCCCGCTCCGGCGTGGTGCCGAGCTTGGCTAGCGTCATCAGGAAGCAGCGCGGGTCCGGCTTGGGGGCGTGCATCTCGCCGGCGGCGATCGAGACCTCGAAGTGGCGCGACAGCTCGAGCCGGTGGAAGGCCAGGTTGCCGTTGGTGATCGAGGCCAGCCGGTAGCGCCGGCGCAGGTCCTCGAGCATCGGCTCCACCTCCGGATAGGGCGAGACGCGCAGGCGCAGGTGGTGGAAGTGTTCCATGGCCGCCAGCGCCCACATCCAGGCCGCCGAGCGGGGCAGGCCGAATTCCTCCAGCAGCGCACACAGCGCCTGCTCGCGGATCCAGGTGAAGTCGCCGCGGCGCAGCGGATGGCGCTCGGCCAGCTCGCGCCGGCGGCGCTGGTAGGCCTCGATCGGCTCCCGCTCGGCGAAGCGGCCCAGGGCGTGTTCGCCGCGCTCGTCGAGCCAGGCGGCGAGAGACGCGTCGAGCCAGGCGTAGTGCCCCTCCTCGGTGAGGGTCATCACGCCCTGGTTGTCCCACAGGGTATCGTCGAGATCGAAGGTCAGGGCCTGGAGGGGGCGCTGGCCGGGGGGAGAGAGGGGGCGTCGGGTCATGGGGAAGTGTCGCTGTCGTCGGGGCGGCGTCGCGCCCGGGGATGTGCCGCGTCGTATCCGGCGGCCAGGTGCTGCCAGTCCAGCCGGGTGTAGACCTGAGTGGTCGACAGGTGGGCATGGCCCAAGAGTTCCTGGACCGCGCGCAGGTCCTGGCTGGATTCGAGCAGGTGGCTGGCGAAGGAGTGGCGCAGGCGGTGCGGATGCAGGTGTTCGTCGAGGCCGCGCCGCCGGGCCAGCTGGGCCAGGCGCTGCTGGATCGCCCGGTGCCCGAGGCGCCCGCCCCGGGCGCCGACGAACAGCGCGCCCTCGCCGTCGCCCGCCAGGGCGCCGCGCACGCTTAGCCAGGCGTCCAGGGCCTGGCGGGCGCGTCCGCCCACCGGCACCTGACGCGGCTTGCCGCCCTTGCCCAGCACTCGCACCCGCTGGGGCTGGAGGTCGGTCAGGTCGAGGGCGGCCAGCTCGGCCAGGCGCAGGCCGCTCGAATAGAACAGCTCGAGCATGGCCTGGTCGCGAACCGACAGCGGCGAGCCGTCGTGGGGCGTGTCGAGGAAGCGCGCCAGGGCGTCCACGTCCACCGGGCGCGGCAGGTCCTTCGGCGCCTTGGGCGTGCGCACCAGCTCCGTCGGGTTGTGGGCCAGCCGGCCGTCGCGCCGCAGCCATTCGGCGAAGCGTGCCACGGCCGCGCGGCGTCGGGCCAGGCTGCGCGGCGCCAGGCCGCGGGCCCGCTCGCCGCCAAGGAAGCGGCGCATCAGGGCCACGTCCAGCGCGCCACCGTCGTCCACGTCCTGGGCCTCGAGGAAGGCGGCCAGCGCCGCCAGATCCTGCCGATAGGCGCTCACCGTGGCCGGGCTGGCCGTGCGGGCGAGTTCGGCGAGACAGGCCTCGACCTGGCGCGCCAGCGGTGTGTCGTCAGCCATGGCGGGCGGGCGTCAGCCGCACCAGCAGCCGGGCCACCACGTCGCCGACGTATTCGGTGAACAGGGTGTCCATGCTGGCGCGGAAGTGATCCGGATTGGGATTGGCCAGTACCAGATAGCCCATGGGCTCGCCCAGGGTCAGCCGCGCCAGGGCGCAGGAGCCGGCCTGATCGGGCGCCGGCGCATGGGGCAGCAGGCGCTTCCAGTCGGTGGGCGTGAGCCGCGTGCAGCGGCTGGCCCGGCCATCGAGCAGTGCGTTGAGGCGCTGGGCCGAGTGGTCGTCGAGTACCTGGCGAGGCGCCTGGGGCGGCGTCGGCTCGTCGTCGGTCAGCGAGGACGGGCACCACAGCGCCAGCGCCGGGACCTGGAAGCGCTCGCTGAACTGGGTCGCCAGCGCCTGGCCGAGGGCATCGCGGTCCTCGGCCTCGAGCAGCGCCAGCACCAGCTCGCGGGTGCGCCGATACTGGGCCTCGTTGTGACGGGCCGACTCGAGCAGCTGCTCGAGCCGCCATTCGGCCTGCTCGGCGCGGCCGCGCAGGTCGTGCACCAGGCGCTCCAGCAGGGAGGTGGCGCCCCGGGCCTCGGGGTGCGGTACCCGGAGCTGTTGCAGCAGCCCCTCGCGGCCGACGAAGAAGTCCGGGTGGCGGGCCAGCCACTGGGCGACGATGTCGGGGTCCAGGGTCTTGCGCGGCTCGGGGGCGGCTTGGCTCATGGGCGATCTCTCCTCTGCGTTGGGCGCGCGGTGTTGTCGGTCTTTATGCCAGGGGTACGCGTCCCTCGAAGACCCGCGTGGCGGGTCCGGTCATGGTCAGGTGGGTTTCGCCGCCGGGCCAGGCGATCTCCAGGTCGCCGCCGGGCAGGTGCACGGTGACCGGGCTCTCGAGCCAGCCCAGGCGGATGCCGGTGGCCACCGCGGCGCAGGCGCCGGTGCCGCAGGCCAGGGTCTCGCCGCTGCCGCGCTCGAAGACGCGCAGGCGGATTTCATGCGGCGACACGACCTGCATGAAGCCGGCGTTGACCCGCTTCGGGAAGCGCGGGTGATGCTCGATCAGCGGGCCCAGGCGCGCCACCGGGGCGGTGTCGACGTCGTCCACCCGCAGCACCGCGTGAGGATTGCCCATCGACACCACGCCGACCTCGAGGGTCTCGCCCTCGACGGTGAGCGCGTGCCGCGGGCGGTCCTCGTCGGCCTCGAAGGGCAGCGTCTCGGGGGCGAAGCGCGGGGTGTTCATGTCGACGCGCACCCGCTCGTCCTCCTCGACCACCAGGGTCAGGGGGCCGCCGGCGGTCTCGACGCGGATCTCGTGCTTGTGGGTCAGGCGCTGGTCACGCACGAAGCGGGCGAAGCAGCGGGCACCGTTGCCGCAGTTCTCGACCTCGCTGCCGTCGGCGTTGTAGATCCGGTAGCGGAAGTCCATGTCGGGGTCGCGCGGCGGCTCGACCACCAGCAGCTGGTCGAAGCCGATGCCGAAGCGGCGGTCGGCCAGCTCGCGGATCTGCTCGTCGCGCAGCCGCGCCCGCTGGCTGATCAGGTCGACCACCATGAAGTCGTTGCCCAGCCCGTGCATCTTGGTGAACTGCAGCAGCATCAAGGCGTCTCCGCGCTGTCGTCCGGCAGCACCGCCTCGCCGGCCCACAGGTCCTCGAGCCGCTCGCGGCGGCGCACCAGGTGGGCACGATCGCCGTCGACCATCACCTCGGCCGGGCGCGGGCGGCTGTTGTAGTTGGAGGCCATGACGAAGCCGTAGGCGCCGGCGGAGCGCACCGCCAGCAGGTCGCCCGGGGCGATGGCGAGCTCGCGGTCCTTGCCGAGGAAGTCGCCGGTCTCGCACACCGGGCCGACCACGTCGTAGGTGTCGCTGGCGCGTTCGGCGCCGGTGTCGACCGCCAGGATCGCCTGCCAGGCCTGGTAGAGCGAGGGCCGGATCAGGTCGTTCATGGCCGCGTCGACGATGGCGAAGTTCTTGGTCTCGCCGGGCTTGAGGAACTCGACGCGGGTCAGCAGCACGCCGGCGTTGGCGGCGATCGAGCGGCCCGGCTCGAACAGCAGCGTCAAACGCTCGCTGCCCGGCCAGCACGACAGCCGCTCGAGCAGCGCGGTGGCGTAGTCGAACGGCTGCGGCGGACGCTCGTCCTGATAGGTCACGCCGAGGCCGCCGCCGAGGTCGAGGTGCTCGATCTCGATGCCGTCCTCGCGCAGCTTCTCGAGCAGCACCAGCAGCCGGTCGAGGGCGTCGAGGAAGGGCGTGGTGTCGGTCAGCTGGGAGCCGATGTGGCAGTCCAGCCCGGTGACGCGGACGTGCTCCATGGCCGCGGCCCGACGGTAGACCTCATGGGCCTCGTCGACCGGGATGCCGAACTTGTTGTCCTTGAGCCCGGTGGAAATGTAGGGGTGGGTGCCGGCGTCGACGTCGGGATTGACCCGCAGCGAGACCGCGGCGACCTTGCCCATGCCCCGGGCCACGGCGTCGAGGCGCTCGAGCTCGGCCCGGGACTCGACGTTGAAGCACTTGATGCCCACCGAGAGCGCGCGCTCGAGCTCGTTCTCCTCCTTGGCCACGCCGGAGAACACGATCCTGGCCGGATCGCCGCCGGCCACCAGCACCCGCTCCAGCTCGCCCACCGAGACGATGTCGAAGCCGGCACCGAGCCGCGCCAGCAGGTTGAGCACCGCCAGGTTGGAGTTGGCCTTCACCGCGTAGCAGATCAGGTGCGGGTGGCTGCCCAGCGCCTCGGTGTAGGCGCGGAAGTGGCGCGCCAGGGTGGCCTTGGAGTAGACGTAGCAGGGGGTGCCGAACTCCTCGGCCAGCCGCGGCAGGGCCACGTCTTCCGCGTGAAGCACGCCGTCGCGATATTCGAAATGGTCCATCAGTCTTCCTCGGCGCTGCGTGTGTCGTCGGCGTTGGCGTCGTTGTCCTGGGTGTCGTCGCTCTGCTGGGCATCGCGGGGGCCGTAGCGCTCCGCCGCGGCCTCGTCGCCGGGCAGGTAGAGCGGGCCCTTCTGGCCGCAGCCGGCCAGCAGGGCGAGCGTCAGCAGGGCGAGGGGGGCGAGGCGGCGCATCAGCCCTCGCCTCCCTGGGTGCGATCGGCGCTCAGCGCGGCCAGGGCCTCGCGGGCGCGCTGGGCGGCGGCGCGCACCTGGTCCGGGGCGGTGCCGCCGATGTGGTTGCGGGCGGCCACCGAGCCCTCGAGGGTCAGCACCTCGAACACGTCCTGCTCGATCACGTCGGAGAACTGGCGCAGCTCCTCGAGGCTCATGTCGGAGAGGTCCTTGCCCTCGCGCAGCCCATAGGCCACGGACTGGCCGACGATCTCGTGGGCGTCGCGGAAGGCCACGCCGCGGCACACCAGGTAGTCCGCCAGGTCGGTGGCGGTGGAGAAGCCCTTGCGCGCGGCCTCGCGCATGCTGTCGGCCTTGGCCTCGATGGCCGGCACCATGTCGGCGAACGCCTTGAGGCAGTCCTGCACGGTGGTCAGGGCGTCGAACAGCGGCTCCTTGTCCTCCTGGTTGTCCTTGTTGTAGGCCAGCGGCTGGGACTTCATCAGCGTCAGCATGCCCATCAGGTGGCCGTAGACGCGGCCGGTCTTGCCGCGCACCAGCTCCGGCACGTCCGGGTTCTTCTTCTGCGGCATGATCGAGGAGCCGGTGCAGAAGCGGTCGGGCAGGTCGATGAAGTCGAACTGGGCGCTGGTCCACAGCACCAGCTCCTCGCTCATGCGCGACAGGTGCATCAGCAGGGTGCTGGCGAAGGCGGTGAACTCGATGGCGAAGTCGCGATCGCTGACGGCGTCGAGGCTGTTCTCGGCGGGGCGGTCGAAGCCCAGCAGCTCGGCGGTCACGTGGCGGTCGATCGGGTAGGTGGTGCCGGCCAGGGCGGCGGCGCCGAGCGGCAGCACGTTGACCCGCTTGCGGCAGTCGAGCAGGCGCTCGTGGTCGCGGGCGAGCATCTCCTGCCAGGCCAGCAGGTGGTGGCCGAAGGTCACCGGCTGGGCGGTCTGCAGGTGCGTGAAGCCGGGCATGATGGTGTCGGCCTCGCGGTCGGCCAGCGCGATCAGGCCCTGGCGCAGGCGGGCCAGCTCGGCGCCCACGGTGTCGATCTCGTCGCGCAGGAACAGGCGGATGTCGGTGGCGACCTGGTCGTTGCGCGAGCGGCCGGTGTGCAGCTTCTTGCCGGTGATGCCGATCTTGTCGGTGAGCCGCGCCTCGATGTTCATGTGTACATCCTCGAGGTCCACCGACCACTCGAAGGTGCCGGCCTCGATCTCCGCCTGGACCTCGTCGAGGCCTGCCAGGATGGCGTCGCGTTCGTCCTCGGTGAGCACCCCGACCCGTGCCAGCATGGTGGCGTGGGCGCGGGACCCCTGGATATCGTGGTGGGCCAGGCGCTGGTCGAAGTCGACCGAGGCGGTGAAGCGGGCGACGAAGGCGTCGGTGGGCTCGCTGAAGCGGCCGCCCCAGGACTGGTTGGTGCTATCGTTCGTCGGGGTCTGGCTCATCGGGCTGACATCCTGCATGACGGTGAGAGGAGGCGGCGAGCGGCGGGCCGTGCCGGCTTGACATGGCGGAAAGTGTACCAGAGTCCGCGGGTCAGGCGAGGGGGCGGGACGCTTCCGCGGCCGCCGCCCCGGCGCCCCGTTCATGCCTCGCGGCGACGGATTCGGAGGGCGTCCTGGCAGGGCGGCGATTTTCCTGGCCTGCCGGGTCCTTTATGATGAAGCTATATCAGAGATCACCGGGCGCCCGCGTGAACAGGCGCCGGCGCTATGAACCGGGACGGAGAGAAGCCTGTGCAAGCCATGACAACGTTGCGTATCGCCACCCGCAAGAGCCAGCTGGCCCTGTGGCAGGCCGAGCACGTCCGTGACCGCCTGATGGCGACGCACCCCGAGCTCAAGGTGGAGCTGGTGCCGATGTCCACCCGCGGCGACAAGATCCTCGACACGCCGCTGGCCAAGGTCGGCGGCAAGGGGCTGTTCGTCAAGGAGCTGGAGGAGGCGATGCTCGACGGCCGCGCCGACATCGCGGTGCACTCGATGAAGGACGTGCCGATGCATTTCCCCGAGAGCCTGGGGCTGTCGGTGATCCTCGAGGGCGCCGATCCCACCGACGCCTTCGTCTCCAATCACTATGCCTCCCTGGACGAGCTGCCCGAGGGCGCGCGCATCGGTACCTCCAGCCTGCGCCGCGGCCTGCAGATGCGCGAGGCGCGCCCCGACCTCGAGGTGCTGAGCCTGCGCGGCAACGTCCAGACCCGCCTCGGCAAGCTCGACGACGGCGAGTTCGACGCCATCCTGCTGGCCACCTCCGGGCTCAAGCGCCTGGGGCTGGGCGATCGCATCACCATGGAGCTGCCGCCGGAGGTCTGCCTGCCGGCCTGCGGCCAGGGGGCGCTGGGCATCGAGTGCCGCATGCACGATGCCGAGCTGATCTCGCTGCTGGCGCCGCTCGACGATCCGGCCACGGCCACGCGGGTGCGCGCCGAGCGCGCCATGAACACGCGCCTCGAGGGCGGCTGCCAGGTGCCGATCGGCGGCCACGCCGTGTTCGAGGACGACGGCCAGACCCTGTGGCTGCGCGCCCTGGTCGGCAATCCCGAGGGTACCGAGGTGCTGCGCGCCGAGGGCCGCGGCTCGATCCACGAGCCCGAGGCGCTGGGCATCCGCGTCGCCGAGGAGCTGCTGGACCTGGGCGCCGGCGATATCCTCGCCGAGGTCTACGGCGGCGGCTGATGGCGACAGCGCCGGTCCTGATCTGCCGTCCTGGGCCCCGGGCCGCGGCGCTGGCCGAGGCCATCGCCGCGCACGGCTTCGCCGTCGAGCGCGGCGAGGCCATGGCCCTCGAGGCCCTGCCGGAGACCCAGGCGCAGCGAAACGCCTGGCTGGACTTCGATCAGTTCCGGCGGGTGGTGGTGGTCAGCCCCTTCGCCGCCGAATGCCTGGTTGAGGCACTGGACCGCTACTGGCCGCAGCTGCCGGTGGGCCTCGACTACTATGCCGTGGGTGCGGCCACCGCCGAGGTGCTGCACCGCGAGCTGGGCGTGCGGGTGCACCTGGCGCCGGCCGGCAACGGCGACACCAGCGAGGCGCTGCTCGGCCTGGGGTCGCTCAAGCGCCTCGACGAGCAGAAGGTGCTGCTGGCGGCGGGCGAGGGCGGCCGGGCGCTGCTGGGCGAGACGCTCGCCGCGCGCGGGGCCGAGCTGACCCGGCTGGCGCTCTATCGCCGCCGCCTGCTCGACCCCGACGCGGCCTTCGCGCGGCGGCTCGCCACGGGCGACTATCGCGCCCTGGTGGTGACCAGCGGAGAAATTCTCGAACATCTGGCAAGATGGTGCTCGCGCGCCGCTTTGCACCAACCGCTAATCGTGTCCAGTACCCGGTTGGCTACACTGGCCGGCACGCTGGGGTTTCGTCGCCCCGCGGTGGCGGCGGGAGCCACGCCCGCCGCGCTGGCGAAGGCCGTGGCCGAGGGAGACCCGGAGAGGGCCGATGTCGATCATGACGATCTCGAAAAGGGCTAGCGACAGATGAGTAAGCAATACAACGATCAGGACGAACAACAGACGCCCTCCGGCGCCGGGAATGGCGCCGACTCGTCGCCCCAGGTCGAGGCCGAGGCGACCCCGAGCGGCGGCACTTCATCGCGCCGGTCCCGGCGTCGCGGCAAGGGCGGCGGCGCGGCCAAGGGCGGCGAGTCGAGCGGCGACAAGGCCTCTCCCCAGCCGTCGTCCGCCAAGGACGGCGAGTCGAGCGGCGGCAAGGCCTCTTCCCAGTCGTCGTCCGCCAAGGGCAGCGAGTCGAGCGGCGACAAGGCCTCTTCCCAACCGTCGTCCGCCAAGGCCGACGCTTCTGCCGGTAGCAAGGCCGATGCCGCCGCGCCGGCCAAGGGCGCCGCCTCCGGCGGCAAGAGCGGCGCCGCGGCCGCCTCTGGCAGTGCGGCGACATCGCGCGGGGCGAGCCAGCCGGCGTCGGGCAAGTCCGGCGGCAGCGGCGGTACCACCGCTGCCGGCGGCAATGACGGTTCCGGCAAGGGCGGCCGCAAGGCCGGCGCCGTGGCGCTGGGGCTGGTGATCCTGCTCGGCGCCGGCGGCGCCTACTTCGGCTGGCAGGTCTGGCAGCGGCTCGACGCCCAGCAGCAGAACCTGGCCGCGCTGCCCGAGCAGCCCGCGACCCAGGGCGAGCTGGACGACCTGGCCTCGCGGCTGGAGAGCGGCCAGAGCGAGCGCGAATCCGCCATCAGCGACCTGCGCAGCGAGTTCTCCGACTACCGCGGCAGCGTCGACGACGCCCTCGACCGGGTGCTCGAGGACCTGGCGAGCGAGCAGCAGACCGACGAGCGCGACTGGCTCCATGCCGAGGCCGCCTACCTGCTGCGCCTGGCCAACCAGCGCCTGCAGCTCGAGCGCGACGTCGAGGGTGCCATGGCGCTGCTGCGCACCGCCGACGCCCGACTGCGCGAGGCGGACAACCCGGCGCTGCTGCCGATCCGCCGCGATATCGCCTCCGAGCTGGCCGAGCTGGAAGCCGTGCCCCGGGTCGACCGCACCGGCCTCTACCTGGCGCTCAACGCCCAGCAGGAGCAGATCGCCGGCCTGCCGCTGGCCCAGGACATCGAGGAGATCGCCGCCAACTCCACCATCGAGGAGGCGCCCAGCGGCGGCTGGCAGCAGCAGCTCTCGCGCTTCGGCGAGGAGCTCCAGGAGCTGGTCACCGTGCGCAAGCATGACGAGGCCCTGGAGGCGCTGATCACGCCGGAGCAGGAGTCCTACCTGCGCCAGAGCGTGCGGCTGATCCTCGAGCAGGCCCAGCTGGCGCTGCTCAAGGAGGAGCAGGAACTCTTCGATGCCAGCCTCGACAAGGCGCTGACCCTGATCGACGGCTACTACGACACCGACGACGAGGGCGTGCAGTCGGTGATGAACCGGCTCGAGGAGCTCCAGGGCCGCACCATCCGCCCCGAGCTGCCCGACATCAGCGCGTCCCAGCAGGCGCTGGCCGAGTTCATCGATCGTCGCTTTGAGGCCGGCGGCAACGGCCAGGGAGGCGCATCATGAGAAAGCTGATCCTGCTCATCGTCGTCGGGCTCGCGGTCGGGGCCCTGTTCGGTCAGCTGATGATGTCGGTGCCCGGCTATTGGCTGGTGCGCGTCGGCGACACTTCCTACCAGACCTCCTTCTGGTTCGGCCTGGTGCTGCTGCTGGCCGCCTTCATCGTGCTGCACTTCGCGCTGCGCCTGCTGATGCGGCTGTCGCGGCCGGTGTCGCGCTTCAAGGTGTGGAACAGCCGCTCGCGCAACCGCACCGCCATGAAGCGCACCGTGCGCGGCCTGGTGGCGCTGGCCGAGGGCCGCTGGAAGCGCGCCGAGAAGTCGCTGGTCAAGGCCGCCGACGACTCCAGCACGCCGCTGGTCAACTACCTCTCCGCGGCGCTGGCGGCCCACTACCAGGGTCGCTACGAGCAGGCCGATACCCTGCTCAAGCGCGCGCACCTCAGCACCGAGGGCGCCGACACCGCGGTGGGCATGATGCAGGCCCAGCTGATGCTGGATCGCCAGCAGTACGAGGAGGCCCTGGCCATCCTCACCCGCCTGGATCGCCATCTGCCCAATCACCCGCAGGTGCTCAAGCAGCTCAAGCAGGCCTACATCAGCCTCAGCGACTGGGACGGCCTGCGCCGCCTGATGCCGCGGCTGGGGGCTCAGCAGCTGATCTCCCCGGAGGAGCGCGAGCAGCTCGAGCGGCAGGCCTATCGCGAGCTGATCGGCCGCGAGGCGCGTCAGCCGGGCGACATCGAGCGCGTCCGCAACCTGTGGGCCGACATGCCCGAGCCGCTGCGCAACAACGTCGAGCTGATCGTGCTCTACGCCGAGGCGCTGGTGCGGGGCAACGAGCAGGGCATCGCCGAGCGGCTGCTGCGCCACTCGCTCAAGGAGCAGTGGGACAGCCGCCTGGTGCTGCGCTACGGCCTGCTCGAGGTCGACGCCGCCCGCCAGCTGGTGGTGGCCGAGAAGTGGCTGCAGGAGCGTCCCAACGACCCGGACCTGCTGCTGTCCCTGGGTCGCCTGTCGCTGCGCAACGCCTACTGGGGCAAGGCCCAGGAGTACTTCGAGGCCAGTCAGCGTCAGCGCCCGAGCGGCGTGGTCTGCGCCGAGCTGGCGCGGCTCTATGCCAACCTGGGCGAGCACAACAAGAGCCAGCTCTACTACCGCCAGAGCGTCGAGATGCTCGACAAGTCGCTGCCCTCGCTGCCTCAGCCCACCGAGCCCGAGGACACCCTGTCCCGCGGCAACGCCCGTCGGGCGTCCTGAACAGGCCGCCCGCCGGCCGATGCCGGTGGGGCAGGCAACAGGAGAGCAGGAAACAGAAACAAGAGAAGGGGCTGCCGATCGGCAGCCCCTTCTTCATGGTGCGTTCTCCCCCATGGAGGAGGGCGTGAAAGGATCCGGGCGGCGTTCGTGGACGCCGCCCGGGAGCGAACTCAGTCCACGTCGTCCTGGTTGTGCACCTCGCGGCGGGCCGAGGTGTCGGCCGGGTTGAAACGATCGTCGACATGGTTGCCGTCCTGCCGCGGCTGGCCGGCCGGGCTGCCGTCGATCGAGAAGTTCTGCTGCATGACGCGCAGGTTGGCCGGCGGCGCACCGCCCTCCTTGTCGGCCCCGAAGTAGAGCGTGGTGTGGGGGAAGGGGATCTCGATGCCGGCGGCGTCGAAGTGCAGCTTGACCAGCCGGTTGTAGGCGCGGCCCACGGCCCACTGATCGCCCGGCGTGGTCATCAGGCGCACGCGGATGTTCACCGAGCTGTCGGCCAGCGCGATCACCCCGGCCACTTCCAGCGGCTCGAGCAGGCAGGGCTTGATCTCCTCGTCGTTGGAGAGGTCGTCGAAGGCATCGCGCAGCGCCTGGATCGCCTCGTCGATGCTCTCGCGGTAGGCGATGCCGTACTCGCCGACGTGGTAGGCGAAGTCGCGCATGTAGTTGGAGACGGTGTCGACGCTGGAGAAGGGCACCACGTGATAGGTGCCCGAGAGGTCACGGATGCCCACCGAGCGGATGCTCAGCTTCTCGGCCACCCCGGTGATGCCGCCCACCGTGATCACGTCGCCGGTGTTCATGGCGTTCTCGATCTGGATGAAGACGCCGGTGATGATGTCCTGCACCAGCTTCTGGGCGCCGAAACCGATGGCCAGGCCCAGCACCCCGGCGCCGGCGATCAGCGGGCCGATGTTGATGCCGATCTCGGACAGCACGATCATCGCCGTCAGCGTGACCAGGGCGATGGCCAGGGCGTTGCGGAACAGCGCCAGCAGCGTCTGGGCGCGGGCCGAGGGCACGCCCCCGGTCTCGGGGTTCAGCTTGTGCTCGATCAGGCTGGCCAGCCCCAGCCAGGCGGCGGCGGCCACGATCAGGATCATGAACACGCTGAGCAGCTTGCCGAGCAGGTCGCGGCCCGCCTCGGAGGCGTACCAAGCGGCGAGATCGAAGGCGCCCCAGGCGTTCAGCACCAGCATCACCACGGCGATCAGGATCCCCGCGCGTATCACCCGCAGCGCGGTAGGCACGTAGCTGTTGAGGCGCGCCTCGAGCAGCGGCAGCTTGCGGCGCAGCTCGTCGCTGAGCCGGATGCGGCGGCCGATGGTCTGGGTCAGGAAGGAGGAGATCAGCATGCCCGCCAGCACGGTCACCAGCGTCTTGAGCGTCGCCAGCATGACGAAGGGCAGGGCGGTCTCCGGCTTGGTCAGGGTCAGCACCAGCACCACGGTGAAGTAGGCCAGGGCGAACAGGTGCCAGGTACGGGCGAACAGCTGCAGCGAGACCCGGCTGGCGGTCATGGTGGTCTGCCCGGCCTTGTGGTTCAGCGCCCGGCGCAGATTGTGGCGATTGCGCATCACCACGGCCACGGCGTAGACGTAGGCGCCGAGCATGATCAGGGTGCCCACGGCGCTGCCCAGCGAGGGCGACAGGTAGGCGTTGACCAGCGGCACCACCACCATCAGCCCGTAGCCGGCCAGGCCGATCAGCCGGGCGATCCAGCGGTTCCAGTAGCGGGCGCTGTCGGCCCCGATGGGCAGCAGGCGCAGTCCCTCGTAGTGCGAGGCGAACAGCATCCGCACCGCGGCCTTGAGCAGCTCGATGACCAGGAAGGCGTTGAGGAACAGCGAGGCGCGGGTCGAGAGCTCGCCGCTCTCGCCCACCGCGAAGGTGGCCACCAGATTGCCGCCGACATAGGCCAGCGCCACCACCAGGGCATCGATCAGCGCCGCGATCCCGACGCACAGCAGCAGGCGCAGCATGGGCTGGAGGCCCTGGCCGTTCAGCGAATACTGGCTGAGGCGGGTGAAGAGCGGGCGGACCAGGCGGCGAATGGCGACGAACAGCACGAGGGTCGCCAGGATCACCATGCCCAGGTTCAGGGCGGCGCTGGTGAAGGCGCTCATGTCGAAGCCGCCATCATCGGTCAGGCCGCCGCCGAACAGGCCGACCAGGGTGTCGGCGGCCTGGCCGAGCTGGCCGCCCAGCTCATCGACGACGTGGCTGGTGGCTTCGGCCAGCTGGCGCGGCAGCGAGGGCTCGCTGGCGACTTCCTGCGCCGCCTCGGTGGCGGCGTCGGTCGGGATCTGGGCCTCGTCGCGCAGCTGGTCGATCAGCTGCTGGCGGGTCTCGGGGTTCTCCAGCAGGCTGGCCAGGGTGGCGTTGGCCGCCTGCTGGCCGTCGGCGCCCTGCTGCGCCTGCAGCGGCCCCGAGGCCAGCAGCAGGCAGGCCAGCAGCCAGCTGCCGAAGAGGAATAGGGTTCGTCTGGGGAGCGTCACGCGATGGGCCTCCTTGTCGTGGCGTGGATGTGTAGCGAAAACGGGGGATCGTCCGCATCTTCCCAGTCTGCGTGGAAGGCGTCGAGCCCCGAAGGTCCTGCAATAGTGTACGAGAGTTGTACATCTGTCGAAGTCTATGTCATCTTTGATGCCAAGCATCCATGACGATGTTCCCTGCAAGGCAAGCATGTCTTTCCGCCACCCCTCCCCGGGGGTGGCGTTTTTTTGTCGGGTCCCCGCGGCTTCGCTAGCATGGTCGCGAACTCACGCGGAGACGGATCATGAGCGGCGGCATCGTCGGCCTGGGGCTGGTGGCAGTGGGGGGCGCGCTGGGTGGCATGGCGCGCCTGGCGGTGGGTGACCTGGCGGCGCGCTGGCTGGGGCGTGGCTTCCCCTGGGGCACCCTGGCGGTGAACGTGCTGGGCTGTCTGGCGATCGGCGCCCTGGCGCCGGCGCTGGGCTGGCCGGTGACGGCGTCGCCCGCCTGGTCGCTGCTGGCGGTCGGCGGTCTGGGGGGCTTCACCACGGTGTCGTCCTTCAGCCTGCAGACCCTGACACTGTGGCAGGAGGGCCGCCCCGGCCCGGCCGTGGCCAACGTGCTGATTACCCTGGTGGCGGGGGTGGCCGCCGTGGCGCTGGGTTGGTGGCTGGCCGGAGGTGGTGCATGACGGGCTGGCGGAGCTATCTGGCGGTGGGCCTCGGCAGCGGCCTGGGGGCGCTGTCGCGCCATCTGGTGGGGCTCGGCGTGATGAAGGCGCTGGGCAGCGCCTTCCTGTGGGGCACCCTGGCGGTCAACCTGGTCGGCTCTTGGCTGATCGCCGCCTTCGCCGCCCGGGCGGCCCACCGCATCACCGGCCATGCCGCCCGCTGGCAGCCCTTCCTGGTGGCCGGCTTCTGTGGCGGTTTCACCACCTTCTCGCTGTTCGGCCTGGAGACGCTCTATCTGCTCGAGACGTCGCGCCTCTGGCTGGCGCTGGCCTATGGCGTCGGCAGCGTGCCGCTGTGGCTGGCCGCGGCCTGGTGGGGGCAGAGGGTCGGGCGTGGCTCTCCATAGGCGCCCGGCCCCGCGCCTGAGGGCATAGGCGCCCGACCCCGCGCCTGAGGGCACAGGCGCCCGACTCAGCGCCTTAGGGCATGGGCGCCAACGCTACGCCTCGGCTCATCGGGCGCCCTCTTCCTTGAATCAGCTCGAGGCCTTGCTGCGCTTGGGTTTCGGTTCCGACTTGGCCTTGGGCGCCTCGTCGGCGGCCGCCTGGCGCTTCTGGCTCGGGAAGCGCTCGCGCACCAGGGTCAGCAGGCCCTGGGTGGAGCCGTCGAAGTCCTGGCTGTGCTCGTCGATGCGCTCGCTGATCTCGCCGGCGATGCGCTTGCCGAGCTGCACGCCCCACTGGTCGAAGGAGTTGATGTTCCAGATCACGCCCTGGACGAAGACCTTGTGCTCGTACAGGGCGATCAGGGCGCCGAGGTTCTTCGGCGTCAGCTCGTCGAGCAGCAGGGTGCTGGAGGGGCGGTTGCCCGGGCAGCTGTAGGGGTCCAGGTCGCTGCCCTTCTGGCTGCCCTCCATGAAGGCGTTGGCCTGGGCCAGCATGTTGGTCAGCAGCGCGAAGTGGTGGTCCTCCATGCCGGGCTCGGGCTTGAGCGAGGCGATGAAGTCGATCGGCACGTAGCGGGTGCCCTGGTGCAGCAGCTGGAAGAAGGCGTGCTGACCGTTGGAGCCGGTCTGGCCCCAGACGATCGGGCCGGTCTTGTAGTCGACCGGGTGGCCGAAGATGTCCACCGACTTGCCGTTGGACTCCATGTCGAGCTGCTGCAGGAAGGACGGCAGCTGATGCAGCGCCTGGTCGTAGGGCACGATGGCGTGGGTCTCGGCGCCGGCGAAGTTGATGTACCAGATCCCGATCAGCGCCATCAGCACCGGCATGTTGGCGTCGTTGGGCGCGTTCAGGAAGTGCTGGTCCATCTCGTAGGCGCCTTCGAGCATCTCCATGAAGCCCTCGAAGCCCACGGCCAGCGCGATCGGCAGGCCGATCGACGACCACATGGAGTAGCGCCCGCCGACCCAGGCCCAGAATTCGAAGACGTTCTCCTCGCGGATGCCGAACGCCATCGCCGCCTTGCGGTTGGTGGAGGCGGCGACGAAGTGCGCGCCCACGTCGGCGTCCTCGCCGGCCTGCTCCAGGAACCAGCGCCGCGCGGTCTTGGCGTTGAGCAGCGTCTCCTGGGTGGAGAAGGTCTTGGTGGAGACGATGAACAGCGTGGTGGCCGGATCGAGTCCGTTGAGCACCTTCTGGATGTGGGCGCCGTCGACGTTGGAAACGAAGTGGAAGTTCAGGTCCGGGTGGCGGTACTTGAGCAGCGCCCGGCAGGCCATGTTGGGGCCCAGATCGGAGCCGCCGATGCCGATGTTGACCACGTCCTTGATGCGCTCGCCGCTGTAGCCCTTCCACTCGCCGCTGCGCACCGCCTCGGAGAAGCGCTGGATCTGCTCGCGGGTGCGCTGGATCTCCGGCATCACGTCCTGGCCGTCGACCATCAGCGGTCCTTCGCCGACGTTGCGCAGCGCGGTGTGCAGCACCGGGCGGTTCTCGGTGACGTTGATGATGTCGCCGGAGAACATCTGGGCGCGGCGCTGGACCAGCGCCGAGTGATCGACCAGCTCGAGCAGCTTCTCCAGCACCGCGTCCGAGATGTGGTGCTTGGAGTAGTCGAGGAACAGGCCGCCGACGCGCAGGCTCATCTTGTCGAAGCGCTTCGGGTCGGCGGAGAAGTAGTCGGCGATGCGGTCACTGGCGGTGTCGGCGTGCAGGCGCTGCAGGGCCTGCCAGGTGACGCTGCGGGTGAGCTGGAACATGCGGGGTGTCCTCGTTGAAGGCTATCTTTATGTCTTCTTGTCGCGGCGATCAGTCGGTACGGGCCGAGATCCAGCCGCCGGCATCGGGGATATCGATCTCGACGTCGCGGTCGAGCAGGGGCGAGCTGAGCAGGAAGTCCGCGCTGGCGGGATTGCAGGCCACCGGCACGTTCCACAGCGCGGCCAGGCGCAGCAGCGCCTTGACGTCGGGGTCGTGGGGCTGGGGCGCGAAGGGGTCCCAGAAGAACACCAGCAGGTCGAGGTCCTGCTCGGCGATGCGGGCGCCGATCTGCTGGTCGCCGCCCAGCGGGCCGCTCATCAGCGGCTCGATCTCGAGCCCCAGCAGCCTGGCGAGCCGGGTCGCGGTGGTGCCGGTGCCGACCAGTTCGTGGCGGGCCAGGGTGTCCTGCCAGCGCTCGGCCCAGGCCAGCATCTCCGGCTTCTTGCCATCGTGGGCGATCAGCGCGATGCGCTTGCGGGCCGGCAGGGTGCGGCGGATGTCCCGCCGCGGACGTGTCTCACTCATGCTGGGCTTCCACCTCGAGAATCCTCAGGGTATTGGTGCCGCCGTGGGCGTTCATGTGATCGCCGCGGGTAAGGATCACGTGGTCTCCCTGAACGGCGATGCCCTGAGCCACCACCCGGGCCAGTGCCTGGTCGTTGAGCTCGTCGGCCGACATCTCGCTGGTGTCGAAGGGCAGCGAGATGACACCACGATACAACGCCATGCGTCGCTGGGCGACGGGGCTGTGTGCCAGGCCGACGATCGGCAGCCCGGAACGGATGCGCGAGGCGATCAGCGGGGTGTAGCCGGTGGAGGTCATGCAGGCGATGGCGGCCACGCCCGACAGGTGGTTGGCGGCATACATCGCCGACAGGGCGATGGTCTCGTCGATCTTCGAGAAGCCCTCGTGAATGCGGTGGCCGGAGGACTGGGCGATGCGCTCGCGCTCGGCGCCGAGGCAGACCCGGGCCATGGCCTCCACGGTCTCGACCGGGAAGTCGCCGGCGGCGGTCTCGGCGGAGAGCATCACCGCGTCGGTGGCGTCGAGCACCGCGTTGGCCACGTCGAACACCTCGGCGCGGGTCGGCAAGGGCGACTCGATCATCGACTCCATCATCTGGGTCGCGGTGATCACCGCACGGTTGTGGCTGCGGGCGTGCTTGATGATGCGCTTCTGGGTGCCGATCAGCGCCTCGTCGCCGATCTCCACGCCGAGATCGCCGCGGGCCACCATCACCGCCTCGCTGGCCTCGATGATGCCGTCGAGCGTTTCGTCGTCGGCCACCGCCTCGGCGCGCTCGAGCTTGGCCACCAGGCCGATCTCGCGGCCGGCCTCGCCCAGCAGCGCGCGGGCCTCCTGCATATCGGCGGCGCTGCGCGGGAAGGACACGGCCAGATAGTCGACGCCGATGGCCATGGCGGTCTCGAGGTCGGCCTTGTCCTTGTCGGTCAGCGCTGGGGCGGAGAGCCCGCCGCCCTGCTTGTTGATGCCCTTGTTGTTGGACAGCTCGCCGCCCACCACCACCGTGGTGTGGATGGCGCTGCCGTCGACGCGGGAGACGTCGAGCACCAGCCGGCCGTCGTCGAGCAGCAGGCGGTCGCCGGCGCTCACGTCGTCGGCCAGCTCGCGATAGTCGCAGCCGACGCGGCTGGCGTCGCCGGCCTGGCCGTCGAGGGCCACGTCGATGACGAAGGGCGCGCCTTCCTCGAGCACGACCTTGCCCTCGGTGAAGCGGGCGATGCGGATCTTGGGCCCCTGCAGGTCGCCCAGGGCGGCGACGCTTCGGCCCTGGCGGGCGGCGATCTCGCGCACCGCGCTCAGCCGGCGGCGATGGTCGTCCGCCGAGCCGTGGGAGAAGTTGAGGCGCACCACGTCGACGCCGGCGGCGATCATCTGCTCCAGCACGCCCTCCCGGTCGCTGGCGGGGCCGAGGGTGGCGACGATCTTGGTGCGGCGGAGGGGGGTGGGGCGATCAGACATGCCGATTCTCCTGTGGGCGCGGCCGGTGCGGCGGGCGAGAAATGAGAGGGTCAAGATAGCGTAGCGGTAGTGATATTACGAAACAAAGCGCCTGCGACCAAAGTCGATGCCGGGGCGGTCTCGGCGGCCTTTTTTCCTTTAAACCCTTATGGGGAGAGATTTTAACTGGGTGCCGGAAGAGTGACGAGAGGCCCTGTGTTGTAAAATTACGAAAAACCACTTGTCTCGAACGCCATCCTGTTCCACATTGGGCGGCAGACGAGCCTTCGGGTCGCCCGCGAGGCGGCGAGTGCCGCTTCTCCGGCTCGACACGCTCCCATCCGACAAGTCGGTCACAGGTTTCGAGAGGATCCCGCCATGACGCTCAAGATCGCCATCAACGGTTTCGGTCGTATCGGTCGCAATGTGTTTCGTGCCCTGTACGAGGGTGGCTATCGCGACCGCGTGCAGGTCGTCGCCATCAACGACCTGGGTGATCCGGCCCTCAATGCCCACCTGCTGCGCCACGACACCGTGCACGGCCACTTCCCGTTCGAGGTCTCCCACGACGAGAGCAGCCTGACGGTCGACGGCGATCGCATCGAGATCAGCTCCGAGCGTGACCCGGCCCAGCTGCCCTGGGAGCGTCTGGGCGTGGACCTGGTGATGGAGTGCACCGGCCTGTTCACCAAGCGCGCCGATGCCGGCAAGCACCTCGAGGCCGGCGCCGGCCGTGTGCTGGTGTCCGCCCCGAGCCCGGACGCCGACGCCACGGTGGTCTTCGGCGTCAACGAGGGCGTGCTGACCGCGGAGCACAAGGTGGTGTCCAACGCCTCCTGCACCACCAACTGCCTGGCCCCGGTGGCCAAGGTGTTGAACGAGACGGTGGGCATCGAGAACGGCCTGATGACCACGGTGCACGCCTACACCAACGATCAGAACCTGTCCGACGTCTACCACACGGACCCCTACCGGGCCCGCAGCGCCACGCATTCCATGATTCCGACCAAGACCGGTGCCGCCGCGGCGGTGGGGCTGGTGCTGCCGGAACTGGACGGCAAGCTCGACGGCCTGGCGGTGCGCGTGCCGGTGATCAACGTCTCGCTGGTGGACCTGACCTTCACCGCGGGCCGTGACACCACCAAGGAAGAGATCAACGCCATCGTCGCCGAGGCGGCCCAGGCGTCGCCGGTGCTGGCGGTCAACGCCCAGCCGCTGGTGTCCATCGACTTCAACCATGACGCCAACTCCTCCACCTTCGACAGCAATCACACCCGCGTGACCAACGGTCGCCTGGTGAAGGTCATGGCCTGGTACGACAACGAGTGGGGCTTCTCCAACCGCATGCTGGATACCGCCCTGGCGATGCACGCCACGGCCTGATCTCGCCAGCGTAAGCACCGCGCCGAACGACGCCGGGCCACTTGAGTGGCCCGGCGTCGTCGTGTCTGGCCGTGGGAAGGCGGGGTGGCGCTAGACGCCGCGCCGCCAGCGGCTCTCCAGCGTCACCGGCCGGGTGGCGCCGTAGCGGGCGGCGGGATGGTCGCCGTAGTGGGCCCACAGTGGATCGCCGAGGTCGAAGTGCCACCACTCGCTCGGCAGGTTGGTGAAGCCCTCGGCGGTCATGGCGTGATACAGCAGGCGGCGATGGTCGCGGGCCCGGCGCTCGGCGTCGTCGGGCGCGCCCAGGCGCTCCAGCGCGGCGCTGTGGGAGGCCGGCACGGCCTCGTCGAACAGCGTGCCCATCTCCAGCGGCAGGCCGTCGGCATCGCACAGGGTGACGTCCACGGCGCCGCCGGTCAGGTGCGGGCTCGGTGCCTCCGGCGACTGGCTCGGCAGGGCGACGAATTCCCGGGTGCGCGCCGCCAGGGTCTCGGCATCGAGCTCTGGATGGCGCGCCAGGATCGTCTCCTGCAGCGTGTCGAAGAGGTACTGCTGCACCCGCCACGGACGCCAGCCGTCCATCACCAGCAGGCTGAGGCCCTCCGGCAGGGCGCGGGCCACCGCCAGCAGCCGGCGATACACGCCCTCGCGCACGTAGCATTCGTGGACGGCGCCGGGAATGCCGAGCCGGGCATAGACCGGGTAGGCGTGCAGTGGTGCGGGCGCCAGGCTGACCGGCACCAGCGGCTCATCGCACTCGACGATCGCTCGGCGCTCGACGGCGGCCCAGTCGGGCTCGGGGAATTCGGGGATGGGCGGAAGATGATCGGCCATGCGGGGCTCGCGTCCGGCGGGGAAGGCTTCATCATATCGCAGCGCCTTGCGCCCCGGGCAAGCCGGTCTCGAGGCCGTTGAAGCGAAGAAAGCCAGCCGGATAGGGTGGCTCTTCTCAAGCGAAAAACGCCGCCCGGGTGGGTGGCGTTTCTCTGGTGTTGATCGAGGCGGCGGAATCGACCCCGTGTCGTCGAGAGAGGGCCGACACCGCGTCGGCGACGCTTGGCTCTTACCAAACGAAAAACGCCACCCGGGTGGGTGGCGTTTCTCTGGTGTTGATCGAGGCGGCGGGAATCGACCCCGTGTCGTCGAGAAAGGGCCGACACCGCGTCGGCGACGCCTGGCTCTTCTCAAACGAAAAACGCCACCCGGGTGGGTGGCGATTCTCTGGTGTTGGTGGAGGCGGCGGGAATCGAACCCGCGTCCGCCGACACTCACCCATCGGCTCTACATGCTTAGTTCCGTCATTTGATTTAACGTCGCTGGCTCCGACGGGCAGGATCCAGAAACGCGATTCCTCTAAGATTTAACGGTTGACGCGAGGACAAGGCCAACCGCGATCCCATCAATCTGAGCTCGTGCCCTTTGGTGATGAATGGGCACATCACCGCCGGGTAGGACTAGAAGCTAGCGGCGTTTAAGCTGCCAGCGCGCCCTGAGCGTAGTTGTCGTCGTTTGCGACTATTTAATCGTGATGTTGGATTTACGAGATACATCACGCTCTCGGCATGCACCTCAGGGGTTGTCATCGGCGTCGAAGCCATGTCGCCCCCAAAACGTGGCCATCTTATCAGGATGGTCGAAGTTATGACACCTCAGCCGCGGTTTTGTTCGCGCATGATGCGGCCCTTCTGGCGCTGCCAGTCGCGGTCCTTCTCGGTGGCTCGCTTGTCGTGCAGCTTCTTGCCCGAAACCAGCGCCAGCTCGCACTTCACCTTGTTGCCCTTCCAGTACAGCTTGAGCGGCACGCAGGTGTGCCCCTTGTCCTGGGTGCGGGAGAAGATCCTGGCGATCTCCTTCTTGTGCAGCAGCAGCTTGCGCGTGCGGGTCGGGTCGGCGACCTCGTGGGTGCTGGTGGTGTTGAGCGGCGTCACGTGGCTGCCCAGCAGCCAGGCCTCGCCGTTCTTGACCAGGATGTAGGTGTCGGTGAGCTGTGCCTTGCCGGCACGTAGGCTCTTCACCTCCCAGCCGGCCAGCGACAGGCCGGCCTCGAAGGTCTCGTTGATGTGGTACTCGAAGCGCGCCTTCTTGTTCAGCGCGATGGCGTTGCTGCCAGGACCCTTGCCTTTACCTTTATTGCTGGCCATGGAACCTCGTGTCTGTGCTTGCCGGTGGCGGCCTGCCCCCTCCGATATGGGGGGAAGCGTGATACCATTCAAGGCCGAAATAACCGCTCATGATACGCCCTGGGCCCCTTGAAGTCAGCGGAGAGGTCAATGCCAACGGTCAATCGGTCCGCCCTGGTGCGGCACACCCCCCAGGAGATGTTCGATCTGGTCAACGATTTCGAACGCTACCCGGAATTCCTGCCGGGTTGTCGTCGGGCGCGGCTGATCGAACGGGATGAAGCGCACCTGGTCGGCGAGATGACCCTGGGGCGCGCCGGCATCGAGCAGAGCTTCACCACCCGCAACGACCTGCACGAGCCCGAACGCATCGAGCTGTCGCTGGTCGACGGCCCCTTCAAGCGGCTGCGCGGTCGCTGGCAGTTCCTGGCGATGGGCGACGGCGCCTGCAAGGTGAGCCTGGAGATGGAATTCGAGTTCGCCAACCGCCTGCTGGGCATGGCCTTCGGCAAGCTCTTCCAGCAGGTCGCGGGCCAGCTGGTGGACTCCTTCACCCGTCGCGCCGACGATCTCTACGGTCGGGGCCGTTACTGAGATGCTGCGCGTCGAGGTGGCCTTCGCCCTGCCGCAGCGTCAGCGCATCGTCGAGCTGACGGTGCCCGAGGGGACCACGGCCCGGGAGGCCGTGGCCCGGGCCGGGCTCGAGGCGCTCTTTCCCGAGGTGCCGGCCGAGACCTTCCGTGAGGCCGATCTCGGCATCTTCGGCAAGTCGCTGCGCGACCCCGGGGCCCGCGCGCTCGAGGATGGCGACCGCGTGGAGGTCTATCGCCCGCTCGAGCTCGACCCCAAGGCAGCGCGGGCGGCCAGGGCCGCCCGCGCATCGCGCTCTTCCTGAGGCCTTTCTCGGCTATTCCTCGTTCGGCACCACATTGAAGAGGTTGCCGCGCGAGCCGTCGGCCTCGCCGGACGGGCCGATGCCCTGCTTGGAGATCAGCGCCGGCGGTTGGGAGAAATCGCCCTCGTGCTCGACGGAGGCCAGGCGGTTGCCCTCGAAGGTCAGCGTCAGGCGGCGCTGTTCGATGTCGCCGTAGGCCTCGTCCAGGCGATAGACGTAGTCCCACTGGTTGGCATCGAAGGGCGCCTCGAGCAGCGGGCTGCCCATCAGGTCGATGACCTGCTGACGCGTCATGCCGGCGTGCAGCTGTTCGGTCATTGCCGGGGTCACCAGGTTGCCCTGGGCCAGGTCGCGCTTGTAGACGCCGAAGTAGCTGCAGCCGCTGACCAGCGTCAGGGCGACGGAAAGGGTGACAATTCTGCTCAGCTTTTGCATTTGCGGCCGTTCTTCACTATCGTGGTTTCGGTCGATCATAACCGACCCTACCCGATACTGCGAAGAGCAACCATGGCCGACCAGAACCATGAACTGCGCAAGGCCGGTCTCAAAGTGACCCTGCCGCGCGTCAAGATCCTGCATATCCTCGAGAATGCCACCAATCAGCATCATCTGAGCGCCGAGGACGTCTACAAGACGCTGCTCGACTCCGGTGAGGACGTGGGTCTCGCGACCGTCTATCGGGTGCTGACTCAGTTCGAGTCCGCGGGCCTGGTGACGCGCCACAACTTCGATGGCGGCCACGCGGTCTTCGAGCTGACCCAGGAAGAGCACCACGATCACATGGTGTGCCTGGACAGCGGCGAGATCGTCGAGTTCTTCGACGAGACCATCGAACGCCGCCAGCAGGAGATCGCCGAGGAGAACGGCTACGAGCTCGTCGATCACGCGCTGGTGCTCTACGTTCGCCCGAAGGGGTCCAAGGCGACCCGCCAGGAGCTGAACCTGAAGAAGTAAGCGCCGGCGACCGCCACCGAACAGCGAACGGCCCCGATCCATCGGATCGGGGCCGTTTTCGTTGGTGAGGAGGATGACGTGGCGGCGAGCGTGGGAGCGCCTTAGTGGCGGGCACGCTGGCTGGCGTCGAGCATCTCCCGGGCGTGGGCCAGGGTCTGGTCGGTCAGCGTCATGCCGCCGAGCATGCGCGCCAGCTCGCCGACGCGGCCGGCCTCGTCGAGCAGCGCCATGCGGGTCAGGGTGGTGTCGTCCTCGGCCTGCTTGGCGATGTGCAGATGCTGATGGGCCTGGGCCGCGACCTGGGGCAGGTGGGTCACGGTCATCACCTGGCCGTTGCCGCCCAGCCGGCGCAGCAGCTGGCCGACGATCTCGGCGGTGGCGCCGGACACGCCCACGTCGACCTCGTCGAACACCAGGCTGGGGATGGTGGAGTGCTGGGCCGCCACCACCTGGATCGCCAGGCTGACGCGGGACAGCTCGCCGCCGGAGGCCACCTTGGCCAGCGGGCGGGCCGGCTGGCCGGGGTTGGCGCTGATCAAGAAGCGCACCCGGTCGAGCCCCTCCGGGGCCGGCGCCTCGCGCTCGCTGACCTCGACCTCGAAGCGGGCCTTGCCCATGGCCAGGAAGGCCAGCTGGTCCTGCACGGCGGTGCCGAAGCGCGCGGCGGCGGCGCGGCGGGTGGTGCTGACGGCCTCGGCCTGTTCGCGCCAGCGGGCCTCCAGGGCGTCGACCTCGGCGGCGAGCGCCTCCAGGTCGTCGCCGCCGTCTTCCAGCTCGGCCAGCTCGGCGGCCAGGCGCTGGTGCAGCTCGGTCAGCTCCTCGGGGGAGACGTGGTGCTTGCGGGCGATGCGATGGACCTCGCCGAGGCGCTCCTCGACCCAGGCCAGGCGTTCGGGGTCGAGCTCGACCCCGGCGGCGAAGTGGTTGAGCTCGCGCCCGGCCTCCTCGACCTGGATGCAGGCGTCGCCGAGCATCGTCAGCGCCTCGGCCAGGGCGCCGCGGTCGCTGCCGGGCAGCGCGGAGAGATGGTTCACGGCCTGCTGCAGCAGCGGCAGGGCGCCGCCCTCCTCGCCGTCGCAGCAGGTGGCGGCGAACTGGGCCTCGCGCAGGCGCTCCTCGGCGTGGGCCAGCTCCTCCTGCTCGGTCTCCAGGCCGGTCAGCTCGTCGTCGGCCAGCGCCAGCTGGTCGAGCTCCTCGACCTGATAGCGCAGCAGCTGGCGGCGGGCGCGCAGTTCATCGCCGTCCTCGGCCAGCCGCTTGAGGCGACGCTTCGCCTCGCGCCACTCGCGGAAGGTCTCGCCCAGGGCGGCCACCGCCTCGTCGTGGCCGGCGAAGTCGTCGAGCAGCCGCAGGTGGGTCTCTTCACCGAGCAGCGCCTGGTGGGCGTGCTGGCCGTGGATCTCGATCAGGTGGCCGCCCAGCGCCTTGAGGTCGGCGACGGTGGCCGGCTGGCCGTTGATCCAGGCCTTGGAGCGCCCGCCCCGGGTCACCACGCGGCGCAGCAGGCAGTCGTCCTCGGGCAGCTCGCGGCCGGCCAGCCATTCCCGGGCCGCGGGCAGGGCGGCGATGTCGAAGCGCGCGCTGAGGTCGGCACGCTCGGCGCCGTGGCGCACGCTGCCGGCATCGGCGCGCTCGCCGAGGCACAGCCCCAGGGCGCCGAGCAGGATCGACTTGCCGGCCCCGGTCTCGCCGGTGATGGCGGTCATGCCGCCGCCGAGCTCGAGCTCCAGATGGTCGACGATGGCGAAGTCACGAATGGCGAGCTCTGTCAGCATGATGCCTCCCGGGGCCGGTTTCGGAACGACTGGCGAAACTACTGGTTATTCATCCACTGGCTTGTGCGTTTATACAGTAGTTCAGCGGGGGGAACAACGCACGCCCCGATTCCCGTGTCTTCTCTCCCTTGAGATCGAGGCGGCCAGCCCCATATAGCTGGCAACGACATTTTTCACCGACATATCAGTCTCGCCGGCGGCCACGGCCGCCGGCCGGCATTCAGGAGAGACGCATGGCTAAAGATCCGCAGACCCCGCTGGACGACGAGCTGGCCCGCCAGCAGGACGAGGCCGATACCCAGACTCAGGTCGAGCCGGAGCCCGTCGAGGGCGAGCTGGAAGGCGCCGCCGAGGCCGCCGAAGAGAACGCCGAGGCGGCCTCCGACACCCCGGAGGCCGAGATGCTGGCGGCCAAGGTCGAGGAGCTCGAGCAGGCGCTGGAAGAGGCCAAGGACCAGTCGATGCGCACCGCCGCCGAGGCCCAGAACGTGCGCCGCCGCGCCGAGCAGGAGGCCGAGAAGGCGCGCAAGTTCGCGCTGGAGAAGTTCGTCAAGGAGCTGCTGCCGGTGGTCGACAGCCTGGAGAAGGCGCTCGAGGCCATGGGCGAGGACGCCACCGAGGCGCACCGCGAGGGCGTCTCCATGACCCTGAAGATGCAGATCGACGTGCTGAACAAGTTCGGCGTCGAGCAGGTCGAGCCGTCCGGCGAGCCCTTCGACCCGCAGTACCACGAGGCCATGGCCATGGTGCCGAACCCCGAGCTCGAGCCCAACACCGTGATGGACGTGATGCAGAAGGGCTACCTGCTCAACGGTCGCCTGGTGCGCCCGGCGATGGTGGTGGTCAGCCAGGCCGCCGGCTGAGGCGAGGCGAAATCGGCCCGGGCCCCTTGAAATGGCGTCGAGGGCCCCCAGATAGACAGCATCCCGCGGTGAACGCCGCGAACGAACGAATCACGTAACACCTAATTTTCGAGGATTTCCTATGGGACGCATCATCGGTATTGACCTGGGGACCACCAACTCTTGCGTGGCCGTGCTCGACGGCGACAGCCCCAAGGTGATCGAGAACGCCGAAGGCGCACGCACGACTCCGTCCATCATCGCCTATACCGACGACGGCGAGACGCTGGTGGGTCAGGCGGCCAAGCGCCAGGCAGTGACCAACCCCGAGAACACCCTGTTCGCCATCAAGCGTCTGATCGGCCGTCGCTTCGCCGACGACGTGGTCCAGAAGGACATCAAGATGGTGCCCTACACCATCGCCGAGGCCGACAACGGCGATGCCTGGGTCGAGGTCAAGGGCAACAAGCTGGCACCGCCCCAGGTCAGCGCCGAAGTGCTGAAGAAGATGAAGAAGACCGCCGAAGACTACCTCGGCGAGTCCGTGACCGAAGCGGTGATCACCGTGCCGGCCTACTTCAACGACAGCCAGCGCCAGGCCACCAAGGACGCCGGCCGCATCGCCGGTCTCGAGGTCAAGCGCATCATCAACGAGCCGACCGCGGCCGCGCTGGCCTACGGCATGGACAAGTCCCGCGGCGACAAGACCATCGCGGTCTATGACCTGGGTGGCGGCACCTTCGATATCTCCATCATCGAAGTGGCCGACGTCGACGGCGAGACCCAGTTCGAGGTGCTGGCCACCAACGGCGACACCTTCCTCGGCGGCGAGGACTTCGACCTGGCGCTGATCAACTACCTGGTCGACCAGTTCAAGGCCGACAGCGGCATCGACCTGTCCGGCGACAACCTGGCCATGCAGCGCCTCAAGGAAGCCGCCGAGAAGGCCAAGATCGAGCTGTCCAGCGCGCAGCAGACCGAGGTCAACCTGCCGTACATCACCGCCGACAACACCGGTCCCAAGCACCTCAACGTGAAGGTGACCCGGGCCAAGCTGGAGTCGCTGGTGGAAGAGCTGGTGACCCGCTCCCTGGCACCCTGCAAGACCGCACTGGCCGACGCCGGCCTGTCCGCCTCCGAGATCGACGACGTCATCCTGGTCGGCGGCCAGACCCGCATGCCGATGGTCCAGTCCAAGGTTGCCGAGTTCTTCGGCAAGGACGCCCGCAAGGACGTCAATCCGGACGAGGCCGTGGCCGTGGGCGCCGCGATCCAGGGCGGCGTGCTGGGCGGTGACGTCAAGGACGTGCTGCTGCTCGACGTCACCCCGCTGACGCTCGGCATCGAGACCCTCGGCGGCGTGATGACCCCGCTGATCGAGAAGAACACCACCATCCCGACCAAGAAGACCCAGACCTTCTCGACCGCGGATGACAACCAGACGGCCGTGACCATCCACGTGCTGCAGGGTGAGCGCAAGCAGTCCAGCGGCAACAAGTCGCTCGGTCGCTTCGACCTGGCCGACATTCCGCCGGCCCCGCGCGGCGTGCCGCAGATCGAGGTCGCCTTCGACCTGGACGCCAACGGCATCCTCAACGTGTCCGCCAAGGACAAGGCCACCGGCAAGGAACAGTCGATCGTCATCAAGGCCTCCAGCGGCCTGTCCGATGACGAGATCGATCAGATGGTCCAGGACGCCGAGGCCCACGCCGACGAGGACAAGAAGTTCGAGGAGCTGGTGCAGCTGCGCAACCAGGCCGACGGCATGGTCCACGCCGCCCGGAAGACCCTCGAGGAAGCCGGTGACAAGGCCACCGACGAGGAGAAGCAGGCCATCGAGAGCGCCGCCTCCGAGCTCGAGGAAGCGGTCAAGGGCGACGACCAGGAAGACATCCAGGCCAAGCTCGACAAGCTGACCGAGGCCTCCGGCAACCTGGCCCAGAAGATGTACGCCGAGCAGGGCGAGGCCGCCCAGGGCGCCGACGCCGCCGGCGAGGCCGGTGCCAAGCAGGAAGACGACGTGGTCGACGCCGAGTACGAGGAAGTCAACGACGACCAGAAGAAGCAGTAACCACGACGCCTGACATCGGGTGACGCCAGCGCGGGGGCCAGACTCCCGCGTTGGTGTTTCCGCAACAGCGTCGCGACGGAGGCGGACAGACTCATGTCCAAGCGTGATTACTACGAGGTACTGGGCGTCGAGCGTGGGGCCGATCAGAAAGAGATCAAGAAGGCCTATCGACGCCTGGCCCAGAAATACCATCCGGATCGCAATCCGGACGACGACACCTCGGCGGAGAAATTCCGCGAGGTGTCCGAGGCCTATGAGGTCCTGACCGACAGCGAGAAGCGCGCGGCCTACGACCAGTTCGGCCATGCCGGCGTCGACGGCCAGGCCGGCGGTGGCGGCGGCTTCGGCGGCGCGGGAGCCGGCGGCTTCAGCGACATCTTCGGCGATGTGTTCGGCGACATCTTCGGCGGGGGCGGCGCACGGCGTCATCCCAATGCCCCGCAGCGCGGCAGCGACCTGCGCTACAACCTCGAGCTCGACCTCGAGGACGCGGTGTCCGGCACCAGCGTCGACATCCGCGTGCCGCGTCACGTCGAGTGCGAGCGCTGCGATGGCGACGGCGCCGAGCCGGGCTCCACCAAGGAGACCTGCCCGACCTGCAGCGGCATGGGCCAGGTGCGCATGCAGCAGGGCTTCTTCGCCGTGCAGCAGACCTGCCCGACCTGTCATGGCAGCGGCCAGCACATCAAGGTGCCGTGCCACGGCTGCAACGGCGAGGGTCGCGTGCGCGAGACCCGCACCCTGTCGGTGAAGATCCCGGCGGGCGTGGACACCGGCGATCGCATACGCTTGAACGGCGAAGGCGAGGCCGGCGTCAACGGCGGGCCGGCCGGCGACCTCTACGTGCAGGTGGCCATCAAGGAGCACCCGATCTTCGAGCGTGACGGTCGCCACCTGCAGTGCGAGGTGCCGATCAACTTCGTCGACGCCTCGCTGGGCGGCGAGCTCGAGGTGCCGACCCTGGACGGCCGGGTCAAGCTCAAGATTCCGCCCGAGACTCAGACCGGCAAGCTGTTCCGGCTCAAGGGCAAGGGCGTCAAGCCGGTCCGCGGCGGCCCCGCCGGCGATCTGCTGTGCAAGGTGGTCGTCGAGACCCCGGTCAAGCTCAGCGAAGAGCAGAAGGACCTGCTGCGCCAGTTCCAGGACAGCCTGGAAGGCAGCAACAGCCACCACTCGCCGAAGAAGACCAGCTTCTTCGACGGCGTGAAGAAGTTCTTCGAGGACATGAAGCCGTAAGGCGACGACCTCGGTGGCACGCTCGAGGCCCCGCGCTCCTCAGGGAGGCGGGGCCTCGTCGTGTTCGGGCCGGCGCCATGGGCATCGGATATGGGAATTGTTCCCATCTCCGGTGTACCATGGCCGCCTCTCTCGGGCGCGAGGCTCGTCGTGCCCGCTCGACACGAATGACGCTCAAGGACCCTCATGGACAACGTCACGGATCGGCCGCTGGCCGGCATCGTGCTTCGACTGATGTCGGGCATTCTCTTCACGGGCATGATGGTGTGCGTCAAGGCGGTGAGCGACGCGGTACCGCTGGGCCAGACCGTGTTCTTCCGCTCGGCCTTCGCGCTGCTGCCGATCGTGATCTTCATGACCTGGCGACGGGAGTTCCCCGGGGCGCTGGTGACGCGCCGGCCGCTGGGTCACCTGGTGCGCTCGGGGCTGGGCGCGGCGGCGATGTTCGCCTCCTTCGCCGCGGTGGCGCGGCTGCCGGTGGCCGAGGCGACGCTGCTGGCGCAGCTGTCGCCGGTGGCCATGGCGGTGGGCGGCGTGCTGCTGCTGGGCGAGCGCTTCACCCTCCACCGGGCGGCGGCCTTCGCCCTAGTGCTGGCGGGGGTGGCGGCGCTGGTGGTGCCCGACCTGGGCGAGTCCCGCGGGCAGGTGATGGGCTACGGCCTGGGCGTGCTGGCCGCGCTGCTGACGGCGGGGGCGCTGGTGACGGTGCGGCGCATCTCGCGCACCGAGACGGCGGCGTCCATTGCCTTCTATTTCGTGCTGGTCACGGCGCTGGCGGGGCTCGCCACCCTGCCGCTGGGCTGGGTGGCGGTGTCGGGGCAGACGCTGGCGCTGCTGGTGCTGGCGGGGCTGTTCGGCGGGGCCGCGCATATCTGCATGACCCTGGCGCTGCGCTATGCCGAGGTCTCGCGCCTGGCGCCGTTCGAGTACGTGGCGCTGATCTGGCCGGTGCTGGCCGACCTGGCGATCTTCGGGCTGGCGCCGTCGAGCGGTTTCCTGGTGGCCCTGCCGCTGGTGCTGGGCGGGGCGGCCCTGGCGGCGCTGGAAGGGCGTCGGCTCAGACGGCCTCTTCGACAATGAGCTGAGGCCGGCCCCTCGAGCAGCGCTCGATGCGCGCGGCCACCCGGTAGACGCGGTGCAGCAGCTCGGGGGTCACCACCTCCTCGGTGGGGCCGCAGGCGATCAGCTCGCCGTGCCTGAGCACCAGCGCCTGGTCGGTGAAGCGCAGCGCATGGCCCAGGTCGTGCAGGGCGGCGATCACCAGCATGCCGCGCTCCTTCGCCAGCCGGCGCAGGATCGACAGCAGCTGGATCTGGCGATGCAGGTCCAGCGCCGAGGTCGGTTCGTCGAGCAGCAGCACCTCCGGATTCTGCACCAGCGCCTGGGCCGCGCTCACCATCTGCCGCTGGCCGCCGCTCAGATCGCCGATGTCGCGCTCGCCGAGCGCGGCGATGCCGAGCGCCTCCAGCGCGCGGTCGACCTCGGCCAGATCCTCGCTCTGCACGTTCAGGCGCCGCCCCTGCATGCGCGCCAGCAGCACCGACTCGTAGACCGTCAGCACCGCGTTGGCGCCGGTGTCCTGGGGCATGTAGGCCACCGGGCGCTCGCTGGTGGCGCCCTCGAGGCGCACCGTGCCACCGCCGTCGAGCAGCCCGAAGATGCGCCGGAAGAGGGTCGACTTGCCCGCGGCGTTGGGGCCGAGCACGGCCACCACCTGGCCCCCCGCGAGGGGCGGGGTGGTGATCTCGGAGAGGATGCGGCGGCGGCCGTAGTGGGCCGACAGCCCGTCGAGGGTGAGCGTTACCATGAGGCCTTCTTGTTGCTGAGAACGAGGAACAGGAAGAAGGGGATGCCGACCAGCGAGGTGATGATGCCGATCGGGATGACGGTGCCCGGGATCAGCACCTTCGACAGCACCGAGCCGATGGACAGGATCAGCGCGCCGCACAGCGCCGCGCCGGGCAGGAAGAAGCGCTGATCCTCGCCCAGCAGCAGGCGGGCGATGTGGGGGCCGACCAGGCCGATGAAGCCGATGGTGCCGACGAAGGCCACGGCGATGGCGGCCAGCAGCGAGACCAGCACCAGCACCTCGAGACGCAGCGCGCGGGGCCTCACGCCCAGGCTCTCGGCCTTGGCGTCGCCCAGGCGCATGGCGGTCAGCGCCCAGCCGTGGCGCGCCAGCAGCGGCATGACCACGGCCAGCACGCCCAGCGCGATCCACAGCTTGGGCCAGGTGGCCTTGGTCAGGCTGCCCATGGTCCAGAACACCACCGCGGAGACGGCCTGCTGGCTGGCGAAGAACTGGATCAGCGCCATCAGGGCGTTGAAGATGAACACCATGGCGATGCCCAGCAGCACGATGGTCTCGATGGTCACGCCGCGCCGCATGCTCAGGGCATGGATCGCGAAGGCGGTCAGCATGGCCATGACGAAGGCGTTGATCGGCACCATGTAGTCGACCGCCGCGGGCACGAGCACCACGCCGAAGGCCAGCGCCAGGGCGGCGCCGAAGCTGGCGCCCGCCGAGATGCCGAGCGTGAAGGGGCTGGCCAGCGGGTTGCTGAGGATGGTCTGCATCTGGGCGCCGGCCACGGACAGGCTGGCGCCGACCGTCAGCGCCATCAGCGCCACCGGCATGCGGATCTCCCACAGGATGACGCGGGCCTGCTGGCTCACGTCATCCGGGGTGAGCAGCGCGGCGATGACCTCGCCGAGGCCGAAGCGGGCCGGGCCCAGCGCCAGGTCGACGCACAGGCTCGCAAACAGCGCCAGCGACAGGGCGGCGAGGATCAGCTGGCGGCGGACCACCAGGGCGCGGTAGGCGTCGCGCCCCGCCCCGGCGGTGGAGTCGGCCCGCGGAGCGGTAGAGGCGTTCGTGCCGGCTGGCATATCAGTCATCCTTCAGCGAGACCCAGTAGCCCGGGGCGTAGTCCACCGGCAGGAAGCGCTCGTGCAGCGTCTGCAGCGTCGCCTCGGGGTCGAGGTCTGCGAACAGTTCGGGGTGGAGCCACTTGGCCAGCCGCTGCACGGCGACGAAGTAGTAGGGGCTGTTGTAGAACTGGTGCCAGATGGCGTGGAAGTCGTCGTTGTCCACGGCCGCGATGCCGGTCATGGCGGTGCGTTCGGTCAGGCCCTCGAGCTTGGCCCGGGCGGCCGCCATGTCGGCGCCGGGGCCCACGCCCACCCAGGCGCCGCCGGGCACGTAGGCGTCCCAGTTGCCGCCGGTCACCACCACCTGCTGCGGGTCGGCGGCGAGGATCTGTTCCGGGTTCAGGGTGCCGAAGGTGTTGGGGATGATGCCGTCGGCGATGTTGCTGCCGCCGGCGAGCTCGACGTACTCGCCGAAGTTGCCCGGGCCGAAGCTCATGCAGCATTCCTCGGAGTAGCCGCCGGCGCGGTCGATCAGCACTCGCGGGCGCTCGGGGTCGGCGGCGGCGATGGTCTCGGTGACCCGCGCCATCTGCGCCTCGGAGAAGTCGATGAAGGCCTCGGCGGCGGCTTCCTCGCCGAGCAGCTCGCCCATCAGTCGCATGGAGGGCGTGGTGTGCGCGAGCGGGTCCTCGCGGAAGTCCACGTAGACGATCGGGATGCCCAGCTCGGCCAGCTTGTCGTCGTAGGCGGCGTCTTCGGTGGCGGCCTTGGCCTCGAGGTTCATCAGCACCACGTCCGGGGTGAGCGCGGCGGCCTGCTCGACGTCGAAGGTGCCGTCCTTGAAGCCGCCGAAGGTCGGGATGTCCTTCAGTGCCGGGAACCTCGCCGCGTAGCGGGCGTAGTTGTCCGGATCGGCCTGGGAGAAGTCCTCGCGCCAGCCCACCACGTGCTCGAACGGGTTCTCCGGTTGCAGTGCGCCCAGCAGGTAGATCTGGCGCCCCTCGCCGAGGATCACGCGATCCACGGGCGCATCGATGGTGACCTCGCGGCCGGCGACGTCGGTCACGGTGATCTCCTCGGCCAGGGCGGCCGTGGAGCCGAGGGCGAGGGCCGTGCCGGCGACGGCTTTCAACAGTGGGCTGGGCATGGGCGGTGTCGGGCTCGTGGTCATGGGGGTGAGGGCGAGGATGCTTCTCCGTCTCGCCGGCGTTTGCGACTCATTCCTGTTCGTGGGCGGCCAGTATGCCCGCATCCCCGGGCGCCGTCGAGGCAGGCGGAACGCGGCGTTCCGCCATGCGGGCGCCGGTCGGCGGGGGAGTCCCGCCTGGCCGAACGCGAGGTTGCCGATGCGGGGCTGGCGCCGGCGGGGGAGCTCGTCATAGGCTGGGGGTTCACCTTCCTGGAACGCGGAGAGCAGAGATGCCGATTTCACGTGCCGAGATCGTCACCGAGTCCGGTGACAAGCTGATCAACCGGCTGTGCAAGCACTGGGCCCACAAGCTGGAAGTGGAGCATGACGAGCACCAGGGCCGGGTGACCTTCGACGTGGGCAGCTGCCTGATGACCAGCGAGCCGGGCCGGCTGCACGTGGCCGTCGAGGCGCTGGACGAGGAGGGGCTGGATCGGCTCGAGGGCGTGGTGGCCAGCCATCTCGAGCGCATGGCCGGCAAGGAACCACTGGAGATCGTCTGGGTAAACTGAGCATCGCCGCCTCGCCGGCGCGGGGCGCCCATCTCGGCATGCTGGCCTGGGCGCTGCTGGTGGGGCTGTCCTTCCCGCTCGTGAAGCAGCTCGGCGAGCTGCCGCCGCTCTCGCTCACCGCGTTGCGCTTCGTCATCGCCTGCCTGGGGCTCTGGGCGCTGGTGCGCCGTGCTCCGCAGGCCTGGCCCGAGCGGCGCGCCTGGCCGTGGTTCGCCGCCATGGGGGCCTGCCTGGCGGGCTTCTTCGGCGCCATGTTCTGGGCCGCCCACCACGCCACGGCGCTCTCCATGTCGACGCTGCACGTCAGCGTGCCGCTGCTGGCCTACGGCATGGGGCTGGCGGCCGGCGTGGAGCGCCTGGCCTGGCGGCTGCCGGCGATCCTCGCGCTCGGCGCGCTCGGCGCCCTGGGGCTGGCCGCGGCGGAGGCCTGGCAGCGCGGCGGGGCGTGGCGCTTCGGCGTCGGCGAGGCGGTGTTCTTCCTCGGCTGCCTGTGCTCGGCGCTCTATCCGGTGCTGTCGCGCCGCGGGCTGGTGTCCGGGCGGCTGCCCGACTCGGCGGCGGTGCGCACCTTCTGGAGCCTGGCGCTGGGGGGCGTGCTGGTCGGGGCGCTGGGGGTCGCGCTGGAGCCGGTGGCCAGGCTCGCGACCATGAGCGGGCGCGATGCCCTGCTGATCGTCTATCTGGGGCTCGGCTCCAGCGCCCTGACCTTCTGGCTGATGCAGCGCGCCACGGCGGTGCTCGGTCCGGCCAGCATCACCGCCTACGGCTATCTGGTGCCCTTCGTCTCCATGCTGTGGCTGTTCGTCGAGACGCCGTCGCGCCTCGGTTGGGCGTGGCTGCCGGGCGGCGTCCTGGTGGTGCTGGCCATCGGGTTGCTGCTGATCCGGGGGGATGACGGCGACGCGTCCGGGGAGGGCGCACGGCGCGGCTGACGGCGCGGCGGCCCCGTGGCCTCTGATATACTCCGGCCATCTTTCGATCCGCCAACGTCAGGAGTCTCCGCATGACCCGTATCGCCATCGTCGGTGTCGCCGGCCGCATGGGCCGCACCCTGGTCAACGCCGTGCAGCAGGATGCCGAAGCCACCCTGGCCGGCGGCATCGTCGAGCCGGGCAGCTCGCTCGTCGGCGCCGATCTCGGCGAGCTGTCCGGCCAGGGCAAGCTGGGGGTCGCCGCGGTCGATTCGCTGGCGCGTATCGTCGACGACTTCGACGTGCTGATCGACTTCACCGCGCCGCAGGTGACGCTGTCGAACCTGGCCTTCTGCGCCGAGCACGGCAAGCGCATCGTGATCGGCACCACCGGCCTGTCCGACGACGAACTGGCCGAACTGGACGGCTACCGCGATCGGGTGCCGATGGTCTTCGCCCCCAACATGAGCGTCGGCGTGAACCTGACCCTCAAGCTGCTCGAGACCGCCGCCAGGGCGCTGGGCGACGAGGGCTACGACATCGAGGTGATCGAGTCCCACCACCGCCACAAGGTCGACGCGCCCTCCGGCACCGCGCTGAAGATGGGCGAGGTGATGGCCGACGCCCTGGCGCGACCGCTCAAGGAATACGGGGTGTTCGAGCGCGTCGGCCAGTGCGGGCCGCGCACCGTCAAGGAGATCGGCTTCGCCACCGTGCGTGCCGGCGACATCGTCGGCGAGCACACCGTGATGTTCGCCACCGAGGGCGAGCGCATCGAGATTACCCACAAGGCCAGTAGCCGCATGACCTTCGCCAAGGGCGCGGTGCGTGCGTCGCGCTGGGTGTCTGAGCGTCCGGCCGGCCGCTATGACATGCAGGACGTCATCGGCCTGAATTGAGCCATCGGTGTGCCGAGGGGGTAGTCGAACGAGCCTGGATGCTTTAAAATCCTCCAAATTTTGGCCGGGCGACGGCCCCTAGCCGCGCAAGCGCTTGTTGCGTCGGCCCAGCATTCCGAGCGAATGACAACAAGCGGGATGAAACCGGTCTTCCATGTCGGGTTTCGTCCCGCTTTTTTACGGGCCTAAGGGCGGTGGGGCGTTTTACCCGTCGGGTGCCTGCCGAGCCTATCCTTGACGAGCTGTCTCTTGAAGCTGTCTGTGAACCTATGGGAGGACGTTGCATTGAACAAACCCGCGATACTGGCCTTGGAAGATGGCAGTGTGTTTCATGGCACCGCCATCGGCGCCGATGGGCAAACCAGCGGTGAGGTGGTGTTCAATACGGCCATGACCGGCTATCAGGAAATTCTCACCGATCCCTCCTATACCCGTCAGATCGTCACCCTGACCTATCCCCATATCGGCAACACCGGGATCAACCCCGAAGACGTCGAATCCGGTGCCATCGCCGCCGCCGGCCTGGTGATCCGCGACCTGCCGCTGCTGGCCAGCAACTTCCGCTCCGAACAGTCGCTCTCCGACTACCTGGCCGGCCAGAACGTGCTGGGCATCGCCGATATCGACACTCGTCGCCTGACCCGCATCCTGCGCGACAAGGGCGCCCAGAACGGCGCCATCCTGGCCGGCGCCGACGCCGAGGGCGAGGACGCCGAGGCGCGCGCCCTGGCCGCAGCTAACGCCTTCCCGGGCCTCAAGGGCATGGACCTGGCCAAGGTGGTGTCCTGCCAGTCCGCCTACGAGTGGAGCGAGGGCGAGTGGGCCCTGGGCGCCGGCTACGCCGATGCCGCCGAGGGTGAGCGTCCCTTCCACGTGGTCGCTTACGACTACGGCGTGAAGCGCAACATCCTGCGCATGCTGGCCTCCCGCGGCTGCCGACTGACCGTGGTGCCGGCCCAGACCCCGGCCAGCGAGGTCATGGCGCTGAACCCGGACGGCGTGTTCCTCTCCAACGGCCCGGGCGACCCCGAGCCCTGCGAGTACGCCATCGCCGCCATCCGCGAGCTGCTCGAGACCGAGCTGCCGATCTTCGGCATCTGCCTCGGCCACCAGCTGCTGGCGCTGGCCAGCGGCGCGAAGTCCGAGAAGATGAAGTTCGGCCACCACGGTGCCAACCATCCGGTGCAGGACCTCGACACCGGCCACGTGATGATCACCAGCCAGAACCACGGCTTCGCCGCGGACGAGGCGTCCCTGCCCGAGACCCTGCGCGCGACCCATCGCTCGCTGTTTGACGGCACCCTGCAGGGCATCGAGCGCACCGACCGTCCGGCCTTCAGCTTCCAGGGCCACCCGGAGGCGAGCCCGGGGCCGCGCGATGTCGCGCCGCTGTTCGATCGCTTTATCGAGATGATGAAGGCCAAGCGCTAACCGTCCGATCGTCGCCCCTCGTCCGTCACCTTTTTTGCGGGAAGCACCATGCCAAAACGTACCGACATCCAGAGCATCCTGATCATCGGCGCCGGCCCCATCGTCATCGGCCAGGCCTGCGAGTTCGACTATTCCGGCGCCCAGGCCTGCAAGGCCCTGCGCGAAGAGGGTTACCGGGTCATCCTGGTCAACTCCAACCCGGCCACCATCATGACCGACCCGGTGATGGCCGACGCCACCTACATCGAGCCGATCACCTGGCAGGCGGTGGAGAAGATCATCGAGGCCGAGAAGCCCGATGCCGTGCTGCCGACCATGGGCGGCCAGACCGCGCTCAACTGCGCCCTCGACCTGGACAAGCACGGCGTGCTCGAGAAGCACGGCGTGGAGATGATCGGCGCCAACGCCGATGCCATCAACATGGCCGAGGATCGCGACCTGTTCGACCAGGCCATGAAGCGCATCGGCCTGGAGTGCCCCAAGGCCAAGGTCGCCCACACCATGGGCGAGGCCTGGAGCATCCAGGGCGAGCTCGGCTTCCCGGTCATCATCCGCCCGTCCTACACCATGGGCGGCTCCGGCGGCGGCGTGGCCTACAACAAGGAAGAGTTCGAGGAGATCTGCACCCGCGGCTTCGAGCTCTCCAACAACCACGAGCTCTTGATCGACGAGTCGCTGCTGGGGTGGAAGGAATACGAGATGGAGGTCGTTCGCGACAAGAACGACAATTGCATCATCGTCTGCGCGATCGAGAACTTCGATCCCATGGGCGTGCACACCGGTGACTCCATCACCGTGGCCCCGGCCCAGACGCTGACCGACAAGGAATACCAGAACATGCGCGACGCCTCCCTGGCGGTGTTGCGCGAGATCGGCGTCGAGACCGGCGGCTCCAACGTCCAGTTCGGCGTGGACCCGAAGACCGGCCGCGTGGTGGTCATCGAGATGAACCCGCGGGTGTCGCGCTCCTCGGCGCTGGCCTCCAAGGCCACCGGCTTCCCGATCGCCAAGATCGCCGCCAAGCTGGCCGTCGGCTACACCCTGGACGAGCTTTCGAACGACATCACCGGCGGCCGCACCCCGGCGTCCTTCGAGCCGTCCATCGACTACGTCGTGACCAAGATTCCGCGCTTCACCTTCGAGAAGTTCCCCCAGGCCAACGACCGCCTGACCACCCAGATGAAGTCGGTGGGCGAGGTGATGGCGATCGGCCGCACCTTCCAGGAGTCGCTGCAGAAGGCGCTGCGCGGCCTGGAGACCGGCAACGACGGCCTCGATCCCAAGATCACCCGCTTCACTGGCGAGGCGATGGCGCAGATCAAGGGCGAGCTGCAGGCCGCCGGCGCCGACCGCATCTTCTACGTCGCCGATGCCATGCGCAGCGGCATGAGCGTCGAGGACGTGTTCGCGCTGACCAACATCGACCGCTGGTTCCTGGTCCAGCTCGAGGACCTGATCCTCACCGAGCAGGCACTCGCCAAGCGTTCGCTCTCCGAGCTCAGCGCCCGCGAGCTGTTCGGCCTCAAGCGCAAGGGCTTCTCCGACGCCCGCCTGGCGGCGCTGCTCGGCGTGGCCGAGAAGGAGTTCCGCAAGACGCGCCAGAGGGCCGGCATCCGCCCGGTCTACAAGCGGGTCGACACCTGTGCGGCCGAGTTCGCCTCCGACACCGCCTACATGTACTCCACCTACGAGGAGGAGTGCGAGGCCGAGGTCAGCGACAAGCAGAAAATCATGGTGCTCGGCGGCGGTCCGAACCGCATCGGCCAGGGCATCGAGTTCGACTACTGCTGCGTCCACGCCGCGCTCGCCATGCGCGACGACGGCTACGAGACCATCATGGTCAACTGCAACCCGGAGACCGTCTCCACCGACTACGACACCTCCGACCGCCTCTACTTCGAGCCGGTGACCCTGGAGGACGTGCTGGAGATCGCCGACAAGGAGCAGCCGGCCGGCGTGATCGTGCAGTTCGGCGGTCAGACCCCGCTCAAGCTGGCCCGCGAGCTCGAGGCCGCCGGCGTGCCGATCATCGGCACCACCCCGGACGCCATCGACCGCGCCGAGGACCGCGAGCGCTTCCAGACCATGATCGACAAGCTGGGCCTCAAGCAGCCGCCCAACGCCACCGCGCGCAGCTTCGACGAGGCCTTCGCCAAGGCCGAGGCGATCGGCTATCCGCTGGTAGTGCGCCCCAGCTACGTGCTCGGCGGCCGGGCCATGGAGATCGTCTACGACGCCTCCGAGCTCGAGAACTACATGACCCACGCGGTCAAGGTCTCCAACGACTCGCCGGTGCTGCTGGACCACTTCCTCAACGCCGCCATCGAGGTCGACATCGATGCCGTCTCCGACGGCCGGCAGGTGGTGATCGGCGGCATCATGCAGCACATCGAGCAGGCCGGCGTGCACTCCGGCGACTCCGCCTGTGCGCTGCCGCCCTACTCGCTGCCGGCCGACGTGCAGGACGAGATGCGCGACCAGGTCAAGCGCATGGCGGTGGAACTCGGCGTCAACGGCCTGATGAACGTGCAGCTGGCCTGGCAGGACGGCGAGATCTACGTCATCGAGGTCAACCCGCGCGCCTCGCGCACCGTGCCCTTCGTCTCCAAGTGCATCGGCACCTCGCTGGCCCAGGTGGCCGCGCGCTGCATGGCCGGCATCAGCCTGGCCGACCAGGGCTTCGTGGCCGAGATCGTGCCGACGACCTACAGCGTCAAGGAGGCGGTCTTCCCGTTCAACAAGTTCCCGGGCGTCGACCCGATCCTGTCGCCGGAGATGAAGTCCACCGGCGAGGTGATGGGGTCCGGCGAGACCTTCGCCGAGGCCTTCTACAAGGCCCAGCTGGGGGCCGGCGAGGCGATTCCGTCGCTGTCCGGCGAGCGCAAGGCGTTCCTGTCCGTGCGCGAGCCCGACAAGGCCGGTGTTATCGAGGTGGCCCGTTCTCTGTTAACATTGGGCTTCACCCTTTGTGCGACCCGTGGCACGGCGGCGGCCCTTCAGGCGGCCGATCTGCCCGTGGAGATCGTGAACAAGGTCTACGAGGGTCGTCCGCACATCGTCGATCTGCTCAAGAACGACGAGATCGCCTATATCGTCAATACCACCGAGGGCCGTCAGGCCATCAATGATTCCTCGGTGATCCGTCGCACCGCACTCGCCCGCAAGGTTCCCTATGCCACCACCCTGGCAGGGGCCAAGGCCGTTTGTCTGGCGCTCGAGTACGGCAATGCCATCACCGTGCGGCGGCTACAGGAACAGCATGCAGGAGTCAGTCAATGAACAAGGTCCCGATGACCGTCGTCGGTGAGCAGCGTCTTCGCGACGAGCTCGAACACCTCAAGAGCGAGGCCCGTCCTAACGTGATCGCGGCCATCGCCGAGGCGCGCGAGCACGGCGACCTCAAGGAGAACGCCGAGTACCATGCGGCCCGCGAACAGCAGGGCTTCATCGAGGGGCGTATCCAGGAGATCGAGGGCAAGCTCTCCAATGCACAGGTCATCGACGTCACCCAGCTGCCCCAGACCGGCAAGGTGATCTTCGGTGTGACCGTGGGGCTGATGAACCTGGATACCGACGAGGAGGTGGCCTACCGCATCGTCGGTGAGGACGAGGCCGACATCAAGGCCGGTCAGATCTCCGTGACGTCGCCCATCGCCCGCGCCCTGATCGGCAAGGAAGAGGGCGAGGTGGTGCTGGTGCGTACCCCCGGCGGCGACGTCGAGTACGAGATTTCCAGCGTCGAGCACCTCTAAGCGCCAAGCGCCTCGCTGCAGGCGCCAAGCCGCCCGGAGACGGGCGGCTGGTGTGGAGGCGGCAAATCGGCATAAAAAAAGAAGCCCCGCTGACTCTTGTCGGCGGGGCTTCTCGTTGGGCGGCCGTTAGCTATTCTTGGCCGCTTGGCCGCTTGGCCGCTTGGCCGCTTGGCCGCTTGGCCGCTTGGCCGCTTGGCCGCTTGGCCGCTTGGCCGTCAGCGCCGGCCGTGATGCTCCTCGAAGCGCTTGATGTTGGAGAGCTTCGGGTTGACCTTGGGGTTGTGGCGATAGAAGAGGGCGACCTTGCCGATCTTCTGCACCAGCTCGGCGCCGCTCTCGGCGACCAGGGCCTCCAGCACGGCGGCGCGGTCCTCGCGCTCGGCCAGCGCCAGCTTGACCTTGACCAGTTCGTGATCGGTCAGCGCACGGTCGAGTTCGGCGAGCACGCCCTCGGTGAGGCCGTTCTCGGAGACCATGACGACGGGGTCGAGATGGTGGCCGATGCTGCGAAATGCTTTCTTTTGTGCCTGTGACAAGCTCATGGTATCTTGCTTCTTCCCGGTTGGCGCGCAGCGCACATGGTACGGTGAATCGCCTCGCGGCGAAAGCGCGGCCGGCTCTCACCGCCTCCTCGACCGGCCCGCAAGGTCAGCTTCCCCATCCCCGGTTTCCGGAATCCGCTCGACCCCCTGTCATCCAGATTTCTCACAGGTGATGCCGTGGCATCTTCCCATGACGCCCGGGCCAAGGGCTCCAAGCGCGGCGCCAGCAAGAGCAGCGCCGGCTGGCTGAAGGAACACTTCGACGACCGCTACGTCCAGCAGAGCTGGCAGGACGGCTATCGCTCGCGGGCCAGCTACAAGCTGCTGGCGCTGGACGAGAAGGACAAGCTGCTGCGCCCCGGCATGACGATCATCGACCTGGGGGCCGCCCCCGGCGGCTGGAGCCAGATCGCCGCCGAGAAGGTTGGCGACCATGGCGTCGTCATCGCCTCCGACATCCTCGAGATGGACGCCCTGGCCGGCGTCGACTTCGTGCAGGGCGATTTCACCGAGGAGGCCGTGCTCGACGAGATCCTCGACCGCCTCGGCGATCGCCCCGTGGACCTTGTGATGTCGGACATGGCCCCCAATATGAGTGGGATGGCCGCCATCGATCAGCCCCAGGCCATGTACCTGGTGGAGCTGGCCCTGGACCTGGCGCGTCAGACCCTGTCGCCCGGCGGCACCTTCCTGGCCAAGGTCTTCCAGGGCGAAGGCTTCGATGCCTATCTGAAGGAGCTGCGCGGCAGCTTCAAGCGGGTGGTGACCCGCAAGCCGGAGGCGTCCCGGGCGCGCTCCCGCGAGGTCTATCTGCTGGCGGAGGGGTTCCGCGGCTGAGCCGCGCCGCCGGGCGGGTGGCCGATAGTTTCAGGCTAATGCCGCCATGGCCGGACATCATCGCGTGTCTGTGTCACAGTGAGGGCAGGCGCCGTGCCTGGCCTGCTGGCCGAACGGGCGTGGTAGGGTAGTGTCGAAGGGCCAGGCGTATACGGCCGACAGATTCTTGCAATTGAGGGTAGTCCCTTGAACGACATGGCGAAGAACCTGATTCTGTGGTTGGTCATCGCGGCGGTGCTGCTGACGGTGTTCAACAACTTCAGCGTCGAGAATACACCCCAGACGATGAACTATTCCCAGTTCGTCGAAGAGGTGCAGAACGAGCAGGTCCAGAGCGTGACCATCGATGGCTACACCATCAATGGCGAGCGCAGCGACGGCTCCCAGTTCCAGACCATCCGGCCGGCGGCGGAAGACCCGAAGCTGATGGATGACCTGCTGGCCCACGATGTCACCGTGATCGGTCAGAAGCCCGAGCAGCAGAGCCTGTGGACGCGGCTCTTGATCGCCAGCTTCCCGATCCTGCTGATCCTCGCCATCTTCATGTTCTTCATGCGCCAGATGCAGGGCGGCGGTGGCGGCAAGGGCGGCCCCATGAGCTTCGGCAAGTCCAAGGCCAAGCTGCTCTCCCAGGACCAGATCAAGACCACCTTCGCCGACGTGGCCGGCTGCGACGAGGCCAAGGAAGAGGTCGAGGAGCTGGTCGACTTCCTGCGTGATCCGACCAAGTTCCAGCGCCTGGGCGGCACCATCCCCCGCGGCGTGCTGATGGTCGGCCCGCCCGGTACCGGCAAGACGCTGCTGGCCAAGTCGATCGCCGGCGAGGCCAAGGTGCCGTTCTTCTCGATCTCCGGCTCCGACTTCGTCGAGATGTTCGTCGGCGTGGGCGCCTCGCGCGTGCGCGACATGTTCGAGCAGGCCAAGAAGCAGGCGCCCTGCATCATCTTCATCGACGAGATCGATGCCGTGGGCCGTTCGCGCGGCGCCGGCATGGGCGGCGGCAACGACGAGCGCGAGCAGACCCTGAACCAGCTGCTGGTCGAGATGGACGGCTTCGAGGCCAATGAGGGCATCATCGTCATCGCCGCCACCAACCGTCCCGACGTGCTCGACCCGGCGCTGCTGCGCCCGGGCCGCTTCGACCGTCAGGTCACCGTGCCGTTGCCCGACATCCGCGGCCGCGAGCACATCCTCAACGTGCACCTGCGCAAGGTGCCGCTGGGCGACGACGTCAAGCCGTCGCTGATCGCCCGCGGCACGCCGGGCTTCTCCGGCGCCGACCTGGCCAACCTGGTCAACGAGGCGGCGCTGTTCTCCGCCCGCCGCAACAAGCGCCTGGTGGGCATGGAGGAGCTGGAGCTGGCCAAGGACAAGATCATGATGGGCGCCGAGCGCCGCTCCATGGTCATGACCGAGAAGGACAAGCTCAACACCGCCTATCACGAGTCGGGGCACGCCATCATCGGCCTGGTGATGCCGGAGCACGACCCGGTCTACAAGGTCACCATCATTCCGCGCGGCCGTGCGCTGGGCGTGACCATGTTCCTCCCCGAGGAGGATCGCTACAGCCTGTCGCGTCAGCAGATCATCAGCCAGATCTGCTCGCTGTACGGCGGCCGCCTGGCCGAGGAGATGACGCTGGGCCCGAACGGCGTGACCACCGGCGCCTCCAACGACATCAAACGCGCCACCGAGCTGGCCCACAACCTGGTGGCCAAGTGGGGCCTGTCCGAGGAGATGGGGCCGATCATGTACGACGAGGACGAGTCCCACCAGTTCCTCGGCGGTCCGGGCCAGGGCGGCGGCAAGCTCAAGTCCGGCGAGACGGTCACCAAGCTCGACAAGGAAGTGCGCCGGATCATCGACGAGTGCTACGCCCAGGCCAAGCAGATCCTCGAGGACAACCGCGACAAGCTGGACGCCATGGCCGAGGCGCTGGTGCAGTACGAGACCATCGACGCCGACCAGCTCAAGGACATCATGGACGGACGCACCCCGCGTCCGCCCAAGGGCTGGGACGACGACGGCCCCGGCCCCGGTGCGCCGATCGGCGAGGCGCCTCAGGAGGAGCCCAAGGCCGAGGACGACAGCGACGAGGAGGAATCCTCCGGTCGCCGTCCCTCCGACCCGCTGGGCGGCCCGGCCGGCAACTGAACCTCCGCGAGCTAGATGAATACCGGGCGCCCTGCGGGGCGCCCTTGCCGTGGCAGGGGACGCCATTCCCCGATTCCAGAACACGCTCAGGACAACGATGCACAACAGCGCTCCCACCTCTCTTCAGTGTGGCCGGCACCGGCTCGATCTCTCCTTCCCCCGCGTGATGGGGGTCCTCAACGTTACGCCCGACTCCTTCTCCGACGGCGGCCGGCACAATGCTCTCGACGACGCCCTGCGGCGCGCCGAACAGATGCTGGCCGAGGGCGCGGCGATCATCGACGTCGGCGGCGAGTCCACGCGGCCCGGCGCCGAGGCGGTGCCGGTGCAGCAGGAGCTCGACCGGGTGGTGCCGGTGGTCGAGGCGCTGGTGCGCGAGTTCGATGCCCTGGTCTCGGTGGACACCAGCGCCCCCGAGGTGATGGCCGCCTCGGCCGAGGCCGGTGCCGGCCTGCTCAACGACGTGCGCAACCTTCGCCGAGAGGGCGCCCTGCGCGCCGCCGCCGCCAGCGGCCTGCCGGTGTGCGTGATGCACATGCTCGGCGAGCCCGGCGACATGCAGAACGCGCCCCGCTATGACGCGCCGGTGGAGCAGGCGGTGGCCGACTTCCTCGCACAGCGGGTGGCGGACTGCGAGGCCGCGGGCCTGCGCCGCGAGCGGTTGATCCTCGATCCCGGCTTCGGCTTCGCCAAGAGCGTCGAGCACAACCTGCGCCTGCTCCATCGCCTGGAGCGCCTGGAGGCGCTCGGCCTGCCGCTGCTGGTGGGCATGTCGCGCAAGAGCATGATCGGCAAGGTGCTGGACCGGCCGGTGGAGGAGCGCCTGCCCGGCGGGCTGGCGCTGTCGGCGATGGCCGTCGAGCGCGGCGCGCGTATCCTGCGCGTTCACGATGTGGGGCCGCACGTGGATGCGGTGAACATGACCTGGGCCGTGCTCAAGGAGGGCTGCCACCATGACTAGACGCTATTTCGGCACCGACGGCATCCGCGGCACGGTGGGCGAGCCGCCCATCACCGCCGACTTCATGCTCAAGCTTGGCTGGGCCACCGGCCGGGTGCTGGCCGAGAAGGGCGGGCGCCCGCGGGTGGTGATCGGCAAGGACACCCGCATCTCCGGCTACATGTTCGAGTCGGCCCTCGAGGCCGGGCTGTCCGCCGCCGGCGTCGACGTGATCCTGCTCGGCCCGATGCCGACGCCGGGCATCGCCTATCTGACCCGGGCCTTCCGTGCCAGCGCCGGCATCGTCATCTCGGCCTCGCACAATCCCTTCGCCGACAACGGCATCAAGTTCTTCTCCGCCGCCGGCACCAAGCTCGGCGATGCCGTCGAGGAGCGCATCGAGGCCATGCTCGAGGAGCCGCTGACCACGGTGGCGCCGGATGCCCTGGGCAAGGTGCGCCGCGCCGACGACGCCGCCGGCCGCTACATCGAGTTCTGCAAGTCGACCATCCCCGACCGCGTCGACCTGCATGGCCTGAAGATGGTGATCGACTGCGCCCACGGCGCCACCTACCACATCGCGCCCAGCGTGTTCCGCGAGCTGGACGCCAGGGTGGAGGTGATCGGCGCCGAGCCCGATGGCCTCAACATCAACCACGAGGTCGGCTCCACCCATCCCGCCGCGCTGCGGGCCGCGGTGATCCGCAGTGGCGCCGACCTGGGCGTGGCCTTCGACGGCGACGGCGACCGCGTGCTGATGGTCGACGCCGACGGCCGCGAGATCGACGGCGACGACATCCTCTACCTGATCGCCCGCGACCGCCATGGCCGCGGCGAGCTGGGCGGCGGCGTGGTCGGCACCCTGATGAGCAACTTCGGCCTGGCCGCCGCGCTCGAGGCGATGGGCGTGCCCTTCGAGCGGGCCAGGGTCGGCGACCGCTACGTCATGGAGCGGCTGGACGCCAACGACTGGCAGCTCGGCGGCGAGTCCTCCGGCCATATCGTCTGCGGCCACGTCCAGACCACCGGCGACGGCATCGTCTCCGCCCTGCAGGTGCTGGCGATCATGGTGCGCGAGGGCAAGCCGCTCGGGCAGCTGCTCGCCGGCCTGGAGAAGGCGCCCCAGGCGCTGGTCAACGTGCGCCTGACGCCGGGCACCGACGCCCGGGCGCTGATGGACGAGGCCTCGCTCAAGTCCGCGGTGGCCGCCGTCGAGGCCGAGCTCGGCGACCAGGGGCGGGTGCTGCTGCGCCCCTCCGGCACCGAGCCACTGATCCGGGTCATGGTCGAGGGGCGTCCGCACCTGGACGTGGACGGCCTGGCCCGGCGCCTGGCGGCCGACGTCGAGGGGCTGCTGTCCTAGGTCGGTTGTCTTGACAGGGCCGCTCCTATACCATTTCGCTCCACCTTGAAAGAGGGAAGCTGCATGCCTACGCCGCTGATCGCCGGCAACTGGAAGATGAACGGGTCCCGTGCCCTGGTCGATGACTTCGGCCGGGCCTTTCACGATGCCGACCTGCCGGACGGGGTGGCCGTGGCACTGATGGTGCCCTTTCCCTATCTGGCAGCGGCCGGCCGGGCCTTCGAGGCCACACCGCTGGCCCTCGGTGCCCAGACGCTGAGCGACCGGCCCTCCGGCGCCTTCACCGGCGAGGTCAGCGGCGAGATGCTGCGCGACTGCGGTGCCCGGATGGTGCTGGTGGGCCACTCCGAGCGGCGGACGCTGTTCGGCGAGGACGATGATGCCGTGCTGGCCCGGGTGCGGGCGGCGCTGGGCGTCGGCCTCGTGCCGGTGCTGTGCCTGGGCGAGACCCTCGAGGAGCGCGATGCCGGGCGTTCCGAGGCGGTGGTGCTCGGCCAGCTCGAGGCGGTGTTCGATGCCCTCGACGCGGACGAGCGCGCCAGGCTGGTGCTCGCCTACGAGCCGGTGTGGGCCATCGGCACCGGCCGCACCGCGACCCCGGAGCAGGCCCAGGCGGTTCATGGTGCCATTCGTGCGCGGCTCGCGCGTTACGATGCCGGCCTCGCCGCCGCCACCCAGGTGCTCTACGGCGGCAGCATGAAGGCCGCCAATGCCGTCGAGCTGCTCGCCCAGCCGGACATCGACGGCGGTCTCATCGGCGGCGCTTCCCTGAACGTCGACGAATTCCTAGCCATTTGCCAGTCAGCAGGTTGATAACCATGCAAGTTGCCATTCTCATGATCCACGTGGCGATCGCCATCGCCCTGGTCGTCCTGATCCTGCTGCAGCAGGGCAAGGGCGCCGATGCCGGCGCCTCCTTCGGCGGCGGCGCCTCTCAGACCGTGTTCGGCTCCAGCGGCAGCGGCAGCTTCCTGTCGCGCGCCACCGGCCTGCTGGCCGCGGCCTTCTTCGCCACCTCCCTGGCCCTGGCGTATTTCGCCTCCCAGGCCGGCCAGGCACCGCAGGAAACGGGCATTCCCGATGCCGAGCTGATCGAACAGCAGCAAAATGCCGTACCGTCCCTTGACGAAGGGTCCTCGGACATGGATAATGCTGCGCCAGTGCTGGAGAGCAGCGACGGCAACTGAGTCGCGTATCCGGCCTCCCCTGATGCCGAAGTGGTGGAATTGGTAGACACGCTATCTTGAGGGGGTAGTGACCTTACGGTCGTGCGGGTTCAAGTCCCGCCTTCGGCACCATTCCTGAAGCCGGTCTGACGATCTCATCGTCGTGCATCGGATCTTCATCGCAGGATTGGCGAAACGGTGAGATGCAGCTTGACGCAAGCGCCGAGTCAGCATAGAATCACCGACCTAGATTGATGCGGGGTGGAGCAGTCTGGTAGCTCGTCGGGCTCATAACCCGAAGGTCATCGGTTCAAATCCGGTCCCCGCTACCATCTTCCTGTCGGGCATGCAGGACCTTTATGGGGCATGCCAGGCGCCGAGAAGTGGTATACAGGTTTCTTGAAAAGCCCCTTCCTGTGAAGGGGCTTTTTGTTAGCGGCCAGCTCGCCGGCAAGCATCGGCGGCGCTGTTCCGGGCAACGCCAATCAGCCACCTGACTTTCCTGTTCACTCCCGGCCAGGTGCCTGATGCAACGGCTGTAGGAGCTTTCTTCCGTGGCAACCAAGGATGCTGCGCTGCACGCGCTGATCGAACCGGTGGTCTCGGCCATGGGGTTCGAGCTGTGGGGCATCGAATACCTGTCCCAGGGCAAACACTCTCGTCTGGTGGTCTACATCGATCACGCCGATGGCGTGAACGTGGACGACTGCGCCGATGTCAGCCGCCAGGTCAGTGCGGTGTTCGACGTCGAGGATCCCATCAACGGTGAATACCGGCTCGAGGTGTCCTCTCCGGGGATGGATCGTCCCCTGTTCACCCTCGAGCAGTTCGCGCGCTATGCCGGCCACAAGGTGACCGTGAAGCTGCGCGTGCCGTTCGATGGTCGGCGCAAGTTCCAGGGTCTGCTGGCCGGCGTCGAGAACGACGAGGTGCTGTTGCGGCTCGACGACGAGGAATACTGCTTTCCCATCGAGAGCATCGATCAGGCGCGGGTCGTGCCGCAGTTCGAAGACTGAGGTCGGTGCACAAGGACGGGTTTTCTGGCGAGGCTAAGGCATGAGTAAAGAGATTCTGGCGGTCGTCGACGCGATCTCCAACGAAAAGGGTGTCCCCCGCGAGGTGATCTTCGAAGCCGTCGAGGCGGCGCTGGCCAGCGCGTCACGCAAGCGCTTCGAGGACGAGGAAGCCAGCGTACGGGTTCACATCGACCGCGTCAGCGGTGACTACGAGACGTTTCGCCGCTGGGAGGTCGTCGAGGACGATGACTTCGACGGTCCGGACGCCCAGATCAAGCTGACCTACGCCGAGCGCCGCGATCCGCCGCTGGGCCTGGGTGACGTGGTCGAGGAACAGATCGAGAACGCCGCCTTCGGTCGCATCGCGGCCCAGACCGCCAAGCAGGTCATCGTGCAGAAGGTGCGCGAGGCCGAGCGGGCCGAGGTGGTGCGCCTCTATGCCGACCGCGAGGGCGAGCTGGTCGCCGGCATCGTCAAGAAGACGACACGCGATGGCCTGATCATCGACCTCGGCGAGAACGCCGAGGCCTTCCTGCCGCGCAGCGAGATGATCCCGGGCGAGCGCTACCGCATGAACGAGCGCGTCCGTGCGCTGCTGACCAAGGTCGATCCGGAGGCCCGCGGCGCCCAGCTGATCCTGTCCCGCACCTGCCCCGAGCTGATCATCGAACTGTTCAGCATCGAGGTGCCGGAAATCGCCGAGCAGCTCATCGAGATCAAGGGCGCGGCCCGCGATCCGGGCTCGCGGGCCAAGATCGCGGTCAAGACCAACGACCGCCGCATCGATCCGGTCGGCGCCTGCGTGGGCATGCGCGGTTCCCGGGTCCAGGCGGTGTCCACCGAGCTCCAGAACGAGCGCGTGGACATCGTGCTGTGGGACGACAACCCCGCCCAGCTGGTGATCAACGCCATGGCGCCGGCGGATGTCGCCTCGATTCTCGTCGACGAGGATTCCCACGCCATGGACGTGGCGGTCGCCGAGGACAACCTGGCCCAGGCCATCGGCCGTAGCGGCCAGAACGTGCGCCTGGCCTCCGAGCTCACCGGCTGGCGTCTCAACGTCATGACCGAAGCCGACGCCGAGGCCAAGCGCGACCAGGAGGTCGATAGCCTGGTCGAGCATTTCATCCAGCACCTGGACATCGACGACGACGTGGCACGCCTGCTCGTCGAGGAAGGCTTCACCTCCCTGGAGGAGGTCGCCTATGTCCCGGCGGAGGAAATGCTGGAGATCGAAGAGTTCGACGAGGATCTCGTCGAGGAGCTGCGCGCTCGCGCCAAGGACGAGCTGCTGAACCTGGCCATCGCCTCCGAAGAGGAGCTCGATGGTGCCGAACCGGCCGACGACCTGCTTGAAATGGACGGCATGGAGCGTCACCTGGCCTATATCCTGGCCAGCCGGGGCATCAAGACCATGGAGGACCTCGCCGAACAGTCCGTCGACGATTTGACGGATATCGAGGAACTGGACGAGGAGCGCGCCGCGGCACTGATCATGACTGCCCGTGCGCCTTGGTTCGAGAGCGAACAGTAAACGGGTCACGGGCTGAGGAGGGTCGTAATGTCAGAAATGACCGTTAAGGATTTTGCAGCGAAGGTGGGGCGTGAAGTGCCCCGCCTGCTGGAACAGATGAAGGAAGCCGGGCTCGAGCACAAGTCCGAAGGCGACGCCGTGTCCGAAGAGGACAAGCGCAAGCTGCTGGACTACCTCACCAAGAGTCACGGCGGGAGCGCCGAGCAGGCCGCGCCCAAGAACCGTATTACCCTGACCCGCAAGACGCGCAGTCGCATCAAGAGCGGCGACCGCGGCAAGAGCATCGAGGTGCAGGTCCGCAAGAAGCGCACCTACGTCAAGCGCGAGGAAGAGAAGCCCGCCGAGGAGCCGAAGACCCAGGACCACGGTCCGCGTCAGCTGGTCGGTGACATGGCGCAGGCCGAGGCCAAGCGCCAGGCCGAGGAAGCCGAACGTGCCGCCGAGCAGGCCGCGCGTGACGCCGAGGAAAAGGCTCAGGCCGAGAAGGCCAAGGCCGAGGCCGATGCGGCCGCCAAGGCCGAGCCGCAGATTCCGGTGCCCGAGCTGGAGACGCCGGCGCAGACCGAGCAGCCTCCGGCACCGCCGAAGGAAGGTCGCACTGACCGCCGTGCCGCTCCGGCCGGCAAGAAGGCCGGCAAGAAGGGGCGTCACGAGCGTGAAGACGACCGTGGCGATCGCGAGGAGCGTCGTCGCGGCGGCAAGAAGGCCAAGCGTGCCGAGCGTCGCGGCGGCCGCCGCGGTGGCAGCCAGGGCGGCGGCAAGCACGGCTTCCAGAAGCCGACGCAGCCGATCGTCCGTGAGGTCTCCATCCCCGAGTCGATCAGTGTCGCCGACCTGGCCGACAAGATGTCCATCAAGGCGAACGAGGTCATCAAGACCATGTTCACCATGGGCGCGGCGGTGACCATCAACCAGACCATCGATCAGGACACCGCGGCCATCGTGGTCGAGGAAATGGGCCACAAGCCCAAGCTGGTCAAGGATGATGCGCTGGAGACCGAGGTCCTCGAGAACATCTCCTATGAAGGCGACGAGATCTCTCGCTCGCCGGTCGTGACCGTCATGGGTCACGTCGACCACGGCAAGACCTCGCTGCTCGACTACATCCGTCGTGCCAAGGTCGCCACCGGCGAGGCCGGCGGCATCACCCAGCACATCGGCGCCTACCACGTCGAGGACGATCACGGCGGCGTGACCTTCCTCGATACCCCGGGCCACGCGGCGTTCACCGCCATGCGTGCGCGCGGTGCCAAGGCCACCGACGTGGTGGTGCTGGTGGTGGCCGCCGATGACGGCGTCATGCCCCAGACCATCGAGGCCATCGAGCACTCGAAGGCCGCCGGCGTGCCGATGGTCGTCGCGGTCAACAAGATCGACAAGCAGGGCGCCGATCCGGATCGGGTCAAGAACGAGCTGTCCCAGCACGGCGTGATCTCCGAGGCGTGGGGTGGCGACACCCAGTTCGTGCACGTCTCCGCCAAGTCCGGCGACGGCATCGAGGGCCTGCTCGAGTCGATCCAGCTGGTCTCCGAAGTGCTCGAGCTCAAGGCCGTCCCCGAGGCGCCCGGCAAGGGCGTGGTGGTCGAGTCCCGCCTGGACAAGGGCCGCGGCCCGGTGGCCACCGTGCTGGTCCAGAACGGCACCCTGAAGAAGGGCGACATCGTGCTCGCCGGCCTGCACTACGGCCGCGTGCGTGCGCTGATCAACGAGCTCGGCCAGCAGGTCGACGAAGCCGGTCCGGCCATGCCGGTCGAGATCCAGGGCCTCGACGGCACCCCGGAAGCGGGTGACGACTTCATGGTCCTCGACGACGAGAAGAAGGCCCGCGAGGTCGCCAACTTCCGTCAGGGCAAGTACCGCGAGGTGCGCCTGGCTCGCCAGCAGAAGGCCAAGCTGGAGAACATGTTCTCCCAGATGGGCCAGGAAGAGGTCGCCAAGGTCAACATCGTCCTCAAGGCCGACGTCCAGGGCTCCCTGGAGGCCATCAAGGGCGCGCTCGAGGAGCTGTCGACCGACGAAGTCCAGGTCGCCGTGGTGTCCTCCGGCGTGGGCGGTATCACCGGTACCGACGCCAACCTGGCGCTCGCCAGTGACGCCATCGTGGTCGGCTTCAACGTGCGTGCCGACGCCGCCGCTCGCGAGATCATCGAGCGCGAGGGTCTCGACCTGCGCTACTACAGCGTCATCTACCAGCTGATCGACGAGGTCAAGCAGGCGATGAGCGGCATGCTCGCGCCGGAGTGGAAGGAAGAGATCGTCGGCGTGGCCGAGGTTCGCGACGTCTTCAAGGCACCGAAGATCGGCGCCGTCGCCGGCTGCATGGTGGTCGAGGGTACCGTCTATCGCCACAAGAAGATCCGCGTGCTGCGCGAGAACGTGGTGATCTACGAGGGTGAACTCGAATCCCTGCGCCGCTACAAGGACGACGTCAACGAGGTTCGCAGCGGTATCGAATGCGGTATCGGCGTGAAGAACTACAACGACGTCCAGGTCGGCGACAAGATCGAGGTCTTCGATCAGGTCAAGGTCGAGCGGACGCTCTGACCGCGAGGAGCCGATCATGCGCGAGTTCAAGCGTACCGACCGGGTAGCCGACCAGCTCCAGAAGGAGCTGGCGGTACTCATCCAGCGCGAGATCAAGGATCCGCGCCTGGGCATGGTCACCGTCAGCGGGGTCACGGTCAGCCGTGACCTCGGCTATGCCGACGTCTACGTGACGCTGCTCGGCGAGCAGGATGCCGAGCGCATCAAGGAAAACCTCGGCGTGCTCAAGCGTGCCGCCGGTTTCCTGCGCGGGCAGATCGCCCGTCGCATCAAGCTGCGTCACGTGCCGGAGCTGCGCTTCCACTTCGACGAGAGCGTGGTGCGCGGTCAGCAGCTGTCTTCGCTGATCGACGAGGCGGTGGCGAGCGATCGCGACCGTCACGACGATGAGGCCGAGGATGACGGCGGTGAGCGCGGCGAGGGAGAGCGCGACTGATGGCGCGTCGCCGTCGCGGACTGCCGGTGAACGGCGTGCTGCTGCTGGACAAGCCCCAGGGCGCGTCCAGCAACCACGCGCTGCAGCGGACCCGGCGCCTGTTCCAGGCGCAGAAGGCCGGTCACACCGGCACCCTCGATCCGATGGCCACCGGGCTGTTGCCGGTGTGCTTCGGCGAGGCGACCAAGTTCTCGGCCTTCCTGCTCGACGCCGACAAGACGTATCGCACCCGGGTCGAGCTCGGCACGATCACCGACTCCGGCGACGCCGAGGGTGAGGTGGTCGAGCGCCGCGAGGTGCCCCCCCTCGAGGAGGCCGACCTGCGTGGCGTGCTCGAGCGTTTCACCGGTGAGATCGACCAGGTGCCGCCGATGTATTCGGCGCTCAAGCACCAGGGGCGCAAGCTCTACGAGCTGGCCCGCGAGGGCAAGAGCGTGGAGCGTGCAGTGCGTCGCGTGACGGTGTATGATGCGCGCCTTCTTTCGTTCGAGGGCACGGCCTTCGAGCTCGAGGTGCGGGTCAGCAAGGGCACCTACATCCGAACCCTGGCCGAGGACATCGGTGAGGCGCTCGGCTGCGGTGCCCATATCAGCGTCCTGCGACGGCTGGCCACCGGCCCCTTCGGCGCCGACGGCATGCTGACGCCGGAGGCCCTCGAGGCGCTGCCGGACCAGGCCGCCCGCGAAGGCGTGCTGCTGCCGGTGGACGTGCTGGTGGCCGACCTGCCCGGGCTGGCCCTGGACGAGACGGCGGCCAGCCGCCTGCTGCATGGCCAGAGCGCCAGGTGTGACACCGGCGAACTGCCGGTCGACGACCTGGCCAGACTCTATCGCGACGAGACCTTTCTGGGGCTCGGCGTGGTGAGAGCGGCGGGGGAGATCGCCCCGCGCCGCCTGCTGAGCACCGCCGAGGCGGACTCGGCATGAACCGACCCTTCGGGGCCGGCGTGGAGACTGCAAATATGCGTGGTCTCCGACATTCACATCATTCAGGCATATTGCTGAACTGGAGAGACAGATGGCACTGACAGCCGAGCAGAAGGCCGAGATCGTCAACGAATACGGCCGTGGCGACAACGACACCGGTTCCCCCGAGGTGCAGGTGGCCCTGCTGACCGCCAACATCGACGGCCTGCAGGATCACTTCAAGACCAACAAGCAGGATCACCACTCCCGTCGTGGCCTGATCCGCATGGTCAACCAGCGCCGCAAGCTGCTGGACTACCTGAAGCGCAAGGACTTCGAGCGCTATCAGTCCCTGATTCAGCGCCTCGGCCTGCGTCGCTAAGGAAAAGGGTAATTCGCTACTGCGCTCGATAGCCTGGCCGTCGGCGGTGCTCGGAATCCTCATGTAGCAGGCTACATTCCGGTTCCTGCGCTCCGGCGGCGACCAGTCTCTCGTCGCTCGAGACGCGAATTCCTCCTTTTCTGACGCAGATGTGAAACGGGCAGCCCTCCGGGGCTGCCCGTTTCGCGTTTATGGGGCAGGCATGCCGCTTTCATCGAGGCGCCGGGGGCAGGTCTCAGCGAGGGTTTTTGCCATGGGTGAGGCGACCCTCGCCGAACGGGCTGGCCATGGATGGCCAGCACCGGTCCTGCAAGCGAAGCAGGATGCGAGAGCGCCGCAGGGCAAAAGTAGCGCCCAGGGATGGGGTCACAGCGCCTCGCGGAGGCCTGTCCCCGGGTCAGCCTCGGATACGCCTGACTTAGCACAAGCCGTCGATGGGGAAATCTCACCCCCTGGTGGCCGCGCCGGGCGACACCCCCTAAAATGGTCGCCGAGTCGAAACGACCCGAACATGAATCGAAAAGCTGAAGGAAGTCGCCGTGAACCCGGTCAAGAAAACGTTTGAGTACGGTCGCAGCACCGTCACCCTGGAAACCGGGCGCATCGCCCGCCAGGCCTCCGGTGCCGTGATGGTCACCATGGACGACACCGTGGTGCTGTGCACCGTGGTGGCGAAGAAGGACGTCAATCCCGCCCAGCCGTTCTTCCCGCTGTCCGTCCACTACCAGGAGAAGACCTACTCTGTCGGCAAGATTCCCGGCGGCTTCTTCAAGCGCGAGGGGCGCCCCACCGAGAAGGAAACCCTCACCTCGCGGCTGATCGATCGCCCGATCCGCCCGCTGTTCCCGAAGGGCTTCATGAACGAGGTCCAGGTCATCTGCACGGTGCTCTCCGCCGACCGTAACCAGGACCCGGACATCGCCGCCATGATCGGCACCTCCGCGGCCCTGGCCGTCTCCGGCGTGCCCTTCAACGGCCCGATCGGCGCCGCCCGCGTCGGCTTCACCGAGGACAAGGGCTACTTCCTCAACCCCAGCGTCGAGGAGCTCGCCGGCTCCGAGCTGAACATGGTCGTCGCCGGCACCGAGAAGGCCGTGCTGATGGTCGAGTCCGAGGCCAGCGAGTTGCTCGAGGACGAGATGCTGGGCGCCGTGCTCTACGGCCATCAGGAGATGCAGGTCGCCGTCTCCGCCATCAACGAGCTGGCCGCCGAGGCCGGCAAGCCGCGCTGGGACTGGCAGCCGGCCGCCGAGAACACCGCCCTCAAGGACGCCGTGGCGCTGGGCTTCGAGGCCAAGGTCGGCGAGGCCTATCGCATCACCGACAAGATGGCCCGCCAGGACGCCCTGTCCGCGCTGAAGGACGAGGCCGTGGCCCAGCTGGCCGGTGAGCAGGAAGGCCAGTTCGCCGCCGACGAGGTCAAGGGCGCCTTCGCCGGCCTCGAGAAGCGCGTCGTGCGCTCCCGCGTCATCAAGGGCGAGCCGCGCATCGATGGCCGCGACCACAAGACCGTGCGTCCGCTGGACATCGAGGTCGGCGGCCTGCCCAAGACCCACGGCTCCGCCGTCTTCACCCGCGGCGAGACCCAGGCCGTGGTCGTGGCCACCCTCGGCACCCTGCGCGACGCCCAGCTGATCGAGTCGCTGGAAGGCGAGCGCAAGGACCGCTTCCTGCTGCACTACAACTTCCCTCCCTACAGTGTGGGCGAGGCCGGTTTCATGGGCGGTCCCAAGCGTCGCGAGATCGGCCACGGCCGTCTGGCCCGCCGCGGCGTCCAGGCCATGCTGCCGAACGAGGACGACTTCCCCTACACCATCCGCGTGGTGTCCGAGATCACCGAGTCCAACGGCTCCAGCTCCATGGCCTCCGTGTGCGGCTCCTCGCTGGCCCTGATGGACGCCGGCGTGCCGATGAAGGCCCCGGTGGCCGGCATCGCCATGGGCCTGGTCAAGGACGATGACGGCTACGCCGTGCTGACCGACATCCTCGGCGACGAAGACCACCTCGGCGACATGGACTTCAAGGTGGCCGGTTCCGCCGAGGGCGTCACCGCCCTGCAGATGGACATCAAGATCGAGGGCATCAACGAGGAGATCATGGAGCAGGCGCTCCAGCAGGCCAACGAGGCCCGCCTGAGCATCCTCGAGCAGATGAACACCGTGATCGCCAAGAGCCGCGAGGAGGTCTCCGACAACGCGCCCTCCATGGCCACCATCAAGATCGACCCGGAGAAGATCCGCGACGTCATCGGCAAGGGCGGCGCCACCATCCGCAAGATCTGCGACGACACCGGCGCCTCCATCGACCTGGACGACGACGGCACCGTGCGCATCTACGCCGAGGAGAAGTCGGCGGCCAAGGCGGCCATCGACACCGTGCTGGCGATCACCGCCGAGCCGGAAATCGGCAAGCTGTATCGCGGCAAGGTGGTGCGCATCGCCGACTTCGGCGCCTTCGTCAACATCATGCCCGGCACCGACGGCCTGGTGCACATCTCCCAGATCGTGCCCGAGCGCGTCAACGACGTGCGTGACTTCCTCAACGAGGGAGACGAGGCCGTGGTCAAGGTGCTCGACATCGACAACCGCAACCGGGTGAAGCTGACCATCAAGGAGATCACCCCGGAAGAGAAGGCCGCCTTCGAGGCCGAGGAAGCCGAGACCGACGAGCTCTAAGCGAGCGGTCATGAGCCGAACGCCCCCGTGGCTCACGCCGCGGGGGCGTTCTCGTTTCGGGGCACCGGCCCCGCCATCGATCAGGGACGACCCATGACGCGCCACGATTCCGCCCCGTCATCCCCCGCCCCCAGGACCGTCACCCAGAGCCGCGACTGGCTGGGGGTGGGCGCGGTGATGATCGGCATCTTCCTGCTGGTCACCGCCGAGCAGCTGCCCATCGGGCTGCTGTCCCAGGTGGCCGACTCGCTGTCCGTGACCTCCGGCACCGCCGGGCTCTTGATCACCGTGCCCGGGGTGGTGGCGGCCTTCGCCGCGCCGCTGCTGCCGGTGGCGGTGGGGCGGCTCGACCGGCGCTGGCTGTTGACCGGGCTGATGACGCTGATGACCCTGGCCAGCCTGCTGGGCGCCGTGGCCGACAGTTTTACGACGCTACTGGCCACACGGGTGCTGGTGGGCGTGTGCATCGGCGGCTTCTGGGCCATCGCCGGCGGCCTGGCCTCGCGGCTGGTGGCCCTGGAGCAGGTGCCGCGGGCCATGTCGCTGATCTTCAGCGGCGTGGCCGGCGCCTCGGTGCTGGGCGTGCCGGCGGGGACCTGGCTCGGCGAGCACACCGACTGGCGCATCGCCTTCGGCTCGCTGGCCGGGCTGAGCCTGCTGGTCACCCTTGCCCTGTGGCGGCTGCTGCCGCGCCTGCCGGCGCAGCAGCCGGTGCGGCTGTCCAACCTGGCCGGCCAGTTCGCCAGCCGCGGCGTGCGGGTCGGCGTGGCCGCCACCGCGCTGATCGTGATGGGCCACTTCGCCGCCTACACCTTTGTCAGCCCGATCCTGCAGGACATCGCCGGCATTCCGCTGGCGAGCGTCAGCGCCCTGCTGCTGTGCTATGGCGGGGCCGGGCTGCTGGGCAACTTCCTCGCCGGCACCGCCGCCGGGCGCCGGCCCTACGCCACGGTGCTGGTGATTCCGCTGCTGCTGGCGGTCGCGACGCTGGCCTTCCCCTGGCTGGGGCGCGAGCCGGCGGCCGCGATCGGGCTGTTGATGCTGTGGGGCGCGGTGTTCGGCAGCATCTCGGTGAGCCTGCAGACCTGGATCCTCAAGAGTGCCCTGAACACCGAGGCCGCCACCGCCCTGATGGCCTTCGTGTTCAACCTGTCGATCGGCATCGGCGCCATGGCCGGCGGCCGGGTGGTGGACGCCATCGGCCTGAGCGGCGTGCTGCTCGGCGCCGGCGGGCTGTTTGTGCTGGCCGCGGCGCTGGTGGCGCGCACGCCCTCCCGGGTGGTCGGGCCGCCCCGGGGCTGAGGCCTAGAGACGCGCAGCAGAACGCAAAAGCCCCCGCTCATCGAGCGGGGGCTTTCTTTCGTGGTGATGCGTCGTGGCGGTCGCTTAACGTTCGATCGCCAGCGCCACCCCCTGTCCGCCGCCGATACACAGCGTCGCCAGGCCCTTCTTGGCATCGCGGGCGATCATCTCGTGCACCAGGGTCACCAGGATGCGGCAGCCGGAGGCGCCGATCGGGTGGCCCAGCGCGATGGCGCCGCCGTTGACGTTGATCATCGAGGTGTCCCAACCGAGCTCCTTGTTCACCGCCAGCGCCTGGGCGGCGAAGGCCTCGTTGGCCTCGACCAGGTCCAGATCGTCGAGGCTCCAGCCGGCCTTCTCGAGGCAGCGGCGGGTGGCCGGAGCGGGACCGATGCCCATGATCGCCGGGTCGACGCCGGCGTTGGAGTAAGCCTTGATGCGGGCCAGCGGTTCGAGGCCCAGGGCCTTGGCCTTCTCGGCGGAGCACAGCATCACCACGGCGGCGCCGTCGTTGATGGAGGAGGCGTTGCCGGCGGTCACGCTGCCGTCCTTCTTGAACGCCGGGCGCATGCCGCCGAGCTTCTCGGCGCTGACCTCGCGCGGGTTCTCGTCGGTGTCGAAGACCAGCGGGTCGCCCTTGCGCTGGGGAATCTCCACCGGGACGATCTGGCCCTTGAACTTGCCTTCCTTGATCGCGGCGGAGGCCTTCTGCTGGGAGCCGGCGGCGAACTCGTCCATCGCCTCGCGGCTGATGTCGTACTTCTCGGCCAGGTTCTCGGCGGTGATGCCCATGTGGAAGTCGTTGAAGGCATCCCACAGGCCGTCGTGGACCATCGAGTCGATGGCCTTCCAGTCGCCCATGCGCTGGCCGTTGCGTGAATTGGGTAGCACGTGCGGGGAGAGCGACATGTTCTCCTGGCCGCCGGCCAGGATCAGCTCGGCGTCGCCGCAGCGAATCGCCTGGGTGGCCAGATGCAGGGCCTTGAGGCCCGAGCCGCAGACCTTGTTGATGGTCATGGCCGGCACCGCGTCGGGTAGTCCGCCCTTGATGGCGGCCTGGCGGGCGGGGTTCTGGCCGGTGCCGGCGGTCAGCACCTGGCCGAGCAGCACTTCATCGACCTGGTCCGGGGCCACGCCGGTGCCGGCGAGGATGTCCTTGATCACATGGGCACCGAGGTCGCTGGCGGGAATGCCGGCGAGGGAACCGCCGAAGGCACCGACGGCGGTACGACGGGCGGCTACGATCACCACTTCTTGCATGAGGCTTACTCCTGAAGATTCGCGGACGAGCGTCCGCTCAGCATAGGGGACTTTTGTGCGCTGCGGCAATCCCCGCTGAGGGCGGTTCGGCTAGAACTTCAGTATAGGCAAACCTAAGGGGGAGGGTCGGAGCGGGCGCCCCGGCCGGGATCATCAGGCCGACTGGACCGGAATGGCGGTGGTGAGCAGGGAAGGGACACGCCTTCGCGGCGTGGCCGGGCCCTCAGCGGGGGAGTGTCAGCGACAGGTTGTCGATCAGTCGCGTCGAGCCCAGGCGCGCCGCGGTGAGCAGCACGGCCTCGCGCGTGGTGTCGTCGACCGGGCCCAGGTCGGCGGCACGCAGTTCCAGATAGTCGGGCGCGAAGCCCGCCTCGCGCAGCCGTTCGAGGCCGCGGGTCAGGCTGGCGTCGATCGCTTCGCCGGCCTCCAGCGCCTCGCGCAGGGCACACAGGGTGCGATACAGCTCGGGCGCCGCGGCACGCTGCGCCGCGTCCAGATAACCGTTGCGCGAGGACAGCGCCAGGCCGTCCTCGGCGCGCTCGATCGGCACGCCGACGATCTCGAGCGGCAGGTGCAGGTCGGCCACCAGGCGGCGGATCACCGCCAGCTGCTGGTAGTCCTTCTCGCCGAAGCAGGCGAGATCCGGCTGCACCAGGTTGAACAGCATGGTGACCACGGTCGCCACGCCGTCGAAGTGGCCGGGGCGGTCGCCGCCGCACAGCCCCTCGGAGACCCCGGGCACGCTGACCCGGGTCTGGGCGTCCAGGCCGCGCGGATAGACCGTGGCCACGTCGGGGGCGAACAGCAGGTCGCAGCCGGCGGCCTCGAGGTGGGCCTGGTCGTCGGCCAGGGTGCGCGGATAGGCGTCGAGGTCCTCGTTCGGCCCGAACTGCATCGGATTGACGAAGATGGTCGCCACCACCACGTCGGCGCGGCGCCGGGCCTCGGCGACCAGCGCCAGATGGCCGGCGTGCAGGTTGCCCATGGTCGGCACCAGGCCGATGGTGCGGCCGGCCCGGCGATGCGCGGCCAGCGTCTCGCGCAGCGTGGCGACGTCGTTCCGGGTCTGCATCAGAATCCGTGCTCCTCGGCGGGGAAGCGCCGGGCCTTGACGTCCTCGTGGTAGCGGCGGAAGGCGTCCTGGATATCGTCGGCCTCGGCCAGGAAGTTCTTCACGAAGCGCGGCTGGCGCCCGGCGGTGACGCCGAGCACGTCGTGCATCACCAGGATCTGGCCGTCGGTGTCGGCGCCGGCGCCGATGCCGATCACCGGCACGTCCAGGGCCTCGGTCACGGCGCGGCCGAGGCTCGTCGGCACGCACTCGAGCAGGATCACCGAGGCGCCGGCCTCGGCCAGGGTGCGGGCATCCTCGAGGATGCGCTCGGCCTGGTCGGCGTCGCGTCCCTGGACCTTGTAGCCGCCCAGCTGGTGGACGGTCTGCGGGGTCAGGCCCAGATGGGCGCACACCGGTACGCCGCGGCGGCTCAGTTCGCGGATGCCGTCGGCCATCCAGGCCTCGCCTTCCACCTTGACCATCTCGGCGCCGGCGCGCATCAGCGCCCCGGCGTCCTCGAGCAGGCGTTCGGTGGTGGCGTTGCTCATGAAGGGCAGGTCGACCATCAGCAGGCTCGCGCCCTTGCCGCGGGCCACGCAACGGGTGTGGTAGCAGACGTCGTCCAGGGTCACCGGCAGGGTGCTGGTGTGGCCCTGCAGGACCATGCCCAGGGAATCGCCGACCAGCAGCACCTCGATGCCGGCCTCGCCGGCGGCATGGGCGAAGGTGGCGTCATAGGCGGTCAGGCAGCTGAAGGTCTCACCGGCGCGCTTGAAGGCCTGCAGCGTGCTCAGGGTGACGGTTTTCATGGCGTGCTCTCGTGTCGTTATCCGGCGCTCGGCGAAGGCCGCGCTCTTGTGTAACCGCGCATTGTTACCCGATCCGGGGAGAGTGTCGATAGGTAACAAGTGGGGTGTCATCCGGGCGTGTCGGGTAACACTCGGCGCAGGCCGTCCTCGCCCAGGGCGGCGGCCAGGCCGGCCACGTCACGGCCGTTCGGCAGGCGCAGCTCGGGGGCGAGCTCGGCCATCGGCACCAGCACGAAGGCGCGATGGGCCATCTCCGCGTGCGGGAGCGTCAGCCGCGGCGTCGCCATCTCGCGATCGTCGAACAGCAGCAGGTCGAGGTCCAGGGTGCGCGGCCCCCAGCGGCGGCCACGGACACGGCCGTGGCGCTGCTCGAGCGCCTGCAGCTGGTCGAGCAGCGCCAGCGGCGACAGCCGGGTCGAGAGCTCGGCCACGGCGTTGACGAAGTCGGGCTGGTCGGCCGGGCCCAGCGGGCGGCTGGCGTAGCGCGACGAGGCGCGGCGCCGGCGGGTCAGCGGCAGGGCATCGAGCTCGGCCAGGGCGCGCTCGACGTGACCGTGGGGGTCGTCGAGGTTGCTGCCGAGCCCGATCCAGGCGCGATGCGGCAGGCTCATGACTCGCCGTTGGACGGCTTGCGACGACGACGGCGGCGCCGGCGCTTGTTGCGCGGCGCGGGGGTGCCGGCCGGGTCGGCGTCGACCTTGCCCAGCAGGCGGCGCTGCTCGTGCTCGTCGGCGTCCTGGAAGGCGGTCCACCAGTCGCCGAGGCCGGGCTCCATCTCGCCGGCGGCCTCGCGCACCAGCAGGAAGTCGTAGGCGGCGCGGAAGCGCGGATGCTCGCGGGTCTGGAACACGCGCTTGCCGCGGCGCAGCGGCAGTCGCTGCTGCAGGTCCCAGATGTCGCGCATCGGCAGGCTGAAGCGCTTGGGAATGGACACGTGCTGCAGCTGGCGCGAGATGACCTGCTGGGAGGCGGCCTGCTGCGCCGGGATGGGCGGCATGCCGTCGGCCTCGAGGGCCTGCTGGCGCAGCTGCACCGGGCCCCACAGCAGGGCGGCGAACAGGAAGGCCGGCGTCACCGGTCGCTCGTCGCGGACGCGGCGGTCGGTGCTGGTCAGGGCGCGCTCGATCACCGCCTCGGCCCAGGGCAGCTCTTCCATGGCCTCGTCGGCCTCGGGGAACAGCATGGCGAACAGGCCGAAGTCGCGCAGCAGATGGAAGGTCTCGACGCCGTGGCCGCTCATGAACAGCTTGAGCACTTCATCGAACAGCCGCGCCGGCGGCACCTGGAGCATCAGCTCGGCGAGCTCGGCGATCGGCGCCTCGGTGGCCGGATCGATGTCGAAGTCGAGCTTGGCGGCGAAGCGCACCGCGCGCAGCATGCGCACCGGGTCCTCGCGGTAGCGGGTCGCCGGGTCGCCGATCAGCCGCAGGGTGCGGTCCTCGATGTCCTGGACGCCGCCGGCGAAGTCGTGGATCGAGAAGTCGGCGATGTTGTAGTAGAGGGCGTTGATCGTGAAGTCGCGCCGGATGGCGTCCTCCTCGATGTTGCCCCAGACGTTGTCGCGCAGCAGCATGCCGTCGTCCGACTGCTGGGCGATATGGTCGCCGTGGTCGTCGCTGGGCTTGCCGCGGAAGGTGGTGACCTCGATCACCTCACGGCCGAAGCGCACGTGCACGATGCGGAAGCGGCGCCCGATGATGCGCGAGTTGCGGAACAGCTCGCGGACCTGCTCCGGGGTGGCGTCGGTGGCCACGTCGAAGTCCTTGGGCATGCGGCCGAGCAGGGAGTCGCGGATGCAGCCCCCCACCAGGAAGGCCTCATGGCCGGCGTTGTGTAGCCGGTACAGCACCTTGAGGGCGGCGTCACTGAAGTGCTGGCGGGAGACCGGGTGCTCTTCGCGGGGAATGATGCGCAGCTCGGGGAGGGCGGCCGACGGCTCCTGAGGGCCGAACAGCGACCGGAGGTGCTCGCCCGGGCTCTGCAGAAAGCGGGTAAATCCTTTGATCATGCGGCGTTGTCGACTCGCGGGGTGCAAAAGAGGGTATGAAAGGCGTTGAGTGTAGCGAACACCCGACACCTTGCAAAGCGTGGGCCGACCGACCCGTCCCCGGAAAATGGAAAGGGGAGGCTCGTGAGCCTCCCCTGAAAGCAGGATGCAGCATCCCTGCTGCTGATTTTTCTTCGTGATGGCGCATCGCCTTGAATACGCACCACAGTCACCAAGGAGCTCAGGCAAGCAATGTTGTTGTCTTTGTGGACGTTCCTGAAAGTGACCGCCTCGTATTCAAAACAATAATCCAACCACGACGGCAGATGATTGCCTCCCCCCGACGTCTTGTTGTTGTTGACGGGGGTGCACCTCTGACGGCCCTTGTTGTTGGTGGTGGCCGGGTCGGGTGCGTCGCGTCCTGATTCCGGACTTCGAGCGTCTTGTTGTTGTTGCCTCGAAGGACTCGCGCCGGCTGCCGCTGTTGTGCTTGTTGTCGGCAATGGCGCTCGTGTGTCTTCGGCCCGTGGTCTTGTTGTTGTGGGGTCGGGCCCGTCACCGCTCGCTGGCCTTGTGGTTGTTGGTGGCCGCGGGTGGCATCCGGCATTGTTTTTCTTGCCCTATACGTAGCAGGCGGTATGCCACTATTTAAAAAATACTTTAAAAACATGTGCTTGTTATTTCTAATGGCGAGCGTTCCCGATGTGAGCCCGGAAAGTGTTACCCAGGCTGCCCGCTTATGGGGCAAATGCTGTGTGGGAAGGTAACAAATGGTGCGCGCACGCCATCGAATACCGTAAAAACGACGCCCGCGGCCGAGGCCGCGGGCGTTAGTGCTTTGGTCGTAGAGAGGGTCGTCGCCCGTCGCCCGTCGCCCGTCGCCCGTCGCCTCAGCCGGTGCCGCGGCGAGGGCCCTTCTTGCGCGGGATGCCGAGGCGCTGGCGGCGCTCCCACAGGCACTTGCGGCTGATGCCGAGCTTCTGGGCCAGCTCGGTCTCGCTCATCTGGTCCTGGTGTTCGAGCACGAAGTGCTGGAAATAGTCTTCCAGGGACAGATCCTCTTCCTCCTCGTCCGCTCGATCGCCGCCGCCGGAGGCGGGCGGCTCGTCGTCGGGAACGGGCGGCGCCGGCGCGGCCGCACCGCCATGGGGCGCGGGGCCGAGCCCCAGATCGTCGGGATGGATCAGGTGGCCCTCGGCGAGGATCACGCCGCGCTCCAGGGCGTTCTCCAGCTCGCGCACGTTGCCGGGCCAGGGGCAGTCGCGGATCATCCGCCGGGCGGCCCGCGACAGCTTGAGGCCCTCGCGCTCGTGACGGCGGCAGGCCTTCTTCAGCAGCGCGTCGGCGATCTCCAGGATGTCGTCCTCGCGGTCGCGCAGCGGAGGCAGGTCGATCTGCATCACGTTGAGTCGGTAGTAGAGATCGAGGCGAAAGCCGCCGGTGCGCGACAGCGCATGCAGGTCGCGGTGGGTGGCGGCGATCAAGCGCACGTCGACGTGGCGGGTCTCGACCGAGCCGATCTTGCGGATTTCGCCCTCCTGCAGCACCCGCAGCAGCCGGGCCTGGGCGTCCAGCGGCAGCTCGCCGATCTCGTCGAGGAACAGGGTGCCGCCGTCGGCGGCCTCGACCAGGCCGGTGCGGGCGGCGCTGGCGCCGGTGAAGGCGCCCTTCTCGTGGCCGAACAGCTCGGACTCGATCAGCGTCTCCGGGATGGCCGCGCAGTTCACGCACACCAGCGGGGCGGCGGCGCGTTTGCTCTGCCGGTGCAGGGCGCGGGCCACCAGCTCCTTGCCGGTGCCGGACTCGCCCTGGATCAGCACCGTGACGTCGGCCGGCGCGGTCTTGCGGATGCGGGTGTAGACCGTCTGCATGGCCGGGCAGTTGCCGATCATCGGCTGGCGCTCGCCGCCGGGGGCGGTGATGTCGGGCGGCTCGCCCTGCTGCAGGGCGCGCTGGTGGAGTACCCGGGACACGGTCTCGAGCAGCTCGTCGTGGTCGAAGGGCTTGGCCACGTAGTCCACCGCGCCGAGCTTCAGCGCCTCCACTGCCGAGCGCATGCTGGCGTAGCTGGTCATGATCAGCACCGGTACCGGGGCGACGCGGGTGATCAGCGCGGTGCCGGGATCGCCGGGCAGACGCAGGTCACTGATCACCAGGTCGAAGCCCTGGGGATCGAGGGCCAGGGCCTCGTCCACCGAGCCGGCCTCGCTGACCCGGTGCTCGTGGCGCTCCAGCAGGCGCCTCAGGGCGCTGCGGATGATGGCTTCGTCTTCAACGATCAGGATCCGGCTCATCGGTGCTCTCAGCATCCTCTCGGTGGAGGGGCAGCCACAGCAGGATACGGGTGCCATGGGCCTGCCCGGCGGGCGGGGACTCGATGTCGATCTGGCCGCCGTGCTCGGCGACGATGCTGTAGACCAGCGGCAGGCCGAGCCCTGTGCCCTCGCCGGCGGGCTTGGTGGTGGTGAAGGGCTCGAACAGGTGGTCACGCACCCGCTCGTCGATGCCGTGGCCCTCGTCGGTGACCGTGACCCTGAGCCGCTCGCCCTCCGGCTCGGCGGCGACGCCCACCCGGCCGCCTGGCTCGCTGGCGTCGCGGGCGTTGCCGAGCAGATTGATCATCACCTGCTGCAGGCGCTGGGCATCGCCGGTCACCCGCGGTGTCGGCGGGCAGCGGTTCTCGAACCGGATATCCTCCCCCGAGCGGGCGAGGTGGATCAAGTTCAGGGCCTCGTCGGTGACCTCGGCCATCGACACCGGCTGAAACGCGGCGCCGGTGACGTGACGCCCGCCGTGGGCGAAGCCGACCAGCGAGCCGACGATGCGCGAGACGCGGTCGGTGAGCTGTTGGATCTGGTCGGCGGTCTCCCGCAGCTCGGGGTCGTCGGTGTCGTAGCGCAGGTTCTGGGCCAGCGAGGAGATGCCGGTGATGGGATTGCCGATCTCGTGGGCCACGCCGGCGGCGAGCTGGCCGATGGAGGCCAGGCGTGCGGCGTGCACCAGCTCGTCCTCGAGCCACTTCATCTCGCTGTGATCCTCCACCAGGATGACGTTGCCGCCGTGGGTGGCGCGCTCGTCCTGCCGCTCGGCCTTGTGCAGGCTCAGGAAGCGCGGGCCGTTCGCCAGCGTCACCGGCTGCTTGTAGAGCTGGCTGGCCGGCTCGGCGAGGATGCGGCCCAGCAGCTCGTTCCAGGGCGGCGGCAGGGTGTCGCGGTGGGCGCCGATCACCGTCTCGCCGGGGATGCCGGAGAGCTCGGCCAGGGCGTCGTTCCACATCAGCAGCTCGCCGTCCTCGCCGAAGGCGCACAGCCCCACCGGCAGCCGGCTCAGGGTGCGGCGGTGGTAGCGGCGCAGGCCGTCGATCTCCCGGGCCAGGCCGTTGAGGCGCGGACGATAGTCTTCCAGGCGGTTCTCGACGAAGTGGATGTCCTCGGTGGCGCCGGGGCCATCCTGGCGATAGGGCAGGAAGCGGTCGACGATGTCCTGGGCCACCGAGGGCCCCATCAGCCCGGAGAGGTTGGCCTGGATGCGATCGCGCAGCCGGCGCAGGGCATAGGGACGGCCGTCGAGGGGCGACATCTGCAGCGCCGCCAGGGCGCGTTCCACTTCGCGTTCGGCGACCTCCTGGCCCAGCGCCCGGGCCAGGTGGCGCTTGATCTCCAGGCCGTTGGCGGCCACCAGCGGCAGGCGCATGGGGCGCACCACGGCGTCCACCGAGCAGGCCTCGGCGGCCGCCCGCTCGCCGGCCGAGGTGCGGGTGGCCAGCGAGACCAGGATGAAGCTCAGCACGTTGGCGGCCAGCGAGACCAGCGTGACGAGATACCAGTCGGGCTCGTCGGCCAGTGCCTCCAGGCCCGGGGGAATCGGCGGCAGCCAGGGGGCGCCGCCGAGCAGCGACGGCCACAGCCCGGCCAGCCAGATCGCCACCCCCACCGTGAGGCCGGTGACCATGCCCTTGCGGTTGGCGCCGGGCCAGTAGAGCAGCGCCAGCATGCCGGGCAGGCACTGGGCCATGCCGACGAACGAGGCCATCGCCAGGGTCGAGAGATCGTGATGCACGCCCACGGTGCGATAGAACAGCCAGCCGCCGCCGATCACCGCGGCGATCAGCCCGCGGCGCAGCCAGCGCAGCCAGCGGTAGAGGTCGGGCTGGGCGATGGGCGGATGGGCCACCAGCACCAGGTGGTTGAGGATCATCCCCGACAGCGCCAGGGAGATGATGATCATGGTGCCGCTGGCCGCGGCCAGGCCGGCGAGGAAGGCCAGGGCGCCGACCCACCACGAGGACGACAGGCCGAAGGCCAGGTAGGCGCTGCCGGTGAGCGAGGCGTCGACGCCGAGGCGCTGGGCGGCCCACAGGATCAGCGGTACCGGCAGCGCCATCAGCAGCAGGAACAGCGGCATCACCCAGCCGGCGCGCAGCAGGGTGCGGCGCCCCAGCGGCTCGGCGAAGGTGATGTGGAACATGTGCGGCATCAGGAAGGCCGCGGCGAAGAACAGCATCAGCAGGGTGCGCCACTGGGCCGGGGCCAGCGGATGGGTCTCGGCCTGGGCGAGGTGCCCGGGGCCGTCGAGCCAGGCCTGCAGGTCGCCGGGGCCGTCGAAGATGCCGAACAGCGCGAAGGCCCCCAATGCCAGCATGGCCCCGAGCTTGACCACCGACTCCAGGGCGATCACCGCCAGCAAGCCGTCCTGGCGTGTGTTGAGATGCGTGTGCCGGGCGCCGAAAAAGATCGCGAACAGCGCGATCAGGGCGCTGAAGCCCAGCGCTAGCCACTCCCGGGCGCCGCTGCCTGACAGCAGCCGGATGGCGTTGCCCATGGTCTGCACCTGCAGCGCCAATAGCGGCAGCACCGCCAGCAGGCTGACCAGGGTGACCAGGGTGCCCACCCAGCGCGAGCGGAAGCGGAAGGCGAACAGGTCGGCCAGCGAGGCCAGCTGGTAGGTGTGGGCCATGCGCTGGATCGGCACCAGCAGCATCGGCGCCAGCAGGAAGGCGCCGGCCGCCCCCAGGTAATAGGCCAGATAGCCGAAGCCGCTGCGGTCGGCCTGCTCGAGGGTACCGTGGATGGCCCAGGCGCTGGCATAGACGCCCAGCGCCAGGGTGTGGGTCGCCGGATGGCGCACCAGGCGCGTCGGCAGCCAGCCGCGATCCACCGCCAGGGCGCACAGGGCGAGCAGCAGCAGGTAGCCGATGCCCAGCCCCAGCAGGTCGGCGAGGCTCATTCGAGCTCCTCCTGGCGCTGTTCATCGAGCCGGCGCTTGCGCTCCAGCCACACGGTCAGGGCGATCAGCCCGGCCCAGATCAGGAAGGGGCGATACCAGGCGGCGCCGGGGCTGCCCCAGCCGCTCATCAGCAGCGGCGAGAACAGGTAGCCGGCGAAGACCAGGAACAGCACGATGCGATAGACGTACACGGCGTCTCCTCAGCCGGCGATGGCGCCCGTCAGGCGCCGCTCGGGGTCGGCGCGCAGCCGCTCCGGCGCCCAGTGCGCGACGGCGTGCTCGAGCTGTTCGGCCACCGGTGCCTCGGCCAGCCCGGCCGGCGGGGCCTGGTCGAGCAGGGTCAGGGCGCGGTGGAGCAGCGGCCGCGCCTCGGGCTCGGTCTCCGGCAGCGCCGGGGCCAGGTTCTGCTTGGACAGTTTCTGGCCGTCGTCGCCCATTACCAGCGGCAGGTGCAGGTAGCGCGGCTCGGGCAGGCCCAGGGCCTGCTGCAGCTGGCGCTGCCAAGGCGTGTTGTCGAGCAGGTCGGCGCCGCGCACCACCTCGTTGATGCCCTGCTCGGCGTCGTCGACCACCACCGCCAGCTGATAGGCCCAGAGGCCGTCCTTGCGCTTGAGCACCACGTCGCCGAGCTCGGCCGGGTCGAAGACCTGCGGGCCGAACAGCCGGTCCTCCCAGCGCACCGGGCGCAGGCCGAGGTCGCTGCGCAGCCGCCAGGCCAGGGGCTTGTCCGGCTCGCGGACGCCGTCGCGGCACCAGCCGGGATAGACGGGATGGTCGCGCCACTGCTTGCGCGAGCAGCTGCAGGGATAGGCCAGGCCCTTCGCCTCGAGGCGTTCCAGGGCGGCGGCATAGGCGTCGTGGCGAGGGCCCTGCCAGGCGACCGGGCCGTCCCAGTGCAGGCCGAAGGCCTCGAGTTGGCGCAGGATGGCATCAGCGGCGCCGACCGGGCAGCGCGGCGGATCGACGTCCTCGATGCGCAGGCCCCAGTGGCCCCGCGCGTGACGCGCGTCCAGGTAGCTGGCCAGGGCGGCGACCAGCGAGCCGAAGTGCAGCGGACCCGAGGGGGTCGGGGCGAAGCGGCCACGATAGGCACTCATGGGCGGCTCCGGAGCGGGAAAGACGGGGCGGACGGGCGCCGGCGGCGCCCGTCGCGGAAGCGGTGACGGCCGGGCATCAGCCGCCCAGCTGCTTCTCCTTGAGCTCGGCGAGGGTCTTGCAGTCGACGCACAGGGTCGCGGTGGGACGCGCCTCGAGGCGGCGGATGCCGATCTCGACGCCGCAGGCGTCGCAGAAGCCGTAGTCGTCCTCGTCGATCTTCTCGATGGTCTCGTTGATCTTCTTGAGCAGCTTGCGCTCGCGGTCGCGGGTACGGAGCTCGAGGCTGAACCCTTCCTCCTGGGTCGCACGATCCGCGGGGTCGGCGTAGTTGTTCGCCTCCTCCTGAAGATGGCGCACCGTGCGATCCACTTCCTCCATGAGCTCCTGTTTCCAGCCCAGCAGGATCTGTCGGAAGTGCTCGAGCTGCTTGTCGTTCATATACTCTTCACCCGGTGCCGGCTCGTACGGGGTGAATTTCTTGGGCGCTTCCATTTTCTTTTCTGCTACTGGCATGGGACTGCCTCGTGTCTTGTGTGACTGCTGATCAATACCCGATACGCTGCTCAAGGTATCTCACGCCAAAGGGATGCTTGTTTAGCGAAAAAACGCGATCTTTGCAATCCCCCTCCCGGTGCTTGACTGCGCCAGCACAACAAAAGTCGTAACATGCAGGCTTTGACCATGGCAGATCGGAGAGAGACCTGCCATGGCATGCCGTGCAAAGGAGATGCCCATGTCCTGGAGTTCGCGACTCGACGCCGTCGCTCCCTTCCGCGTGATGCGCCTGCTGGAGGCGGCCCAGGCCCGCGAGGCCGCCGGCCACGACGTCATCCATCTGGAGGTGGGCGAGCCGGACTTCCCCACCCCCGAGCCGGTGCAGGCCGCCGGCCAGCGAGCCCTGGCCGAGGGGCATACCCGCTACACGCCGGCCGCGGGCCTGCCGGCGCTGCGCGAGGCGATCGCCGGGCACTACGCGCGCTACTTCGACGCCGAGGTCGATCCGGCGCGGATCATCGTCACCCCCGGCGCCTCCGGCGCGTTGCTGCTGGCCAGCCAGCTGCTGGTCGAGGGCGGCGACCGGGTGCTGATGGCCGATCCCACCTATCCCTGCAATCGCCACTTCATGGCGTTGGCCGGCGCCGAGGTCGATACGGTCCCGGTGGGACCGGCCAGCGGCTGGCAGCTCGACGCCGCGACCGTCGCCCGCCACTGGCGCGACGACACCCGGCTGGCGATGCTGGCCACGCCGTCGAATCCCACCGGGCACATGCTCGATGCCGCGGGGCTCGCGGCGGTGGCCGACAGCGTCGCCGCACGCGGCGGTCATCTGCTGGTCGACGAGATCTATCAGGGGCTGTGCTACGACCTCGCGCCGCTCTCCGCCGCCTCCGTGGCGCCGGCGGCCTTCGTGGTCAACAGCTTCTCCAAGTACTTCGGCATGACCGGCTGGCGCCTGGGCTGGCTGGTGGCGCCGGAGGCGGCGGTCGAGCCGCTGACCCGGCTGGCGCAGAACGTCTTCCTGTCGGCGCCGACGCCGGCCCAGCACGCCGCGCTGGCGGCCTTCGAGCCCGAATGCCGCGAGCTCCTCGAGGCGCGTCGCCGGGAGCTGGCGCTGCGTCGCGATGCCCTGCTGGCAGGGCTCGAGCGGCTGGGGCTGGCGCCGGACCGGCCGCCCCAGGGGGCCTTCTACCTGTGGCTCGACGTGTCCCGCTACACCCGCGACAGCGAGGCCTTCTGCCGGCGCCTGCTCGAGGAGGAGAACGTGGCCATCACCCCGGGCACCGACTTCGCCCTCGAGGGCGGCGAAAGCCACGTGCGCATCGCCTTCACCACCGGCGTCGAGCGGCTGGAGGAGGCCGTGACGCGGCTGGGACGGTTCCTGAGTCGCCAGGAGGGCGCCTGATGGACTATGCCGCGCCGCTGGTGCCGGGCGTGCTGCTGCGCCGCTACAAGCGCTTCCTGGCCGACGTGCGCCTGGACGACGGCCGCGAGGTCGTCGCCCACTGCCCCAACACCGGCTCGATGCGTGCGGTCAACGTGCCGGGCTGCCGGGTATGGCTGTCGCCGAGCGACGACCCCAGGCGCAAGCTGGCCTGGACCTGGGAGCTGATCGAGCTGCCCCGGCCGGAGGGCGGCGTCGACCTGGCCTCGGTGCATACCGGCCGGGCCAACCGCATCGTCGAGGAGGCGCTGGTGGCGGGCACGGTCGAGGCGCTGGCCGGGGCCGGTACGCTGAAGCGCGAGGCCAGGGTGGAAGGCGCGGGTCGCCGTCGCGCACGACTCGACTTCCGGCTGGACGGCGAGGCGGGCGCGACCACCTTTGTCGAGGTCAAGCAGGTGACCCTGCGCGAGGACGACGGCCACGGCTACTTTCCCGATGCGGTCAGCGAGCGCGGGCGCCGGCACCTCGAGACCCTGGCCACGCTCGCCGCCGAGGGCCACCGTGCCGTGCTGCTGTTCTGCGTGGCCCACGAGGGCATTCGTTCGGTGGCGCCGGCCGGCCACCTGGACCCGGCCTATGCCGAGGCGCTGCGCCGGGTGGCCGGCGAGGGCGTGGAGGTGATGGCGCGGACCTGCCGCTTCAGGCGGGAAGCGGGGCGGCCGGTGGCCGTGAGCCTGGGCGAGGCGCTGCCGGTCGAGCTCGAGCGCCGCTATCGCTGACGGGCCAGGACACGGCGGGGCGGCGCCCCGCCCGCTCAGCGCCGGGTGACGCGGAAGATCGCGATCTCGCCGAACAGGTTGGGCCAGCGCCGTGAGGCCCAGTTGCCGCCACGGCTGCCGACGCCCACCGCCCGGTCGACGATCATCAGGCCCTTGTCGCGGCACAGCTGCTCGAAATCGTTGAAGGTTGAGAGGTGGATGTTGGGGGTGTCGTACCAGGCGTGGGGCAGCGACTTGGACACCGGCATGTAGCCGCGCAGGCCGAGATAGGCCCGGTGGCGCCAGTAGGCGAAGTTGGGGAAGGTGATGATGCACTCGCCGGCCACCCGCAGCATCTCGTCGAGCATGCGGTCCGGGCGGCGCAGCGCCTGGAGGGCCTGGGTCATCACCACCAGGTCGCAGGCGTCGTCCTCGAAGTTGGAGAGCCCCGCATCGAGGTTCTGCTCGATGACGTTGACGCCCTTGGCCAGACAGGCGGTGATGCCGTCGGGGTCGATCTCCAGGCCGTAGCCGGTGACCTTCTTGTGCTCGGCCAGGGCCGCCAGCAGGGTGCCGTCGCCGCAGCCCAGGTCGAGCACTCGGGCACCCTCTGGTACCCAGTCGTGAATCCGTTGCAGGTCGGCGCGCATCATGAGCGGTCCTCCAGTCCCTGGTCGCGGGCCACGCGTTCCATGAAGGCGGCGAACACCGCCTGGTAGCGGGGCTCGGGCAGCAGGAAGGCGTCGTGGCCGTGGGGCGAGTCGATGTTGGCGTAGCTGACCGCCTTGCCGGCGCGCACCAGGGCGTTGGCCAGCTCTTTCGAGCGCGCCGGCGGGAAGCGCCAGTCGCTGGTGAAGCTGACCACCAGGAAGGGACAGTCGGCCGGTGCCAGCGCCGCGGCCAGGTCGCCGCCGTGGGCCGACGCCGGGTCGAAGTAGTCCAGCGCCTTGGTCATCAGCAGGTAAGTGTTGGCGTCGAACGAGGTCGAGAAGGCGTCGCCCTGGTAGCGCAGGTAGGACTCCACCTGGAACTCGACGTCGTAGCCGAAGTTGAAGTCGTCGCTGCGCAGGTCGCGGCCGAACTTGGTGCCCATGGCGTCTTCGGACAGGTAGGTGATGTGACCCACCATGCGGGCGAGCTTGAGTCCGCGGCGGGGCAGGGCGTCTTGCTCGGCGTAGTGGCCGTCGAAGAACTCGGGGTCGGAGCGGATCGCCTGGCGGGCGACCTCGTTGAAGGCGATGTTCTGCGCCGACAGCTTGGGCGTGGCGGCGATCACCGCGGCATGGGCGACGCGCTCCGGATAGGTCAGCGTCCACTGCAGCGCCTGCATGCCGCCGAGGCTGCCGCCGACCACCGCGGCGAAGCGCGCGATGCCGAGCCGGTCGGCCAGGCGCGCCTGGCTGTGCACCCAGTCGACCACCGTCATCATCGGGAAGTCGGGGCCCCAGGCGGTGCCGGTCTCGGCGTTGTCGCTGGTCGGCCCGGTGCTGCCGTGGCAGCCGCCCAGGTTGTTCACCGAGACCACGAAGAAACGATCGGTATCGATCGACTTGCCGGGGCCGATATGGGCGTTCCACCAGCCGGGCTTGCGGTCGTCTTGCGCATGGTAGCCGGCGGCATGGTGATGCCCGGACAGGGCGTGGCAGATCAGCACGGCGTTGGTGCCCTCGGCGTTGAGGGTGCCGTAGGTCTCGTAGACCAGATCGTAGGCCGGCAGCGTGCGGCCGCAGGCCAGGTCCAGGGGGTCGTCGAAGTGCGCCGTCTGCGGCGTCACCAGGCCGACCGAATCGCGGGGCAGCTCGGTCATCTGTCAGCGTGTCCAGTCGTTTTCGTTGGTGGTCGAGGCGTGCCGGGAGGCTTGGCTCGATCAGCGCCGGGGATGAGCCGGCGCGAGGGGTTTTTGGCCATGGCTGAGGCGACTCTCGCCGAACGGGCTGGCCATGGATGGTCAGCACAGGCTCTGCCAACGGAGCAGGACGCGAGAGCGCCGCAGGGCCAAGGTAGCGCCCATGGATGGGTTCATGGCGCCCTCGCGACGGCTGGTCGCCGGAAACGCTCATCGCGATTCCCGGATCGTCGGCGACGTGTCTGCTAGAGCCCCACCAGCACGCCGACGACGCCGGCGGCGCGGGTCAGCGAGCCCACCACGACGCCGTCGATCAGGTTGATGGCGATGAACACCACGATCGGCGAGAGATCGATCATGCCCAGCGGCGGGATCACTCGGCGCACCGGCGCCATGATCGGTTCCACCAGCTGCATGACCAGGATCGCCGCCGGATGGCTGGCGCGGGGCGACACCCAGCTGAGGATGATCATCACGATCAGGGCGAAGAAATAGATCTTGAGGATGGCGTTGGCCAGCGCCGCCACGCCGCCGATGGCCAGGTTGGTGATCGGCGCCATGCCGTAGCCGGCCAGCTGCAGGATGGCGACGATGGCAATCAGCTTGACCACGAAGCCGGCCGCCAGGGTGGCTAGGTCGAAGCGGCCCATCACCGGCCCCAGGAAACTCTGGAAGGGGCGCACCACCGGCTGGGTGATCTTCACCACCGACTGGCTGAGCGGGTTGTAGTAATCGGCCCGGGATGCCTGCAGCAGGAAGCGCAGCATCAGCAGGAACAGATAGATATTGACGAGGGTGTTGACCAGCAGCAGGCCGGCGTTTCCCAGTTGACTGCCCATCGGGGCTCCTCCATGTCTTGTGCGATCGGGCGCCGTGGCGCGGCCGTCAGTGCTTGCCGAGTTCCTCGGCCATCTCGCGGGCGCGGGCGGCGCAGGCGTCCATGGCGTCGGCGACGATGCGGCGCATGCCGGCATCCTCGAAGTGCGAGATGGCGCGTTCGGTGGTGCCGCCGGGCGACATCACGTTGCGCTTGAGCTCGCCCGGGGGCTGGTCGCTGTCCATGGCCATGCGCGCCGCACCGAAGGCGGTCTGCATGGCCAGGCGGCGGGCGGTGTCGGCGGGCAGGCCTAGCCTGGCGCCGGCCTCTTCCATGGCCTCGAACATCAGGAAGAAGTAGGCCGGGGCGCTGCCGGAGACCGCGGTCACGGCTTCCAGCAGGCCTTCCTCCTCGACCCACTCGACCAGGCCCACGGCCTCGAGCAGTTCGGTCGCCAGCTCGCGCTGGGCCTCGCTGACCCGCGGATTGGCGTAGAGCCCGGCGGCGCCGGCGCCGACCAGCGAGGGGGTGTTGGGCATGCAGCGCACCACGGCGAGCTCGCCGCCGAGCCAGGCCTCGAGGGTCTCGGCGGACAGGCCGGCCGCCACCGAGAGGATCAGCGGCTTGCGCCCCTGAACGGCGTCGCGCATGCCGGCACAGACGTCCTGCATGATCTGCGGCTTGACCGCCAGCACCACCACATCGGCCTCGGCCACGGCGGCGGCATTGTCGGTGGCGGTGTGAATGCCGTACTTCTCGCGCATCGGGGCGAGCCTGTCGTCGCTGGGCGAGGTGGCGGTGATGGCGTCGCGGGAATAGCCGCTGTCGATCATGCCGCCGATGATGGCGCCGGCCATGTTGCCGGCGCCGATGAAGGTGACTTGGCTTGCCATGCGTTCAGTCCTGTGTGGGTCGGCGAATAGGCCGCCGGCGGCATGGCCGGCGGCGCCGTGAGTGATCAAGCGGAGGTGTCCCGTGCGCCGAAGATGGCGGTGCCGAGTCGCACCTGGGTGGCGCCCTCGGCCACGGCGGCCTCCAGGTCGCCGCTCATGCCCATCGAGAGGGTATCGAGCCGTGCCGCGGGGAAGCGCTCGCGCAGGTCCTCCAGCGCCTCGCGCAGTCGCGCGAAGGGCAGACGCTGGGCGGCGGGGTCGTCGGCCGGGGCCGGTATCGCCATCAGCCCGCGCAGCGCGAGATGCGGCATGGCCAGCACGGCCTCGGCCAGCGCCGGTAGCTCGGCCGGCGACACGCCCGACTTCGAGGGCTCGTCGCTGATGTTGACCTGCAGGCAGACGTTCAGCGGCGGCAGCGTCTCCGGCCGCTGGGCGTCGAGGCGGCGGGCGATCTTCTCGCGCTCCAGGCTGTGCACCCAGGCGAAGTGCTCGGCGACGTCGCGGGTCTTGTTCGATTGCAGCGGGCCGATGAAGTGCCAGACGATATCGTCCAGCTCCGCGAGCTCGGCCTGTTTCTCCAGCGCTTCCTGCAGGTAGTTCTCGCCGAAATCGCGCTGGCCCAGGGCGTGCGCTTCGCGGATCATGGCGGCGGGCTTGGTCTTGCTCACGGCCAGCAGCGTCGCGCCGTCGGGCGCGCGGCCGGCATCGGCCAGTGCCGCCTCGAGGCGGTGGCGTGCGTTGGCCAGGGCATCACAAAGTGCCAGGTCCGTCATGTCGCGAGGTCTACCATACTAAGAACACCTTAATCCCGGGAGCAGGGGAACCGCATGGATATTACCGAACTGCTGGCATTCTCGGCAAAACAGAAGGCCTCGGATCTTCACCTTTCGGCCGGCCTGCCGCCGATGATCCGGGTCGATGGCGATATCCGCCGGCTCAACGTGCCGGCGATGGAGGATCGCGAGGTCCGCAAGCTGATCTACGACATCCTCACCGATCGTCAGCGGCGCGATTTCGAGGAGTCTCTGGAGACCGACTTCTCCTTCGAGGTGCCGGGAGTCTCGCGCTTCCGTGTCAACGCCTTCCATCAGGCGCGCGGCGCCGGGGCGGTGTTCCGCACCATTCCCTCCGAGGTGCTGACCATGGAGGACCTGGGGCTGGGCGAGACGTTCCGCCGCCTGGCGATGCTGCCGCGCGGCCTGGTGCTGGTGACCGGCCCCACCGGTTCGGGCAAGAGCACCACGCTGGCGGCGATGATCGATCACATCAACGACAACCGCTTCGAGCATATCCTCACCATCGAGGATCCGGTGGAGTTCGTGCATCGCAGCAAGCGCTGCCTGATCAACCAGCGCGAGGTGCATCGCGACACCCGGGGCTTCGCGCCGGCGCTGCGCAGTGCCCTGCGCGAGGACCCGGACGTGATCCTGGTCGGCGAGATGCGCGACCTGGAGACCATCCGGCTGGCGCTGACCGCGGCCGAGACCGGGCACCTGGTGTTCGGCACCCTGCACACCACCTCGGCGGCCAAGACCGTCGACCGGATCATCGACGTCTTTCCCGGCGACGAGAAGGCCATGGTGCGCTCGATGCTCTCCGAGTCGCTGCAGGCGGTGATCTCCCAGACCCTGCTCAAGCGCCAGGGCGGCGGCCGGGTGGCGGCCCACGAGATCCTGATCGCCACCTCGGCGGTGCGTAACCTGATTCGCGAGGACAAGGTGGCGCAGATCTATTCGTCGCTGCAGACCGGCGGCAACCTGGGCATGCAGACCCTGGACTCGGCGCTGTCGCGGCTGGTGGCGGACAACGTGGTGGCCCGGGACGAGGCCCAGGCCAAGGCGCGGGCCGTACTGGCCGGCTGACGGTGTGACAGCGAAGGAGAGCGACGATGACCGCGAAAGAATGGCTGTATCAGCTGCTCGACATCATGATCGAGCAGGAGGCCTCGGACCTGCTGATCTCGGTGGGTGCGCCGCCGACACTGAAGATGGCCGGCAAGCTGATGCCCATGGGCGAGGAGGGGCTGTCGATGGCGCAGGTCGGCGAGCTGGTGGCGGCGGCGATGCCGGAGAATCACCGGGCGCGCTTCGACGATGAACACGAGGCCAACTTCGCCCTCAGCCTGTCGGGGCGGGGGCGCTTCCGCGTCAGCGCCTTCCGCCAGCGCAACCAGCCGGCCATGGTGCTGCGCCGGATCGCCTTCGAGATCCCGCACCTGGAGGAGCTGTCGCTGCCGACGGTGCTGGGCGAGCTGGCCAACATCAAGCGCGGGCTGGTGTTCGTGGTCGGCGGCACCGGCACCGGCAAGTCGACGACCCTGGCGTCGATGATCCAGCGGCGTAACGAGACCCTCGGCGGCCATATCATCAGCATCGAGGATCCGATCGAGTACGTTCACCCGCACAACAAGGCGATCATCAACCAGCGCGAGGTGGGCATCGATACCGAGTCGTTCGAGGTGGCGCTGAAGAACACCCTGCGCCAGGCGCCGGACGTGATCCTGATCGGCGAGATCCGCACCCGGGAGACCATGGAGCATGCCCTGGCCTTCGCCGAGACCGGCCACCTGTGCCTGGCGACCCTGCACGCCAACAACGCCAACCAGGCGCTGGACCGGATCATCCACTTCTTCCCCCACGAGCGGCACGATCAGGTGTGGCTCGACCTGTCGCTCAACCTGCAGGCCATCGTCGCCCAGCAGCTGTTGCCGACGCTGGACGGGGGCCGCTGCCCGGCCATCGAGATCCTGCTGAAGTCGCCGCTGATCGCCGACCTGGTCCGCAAGGGCGAGGTGTCCGAGATCAAGAACGTCATGGCCCGCTCCCGTGACCTGGGCATGCAGACCTTCGACCAGGCGCTCTATGACCTCTACAGGAAGGGGCAGGTCAGCGAGGAGGTGGTACTGGTGCACGCCGACTCGGCCAACGACCTGCGCATGATGATCAAGTACGGCGACGAGCGCGGCGTGGGGCTGGCGCAGGCCAGGGAGGCGGCCAGCCATCTTTCGCTGCGCGGCGAGGACGACTATTAGGGCCTGTTCGAAAAGTGACTGCGCTCGGCTATACGGCGTTAAAAATCGGCTCAAGGTCCTCATTTACGGCTCGTAAACTCCGGCCTTTCGCCGATTTTTGCCTGGTCTAGCCTTCGCTCGTCGACTTTTCAGGTATTGCCAGTATCGGTCGTCGTCGGTGTCGGTGCGGGATGTATGAGTCAGGGCGCGAAGAGCCCGCCCAGCACTCGCGGGCCGGCGGCGCCGGTGACCGAAGGCAGGTTGCCGGGCTGGCCCTCGAGGCGGCACCAGGCCAGCCAGGCGAAGGCCGCGGCCTCGAGCCAGTCGGGCGACCAGCCGAAGGCCTCGGTGGTGTCCAGCCGTGTGTCGGGCATGCGTCGCGCCAGGCGGGCCAGCAGATCCGGGTTGTGAGCGCCGCCGCCGCAGGGAATCAGGCATGCGGCGGGCGGCGCGTCGTAGGCGTCGCGGGCCATCTCCACGGCCAGCGCCACGCTGGCCGCGGTCAGCTCGGCGAGGGTGGCCTGCACGTCCTCGGGCCGCTCGTGACCATGGAGGTGTGTTTCCAGCCAGTCGAGATGGAAGACCTCGCGCCCGGTGCTGCGCGGCGGCGGGCGATGGAAGAAGGGCTCGGCGAGCAGTCGCTCGAGCAGGGCCTCGTCGACCCGGCCCGAGGCCGCCCAGGCGCCGTCGGCATCGTAGGCGCCGCCGCGGTGGCGCGCGTGCCAGGCGTCCAGCAGGGCGTTGGCCGGGCCGCTGTCGAAGCCCAGCGGGGCGCGGTCGTCTTCTCCGGGTGGCAGCAGCGTGAGGTTGGCGAAGCCGCCCAGGTTCAGCACCAGGCGCCACTGGCCGGGGGCGCGGAACAGCGCCTGATGGAAGGCGGGGGCCAGGGGGGCAGCCTGGCCGCCAGCGGCGAGATCGCGGCGGCGGAAGTCGGCGACCACCGGGCAGCCGGTGAGCTCGGCCAGCAGGCTGGGGTTGTCGAGCTGCAGGGTATAGGCCGGCCCCGTGGCGTGGCCCCAGGGCGCATGCTCGATGGTCTGGCCGTGGCTGCCGACGGCGGCGATGTCGGCGGGAGCGAGCCCGGCATCCGCCAGCAGCCCGGCCACCGACCGGGCCTGGGCCTCGCAGAAGCCCTGCTCGGCCGCGGCCAGGTCGGCGAAGCTGGCGCCGTCGGCGTGGCAAAGCGTCCACAGGCGATCGCGCAGCCCCGGCGGCATCGGCTCGCCGCGGGTGGCGATCAGGCGCGGCGGATGCGTCGCCGAGCAGTCGACCAGGGCGGCGTCGATGCCGTCGAGGCTGGTGCCGGACATCAGGCCGATGAAGTAGGGCATAGGGCTCTCTCTGGGGCTCAACCGTCGATGGCTGGCATGGTAACATCCCCGCCCATTGCCAATGTCCCGCGTCGCCCGAACGGGCCGCCCTGCCGAGTGGAGAGGAGAGCATGACCGATGTCGCCGACGCGCTAGCGTTGCTCAAGCGTGGTACCCACGAGATCCTGCTGGAAGACGAGCTGGAGAAGAAGCTGGCCTCCGGTCGTCCGCTGCGCATCAAGGCAGGCTTCGATCCGACCGCGCCGGACCTTCATCTGGGGCACAGCGTGCTGCTGACCAAGATGCGTCAGTTCCAGGACCTCGGCCATACGGTCATCTTCCTGATCGGGGACTTCACCGGCCGCATCGGTGATCCCACCGGCAAGAACGTCACCCGCAAGCCGCTTACCGAGGAAGAGGTCAAGGTCAACGCCGAGACCTACAAGGCCCAGGTGTTCAAGATCCTCGACCCCGAGAAGACCGAGGTGCGCTTCAACGCCGAGTGGTTCTCCGCCATGAGCGCCGCCGACATGATTTCGTTGGCGGGGCAGAGCACCGTGGCGCGCATGCTCGAGCGCGATGACTTCGAGAAGCGCTACAAGTCCGGCCAGTCGATCTCCATTCACGAGTTTCTGTACCCGCTGGTGCAGGGCTACGACTCCGTGGCCCTGGAGGCCGACGTCGAGCTGGGTGGCACCGACCAGAAGTTCAACCTGCTGATGGGCCGCGAGCTGCAGAAGCACTACGGTCAGTCCTCCCAGGTCGTCATCACCATGCCGCTGCTCGAGGGCCTGGACGGCGTGCAGAAGATGTCCAAGTCGCTGGGCAACTATGTCGGTGTCGACGATACGCCGGGCACCATGTTCAACAAGCTGGTGTCGATGCCCGACAGCCTGATGTGGCGCTACTTCGAACTGCTCTCGCTGAAGAGCAACGAGGAGATCGAGGCGCTCAAGCGCGACGTCGAGGGCGGCGCCAACCCGCGCGACGTGAAGATGGAACTGGCCCGCGAGCTGATCGCCCGCTACCACGGCGAGGAAGCCGCCGCCAGCGCCCACCGCAGCGCCGGCAACCAGCTGGCCGACGGCGAGCTGCCGGAAGACCTGCCGGAAGTGGAGGTCGACTTCGAGGGCAGCGACCAGGCGCCCATCGCCGCGCTGCTCAACCGCGCCGGGCTGACCAAGAACAGTGCCCAGGCCAAGGACATGCTCAAGAACGGTCGGGTCAAGGTCGATGGCGAGGTCGTGGAGCCGAGCGCCATGCTGGACACCGGCAAGAGCTACGTGATCCAGGCCGGCAAGAAACGCTACGCGCGAGTCATCGTCGCCTGATGCGCTGACGAGTGGCGAGACCGACGCCCGCCTCGTGCGGGCGTTGTTGTCTCCGGGCGCCGGGCCTGAACTATCCACAGGTGGTCGAGCATGCGAGTGGGTGTGGATAGCCTTCTGCGGGTGGATGTCATCCATTGTTCATCCCGCCGTCACGATTCTGGCAAATAGTCCTTGCGTCGCCTCGGGAGAATCCGTACAGTACGCATCCGCTGCCGGCGACGGGCAACGTTGCAGGCGGTGATGAGTGGCAGAAGCGCTTGTTTTTCTTGAGGTTTTTTGGCGGTTGTCGGAAGCGCTCGATTGACAAGGTCAGCGGAATCGGTAGAATGCCCGCCACTCGCTACGGTAGCCCGCTGAGGGCTCGATCGGATGTGCTTCAGTCGCTGAAGCCGCACGCTCGGTCATCCGCTTCGCTCTCTCGAGAGCTTGAAGATCACCGGTTGACACGACGCGCCGATCACGTAGAATACGCCTTCCTTGCGAGGCACTGGCCAAGCGGCCGGGAACGCAAGATGCTCTTCTCCAACACGAGTCGAGCTGCTCTTTAACAATCGATCAGATAATTCATGTGGGCGCTTGTCGGGATGTCGGTGACCAGTCACTAGATATCAAGACAAGCGACTCGTCAAAGAGACGTTTGAATCTTGAACCAGGTT
>NZ_JBIEKF010000004.1:0-523978 GCF_043496975.1 Halomonas sp. B23F22_10 | reverse complement strand
TGAATGGAGCATGGATGCTTATGGAAGGTGTCGGCGGGCGTAAAGGCGGGAATTGCTGAATCTGCCCGGAAGGGTGCGGAAGAACAGTGGATGGCGGTGGAATCGGACTATCAGTTATCGATCATCAGCACGGACATGGCGATAGAGTCCTGATTTCCTTGGCTTGGATTCGTGATCCAGTGATTGTTACCCAGCATCTTGCCCGGGTCGGCGCGTCGGGCCTGCCAGCCGTGCAGGGATCAATAGACACAAAAATGCCGCCCTGACGGCGGCATTTTGTTCGGTCGCAAGCGTGCCGCCCCTTCGCTCAGGAGCGCCACCACGCCATCGGGCCGAATGTCTGATCTGGTGCGTTCATGGTCATCATAGTGCTCGCCGGCGGCCGACCGTGTCAAGATGCCCGGGCCCCGGAGCGACGGGGCCTCGCGCGCGTTCGAGAGAGCCTTACTCGAGATTGTCCAGGCCGTGCTCGGCCATGGCCACGGCGCGGAACAGCGCGCGCCCCTTGTTGAGCGTCTCCTGCCACTCCATCTCGGGCACGGAATCGGCCACCACGCCGGCGCCCGCCTGGACGTGCAGCTCGCCGTCCTTGATCACCGCGGTGCGGATGGCGATGGCGGTGTCCATGTTGCCGTGCCAGGACAGATAGCCCACGGCCCCGGAATAGACGCCGCGCTTGACCGGCTCCAGCTCGTCGATGATCTCCATGGCGCGGATCTTCGGCGCCCCGGAGAGCGTGCCCGCCGGGAAGGTGGCGCGCAGGGCGTCCATGGCGGTCAGCCCGGGCCGCAGCCGGCCGGTGACCTGGGACACGATGTGCATGACGTGGGAATAGCGCTCGACGGCCATGTTGTCGGTGACGGTCACCGAGCCGGTCTCGCAGATGCGGCCCACGTCGTTGCGCCCCAGGTCGATCAGCATCAGGTGCTCGGCGCATTCCTTGGGGTCGTTCAGCAGATCGGCCTCGAGCGCCTGATCCTCGGCCTCGGTGCGGCCGCGCACGCGGGTGCCGGCGATCGGCCGCACGGTGACCTCGCCCTCCTCGAGGCGGGTCAGGATCTCCGGCGAGGAGCCCACCACCTGATGATCGCCCAGGTCGAAGTAGAACATGTAGGGCGAAGGGTTGAGGCTGCGCAGCGCGCGATACAGATCCAGCGGCGGCGCCTGATAGGGAATCGACATCCGCTGGGAGGGCACGCATTGCATGATGTCGCCGGCCAGCACGTATTCCTTGATCGTCTCCACCGCCGACTTGAAGCCGCCCTCGGTGAAGCCGGAGGTGAAGTGCCCCTCCTCCACCGCCCGGCCGCCGGTGCCGGGGCTGCGGGGGTCCAGGACCGCCCCGCGCAGCTGCTCCTCGAGCGCGGCCAGGCGGACCACGGCACGCTCGTAGGCCTCGGGCTCGGCCGGGTCGGCGTGGGTCCACAGCGTCAGGCGCCCGGACAGGTTGTCGAACACCACCAGGTCGTTGCAGACCATCAGCAGGATGTCGGGCACGCCGATGGGATCGGGCTTCTCCACCCCGCGCAGGCGCGGCTCGATGTAGCGGATGGTGTCGTAGCCGAAGTAGCCCACCAGGCCGCCGTCGAAGCGCGGCTGGTCGTCGAGGCGCGGCACCTTGAAGCGCGCCTGGAAGGTCTCGATCCAGGCCAGCGGGTCCTCGACCTCGGTCACGCCCTCCGTCTCGCCGTCGATGACGTGCGTGACCTGGAAGCCGCGCACCTCGATGCGCTCCTGGCACGGCAGGCCGATGATCGAGTAGCGGCCCCACTTCTCGCCGCCCTGCACGGACTCCAGCAGGAAGGTCCAGGGCGCGTCGGCGAGCTTGAGGTAGGTGGACAGCGGCGTGTCGAGATCGGCCAGCACCTCGCGGGTGACCGGAATGCGGTTGTAGCCGTCCTCGGCCAGGGACTGGAAGCGTTCGGGGGTCATCATGGGCCCGTATCCTCGATGAAGGGTGTGCGACGGTGAAGCGGCGACGGTCGCCCCGGAAGGCGCCGTGTCAGGAAGCGAGCGTCACCATCGCCAGCCGCCGAGCATGCCGGTGGCACGGGGAAGGCGGAAGACGGTCGAGGATACGGAAAAAGCCGGCATGATGCGGGGTTCCATCGGCAAGGGCGGAATCGTATATAACGAAAAACAATCAATAATTACATCGTTATAGCGCAACTCGATTTACATTAAACGAGTTGTGCCAGCGATTCAACCGTCGCATCCGGCCCGCTCGCCGCCACCGGCTCGCCGTGGTTATAGCCGTACGGCACGGCCAGGGTGCGGAAGCCCGCCGCCCTGCCCGCGGCGATATCGTGGCGCGAATCGCCGACCATCAGGCAGCGGCCGGGGGCCACGTCGAAGCGCTCGGCGGCGTGGATCAGCGGCAGCGGGTCGGGCTTGCGGCGCGGCAGGCTGTCGCCGCCCAGGCACAGCGAGAAATGCCCGGCGATGCCGGTCGCCTCGAGGATCGGTGCGATGAAGGCCTCGGGCTTGTTGGTCACCAGCACCAGCCGTCGACCGCTGGCCGAGAGCCCCTCCAGCGCCTCGCGCACGCCGGGATACAGGCGAGTTCGCGCGCAGGGCGCCTCGCCGTAGCACGCCAGGAAGCCCTCGTGGGCGGTGCCCAGGAACGCCTCGGCCGGCGCTTCGCCCAGGGCATCGGTCAGCGCGCGCTCCACCAGTGAACGCGAGCCGTTGCCGACCCAGTCGCGCACCTTGTCCTCGCCGGGGGCAGGCAGCCCCAGATCGGTCAGGGCGGCACCCACCGCCGCGGCGAGGTCGGGCACCGAGTCCACCAGGGTGCCGTCCAGGTCGAAGGTGACCAGCGTGATGTCTTCCAGACAGGGGTGCATGGGCGCGTTTCTCTCTTATCCTGGGCGTATCGGTATCGGCAAGTGAAGCATGATTATGCATGTAATATTACGAGAAAATACCGCTCATTTCCTGTCGCCCATAGGCAGGCCAGGGTCGCGGCGTTATGCTGGAGCCAGCCGTTGCCGACTGCAGGGCATGTCCCCTACCTCGGCCGGACGCCGACGACACCCGCCGTGACGCCCGACCGCCGTATCGAGGCTGAGCCCTGACCCGGGCAACTCTTTGCCACGTTCCCACACATTCAGTCAGGAGTCTCCATGACACTACCACGCATCGTGGTGGTCGGCGGAGGTGCGGGCGGACTCGAGCTGGTCACCCGGCTCGGCCGCAAGCTCGGCAAGCGCAAGCGCGCCGAGATCGTGCTCGTCGATCGCAACCCCACCCACATCTGGAAGCCGCTGCTCCACGAAGTCGCCACCGGCGCGCTGGATTCCGGCCTCGATGAAATCTCCTACCAGGGCCACGCCCGCGCCAACGGCTATCAGTTCCAGCTCGGCACCCTCACCGACCTCGACCGCGAGGGCCAGACCCTGACCCTGGCGCCGGTACTGGACGACGACGGCGAGGAGATTCTCCCCGCCCGCACCCTGCCCTATGACGACCTCGTGCTCTCGCTGGGCAGCGTCAGCAACGACTTCGGCACACCCGGCGTCGCCGAGCACTGCCACTTCCTCGACAGCCCCCATCAGGCCGAACTCTTCCGCCAGGCCATGCTCAACGCCTTTTTGCGCTACAACGCGCCGCAGGAACCGTCGGCGAAGATGGTGGTGGGCATCGTCGGCGCCGGCGCCACCGGCGTGGAACTGGCCGCCGAGCTCTACGGCGCCTCCGAGATGCTCAACAGCTACGGCTTCACCACCCTGGACAGCGACCACCTCGAGGTCCACCTGATCGAAGCCGCACCCAAGGTGCTGCCGGCCCTGCCGGAGCGCATCAGCGGCGCCGTGCACGCCGAGCTGGAGCGCCTGGGGGTCAAGGTGCACGTCGACACCCGGGTCACCGAGGTGAACGACGAGGCCATCATCACCGCCGGCGACGAGCGCATCGACATCGACCTCGGCGTCTGGGCGGCCGGCATCAAGGCGCCGGCGCTGCTCTCCGAGCTCGGACTCTCCACCGAGCGCAACCATCGGCTCAAGGTCGATGCCACGCTCAAGAGCCTCGACGACGAGCACGTCTTCGCCTTCGGCGACTGCGCCAGCTGCCCCCAGGAGGACGGCTCCACGGTGCCGCCCCGGGCCCAGGCCGCACACCAGCAGGCCGACCGCCTGTACAGGAACCTGGTCGCCCGGCTGGAGGGCAAGCCGCTCAAGCCCTTCGTGTTCCGCGACCGCGGCTCGCTGATCTCGCTGGCCCACTTCGACGCCATCGGCAGCCTGATGCGCGGCGCCTCGGCGCGCAGCCTGTTCATCGAGGGCCACCTGGCCCGGTTCTTCTACGCCTCGCTCTACCGCATGCACCAGCGGGCGATCCACGGCGCGCTGAAGACCGGCCTGATGGTCGTCGTCGACGGCCTCAACAAGTTCCTCAAGCCGCGCCTCAAGCTGCACTGAGGCATTGAACACCGCCTGAAACGACACGGGCCCCGGCAAATGCCGGGGCCCGTGTCGTTTCCGAGCGTCAGGCTCAGCGCTCGAGGCTCGCCTCGCCGTCCTTCTCGGGATGGTGATAGACGTGCACGTCGCGCTGCGGGAAGGGAATACTGATGCCCTCGGCGTCGAAGCGGCGCTTGATCTCCTCGGTCATCTCCCAGTAGACGCTCCAGTAGTCCGCGGCCTCGACCCAGGGGCGCACGATCCAGCTGACGGAGGAGTCGCCCATGGCGCTCATGCGGATGTTGGGCGCGGGGTCGGCCAGCACCCGCGGATCGTCGGCCACCACGCTCTCCAGCACCCGGCGCACGACGTCGATGTCATCGTCATAGCCGACGCCGACCACCAGGTCCACCCGGCGGGTGTCGTGGCTGGAGTAGTTGGTGATGGCACCGTTCATCATCTGGCCGTTGGGCACGATGATCTTGCGGTTGTCCGCGGTCTTCAGCTCGGTGGTGAAGATCTGCACGTCGTCGATGGTGCCGGCCACGCCGCCGGCCTCCACGTAGTCGCCGATCTTGTAGGGGCGGAAGATGATCACCAGCACGCCGGCGGCGAAGTTGGCCAGCGAGCCCTGCAGCGCCAGCCCCACCGCCAGGCCGGCGGCACCGATCACCGCGATCAGCGAAGTGGTCTGGATGCCGACCTGGCTGATCGCCGCCAGCACCACGAACACCATCAGCAGTGCATAGAGGATATTGCCCAGGAACTTGATCAGCAGCGGGTCGAGCTTGCCGCGCTGCATGGCCTTGATGCTGAGCGAATGCAGCAGCTTCACCACCCAGCGGCCGACCACGAAGATGGCCAGCGCCGCCACCAGATTGACGGCCAGGCTGGTGCCCTGAAACTGCACGAAGTCGATGATTCCTTGAAGGTCCATAGGCGCTCCCTGTCGTGTTGGGGCCGTGTCGAAGGTCGCGCCGGCACCCGGCCGACGCTATCGACACAGCCTAGGGGAAGAATTCCCCGCTTGCCTGCATGGCTCGCCGCTCGGCCAGCCAGCGGCGCTTGGCCGCGGCGGTGAGGCGCTTCATCGCCGCCTCGCGACGCAGCGCCTCGCCGTGTTCACCAATACATTCGTGATATACCAGATGCAAAGGCCCCTTGCCACGCAGCGCCTTGGCACCCCGCCCCGCGCGATGCTCGCCGAGGCGCCGCGTCACGTCGGTGGTGATGCCGGTGTAGAGGGCCCCGGCGGCCGTCTCGATCACATAGAGATGCCAGCGAGGAACGGCCTCGTCCGTCACGCTCAGGCCTCGGCCAGGGCGCGGCGGAAGTCGGCGATGACGCCATCGTAGCGGTTCGGGTCGGCCTCGTTTCTGGCCTTGAACACCGCCGAGCCGGCGACGAAGGTATCGGCGCCGGCGCGGGCGATCTCGGCGATGTTGTCGACCTTGACCCCGCCGTCGATCTCCAGGCGGATCGGGCGCCCGGAGGCATCGATGCGCCGGCGCGCCTCGCGCAGCTTGTCGAGGGTGCCGGGAATGAACGACTGGCCGCCGAAGCCCGGATTGACGCTCATCAGCAGCACCATGTCGACCTTGTCCATCACATAGTCGAGATAGGACAGCGGCGTGGCCGGATTGAACACCAGGCCGGCCTTGCAGCCGCCGTCGCGGATCAGCTGCAGCGAGCGGTCGATGTGCTCGGAGGCCTCGGGATGGAAGGTGATGTAGCTGGCGCCGGCATCGATGAAGTCGCCGATCAGCCGATCCACCGGCTTGACCATCAGGTGGGCGTCGATGGGGGCGGTCACGCCGTGCTTCCGCAGCGCCTCGCAGACCATCGGGCCGATGGTCAGGTTCGGCACGTAATGATTGTCCATGACGTCGAAGTGCACGATGTCGGCGCCGGAGGCGAGGACGTCGTCGACCTCCGCGCCGAGGCGGGCGAAGTCGGCGGAGAGAATCGAGGGGGCAATCTGGAAGTCGGTCGTCGAATCGCTCATGGGAACGGGGTCCTGTCGGGTCACGGTCATGATGGCCGGCATTCTAACAGGAACGCGCGCGACCGCCTTGCACCATCGGCATTCGGCGACAATAGTGAAGGTTCCGCCGTTCACGACCAAGGAGGCGTCCATGCCTTTCCCCCAGCTGCGCCGTGCCCTCGGCACCGGCCTCTTGAGCGCCGCGCTCACCGCCCCGACCGCCGCCCTGGCCCAGTCGGCCATCCTCGAGGGCGAGCGCTTCCACCCCGAGGTGGGCGAACGGGGCATGGTGGCCACCAGCCACTTCCTGGCCTCGCAGGTCGCCCATGACGTGCTCGCCGACGGCGGCAACGCCGTGGATGCGGCGGTCACCCCCGGCTTCGCCCTGGCGGTGACTCAGCCGCGCTCGGGCAACATCGGCGGCGGCGGCTTCATGCTCATCTCCGACGAGGACAGCGGCGAGGTGATCGCCATCGACTATCGCGAGACCGCGCCGGCCGCCGCCACCGAGACCATGTTCCAGGACGAGGACGGCAACGCCGTCGCCGAGTGGTCGCGCTTCACCCACCGCGCCGCCGGGGTCCCCGGCACCGTGGCCGGCCTGGCGCTGGCCCTCGAGGAGTACGGCACCCTGAGCCTGGCCGAGGCGCTGGCACCGGCGATCCGCCTGGCCGAGGACGGCTTCGTGGTGCCCCAGCGGTTCGTCGACGGCGTGGCCGAAGCCGGCGAACGCCTGACGAAATGGGACGCCACCGAAGCGATGTTCTACAAGGAGGATGGCAGCCCCTACGCCGTGGGCGAGACCTTCCGCCAGCCGGACCTCGCCGCGACGCTCAAGCGCATCGCCGAGCAGGGGGCACGGGAGTTCTACGAGGGCGAGACCGCCGAGCTGATCGTCGCCGAGATGGAGCGCCACGACGGCCTGATCACCCGCGAGGACCTGGCCGGCTACCAGGCGGAGATCCGCGAACCCAGCCACGGCACCTACCGCGGCCACGACGTCTACGCCATGAGCCCGCCCTCCTCCGGCGGCGCCCACATCGTGCAGATGCTCAATATCCTCGAGGCCTACGACATCGACGAGCTGGGCTTCGGCGCCGCCGACACCATGCACCTGATGGCCGAGGCCATGAAACGCGCCTATGCCGACCGCGCCGAGTACCTGGGCGACACCGACTTCATCGACGTGCCGCTCGAGGGGCTGACCTCCGAAGGCTACGCCGACGAGCTGCGCGCAGAGATCGCCATCGACCGCGCCACACCCAGCGACGAGATCGCCGCCGGCGACCCGGCGCCCTATGAGTCCAACGAGACGACCCACTTCTCGATCGCCGACGACAACGGCCTGGCGGTCTCCAACACCTACACCATCAACTTCAGCTACGGTTCGGGCATCGTCGTGGACGGCGCGGGCTTCCTGCTCAACAACGAGATGGACGACTTCTCCGCCAAGCCCGGCGTGCCCAACGCCTACGGCCTGATCGGCGGCGAGGCCAACAAGATCGAGCCCGGCAAGCGCATGCTGTCGTCGATGACCCCGACCATCGTCAAGCGCGACGGCGAGAACTTCCTGGTCACCGGCAGCCCCGGCGGCTCGCGGATCATCACCACCACCCTGCAGGTGCTGATGAACGTCATCGACCACGACATGAACGTTCAGTCGGCGGTGAGCGCCCCGCGCCTGCACCACCAGTGGCTGCCCGACGAGCTGCGCGTCGAGGCCGGCTTCAGCCCCGACACCCTGTCGCTGCTCGAGGCCCGCGGCCACACCATCAGCCAGCAGTCCGCCATGGGCGCCGCCCAGTCGATCGTGATCGACGACGACCGCTTCTACGGCGGCGCCGATCCGCGCCGCTCCACCTCCTCGGCGATGGGGCTCTAGCCCGTCCCTCGGCCGTGCCACCGCTCGGCGGCACGGCCGTTCATCGACATGATGCGCCACGAGAAGAGTCGCTATACTCGGGCCTTTGCGACCGACAAGGAGACCGCCCATGACGACTCGACGCCTTCTCGGCCTCGGCCTGATGCTGCTGGCCACCAGCGGGCTCGCCGGCTGCGCCGGCCCCCATTATCTGACGCCGGATCCCAAGCGCAGCGTCCAGGTGCCGGCCGCCGGTCAGGGCCAGGAGGTCAGCGTGACCGCCCGGGACACTCGCCAGGAGGCGGTGATCGGCACCCGCTCCGGCAGTGCCGGCTCCACGGCGGTGGTGATCGTCGATCCGGGCGAGCTGACGCCCCGCCTGCAGGCCGAGGCCGAGCGCGCGGTGCGCGACATGGGCTTCCGGCCGGTCGGCGAGGCCGCACCGGGCCGGCCCGGCCTGACGCTGACCCTGAAGCGGCTCGAATACGGCCGCGGCGACGCCCCGCCGATGGTCGGCAGCGTGCGCCTGACGGCGGTGCTGGAGGCCAAGGCCCAGAACGACGGCACCACCTTCACCGGCAGCTACACCGCGCGCCGCACCCAGCAATACGCGGTGAAGCCGGATCGCGAGGCCAACCAGGCGATGATCGAGGAGCTGCTCTCCGATGCCCTGGACCGCGCCTTCCGCGATCCGGAGCTGGCGGGCCTGCTGGCGCGCTGATCACGCTTACGTCACCACGCCCCCGATGGAAACGCGGTCCCGCCGGCGCGACGCCGACGGGACCGCATCATGAACGGCGCGATCAGCCGCCCTGGGGACCGCGACGCGTCAGCGACCAGACACTCTCGCGAAAGCCGCTACCCGGTTCGGGCTCGCCCTCTTCCAGACGCACCACCTCGAAGTTGGGCGCGAACAGCTCGCGAATCTCGTCGGCGCCGACGCTGAAGGGCGGCCCACCCTCGTCGCCGGGGGCACGGGTCAGGCCGATCAAGAGCCCCTGGCTACCGGGCGGCAGCAGCTGGGCCAGGTGGAAGGCGTAGCGCTGGCGGGTCGCCTCGGGCAGCGCGATCAGTGCCGCCCGGTCATAGAAGGCCCCCAGCTCGGCGGCGGCCTCGATATGGAAGTGGAAGAAGTCGCCGCGCCACAGCTCCACGCTGCCCTGGCGGCTGATGTCGAAGCCGTCGCCCCGATAGCGGGAGACCTGCCCCTCACCCTCCGCCAGGAACTGCTCGATGGCCTCGTCGGCCAGCTCGATGCCCAGCACCGGATAGCCTTCGCCGGCCAGCCAGCGCATGTCGAGGCTCTTGCCACACAGCGGCACCAGCACCTTGGTACCGGGCGCCGTGCCCAGCGTCGGCCAGTGACGCACCAGGGCCGGATGGGCCTCGTGGCGATGGAAGCCGATGCGTCCCTCGCGCCATCGCGCGAGCCACTCGTTGTCCATGGCCGGCCTCAGAACCAGCGGTCGCGCTTGCGGCGACGACGCGGCAGGTGCGGCACGATCAGGCCCACCAGCAGCCCGGCACCGGCCACCCCGCCGCCGTACATGAAGTAGCGCATCAGCAGGTCTTCCTCCTGGGTATCGAGGCGCGCCTGCAGCTGGCGCACCCGGGCACCGGCGTCCTCGCTCTCCGAGGCCAGCGCCTGATTGCGCTGCTCGAGTTCGGCGATGCGCTGCTCGCGCACGTTGAGGGTCTCGGTGACCGAGGCCATGCGGCTCTCCCAGGTCTCGTTGATCCCGGAGAGCTCCTCGGACAGTTCTTCCACCCGCGCCTCCAGCTCGGGCAGCCGGACCTTGGCGCTGGGCTCGCCCTGCAGGTCGCTCGAGGGCACCCAGACCACGTCGCCGCTCTGGCTGCGCACGCGGCTGTAGTCGCCCTGGGTCTCGAGCAGCTCGACCGGGTCGCCGGCGGTCAGGGTACCGACGATGCGATAGCCGTCGGTGGGACCGCTGCGCACGAAGGTGGTGAGGTCGCCGGACACCCAGCGTTCATCGGCGTTCTGGGCGTCGTCCTGCTGGGCCTGCACCGGCAGGGCCAGGGCCCCGAGCAGTGCGCCCAGCGTCATCAGTGTCTTGTATCGTTGCATCGTCATGCGTCGTCCTGGCTGTCCAAGGCTCTGTGTCCGCCGCTCGCGGCGATGGCGGTCGTGACCGGACCATCCCTGCCCGGTCCGCCGAGATGAGAGTGCGTCTCCGGATCATCCACAGCATCTGTGGACAAGTGCCGGGAAAACCGCTGGAAACCCGCGGCCAGGCGGCATGGCTGCCGATACGGCAACATTTCGGTCATTTCCTGACCACCTCGCCGGCGCCTCCGAAGCCGCCAAGGGTACCACAGGCCCGCGCGCCGGGCGTTCCGGCACTCTGGCCCCGTCCCGACTGGGCGCGTATAATCTCCGCTCTCAATCGGACGGCCCTGCCGGCCGCCTCTCCTGCGAACGAATATCCACCGGTGCAACGTCGGGCCCAGGCGCCACGACCTATTCTTATGGCGAAGAAACTCTTCATCAAGACGCATGGCTGCCAGATGAACGAGTACGATTCCGCACGCATGGCGGATCTGCTCGGAGAATCCCACCAGCTGGAGCTCACCGACGACGAGCGCGATGCCGACGTCATCCTGCTCAACACCTGCTCGATCCGCGAGAAGGCCCAGGAGAAGGTCTTCCACCAGCTCGGCCGCTGGAAGAAGCTCAAGGATGCCAACCCGGATCTGGTCATCGGCGTGGGCGGCTGCGTCGCCAGTCAGGAAGGCGAGGCGCTGCGCAAGCGCGCCCCCCAGGTCGACATGGTCTTCGGCCCCCAGACACTGCACCGGGTGCCGTCGATGCTCGACGCCCGTCAGGACAACCAGATCTCGGTGGTCGACGTGACCTTCCCCGAGGTGGAGAAGTTCGACCACCTGCCCAAGCCGAACTCCGACGGCGCCACCGCCTTCGTCTCGGTGATGGAAGGCTGCTCCAAGTACTGCACCTTCTGCGTGGTGCCCTACACCCGCGGCGAGGAGGTCTCGCGGCCCTTCGAGGCGGTGATGGACGAGGTCATCCACCTGGCCGACCAGGGCGTGCGCGAGATCAACCTGCTGGGCCAGAACGTCAACGCCTACCGCGGCGAGAACCAGCTCGGCGAGGAGATCGACCTGGCCGAACTGATCGCCTGCGTGGCGGCGGTGGAAGGCATCGACCGCATCCGCTTCACCACCTCGCACCCGGTGGAGTTCTCCGACAGCCTGATCGAGGCCTACGGCGAGATCCCGGAGCTGGTCAGCCACCTGCACCTGCCGGTGCAGGCCGGCTCCGACCGCATCCTGGCGGCCATGAAGCGCGGCCACACCGTCGAGGAGTATGTGGACAAGATGGAGCGCATCCGTGCGCTGCGTCCGGACATCAGCTTCTCCTCGGACTTCATCATCGGCTTCCCCGGCGAGACCGAGGAAGACTTCGCGAACACCATGGACCTGATCGGTCGCATCGGCTTCGACGTGTCCTTCAGCTTCGTCTACTCGGCCCGTCCCGGCACCCCGGCGGCCGGCCTCGAGGACGACACGCCGGAAGCGGTCAAGAAGCAGCGCCTGGCGATCCTGCAGGAGCGCATCAACCAGCAGGCCATGCAGATCAGCCGCCGCATGGTGGGCACCACCCAGCGCGTGCTGGTCACCGGCTTCTCGCCGAAGGACCCGGGCCAGCTGTCCGGCCGCACCGAGAACAACCGGGTGGTCAACTTCCGCGCGCCGAACCCCACCGAGCTGATCGGCTACTTCGTCGACGTGGAGATCACCGAGGCGCTGCCCAACTCGCTGCGCGGTGATCTGGCCTCGCCGGAGCGTTTCTAAACGCCGGCACGACACGATGGGCTGATGCAAGGGCACAAGGGGCGCCGGGGACAGGCCGAAGAGGAGGTCCTACGCCATGGGTGAGAAGCACTGCTTCGAACGGGCTGGCCATGGATGGCCAGCACAGGTCCTGCAAGCAGAGCAGGACGCGAGAGCGAAGCAGGGCGTCGCTATCGCCCAGGGATGGGTTCACAGCGCCTCCTCGACGGCCTGTCGCCGGATCAGCCCCGCCCTGTTTCCGAGTCCCCTTCATTGCCCTTGTAGCTTCCGGGGCAGTAAGCTGACCCCGACATCCATCAACTCACGGACTTGCCCGTCTTGAGCCAGCCAGCAGCCTCCGCGGCCAACCGCGTCATCACCCTGAATCTCGAGCCCAACGATCCCCAGCGCTTGGCCAACCTCTGCGGCCAGCAGGACGAGCACCTCAAGCTGATCGAGGAACGCCTCGGCGTCACCCTGCGCAACCGGGGCAACGTCTTCCAGCTGGCCGGCCCCGGCCCCCGGGTCAAGGCCGCCTCCAACGTCGTCGAGCACCTCTATCGCGAGACCGAGGCCGGCGAGCTGACCCCGGACACCGTGCACCTGTTCCTGCAGGAATCCGGCCTCGAGGCCCTGGAGGAAGAAGAAGGCGGCAGCGGCGACGGCGAGGTGCTGCTGCGCACGCCCAAGGCGCTGATCAAGCCCCGCGGGCTCAACCAGCAGAGCTATGTCTCGAGCATCCGCGATCACGACATCAACTTCGGCATCGGCCCGGCCGGCACCGGCAAGACCTACCTGGCCGTCGCCGCCGCGGTGGAAGCGCTGAACCAGCAGCAGGTGCGTCGCATCCTGCTGGTGCGTCCGGCGGTCGAGGCCGGCGAGAAGCTCGGCTTCCTGCCCGGCGACCTGGCGCAGAAGATCGATCCCTACCTGCGCCCGCTCTACGACGCCCTGTACGAGATGATCGGCTTCGAGCAGGTCGCCAAGCTGATCGAGCGCCAGGTGATCGAGATCGCGCCGCTGGCCTACATGCGCGGGCGCACCCTGAACAACGCCTTCATCATCCTCGACGAGAGCCAGAACACCACCCGCGAGCAGATGAAGATGTTCCTGACCCGCATCGGCTTCGGCTCCACCGCGGTGATCACCGGCGACATCACCCAGGTCGACCTGCCCCGCGGCCAGGCCTCCGGACTGATTCAGGTGCTCGACGTGCTCAGCGGTACCCCGGGCATCGGCGTCACCCACTTCGCCGCCAAGGACGTGGTCCGCCACCCGCTGGTGCAGCGCATCATCGAGGCCTACGACCAGTTCGAGGCCGAGGAAGAAGCCCAGGCCCGCGCCAAGCGCGAGGCCCGCGAGCAGGAGCGCGAGGCCATCCGCCAGGAGCGCCTCGAGCGCCAGAACGGCCGCGAGGACGAGGAATGAGCCTGGCCGAGGTCGACCGCCAGCAGGCCATCGACGCCGATGGCCTGCCGAGCCAGACCGAGCTCGAGGCCTGGGTGGGCGCGGTGCTCGCCCGGCTGCCCGACGAGGAACGTCACGAGCTGACGGTGCGCTTCGTCGACGCCGAGGAGAGCCAGGCGCTCAACCGCGACTACCGCAGCAAGGACAAGCCCACCAACGTGCTGTCCTTCCCCTTCGAGTGTCCGCCGGGCGTGCCGCTGCCGCTGCTCGGCGATCTGGTGATCTGCCATCCGGTGGTGATCGACGAGGCCCGCGACCAGGACAAGGCGCTCGGCGATCACTACGCTCATATGGTGGTTCACGGCACCCTCCACCTGATGGGCTACGACCATATCGAGGACGACGAGGCCGAGGTCATGGAAGCGCTGGAGCGAGAGATTCTCGCCGGCCTCGGCATCGCCGACCCCTATCGGGCCTCCGGCCCGGCGCATCGCGATCCCGACCCCGATGACGAGAGAGCCGACGCATGAGCGAAGACCGATCGACCGGCCAGGGCCACAGGTCCTGGCTCGATAAGTTGTTCAGCGCGCTGTCCAGCGACAGCGACGAGCCCAGCTCGCGAGACGAGCTGCTGGAGTTCCTGCGCCAGGCGGCGTCCCGCCTCAAGCTCGAACAGGACGCCATGATGATCATCGAGGGCGCCCTGAACATCAGCGATCAACAGGTGCGCGAGGTGCTGATCCCGCGCTCCCAGATCACCGCCATCGGTCTCGACCAGCCGTTGGAGGAGTACCTGCCACTGATCCTCGAGACCGGCCACTCGCGCTATCCGGTCGTCGGCGAGAATCTCGACGAGGTGAAAGGCATCCTGCTGGTCAAGGACCTGCTGCCGCTGCTGCGCCAGGGCAACGATCATCCCTTCCGGCTCGAGGAGGTGCTGCGCCCGGCCATGTTCGTGCCGGAATCCAAGCGCCTGAACAGCCTGCTCAAGGAATTCCGCGACACCCACAACCACATGGCCCTGGTGGTGGACGAATACGGCGGCACCGCCGGCATCATCACCATCGAGGACATCCTCGAGGAGATCGTCGGCGACATCGAGGACGAGCACGACACCGACGAGGAAGAGGACATCCGCGCCCTCGGCGAGTCGCGCTACGCGATCCGCGCCCTGACCCCCATCGAGGACTTCAACGAGCGCTTCGGCACGCGCTTCTCCGACGAGGAGTTCGACACCCTCGGCGGCCTGGTGATGCAGCGCTTCGGCCACCTGCCCGGCCGCGGCGAGCACACCGAGATCGGCGGCTGGCGCTTCACCGTGCTCAACGCCGACAATCGCCGCATCCGCCTGCTGGAAGCCGAACCGGCATCGGAGTCCGCCGAGGACTGATCCGCTCACCGATATTCCCCGGCCATTTTCCGTCGGCTTTTTCACCAAGGACGGTGCCATGACGCCCCCTCGCCTTCATCGGTTCCTCGGGCCCCTGGCGGCGATCGCCGCCGGCGTGCTCACGACGCTCTCCGCCGCCCCGTTTCAGCTTTGGTGGCTGGCCCCGGTGGCCGCCGGCCTGCTCTATGCCGGGCTGCCATCGCTCACCGCCCGCCAGGCCGCCTGGCGCGGCTGGTGCTACGGGCTCGGCCTGTTCGGCGCCGGCGCGTCCTGGGTCTATGTCTCGATCCACGACTACGGCTATACCGGCGTGCCCCTGGCGCTGGCGCTGACCGCGCTGTTCGTCGCCGCCCTGTCGCTGTTCTTCGCCGTCACCCTCGGCCTCTACCGGCGCCTGTGCGGGCCGCGACTGTCGGTGCTGACCTTCGCCGGCGCCTGGGTGCTGGGCGAGGCGCTGCGCACCTGGCTGTTCACGGGCTTCCCCTGGCTGCTGCTGGGCAGCGGCCAGGTGGATTCGCCGCTGGCACCCTGGGCGCCGGTCGGCGGCGTCTATTGGCTGTCGCTGATCGTGGCCCTCAGCGGGGCGCTCGGCGTGTCGCTGCTGCGCCGGCGCTGGTGGGCCGCCCTGCCGCTGGCGGCGCTGTGGCTGGTGCCACTGGCGCTGCCCACCCAGTGGACGACGCCCGCCGGCGAGCCGCTGCGCGTCGCCCTGCTGCAGGGCAACCTGCCCCAGCTGATCAAGTGGACGCCGGAGGGCCAGCGCCAGGCCGCCAACACCTATCTGTCGCTGACCGCCGAGCTGGACGAGGCCCCGGATCTGGTGATCTGGCCCGAGGCGGCGCTGCCGATGTTCGCCGACCAGGCCCGGCCGATCCTCGAGCGCGCCCAGACCCTGCTGCCGCCCCAGAGCACCCTGCTCACCGGCATCCTGACCCGCGAGGACAACCGCTACTACAACGGCGTGCTCGACGTCGCCGACGGCGAGACCTACCTCAAGCGCCACCTGGTGCCGTTCGGCGAGTACCTGCCGCTGGAGCCGCTGCTGCGCGGCGCCATCGCCTTCTTCGACCTGCCGATGCCGGCCATGACCCCGGGGCCGGCCCACCAGGCGCCGCTGGACGCCGCCGGCACCCGCATCGGCAACGCCATCTGCTACGAGATCATCTACGCCGACCTGGTGGCCCGCCAGGCACGTCGCTCGAACGTGATCCTCACGGTCTCCAACGACACCTGGTTCGGCGCCTCCATCGGCCCGCTGCAGCACCTGCAGATGGCCCGGCTGCGGGCGCTGGAGAACGGTCGTCCGGTGATCCGCGCCACCAGCAACGGCGTCACCGCGCTGATCGATGACCGGGGCCGGGTCATCAACCGTGCGCCGCAGTTCGAGGTCGCGACCCTGACCGGCGAGGTCACGCCGATGCAGGGCCTCACGCCCTTCTCGCGCCTCGGCAGCTGGCCGGTGTGGCTGCTCGGAGCGCTGCTGGTGCTGCCCGGCCTCAGGCGTCGCAAGGCGTAAGCTCGACGCCACCACGAAGCCCAGAACGACGACACCCCGCTGCCAGGCAGCGGGGTGTCGTCGTTTCGAGCGTCAGAAGGCGGCGGCGTCAGGCCTGGGGCTCGCCCAGCACCTCGGGGATGGTCATGCGCACGAAGCGCCCGGGCGCCGGCTCGAGGATGTCCAGCTCGCCGTCGCCCGGCTGTCGCGCCGGCACCATCTTCTCGGCGTCGGCGTAGCCGTTGTCGGTCATCCAGGCCTGCCAGTTCGGCCACCACGAGCCCTCGTGGGCCTCGGCCCCTTCCAGCCACTCCTCCGGGGTCGGCGGCAGCGCGTCGTTGGTCCAGAAGCCGTACTTGTTCTTGTGCGGCGGATTGACGATACCGGCGATATGGCCGGACCCGCCCAGCACGAACTTCACCGGCCCCTTGGGCAGCAGCGCCCCGTAGTAGGTGCTGTTCCACTTGGCGATGTGATCGTCGCGGGTGGAGACGAAGTAGCTCGGCACCGAGATCTTGCGCAGGTCGATCTTCACCCCATCGAGCTCGATGCCGCCGGGCTCGACCAGGCGGTTCTCGGCATAGAGATGGCGCAGATACCAGCCGTGGGTGGCCGCCGGCAGGTTGGTGCCGTCGGTGTTCCAGTACAGCAGGTCGAAGGGTGCCGGGATATCGCCCTTGAGGTAGTTGTTGATGTAGAAGGACCAGAACAGGTCGTTCTCGCGCAGCAGGTTGAAGGAGTAGGCCATGATGCGCCCGTCCAGGTAGCCGTCCTGCTCGAGCTTGGCCTCGATGCCGCTGAGCACCGGCTCGCCGAGGAAGACGCCGATCTCGCCGGGATCGCGGAAGTCCCACAGGCTGGTCATGTAGGTCGCCGACTTGACCTTGCGCCCACGCCGGGTGCTGGTCAGGTAGGCCACGGTGGAACCGGCCAGGGTGCCGCCGACGCAGTAGCTCAGCAGGTTGACCGACTTCTCGCCGGTGGCCTGCTCGATCGCCTCCATGGCGCTGATCGGGCCCAGCTGCATGTAGTCGGCCCAGGTCAGGTCACCCTGCTCGGGGCCGGGATTGCGCCACGAGATCAGGAACACGGTGTGGCCCTGGTCCACCAGCCACTTGACCAGCGAGTTGTCCTGGCGCAGGTCGAGGATGTAGTACTTGTTGATCCAGGGCGGCACGATCAAAAGCGGCGTCTTGAACGTCTGCTCGGTGGTCGGCGCGTACTGGATCAGCTGGATCAGCTCGTTCTCGTACACCACCGAGCCCGGCGTGACGGCGATGTTCTCGCCCACGGTGAAGGCGCTGCGGTCGGTCATGGTGACATTCAGCCCCTCGGCGGAGGCCAGCAGGTCCTGGCGCAGCCGGGCCAGCCCCTCGACCAGATTCTCGCCGCGGGTCTCGATGGTGCGGCGCATGACCTCGGGATTGGTGGAGACGAAGTTGGTCGGCGCCATGGCGTTGACCAGCTGGCGCGCGTAGAAGGCCAGGTTGCGCTTCTGCTCGGCGGACAGCCCGTCGAGGCGCTCGATCAGCTCCTCGACCCAGCGCGAGAACAGCAGGTACTGCTGCATGATGACGAGATAGTGCGGGTCGCTGGTCCAGGCCTCGTCCTGGAAGCGGCGATCGCCCCTGGCCGGGGTGATCAGCGGTTCCACGGACTCGCCGGCCAAGGCGCGCATGCCGTTCTGCCACAGCTGGAACTGGTCCTGCACCAGGCGCGCCTGGGTCTCCCACAGCAGGGTCGGATCCTGCATCAGCGATTCCGCCCCGGCCTGGAAGGCCTCGCGCATGTGGGCATAGACGGACTGGGCCGCGTCGTCCGGCACCATTCGCGGAATCAGGTCCTCCAGGAGGGCCTTGTACTCCTCGCCGATCGCCTGGATCTGGGTATGCCAGGCCTCCAGTTCGGCCTGCGAGAATGCTTCACTCCCTGGCTGCATTGACACCTCCTGTCGCGCTGCCATAAACGCACGACCACCGCCCCTCGCACCACGGGGCGGTGGCCATCACATAGCGGGTCGAACGATCAGCTGGCGCTACCGCCGCTGCCGCGCTTGCGCGTGGCCTGGCTCGTGGACTTGGCCGGCGCCGGCTTCTCGGCGGCGGGCTTCTCCGCCGCGGCAGGCTTCTCGGTTGCCGTGGGCTTGGCGGCCGCCGCGGCAGGCTTGGCCGCCTCGGCGGCCTGGCCGGCCTGCTCGGCAAAGGCCTGTCCGGATTCGGTGTAGAGCTGCTCGAGCTCGGCCTTGAACTTGAGGCTCATCTCGCCGAGCGTGCGGGCATCCTCCAGCATCTGCTGGGAGAGCGCGTTCATCATCTCGGCCTGGCGGGTGCCGAAGTCGCGCAGACTTTCGGCATCGTTGATCTCGGTGGCATCGCGCAGGCGCTCGGTCCCCATCTGGCTGTAGCGCTTGAGGGACTCCATCTGGTACTCGCTGACGCGCTCCATGTTCTGAAGCATCAGCGAGTTCAGCTTGCGCATGGGCTCGAAGAACTGGCGGGTCTGTTCGTTGAAGGCATCGAACGTCTTGTCCTGCATGGTCGCTCCTCCCGAGGGAATGCTGACGAAAGCCGTGCTGCACTGCACAAAGACTAGTCTTGCATGCCTGCCGTTGCAAGCGCATGACAGGCGTCAAGTTCCGCAGGAAAAACGCGCGAGCCGCGCGCGGCATCAGCCCTCGCGCTTGCTCCGGGAGCGGGCGCTGGCGGCCGAGGCTCCGCCGCCCGAGCCACCCTCGGCACCACCGCTCGGGTCACCCCCGGCGCCGCCGCCCTGCTCCCCGCCACGGTTTCCCGCGGCGGCCTTGCTGAGCATGTCGAGCATCATCTGCTGGTAGTTGCCGAAGCTGGCCAGTCCCTGGGACAGCCCCTGCTGGAAGCCGGGCTGCTGGAACATCGACTGCTGCAGGAAGGGCTGCATCAGGCTCATGGGGTCGTAGCCCTCGACGCCGGATTCCATCTGCTTCTGGATGCGCGCCAGCAGCTCCTGCTGGAAGGCCTCCACGTCGGGCAGGCCCAGGGCGCGGCGAAACTCGTCCGGGGTCAGGTCGAACTCGACGTTGATCTTCATATGACCGCCTTGTCGAAGATGGGTGGCTGTGCCGATCAGTGTAGCAGTCGTAGCCTCAGGACAGCCGCGGCGTGCTCACGCTGACGTCGGCGTTCTGGCCGCGATGGCGCAGCAGATGATCCAGCAGGGTCAGGGCCATCATGGCCTCGGCGATCGGCGTGGCGCGAATGCCCACGCAGGGATCGTGGCGCCCCTTGGTGACCACCTCCACCGGATTGCCGTCCAGATCGATGGACTGCCCCGGCGTGGTGATGCTGGAGGTCGGCTTGAGCGCCAGATGCGCGACGATCGCCTGGCCGCTGGAGATGCCGCCCAGCACACCGCCGGCATGGTTGGAGAGAAAGCCCTCCGGGGTCATCTCGTCGCGATGCTCGCTGCCGCGACTTGCCACCGCGGCGAAGCCGTCGCCGATCTCCACGCCCTTGACCGCGTTGATGCTCATCAGCCCGTGGGCCAGCTCGGCGTCCAGCCGGTCGAACACCGGCTCGCCGAGCCCCGGCGGCACGCCTTCGGCGACCACCGAGACCTTGGCCCCCACCGAGTCCTGATCGCGACGCAGCTGGTCCATGTAGGCCTCGAGCTCAGGCACCCGGTCCGGATCGGGGCAGAAGAAGGGGTTCTGCTCGACGGCCTCCCACTGCTTGAAGTCGATGGCGATGGGGCCGAGCTGGCTCATGTAGCCGCGGATGGTGATGCCCTGGCTCGCCAGGTACTTCTTGGCGATGGCCCCGGCCGCCACGCGCATGGCGGTCTCGCGGGCGCTGGAGCGTCCGCCGCCGCGATAGTCGCGGATACCGTACTTGTGCTGGTAGGTATAGTCGGCGTGGGCCGGGCGGAACTGGTTCTTGATCTTCGAGTAGTCCTTGGAGCGCTGGTCGGTGTTCTCGATCACAAGGCCGATCGAGGTGCCGGTGGTCACGCCCTCGAAGACGCCGGACAGGATGCGCACCCGGTCCGGCTCCTGACGCTGGGTGGTATGGCGCGACGAGCCGGGACGCCGACGGTCGAGGTCGCGCTGCAGGTCCTCCTCGGTCAGCGGCAGGCCCGGCGGGCAGCCGTCGACGATGGCGCCGAGCGCCGGGCCGTGGCTCTCGCCGAAGGTGGTGACGGTGAACAACTTGCCGAAGGTATTGCCGGACATGGGCGTGCCTCTTGACTGCTCAGCTGAAGGACGCCGCATGGGCGTCGAGTTCCGCGGCGGTGAGGGCAAACACGCCCTGGCCGCCGCGCTCGAATTCCAGCCACAGGAAGGGCACCTCGGGGAAGGCGGCCTCCAGGTGGCGATCGGAGTTGCCGACCTCGACGATCAGCACGCCGTCGTCGGTCAGATGGTCGCGGGCCTCGCGCAGGATGCGCCGCACGATGTCCAGGCCGTCGTCGCCGGCGCCCAGCGCCAGGCCCGGCTCGTGGCCGAACTCGGCGGGCATGGTGGCCAGGTCGCGCGCGTCCACGTAGGGCGGGTTGGAGACGATCAGGTCGTAGCGCTCGCCCTGGAGGCCGGCGAACAGGTCCGACTCGACGGCCCGCACCCGGTCGGCGACCTCATGGCGGGCGATGTTCTGCCGCGCCACCGCCAGCGCCTCGGGGCTGATGTCGGCCAGGTCGACCTCGCAGGTCGCCAGGTACAGGGCGGTGGCCAGGCCGATGCAGCCCGAGCCGGTGCACAGGTCGAGCACCCGCGCCGGCGGCTCCATCGGGAACCAGGCGCCGAAGCCGTGCTCGATCAGCTCGGCGATCGGCGAGCGCGGAATCAGCACCCGCTCGTCGACGCTGAACGGCAGGCCGGCGAAGAAGGCCTCGCCGAGCAGGTAAGGCAGCGGGCGACGGCTGGTGATGCGCTCGCGCACCAGGGCCACGATGCGCGCACGCTCCATGGGCAGCAGGCGGGCATCCTGCACCCCGGGATCGATGTCCCACGGCAGGTGCAGGGCGCCGAGCGTCAGCGCCACGGCCTCGTCCCAGGCGGAGCCGGTGCCGTGCCCGTAGTGCAGGCCGGCCAGGTGAAACTCGCTGGCGGTCCAGCGCAGGCAGTCCCTGAGCGTGATCAGCCCCTCGGCGAGGGCCTCATCGGAGAGCGTCAGGGTCGAAGCGGACGAGGAAGCGGAAGGTTCGGCCACGAGACATCCTGTGGTTGACGGTTGGAAAGCGGCAAGGCCCGTGATTGTAACCGCGGCGGCGGTTCACAGCCACGTCAGGGCCGGTATACTCGAGTCTCTCGCGACGCGCCCGCCGAGGCCGACGCGTCGTCATCGCCTCGTTTCCCCTGCCACCGCCAGAGAGCCTCGAGAGAGCCCCATGAGCCGACGCCGCCACCGCCCCGACGACGACGAGATCAGCGCCTTCCGCCAGGCCCTGAGCGACGCCGGCGTGCGTCCGCTCGCGAGCAACCGTGCCGACCCGGGGCGCCCCCGGCGCGCCGACGAGGCCGCCCGGGCGCGGCGCGAGGCGGCCACCTCGGCCAGCGAGGACGCCGCCAGCGGTCGCACCTCCGACGGCCGGGTGGAGGCGGTGCGCCCCTCGGAGTATCTGGATTTCTTCCTGCCGGACATGCCCTATCGCGACCGCCAGCAGCTCAAGCGCGGCCAGCTCGCCTGGGAGGCGGGGCTCGACCTGCACGGCTACACCCTGGAGGAAGCGCGCGCCGAGCTGGAGACCTTCCTCGCCGATGCCGCCGCCAACCGCGCCCGCTGCGTGCTGGTGGTGCATGGCAAGGCCTGGACCGGCCAGGCCGATTACCCGGTGATCAAGAGCCACGTCAACGCCTGGCTGCGCGAGTGGCCCAGCGTGCTGGCCTTCTGCTCGGCCACCGAGGCCGACGGCGGCACCGGCGCGGTCTACGTGATGCTGAGGCGCCAGCGCGACGGCCGCTGAGGCGCTATTCCTCCTCGCCGCGGTCGTCCGCGGACAGCGGCCGCGCCTCCACCATCTCCGGCCCGGAGACCCGGCCGAGCCCCTGCTCGCGGCGGTCGAGCGCCTCCCGGGCCAGATGCCGCCCCAGCGCGATCAGCGCCTCGGCACGATGGAATTCGTAGGCCCCGCACACGGTCTTCGGCACCTCAATCAGCACGTCCGGCGGATAGCCCGCCACCTTGTACTTGGCCAGCGCCGCCTGGGCGATGTCGAAGGACGCCAGGATCATGTCCAGCCGCCCCCAGGCGCGGCGCCCCGGCTCGGGCTCCACGGCATCGGCGGGCTCGCCCTCGCCGCCGTTGCCGAACAGACGCCGGGTGGCACCGCGCACGCCCTCCATCCAGCCGCCGAAGTCGACCGCGCCCTTGTCCCGCGCCACCTCGCGGGCCTGCTCCTCGGCCGCCTCCTCCGGCGGCAGCAGCGCCTCCAGGGTGACCGGCTGGGAGCTCTGGGCGGTGACGTTGACCGCCATTACCAGATCGGCGTGGGTGGACACGGTCGGCATGATCGGCAGCGGATTAAGCAGCCCGCCGTCGACCAGCACCTGGTCGCCGCGATGGACCGGGGTGATCACGCCGGGCACGGCGATGGAGGCGCGGATCGCCTCGAGCAGCGGGCCGTCCTGGAACCACACCTCGCGCTGACGGATCAGGTCGGTGGCCACGGTGGTCACCGGAATCGACAGGTCCTCCAGGCGGATATCGCCGATCAGCTCGTCGAGCTTGCTCATCACCTTGCTGGCCTTCATGGCCCCCATCGGGCTCCAGGAGACGTCCACCAGCCGCAGCACGTCGAAGTAGTCGAGCCGACACACCCATTCCTTGTAGCGATCGAGCTGCCCGGCCGCGTAGACGCCGGCGACCAGCGCGCCCATGGAGCACCCCGACAGCGCCACCACCTCGTAGCCGCGCGCCTCCAGCTCCTCGATCACGCCAATATGGGCATAGCCCCGGGCGCCGCCGCTGCCCAGCGTCAACGAGACCCGCCGACCCTCGCTTTGCCGTCTCGCGTTCATCGCTCGCCCCCCGTCACGCCTGGCCGGCCACGATCGCCTCGACCACCGCCGCCACCCGGTCCGGTTCCAGGTGCAGGTGATGCCCGCCCGGCAGCACGCGCCGCTGCAGGTCGCCCACCGCGGCGCGGGCCCGCTGCGCCCGTTCCCGCTCGCCGAGGATCCCCGCCTCCCCCTCCACGCAGAGCACCGGGCAGCGGATCGCCGCCAGCATGGCCGTCGCCTGCTCGGGCGTGAAGCGCACCGGCGACGCCCGCAGCAGGCGCGGGTCGGTGCGCAGACGCAGATGGCCATCGCCCTCCCCGGCCAGGTTGCGCCTCACCAGCGGGCGGGCGGTCTCGGCGTCGATCGGGGTGACGCCGCCGGCCACCCGGGCCGCCACGGCACTCTCTTCATCAGGATAGCGCGGCGCCCGCGACACCGGCCGCCGATGGGCCCGCAGCCCCTTGCGCAGCTGCATCGGCGCCTCATCGGCCTCGGTGGTCAGCACGCCGAGCCCGTCGATCAGGCGCAGCACCGCGACGCGCTCCGGCATGGCCGCGGCCAGCAGGCAGGCCACGCCGGCGCCCATGGAGTGGCCGAGCAGCGTGGTCCGCTCGAGGCCCAGGGCCTCCATGACATCGAGCACGTCGTGGCAGTAGTCCCAGAGCGCCACGTCGGCCGCGCCCGGCGGCGGCGACGAATGGCCGTGGCCGGCGAAGTCCAGCGCCACCAGGCGAATGCCCAGGCGCTCGACCAGCGGCGGGGCGAGCCGCGAGAAGCTGGCGGCGTTGTCGAGCCAGCCGTGCAGCGCCAGCCAGGTCGGCGCCGATGCGTCTCCCCAGGCCAGGGCGGCGAGGCGGCCGTCGGCCAGCCGCAGCGCTTCCGGCGCCGTCATGGCGAGGTCTCCAGCATCTCGTCGATCATCGTGATCAGGGCACGCCGGGTGGCGTCGGGATGCTCCATGGGGAACATGTGGCCGCCCGGCACCTCGGCCAGACGCACGTTGCGACGCTTCAGCCGCCGACAGCGGTGCGGCGTCAGCAGGTCGGACTCGCCGCCGGCCAGCACGCCCACCGGCACCCGCAGCAGATCGGGCAGCTCGTCCAGGTGGTCGGGCAGATGACGGAACACCGCCACCTCGATATCGGGGTCGAACAGCAGCACCACGCGGCCGTCGTCCAGGGTGCGGGTGCCGCCCTCCACGTAGTCGTCGAGGGCCTGGTCGGTGAAGTGCCGGAACAGCCGCCGACGGCGCAGATAGTCGCGCATCGCCTGGGGGCTCGACCAGCTGTCGCGGCGGCCGACAGTGCGGCCCGCCGGCGTGAAGCGGTCGGTCAGCCCCAGGCGCTTGACCGCCTTCATCGCCAGGGCATCGAAGCCCAGCATCAGCGGCGGGTCGAGCATCACCACGCAGCGGAAGCGCTCCGGCGCCTGCTCCGCGGCCATGGCCATCAGCACGCCGCCCATGGAGTGGCCGACGCCGATCACCGGCTCGTCGAATGCGGCGAGATGCTCGAGCAACTCGTCACGCAGCGCCAGCCAGTTGTGGCCGACCGGGAAGTCGGGATGGTGGCCGAGCCGGTCCAGGGGGTGGAGGTCGAAGCGCTCGGCCAGCGGCGCCAGCAGGCTGCGGTAGCTCTGGCCCGGGAAGCCGTTGGCGTGGGCGAAGACCAGCGGAAAAGGGGCATCGGGGGCGTGTCGGCGCATGGCATCATCCGTGTCGAGGCGCGGGGCGCGAGTGGCGATGGCAGGCTAACGAGAATACCATGGTCCGCCAAGTCGTCTTTCGGCCACCCCCTCCAACGGAGTCCCGCGTGAATCCCCACAAGCCGCCCCGCGATACCCGCCTGCGCAACCGCCTGTTCTTCGCCACCGTGATCGCCGCCATCGCCGTCGGCCTGTGGCTGGCGCGCTGAGGCGAGCCAGCCTCACACGCCCCTCCCCATATCTCGTCAGCTGTCGCGATAGCGGGCGTACATGTCGCGCGAGCGCTCCAGATGCTGCTGCATGGCCGCCCTGGCCGCCGGGCCGTCGCGCTCGAGGATGGCTTCCAGGATGCGCACGTGCTCCTCGTTCACCCGCTCGAGATAGCGCGCCGTGCCGCGCGGATCGATGTCGGCGCTGAGCAGCTTGGCCCGGGGGATCATGCTGTCGCTCAGCGGCTCGTAGAGGCGGTCGAAGCAGTCGTTGTGGGTCGCCTTGATGATCGCGTGATGGAAGGCGAAGTCCTCGCGGCGCGCCTGTGAATGCGCCGCCTGGGCGGCGACGAATTCGGCGTGGCGCCCCTCCAGCCGCCGACGATCCTCGTCGTCGTGGCGCAGGGCGGCCAGCTCGGCGGCCCGCGGCTCCAGCGTCAGGCGCAGCTCCAGCACCTGGAGGATATCCTCCACGGTACGCGGGCTGACATGCACCGCCGGGCGCGCCTCGGCCGCCTCGTTGCGCAGCACCGTGGTGCCGACGCCGCGCCGGGTCTCGACCAGCCCCAGCGACTTGAGATGCGTGATCGCCTCGCGAATCACCGTCCGGCTGACCCCGAAGGCGTCGCACAGCTCACTCTCGGTGGGCAGCTTGCTGCCCACCGGCGCCTCGCCGGAGACGATGCGACGTTCGAGCTGTTCCACGACCGCCTGGGACAGGCTGCCCGCTCGATTGACGCGCTGAACCTCCCAAGATCTCGTCATTGCTGCATCCTTTGTCATCGATCCTCAGGTACGTTGCCAGGCCGGGTTGCCACGGCGGCGAACGGCCGTGCCATTGATAATACATCATACCAAAATCCCCCTGCGCATCGCTCCCTGCTCAGCCCTCGGCGGCCTCTCGCAGTCGTGTCAGCTCTCGATACAGAGACGCCGAGATCGTCACGCCATGCTCCCGGCTACGCCGACGGGCCTCGTGACGACGCTGGGACGGAAGCCGGGCGCCCTGCGCCAGCACACCCTCGAACAGCGCCTCGGCATGCTGCAGCTGGCGCTCCATGTCGTCACCGAGCAGCCGGCGCGGATCGATCGCCACAATCAGCTCCCCGTGCCAGGGCCGCCCTGCCCCGTCATCGTCGGCCGGCCGCGTCTCGTGCCCCAGCAGATCGCCGATCAGCGGCCCGGCCAGCAGCTCGACCATGATCGACAGCGCCGATCCCTTGTGCCCCCCGAACGTCAGCATCGCCCCCTGAAGCGCACGGGCCGGATCGGTGGTGGCGCGTCCATCCGGATCGACCGCCCAGTCATCGGGGATCGCCGTCCCGGACCGGCGGCAGAGCTCGATCTCGCCACGCGCGACCCGGCTGGTGGCGAAGTCGAAGGTAAAGGGCGCCTTGCCCGGGCGCGGCCACGAGAAGGCGATGGGATTGGTGCCGAGCAGCGGTTGCTGCCCGCCCGCCGGCGCGACGAAGGCGTGGCTGGGGGTCATCGCCAGCGCCACCAGCCCCTCCTCCGCCAGGGACTCCACCTCGGGCCACAGCGCCGAGAAGTGAAAGGCGTTGTTGAGCGCCAGAAGTGCCACGCCGTGCGTGCGGGCCTTGTCGATGAGGACCGGACGGGCATGCTCGAAGGCCAGCAGTGAACAGCCCCTTCCGGCGTCGACGCGCACAACGCCGGACGAGGCCTCCGTGACTTCGGGCGTCGCATCGGGACTCACGCCGCCGCGACGCAGCGTCTCGACGCAGCCGATCAGGCGATAGACCCCGTGGGAGTGACACTCGTCGCGCTGTGCCGCCACCACGCTGCGGGTGATGGCAGCGGCATGCGCCTCGTCGAATCCGTGCCGGATCAGCAGCTCGAGGCTCAGCGTTTCCAGGGCGTCCAGCGACAGGGTGATGGTCTCGTCCATGAAAGGTTTCCCCCTCTTTCATTGTCGACTCGTTATCGGCTCGTTCGCGGCGCCCGGGCCTGATGCCCGAGCGCCGGCGGCTTTCCCGTGATAGCGCGAGCGCTCCTCAGGCCTCGCGTTTTCCGTCGACCAGGCGGCTGACGCCGGCCGGGTTGCCGTCGCGCAGGGCCTCGGGCAGCAGGCCCTGGGGCAGGTTCTGGTAGCACACCGGACGCAGGAAGCGATGGATCGCCGCGCTGCCCACCGAGGTGGTACGCGCGTCGGAGGTGGCCGGATAGGGCCCGCCGTGGACCATGGCGTGGCACACCTCGACGCCGGTCGGCCAGCCGTTGGCCATCACCCGGCCGGCGCGACGCTCCAGCGTCGGCAGCAGCTTGCGGGCCGCGTCCAGGTCGGCGTCGTCCATCTGCAGGGTGGCGGTGAGCTGGCCTTCCAGGGACTCGGCCACGCGCGTCACTTCGTCCAGGTCGGCGCACTCGACCACCAGCGAGGTGGCGCCGAAGACCTCGGCCTGCAGCGCCTCGTCGCTCATGAAGTCCTCGGCGGCGGCCACGAACAGCCCGGTCTGGCAGGCGTTGGGGCCGTCGCCGGCGGCGCCGCGGGCGACCTCGCGGGCCTTGCTGCTGGCGACCAGGCCGTCGACGCCCTGCACGTAGGCGTCATGGATGCCCGGCGTGAGCATGGTCTGGGCCGCGGAGCCCTTCACCGCCTCGGCGGCGGACGCCACGAAGGCGTCGAGCGCCTCGCCCTTCACGGCGATCACCAGGCCGGGGTTGGTGCAGAACTGGCCGGCGCCCATGTTCAGCGAGCCGATAAAGGCCTCGCCGAGTGCCTTGCCGCGCGCCTCGAGCGCTTCCGGCAGCAGGAATACCGGGTTGATCGAGCTCATCTCGGCGTAGACCGGGATCGGTTCGGGGCGCGACTGCGCCGCCTGCATCAGCGCGGTGCCACCCGAGCGAGAGCCGGTGAAGCCCACCGCCTTGATGCGCGGGTCGCGCACCAGCGCCTGGCCGAGCTCGCGGCCGGAGCCGTAGAGCAGCGAGAACACGCCCTCGGGTAGCTCGCAGCGGGCCACGGCGCGCTGCACGGCGCGGCCGACCAGCTCGGAGGTGCCGGGGTGGGCGGCGTGGGCCTTGACCACCACCGGGCAGCCGGCGGCCAAGCTTGAGGCGGTGTCGCCGCCGGCCACGGAGAACGCCAGCGGGAAGTTGGAGGCGCCGAACACGGCCACCGGGCCCAGGGCGATGTGGCGCTGGCGCAGGTCGACCCGCGGCATCGGCGCACGCTCCGGCAGGGCCGGATCGAGGCGCACGTCGAGCCACTCGCCGGCGCGGACGACCTTGGCGAACAGGCGCAGCTGGCCGCAGGTGCGGCCGCGCTCGCCCTCGAGGCGCGCCCGGGGCAGGCCGGACTCGGCCATGGCGCGAGTGATCAGGTCATCGCCGATGGCCTCGATCTCGTCGGCCACGGTCTCGAGGAACGCGGCGCGCTTTTCCAAGCCGGTCTCGCGGTAGGCGTCGAAGGCGGCCCAGGCCAGCGCGCAGGCCCGTTCCACCTCGGCCCGGCCGCCGGCGGGATAGCCCGGGGACAGGGTCTCGCCGGTGGCGGGATCGACGGCGTGGATCGCGGTGCCGTCGCTGGTCACGGCCTGCTGGCCGATCAGTTGCTTGCCTTCCAGGGTCATGTTGCCTCCTGTCATGGGGCGCCGGCTCGCGGCGCCGTTCAACTCGGGTGAAGCGATGGCGCCGCATCGCTCAGTCATCGGGATGGCCGAGGGCCACGAACTTGCCGCCCTGATAGACCACCGCGGGGTCGTCCGGATCGATCTCGCCGGCTTCGGCCTCGACCTCCGCGCGCCAGGGCTCGGAGCTGTCGCGGGGCGTCCAGCCAAGGAACGCCGCCTGGCTGTTGTCCCACCAGCGCTCGGCGTTGGCGGAGACGCCGTAGACCACCGTGTAGGCCAGCTTCGGCGCGGCGAAGGCACGCTCGAGCAGGGCCACGAAGTCCTCGACGCTCAGCCAGGTCGCCAGCATCCGGGTGTCTGCCGGCCTGGGAAAACAGGAGCCGATGCGCACGCTCAGCGTCTCGACGCCGAACTTGTCGTGGTAGAGGCTGGCCAGGTCCTCGCCGAAGCACTTCGAGACGCCGTAGAGGGAGTCGGGACGATGCGGCACCCGACCGTCGATGCGCGTGGTGCGCGGGTAGAAGCCGATGGTGTGGTTGGAGCTGGCGAACACGATGCGCGGCTTGCCCAGATTGCGCGCCGCCTCATAGAGGTTGTAGGCGCCGATGATGTTCGACTGGAGGATGCCCTCCCAGGGTTTCTCCACCGATACGCCGCCCAGGTGAATCACGCCGTCGCAGTCCGCCACCAGCGCATTGACCGCCGAGGCATCTGCCAGGTCGCAGGGCACGAGTTCCTCGTGCTCGGCCGCCTCACCCAGGTCGGCGACGTCCGACAGCCGCACCTTGTGGGCCAGGCGCGATAGATGGGGACGAATGGCCTTGCCCAGGCCGCCGGCGGCGCCGGTGACCAGAATTCGATTCAGCATCAGGTTGTCTCCTTCGCGTTCGCGTCGCTCCTGTCCCCGAAGGGCGGGAGCGAATGAATAAAACAGGGGCAGCGTCGAATATCGACGTCAGTCAACGCCGAAGTCGTACAGCGCGGCCGGGTTGTCGACCAGGATCCGGTGTCTCGCCTCGGGGCCCGCCCATTCCAGCAGCAGGTCGAGCTGCTCGGCATCGTCGGGATACTGCGCGCGCGACACGCCCACGTGCGGCCAGTTGCTGCCCCACAGGATGCGCTCCGGCGCATGGGCGATGACGCGCCGGGCGACGGCGCCGACATCGCCGTAGTGTGGCCCGCCTTCCAGGCTGGTCTCGTAGCCGGCGCAGATCTTGAACCAGGCGTTGCCGCGGTCGAGCAGCCGCAGGATCTCGTCGACGCGCCGGTCGTCCGCCGGCACCGGATCGATGAACTTGCCCAGGTGGTCGATGATGTAGTCGCTCTCGATGCGGCGCAGCGCCTCCCGGTAGTCATCGAGATGGCGGCCGTTGAACTGCACCATCAGATGCCAGCCCAGCGGCCGGATGAGCCGCTCGACAGCGGACATTTGCTCGATCGTCACGGCGCCGCCAGGCAGCTGCATGATGCGCGCGCCGCGCACGCCTCGCGCGTGCCAGGCCTCGAGCTCGCGGGGCGAGGTCTCCGGCGTCACCGCCGCCACCCCGCGCGCGCTTTCGGTGCCGAGCTCGCCGAGCGCCTCGAGCAGCGCCCCGTTGTCGTCCTGATAGGCGTTGGACTGGGTGACCACCACCCGGTCGAGTCCCAGGCGCCGCTGCACGCGGCGATAGTCGTCGACCGTGGCAAGCTCCGGGATCGCCGGTCCGCCGGGCCGGGCCGGATGGCCCGGCAGATAGAGGTGGATATGGCAGTCGGTGGCGCCGGGCGGCGTCTGCAGCCGGGGCGCCGGACCGTCGAGCGGCCGAGTGTTGGCGGCGACCTCGGTCATGCGCCCTCCTCCTCGAGCGCGAACCGCTGCAGGGCGTCACGGTCGATGGCGATCCCCAGCCCCGGCCCGTCGGGAATGCGCATCACGCCGTCCCGATGCTCCAGCGGGGTCTCGACCACGGCCTGACGGAAGGGGTTGGTGGTACGGTCGAATTCCATGATCGGCTCGATGGGGCGACGACGCGGCGGATTGGGCGGCAGCGCGGCCATGCACTGCAGGCTGGCGGCGATGCATACCGCCGTGCCCCAGACGTGCGGCACCAGGCGCACGCCGAACATCGCCGCCATGTCGGCCACGCGGCGCATCTCGCTGACGCCGCCGACGCCGCAGACGTCGGGCTGGACGATATCCACCGCCCGGGTCGACAGTGGCTCGAGCATGGCGTAGCGGCCGTGCCAGTTCTCGCCGCTGGCGACGGGGATCGGCTGGCCCTGGCGCACCGCGCGATAGGCGTCGAGCTGCTCTGGCAGTACCGGCTCCTCGAACCAGTCGATGCCGAAACGCTCGGCGCGCTTGCCGACCTCGATCGCCTCGAGCACGTCGTAGCCGTGGTTGGCATCGATCATCAGCCGCCGTTCGGGGCCGATGGCCTCACGCACGGCGGCGATGACGCGCAGGTCTTCCTCGACGTCGAAACCGATCTTGATCTTGACGCCATGGAAGCCCTCCCGGGCATGGCCGGCCACTTCCTCGGCGACGTCCTGCACCCGGTCCACCCCGTCGCGGCGGAACGAGCCGGTGGCATAGGCGCGGACTTCCTCGCGGAAGCGCCCGCCCAGCAGCTCGCTGACCGGCGCGCCGTAGCGCTTGCCCTTGATGTCCCACAGCGCGATGTCGATACCGCTCAGGGCCGTCATGGTCAGGCCGCGCTGCCCCTGGTCGCGCATCCGGTTATAGAGCTCGAGCCACAGCTTCTCGGTCTCGAGCGGATCGGCACCGATCATCGCGCCGGCATAGAGCCCGACGATGGTGGCATTGGCCCTGGCCGGGCCCAGGCACTCGCCCCAGCCCACGGTGCCATCGTCGCAGACGATCTCGACCAGGCAGTGCTGGCGTCGCTCGAAGCGCATCGAGGCGCTCTCGAAGGCCTGGTCGAGCTTGTAGTCGAGGATGTGCGTTTGCACGCGTTCGATCTTCATCAAGGCGTCCTTTCGAGTGCGAGAAGCGTTACTGGAAGAGAGAGGGCAGCAGCAGCGACACCGCCGGCACATAGGTCACCAGCATCAGCACCGCGAACAGCGCCAGATAGAAGGGCCAGATGGTGCGCACCGCCTGCTCGATCCGGATCTTGCCGATCACGCTGCCGACGAACAGGCAGGAGCCCACCGGCGGCGTGCACAGCCCGAGCCCCAGGTTGATCATCAGGATGATGCCGAACTGGATCGGATCCATGCCGAACTGGGTGGCGACCGGCAGGAAGATCGGCGTGCAGATCAGGATCAACGCGGCCATGTCCATGATCATGCCCAGCCCGAGCAGCAGCAGGTTGAGCATCAGCAGGATCACGTAGGGATTGTCGGAGATCGCCAGCAGCGCGTGACTCAGCATCTCCGGCACGCTGTACAGCGCCAGCAGGTAGGAAAACGCCGAGGCACAGCCCACCAGGATCATCACCAGCGAGGTCGTGCGCACCGACTGGTAGACGGCCTGCTTGAACGATTCCCAGCGCAGCTCGCGATAAACCAGGCCGGTGATCACGATGGCGTAGATAGCCCCGAAGGCGCCTGACTCGGTCACCGTGAGGATGCCGGACAGCACGCCGCCGACGATGATCACCGCCGTCAGCAGGCCGGGCAGCGCCGCGGCGAAGCTCACGGCCAGCGCCTGCCAGCCCGGGAAGGCCTCCCCGGCGTAGCCCCGCTTAACGGCCACCACGTAGGCCGCGACGGCCAGGGCCAGGCACATCAGGATGCCGGGGACGATGCCGGCGATGAACAGCTGGGTCACCGAGATGCCGCCCCCGGCGGCCACGGCATAGAGAATCATGTTGTGGCTGGGTGGAATCACCACCCCCGCCACCGACGAGGTCACGGTCACGTTGACCGCATAGTCGGCGTCGTAGCCCTTCTCCTTCATCACCGGCACCAGGATCGAACCCAGCGCCGAGGTATCGGCGACCGCCGACCCCGAGATGCCACCGAACAGCATCGACGACGAGACATTGACCATGCCCAGTCCACCGCGCATGCGACCCACGGCCGCCGAGGCCAGACGCACCAGCCGGTTGGAGATGCCGCCGTGGAGCATCAGCTCACCGGCGAAGATGAAGAAGGGGATCGCCAGCAGCGAGAACACCGAGATGCCGGAGAGAATGCGCTGAAAACCGACGAACAGCGGCAGCCCCTCGTAGAGGAAGGTGACGACCGATGCCAGGCCCACGGCGAAAGCCACCGGCGCACCGGCGATCAGCCCCAGAAAGAAGATGCCGAAGAGGATCGTGAGTCCCATGGATTACCTCCCGGTAGGCGCGACGAGGCGCTGGACGATGTTGACGACGGCGAACAGCATCATCAGCCCTCCGCTGATGACCAGCGGCAGCGCGCGCCAGCTCTCGGAGAGCCCGATCATGGGGATCGGCCGCTGGAGGTTGTCCAGCACCATGATGCCGCCCTGCCAGGCCATGGAGGCCCCGAACAGGACCACGAAGAGATCGGCCAGATGGCACATCAGTGCACGAGGCAGGGCCGGCAGCCCGTCGCGAATGAACTCGATGCTGAGATGGCTCTTGTTGCGCACCCCGGCGGCGGCGCCCAGGCAGGTCACGTACACCACGATCAGCAGCGACGACTGCTCCACCCAGGTGGGGGTGTCGTTGAGCACGTAGCGACCGAAGACCAGCCAGCCGAAGGACGCAATCAGGAAGACCAGCATCACCCCCGACACGACGATGCAGGCGTGGGCGATGCTATCCAGCCCGGCGTCGACCGCCGAGCGCGTGCCGGCGTCCTCCCCGGCCTCGCGCGTATGATCAGAGTAAGCGCTCACGTTGTCGGATCCTTGCGGGTAGCCCCGGCCTGACGCCGGGACCCTCGTGGGAGAGGACAGGATCATTCCTGCGCGCCCTGAATATCCTCGACCAGCGTCTCGAGGTCGGGATGCGATGCGACGAATTCATCGTAGATCGGCTGCATCTCGGCCTGGAACGCCGACTTGCCTGCCACCTCGTTGATCGCCACGCCGTCATCGAGCACCCGCTGGCGACTGGTCTCGGCACGTTCCTCCCACAGCCGGCGCTGCTCCACGGCCGCGTTCTGCGCCGCTTCACGCACGATGCCCCGATCCTGTTCGGACAGGTCGTCCCAGCTCGACTTCGCCACGCACAGGCATTCCGGCAGGATCAGGTGTTCGGTAAGTGAATAGTACTGCGCCACCTCGTAGTGGCCGCTGGACTCGAAGGAGGGGTAATTGTTCTCGGCGCCATCGATGACACCGGTCTTGAGCGACTGATAGACCTCGCTGTAGGCCATCGGCGTGGCGTTGCCGCCCATCTCGTCGATCATCTGCACGTAGAGGTCATTGTTCATGACCCGGACCTTGAGCCCCTCCACGTCCGCCGGCGTCTCGACCGGATGATCGGTGTTGTAGAGACTGCGCGCACCGGAACCGAACCATGACAGAGCCACCAGGTTCTTCTCTTCCAGCGCCTCGGCGAAGCGGTCGCCGATCTCGCCGTCCATCACCCGGTACATGTCGTCGGGGCTCTTGAAGATGAACGGCAACGACAGGATGTTGGTCGCCGGAACGATCGGCCCCATCGGCCCCATGTTGAAGTTGGCGAAATTCAGGGCCCCGTTGCGGGTCTGCTCGATGGCATCCGGCTGATCGCCCAGCACGGCATTGTGATAGACCTTGGGCTCGATCCGTCCGTCGGTCTTCTCGGCCACCTCATCGGCGAAGCTTTCCAGCGCCACGCTGTTCGGATAGGAAGGCGGATGGATGTTCCAGCCGCGCCACTGTTCGGCCAGGGCCGAGGTCGAAGCGGCCGATGCGGCCCCGACCAGGGCGACGAGTGTCAGGGTCTTGCTGAGATTGATGGTCTTGTTGGTCAGCATGACAAGCTCCTTGAGTGCAGGGTGAGGTGGCGTGTGGTGGTCAGGCGTCTTGCAGTCGGCGGGCGACGTGCACCAGCTTTTCCAGCTGTTCCTTTTCTTCCGGGGCGGGCATCTCGAGCGGCGCGCGCACGCTGCCGGCGGGACGCCCGATGATCTCGGCGCCGGCCTTGATCAGGCTGACGGCGTAGCCGGCCTTGTGGTCGCGCAGATCGACGAAGGGCAGGAAGAACTCGCGGGAGATGCGCCGCACGGTATCGGTGTCGCCGGCCCGCAGCGCCTTGTAGAAGGTCACCGCCATGTCCGGCACGAAGTTGAACACCGCACTGGAGTAAGTGTTCACCCCGATGGCCAGGTAGGCCTCGGCCATGATCTCGGCGGTCGGCACCCCGCCGACGTAGGCCAGGCGATCGCCGACGGTCTTGATGATCCGGTTCAGGGCCTGCATGTCGCCCTTGCCGTCCTTCAGCCCGATCAGGTTCGGGCAGGCATCGGCCAGGCGCTTCACCGCGTCCGGCTTCATGATGCCGTTGCCGCGGTTGTAGTAGATGACGCTGATGGAGGTCGAATCGCAGATCCGGCGCGCGTACTCCACCAGGCCATCCTGGGGGCACTCGGTCAGGTAGGGCGGCATCAGCAGGATGCCGTCGGCGCCCTCTTCCTCGGCGATACGGGCGAAGGCGCTGCCGGTCGCCACGCTCAGGCCGGCGCTGGCGATGACCGGGAGCTTGCCATCGACGACCTTCACCGCCAGGCGCACGATCTCGCGGAATTCGTCCTGGGACAGGTTGAAGAATTCCCCGGTGCCCCCGGCGACGAACACCGCCGAGATCTCGTGGCTGATGAACCACGCCAGGCGCTGTCGATAGCGCTCGGCATCGAAGTCCCCGTCGGCGTCGAAATCGGTGATCGGGAAGGACAGCAGCCCGTCACTGATCGCTTGTTTGACATCTTCGCGTGTAAAGGTCACCGGATCGCCCTCTTGTCAGTCTCGGAACGACATGAGGACGCCTCCACCCTCATGTCATACATCATACAAATGACAACCTAGCGGGCTGCCAACTGACTGACAACCGCCGCTATGGTAGATTTAGACCAAAGTTGCAGCCGCCAACCGCGGGCCCTCAACGGGTTCGCATCGCCACCCAAGGCGTCATGACGCCGCCCCGCCCCTTCCCGCCCTGGACGCAGCAATGTCATTGATCGACATCTTCCTCTCGACCCTGAACATCACCCTGCCGGTGTTCGCCATGGTCTTCATCGGCATCGGCCTGAAGCGCTTCCACTGGATCGATCAGGCCTTCGTCAACACGGCCTCCAAGCTGGTCTTCCGCGGCACCCTGCCGACCCTGCTGTTCTTCGGCATGGCCGGCGCCGACCTGGAGGCCACCCTCGATCCCTGGATGCTGGTGTTCTTCGCCCTGGCCACCCTGCTGAGCTTCGCCGGCAGCTGGGGCTGGGCGCTGCTGCGGGTGCGGCGGCCGCTGCGCGGCGTCTACGTCCAGGGCGCCTTCCGCGGCAACTGCGGCATCGTGGGGCTGGCCCTGGCGGCCGGCATGTACGGCGACGCCGGGCTGTCGCTGGCCGGCCTGCTGCTGGGCGTGGTGATCCTGACCTACAACGTGCTGTCGGTGATCGTGCTGGCCACCTACCAGCCCCGTGAGGAAGGCGGCAAGGGCGTCGACTGGACCAACATCGTGCGCAACATCGTCACCAACCCGCTGATTCTCGGCGTGCTGGCGGGCGTGCCCTTCACCATCCTCGAGGTGTCGCTGCCCGCCTGGCTGACCACCACCGGCGACTACTTCGCCTCGCTGACCCTGCCCCTGGCGCTGATCTGCATCGGCGCGACCCTGTCCACCCGCGCGCTCAAGAAGGGCTATCGCACCACCGTCAGCGCCAGCCTGGCCAAGATGGTGGTGGTACCCGCCGTGGCGACGCTGCTGGCGGTGCTGGCGGGCTTCTCGGGCCCGACCCTGGGCGTGCTGTTCCTGTTCTTCGCCAGCCCCACCGCGGCGGCCGCCTTCGTGATGGCCAAGGCCATGGGCAACGACGAGACCCTGACCGCCAATATCATCGCCATGACGACGCTGATGGCCAGCGTCACGGTGACGCTGGGGATCTTCAGCCTGCGCGCCACGGGCCTCATCTAGCGGATCGCGCGCTCGGCACAGCGGCAGAAACGACGACGGCGCCCCGCGGGGCGCCGTCGTCGTTTCCAGCGTCGGGAGCAGCGGATCAGCGGCAGGCGCCGGCCACGGTGCCCTCGACCACCTCGAACTGCTCGATCCCGCCGCCCTCGGCGGTGGCCTCCGCCGGCAGCGGGTTGGCATGGGCGCGCTTGAAGTCGTCGCTGCCCACCCAGGCGCGGAAGGCCGCCTGGCTCTCCCACTCGGTCTCCACCACGTAGGGGGCCTGGTTGCCCTGGGGGCGCAGCACGCGCATGGCGACGAACCCCGGCTGCTTGTCGATCTCGCCGGCGCGGGCCCGGAAGCGCGCCTCGAACTCGTCCTCGAAGCCCGGATTCACGTGGATGCGGTTGTTGACGATGTAGCTCATGGTTCGGCGCGTCCTTCTCTCAGGTGATGTCGGCGGGTGACGTGAAACGACGCAGCCGCGCGCAGCCGGCGGCCCGCACCTCGGCGTCGAGCTCGGCGACGGCGGCGGTGGGGAAGCCGAGGCCACGATCGCCGCGCCCCTCGACCAGCAGCCCGGTGAGCGCGCCGACCAGCGGCATGTGGCTGACCAGCAGCAGCGGGCAACCGTCGTCCTGCTCGAGCAGCCAGTCGACCACCGCCTGGGGCGGATCGTCCGGGGTGATGCAGGGCAGCGTCTCCACCGGCACGTCGAGCGCCTCGCCCACGCGCTCGGCGGTCTGCTGCGCCCGTCGATACGGACTCGCCGCCAGCCGCAGGCGCGCGAGATCGAGATCCTCACGCCCGGCCAGCCAGGTGCCCATGCGGGCGGCCTCGGCGAGGCCCCGAGCGGTCAGCTCACGGCAGGCATCGGGACTGCCCGCCCCCGCCTCGCCGTGGCGCATGATCAGCAGCGGCTCAGCCATGCGGGCCTCCGGTGTCGCGATGGTCCTGCTGGACGTTCTCGCGCGAGAGCACGAACTCCACGTCGCTGCTCTGCTCACCACGCATCAGCAGCCGCGCCATCTCACGCGCGGGCACGCCCTCGAACAGCACCTGGTAGAGCCCCTCGGCGATCGGCATGTAGACGCCCTCCGCGCGGGACTTGTCGCGCACCAGGCGCACGGTGTTGACGCCCTCGGCGACCTGGCCCAGCGCCTCGACGGCCTCGTCGAGGGTGCGCCCCTCGCCCAGCGCGAAGCCGACCCGGTAGTTGCGCGAGCGGCTGGAGGAGCAGGTGACGATCAGGTCGCCGACCCCGGCCAGGCCGAGGAAGGTCATGGGATTGGCGCCCTGGGACACGGCGAAGCGGCTCATCTCGGCCAGCGCCCGGGTCATCAGCATGCTGCGGGTGTTCTCGCCCATGCCCAGCGCCGCGGCCATGCCGGCGGCGATGGCATAGAGGTTCTTGAGCGCCCCGCCCAGCTCGACGCCGTAGCGGTCGTTGCTGGCATAGACGCGGAAGTAGTCGCAGCCCAGCGCCGTCTGCACCCGGGTGCGGGTCAGCGGATCATCGCTGGCGATCACCGTGGCGGTCAGCTGACGTTCGGCCACCTCGGTGGCGAGGTTGGGGCCGGAGAGCACGCCGATGTGCACGAAGCCGGTCTCTTCCTCGAGCAGCTGACTCATCAGCTTGAAGCCGTCCTCCTGGATGCCCTTGGTGGTGCTGACCAGTATCTGGGAGGGCGTCAGCCAGGGCAGCGCCTGACGGACCACCTGACGGAAGGCCTGTGACGGAATCGCCACCAGCACCAGGCCGGCACCGGGCAGCACGTCCTCGAAGGCGCTGGAGGCCTTCACGGCGGGATTGATGGCGTAGTCGGGCAGGTAGCGGCCGTTGCGATGCTCGCGGTTGATCTGCTCGACCAGCGCGGGGTCGCGCAGCCACTGGCGCACCTCGAAGCCGTTGTCGGCGGCGATGCTGGCGAGCGCGGTGCCGAAGCTGCCGCCACCGAGCACCGCCACCCGCTGACTGCGATCATCGCTGCTGCGATCAGGATTGCTGCGATCGTCGGACATGGTCGCCCCGGGAGTGGAAATGGTCCGGCGATTGTAACGAAAAACGCCCCCAGTGGGGGCGTCTTGGAACCTGGCGTCGGGCCGCCGGGGCGGCCCGAACGAGCCGATCAGTCGATCAGCGGCACCAGGGTGTCGATGCTCGACCGGGCATCGCCGTAGAGCATCCGCGTGTTCTCCTTGAAGAACAGCGGGTTCTCGATGCCGGAGTAGCCGGTGCCCTGGCCACGCTTGCAGACGAACACGTTCTTGGCTTCCCAGACCTTCAATACCGGCATGCCGGCGATCGGGCTGTTGGGGTCTTCCTGGGCGGCCGGATTGACGATGTCGTTGGAGCCGATGACGATCACCACGTCGGTGCTGGCGAAATCGTCGTTGATCTCATCCATCTCGAGCACGATGTCGTAGGGCACCTTGGCCTCGGCCAGCAGCACGTTCATGTGCCCCGGCAGGCGGCCGGCGACCGGGTGGATGCCGAAGCGCACTTCCTTGCCGGCGCTGCGCAGCTTGCGGGTCAGCTCGCTGACCGCGTTCTGCGCCTGGGCCACCGCCATGCCGTAGCCCGGCACGATGACCACGCTGTCGGCGTCGTTCAGCGCGCTGGCCACACCGGCGGTGTCGATGGCGACCTGCTCGCCCTCGATCTCCGCCGCCGGGCCCTGGCTGCCGCCGAAGCCGCCCAGGATCACGTTGACGAAGTTGCGGTTCATCGCCTTGCACATGATGTAGGAGAGGATCGCGCCCGAGGAGCCCACCAGGGCGCCGGTGACGATCAGCAGGTCATTGGACAGCGTGAAGCCGATGGCCGCCGCGGCCCAGCCGGAGTAGCTGTTCAGCATCGACACCACCACCGGCATGTCGGCGCCGCCGATGCCCATGATCAGGTGGTAGCCGATGAAGAACGCCAGCAGGGCCAGCAGCAGCAGGGTCCAGACGCCCGCTCCGTTGAGGTAGAGCACCGCCAGACCCACGGAGGCGGCCGCGGCAGCGGCGTTCAGCAGGTGGCCGCCGGGCAGCTGCTTCGGCTTGCCGTCGACCTTGCCGGCCAGCTTGCCGAAGGCGATCACCGAGCCGGTGAAGGTCACCGCGCCGATGAACACCCCGAGCACCACCTCGATCTGCAGGAAGGTGAGCTCCGCCGGCGTCTTGTGCGCCACCAGGGCGGCGAAGGCGGAGAAGCCCTCGGTACCCTGCTCGGCGAGCTGGGCGGCCAGCACCCGGCGCCGCTCCAGATCGGCATTGAAGCCGACGAACACCGCGGCCAGGCCGACGAAGCTGTGCAGGGCCGCGACCAGCTGCGGCATCTCGGTCATCTCGACCTTCTTGGCCAGATAGGCGCCGATGACGGCGCCGATGGCCATCATCGGCAGCATCCACCAGTAGCCGCCGATGCCCGGCCCGAGGCCGGTGAAGAAGACGGCCACGCCCATGCCGATGATGCCGTACCAGACGGCACGCTTGGCCTTCTCCTGGTTGCTCAAGCCCCCCAGCGAGAGGATGAACAGTACGCTTGCCGCGATCGAGGCGGCGGATACGAATCCTTGACTCAACATCTCTTGATCTCCGGCCTCAGGACTTCTGGAACATGGCGAGCATACGGCGCGTGACCTGGAAGCCCCCCACGATGTTGATGGTGGCGATCAGCACCGAGATGCCGGCGAGCAGGCTCACCAGGACACTCCCCGAGCCGATCTGCAGCACCGCCCCGAGCACGATGATCCCGGAGATGGCATTGGTCACGGCCATCAGCGGGGTATGCAGCGAGTGGCTGACGCCCCAGATCACCTGGAAGCCGACGAAGCAGGCCAGCACGAAGACGATGAAGTGCGACATGAACGACGCCGGCGCCACCTGGCCGAGCAGCAGCATCAGCGCGCCGCCGATGCCCAGCAGCGTCGCCTGACGCTTGGTCTGGGAGACGAAGGCGGCGTGTTCGGCGGCCTTCTTCTCCTCCGGCGTGGGCTCCGGCTCCTTCGGCTTGGGCTTGGCCGCGGCGATCGCCTGCACCTTGGGCGGCGGCGGCGGGAAGGTGATGTCGCCTTCATAGGCCACCGTGGCGCCGCGGATGACGTCGTCGTCCATGTTGTGATCGATGACGCCATCCTTCTCCGGCGTCAGGTCGGTCAGCATGTGGCGGATGTTGGTGGCGTAGAGCAGCGAGGCCTGGGTCGCCATGCGCGACGGGAAGTCGGTGTAGCCGACCACGATCACGCCGTTGTCGGTGACCACGCGCTCGTCGGGCACGGTCAGGTCGCAGTTGCCGCCCTTCTCGGCGGCCAGGTCGACGATCACCGAACCCGGCTTCATGGCCTTGACCATGTCCTCGAGCCACAGCTTGGGCGCGGGTCGACCGGGAATCAGCGCGGTGGTGATGACGATGTCGACGTCCGGGGCCTGCTCGCGGAACAGGGCCAGCTGCTTCTCGCGGAACTCGGGGCTCGACGGCGCCGCATAGCCGCCGCTGCCGGAGCCGTCCTGGCTGTCCTCGAAGTCGAGGAACAGGAACTCGGCGCCCATGGACTCGATCTGCTCGGCCACTTCGGGGCGCACGTCGAAGGCGCGCACCACCGCGCCCAGGCTGGTCGCGGTGCCGATGGCGGCGAGCCCCGCGACGCCGGCGCCGACGATCAGCACCTTGGCCGGCGGCACCTTGCCCGCGGCGGTCACCTGGCCGGTGAAGAAGCGCCCGAAATGGTTACCGGCCTCGATCACCGCGCGATAGCCGGCGATGTTGGCGGTGGAGGACAGGGCGTCCATCTTCTGGGCCCGCGAGATGCGCGGCACCATGTCCATGGCGATGACGTTGGCGCCGGTGTCGCGGCAGCGCTCGAGCAGCGGCTCGTTCTGGGCCGGCCAGAAGAACGAGATCAGGGTCTTGCCCTTCCCGAGGTAGCCGACCTCCTCCTCGACGGGCTCGCGGACCTTGACCACCACCTCGGCGGCGTTCCACAGGGCCTCGGCACCGTCGACGACGGTGACGCCGACCGACCGGTAGGCGTCGTCATCGAAACCGGCGGCCGCACCGGCGCCGCTCTCGATCAGGCATTCGTGTCCCAGCTTCTGGATCTGTTGCGCGCTTTCCGGGGTCAGGGCGACACGCGCCTCCCCGGAGGCATGCTCCTTGGGTGCACCAATCTTCACGTTGGATCTCCCGTTTTGGCGTTATTGAAACTTTCAAAACACCGCAGTCTTGCCCAGCCAGATCGGAATCTCAACCCGCATGACGGCCATGGGAGCATCGCTGTCGGAAACGATATGTCGTTGAAAATCGGCCGTTTCATAGTGACGTTGACGTAAAGGTCAAGTGACGAAGCGCGGCACGACGGCACCTCCCTCGGCCAGGGCTGATCGGACGCCAAGTAACAAGCAGGCGACGATCCACAACAGCCGGCATGCAGAAAAAAACGCGCCGACCACCTCGGAGGTGATCGGCGCGTGCAGGATGCCGCCCCGTCGGGCGGCACCGAGGCTTCGGGCTGCGCTATCAGGCGCTCAACAGGGCGTTGAGGCGCTTGACGTAGGCCGCCGGGTCGTCGAGGTGGCCGCCCTCGGCGATGATCGCCTGGTCGAGCAGGATCCGCGACAGATCGGCGAAGCCGTCGCCCTCGACGCCCTCGAGGCGCGCCACCAGGGCGTGCTCGGGGTTGAGCTCGAGGATCGGCTTGACCTCGGGCAGCGGCTGGCCGGCGGCTTCCATGATGCGGCGCATCTGGTAGCCCATCTCGTGCTCCGGCAGCACCACGCAGGCCGGGGAGTCGGTCAGGCGATGAGTCACCTTGACCTCCTGGACCTCGTCGCCGAGCGCTTCCTTGACCCGCTTGACCAGGTCTTCCTTGGCCTTGGCGGTCTCTTCCTGTGCCTTCTTCTCGTCCTCGTCCTCGACCTCGCCGAGGTCCAGGTCGCCCTTGGCCACGTCGACGAACTGCTTGCCCTCGAACTCGGTGAGGTGGCTCATCAGCCACTCGTCGATGCGGTCGTGGAGCAGCAGGACCTCGATGCCCTTCTTGCGGAAGATCTCCAGGTGCGGGCTGTTCTTGGTCGCGTTGAAGCCGTCGGCGACGATGTAGTAGATCTTCTCCTGCCCTTCCTTCATGCGCCCGATGTAGTCGGCCAGCGACTGGTCCTGGGTGGCGCTGTCGGTGTGGGTGCTGGAGAAGCGCAGCAGGCCGGCGATCTTCTCGCGGTTGGCGTGATCCTCCGCCGGGCCTTCCTTCAGCACGCTGCCGAAGGTGTTCCAGAAGGTCTGGTAGGCCTCGGGATCCTTGGCCAGCTTCTTGAGCATGTCGAGGGAACGCTTGGTCAGCGCGCTCTTGATCTTCTCGACCTGCGGGTCCTGCTGCAGCAGCTCGCGGGAGACGTTCAGCGACAGGTCGCGGGTATCCAGCACGCCCTTCACGAAGCGCAGGTAGAGCGGCAGGAACTGCTCGGCGTCGTCCATGATGAAGACGCGCTGAACGTAGAGCTTCACGCCGCGGGCGCCGTCACGCTCGTAGAGGTCGAACGGGGCGCGGCCCGGCACGTAGAGCAGGCTGGTGTACTCGAGCTTGCCCTCGACCTTGTTGTGGCTCCAGGTCAGCGGATCGCTGAAATCGTGGGCCACATGCTTGTAGAAGGCCTTGTACTCGTCGTCGGTGAGCTCGCTCTTGGGGCGCACCCACAGCGCGGTGGCCTCGTTGACGGTCTCCCAGCTGACGGTCTCGCTGCCCTCGATCTCGTTGCCGTCCTCGTCGCGGGCGGTCTCGACCTTGGGCATGCGCACCGGCACTTCGATGTGGTCGGAGTACTTGCGCACCAGGTTCTGCAGGCGGAAGTCGTCGGCGAACTCGCCGGCGTCTTCCTTGAGGTGCAGCACGATCTCGGTGCCGTGGACCTCGCGCTCGATGTCGGCGACGCTGAACTCGCCCTCGCCGCGGGAGTGCCACTCGACGCCTTCGCCCTGGTCGGTGCCCGCCTTGCGGGTGCGCACGGTGACCTCGTCGGCGACGATGAAGCCGGAATAGAAGCCGACGCCGAACTGGCCGATCAGGCGGGCGTCCTTCTGCTGCTCGCCGGAGAGCTGCTTGAGGAACTCGGCGGTGCCGCTGCGGGCGATGGTGCCGAGGTTCTCGATCACCTCGTCGCGATTCATGCCGATGCCGTTGTCGCGCACGGTCACGGTGCCGGCCTCGGCGTCGTGCTCGATCTCGATACGCAGCTCGCTGTCGCCCTCGTAGAGGGCGTCATTGTCCAGCGCGGCGTAGCGCAGCTTGTCGCAGGCGTCGGCGGCGTTGGAGATCAGCTCGCGCAGGAAGATCTCCCTGTTGGAATACAGGGAGTGGATCATCAGGTGCAGCAGTTGCTTGACCTCGGTCTGGAAGCCGAGAGTCTCTTCACGAGTAGCAGTGGTCATCTCTTGCGGACCCCTTGTCGACGGTTCGGCGGTGGCGAGGCCACCCATGGCTTGGATACCGTCGATATGGGGACCGGCGAAGGTTTTTCAACCGTCTTTCTCGCGCCAGGCGCGATAGTCCTCCAGCGCCCGGTCGACCCGGGTCAGCAGCCAGCCGACGATCATCGCATCATCGGCCAGCCCGACCACCAGCAGCACGTCCGGGATCAGATCCAGCGGCGAGACCAGGTAGATCAGGGCGACCAGCATCCACAGCAGCGCCGACCAGGGCACCGGCCGATAGCGCCCGCGCACCACGTCGGCCAGCATCGGCGGGAACCAGCGCAGGGCGCGGCGCATGCGCAGGAAGACGCCGGCGCGTCGCTTGATGCGCGTGAGCGGCGGGGAACCATCGGGGCGGGCCATGGGCGCTCTCCTTGCCGAGTCTCGGATTCACCACTACAGAATGAGGACAGTTCCGGCCGAATGCCAGCCGTCGGCCCCGAGCGACACTACTCAAGCGCCGCGCCATGGGCGACCATGGGAACCCGCTCAACGCACCCCCTTCGAGAGGCGACACGATGCCCAGCACCCCGTTCCGCATCCCCTGGAAGCCCCTGCTGACCGCCGCCCTGCTGTGCCTGCCGACCGCCGGCCAGGCCCAGTCCGGCGACGACGCCATGCGCGATGCCCTCCAGGCCGCGCGCGACAAGGACTGGCAGGCCATCGACCGGGCCGCCATCGCCGACCACGCGCTGGCCGGCTATGTCGATTATCACCGCCTCAAGGCACGACTGCCAGGCGCCACGACCCGCGAGGTGCAGGCCTTCATCGACGCCAACGCCGACTCGCCGCTGGCCGACTGGATGCGCGGTCAGGCCATCTCGGCCTACGGCGAGGCCGGCCGCTACCAGGACCTGCTGGCGGTGGCCGATGGCGAGCCCGGCGGCACCGCGCGCCAGTGCCACTACTATGCCGCCCTGCTCGGCAGCGATCCGGCCACCGCCGCCGAGGGCGGCCGCGCGCTGTGGCGGGCCGGCCACTCGCAGCCGGACGCCTGCGATCCGCTGTTCAACACCCTGCGCGCCCGCGGCGAGATCGGCCCGGAGCAGGTGTGGGAGCGTCTCACCCTGGCCTGGCAGGCCGGCGAAACCGGCATGGTCGGCTACCTCGGCCGCCAGCTGAGCGACGACTGGGCCGGTGCCCGCGCCGCCCTGGAACGCCTCGACGACGACCTGTCGGCGATCACCCGGGTGCCGAGCTGCATCGGACCGGACTGCCGCGGCAGCGGCGCGCTGTTCGCCGCCGCCATGCACGACTATACCCGCGCCGACACCGAGGCGGCACTCGCGGCCTGGCGCCGGCTGTCGCCGCAGCTCGGCATCGACGAGGCCCATCGCCACGAGATCGAGCATGACCTGGCCTTCTATTCGCTGGTGCGCGACGTCGGCCCCAACCGTGACTGGGTCGACGGCGTGCTGCCGCGCCTCGACGACACCGACCTCACCGTGCTGCGCATCCGGGTCGCCCTGGCCGACCGCGACTGGGGCGGCGTGCTGGCCTGGGCCGATCGCCTGCCCGCCGAAGAGGCCAGCGATGCCCGCTGGCAGTACTGGCAGGCCCGCGCCCTGGAACAGCTCGGCGACGACGACGGCGCAAACGCGGCCTACGCCCGCGCCGCCGAACAGCGCAGCTTCTATGGCTTCGCCGCCGCCGACCACCTCGACCAGCCCTACGCTCTGAACCGGGCCGACACCTCGGTCGACGAGGCCCGTCGCCAGGAAATCGCCGCCCTGCCGGCGGTCCAGCGCACCGAGGCGCTGCTGCGCATCGGCGAGCCGGGCCTGGCCAACAGCGAGTGGTATGCCGCCGCGGCTCGCGTCTCCCCCGACCGGGCCATGGCGATGGCCGACTACGCCTCGCGCCGCGACTGGCCCGCCCGGCTGGTCCAGACCACCATCGCCGCCCAGCTGTGGGACGCCCTGGAATGGCGCTTCCCCGAGGCCTATCGCGACGACTTCCTGCAGTGGGGCCGGCGCCACGACGTCGACCCCTATCTGCTGATGGGCATCGCCCGGCGCGAGAGCGCCTACAATCCGGAGGCCCTGTCGCCGGTCGGCGCCCGCGGCCTGATGCAGCTGATGCCGGGCACCGCCAGCCAGGTCAGCCGCAAGCTCGGCATGGCCGACCCGGGCCGCTTCGGAGTGCTCGAGCCCGCAGTCAACATTCGCCTCGGCAGCGCCTATATCGGCGAGATGATCGAGCGCTATCGCGGCAACCGCCTGGCCGCCACCGCCGCCTACAACGCCGGCCCCGGGCGGGTCGACCGCTGGCTGCGCGACGCCCCGCAGCAGTTCGACCTGTTCGTCGAGTCGATCCCCTTCCGCGAGACGCGCCGCTATGTGCAAGCGGTGCTGGCCTACCGGGTGATCTTCGAGAGCCTGGCCAACGACGGCGACACCCGCGGCGTGGCCATGCTGACGCCGGCGGAGCGCCAGGACGACTACGACGGCTCGCTGCTGGCACGCCGCTGAGCTTCCTGCCCGGCCCGTCATCGAGAAGGCCCGCCGAATGGCGGGCCTTCTCACTCAAGGGCGCGATGCCGAACCGGTGGGTCAGCGCTAGGCCGGCGCCCGGGTCAGCGCTATGTCGGCGCCCGGGTCAGCGCCAGCTTGGCCCCGAAGGCCACCAGCACGCCGCCGGTGAGACCGTTGAGCCAGCGCGCGAGCACGGGGCTCGCCAGCCAGCGGCCGGCCCGGCCGACCAGCAGCACCACGGCGATCTGCCAGACGTTGGCGATCACGAAGTGCACCCCGGCGAGCCACAGCGACTTGGCCAGGGCCGGATCGCCCGGGGCGATGAACTGCGGCAGGAAGGCCATGTAGAAGACCACCGTCTTGGGGTTGAGCACGTTGGACAGCAGCCCCTCGCGCAGCGGCCGCCAGGCCGGCACCCGCTGGCGCTCGCCGTCCACCGCCGCCACCGGCAGGCCCTGGCCGCGCCGCGCCTCGCCGAGGCTGGCGATCCCCAGCCAGACCAGATAGGCGGCGCCGGCCAGCTTGAGCGCGGAGAAGGCCCAGGCCGACTGCAGCAGGATCAGCGAGATCCCCAGCGCCGAGACGGTGGCATGCACGAACAGACCGGCGCAGATCGCCAGGCTGGTCAGCACGCCATCACGCACGCCGCCGCGGGCGGTATTGCGGATCACCAGCAGGGTGTCCACGCCGGGGGTGATGCTGAGCAGGGTGATGGCCACCAGGAAGGGCCAGAACTGGGCATCGAACCACATCAGGTCGCCCTCACCCACCGAACACGCCGCGCTTGGCGTGGCGCATGGAGATCTGGTCGTTGAGCGTCCAGAAGTCGTAGAGCACGCCCAGGCCGAACAGTCCCAGGGTGCACAGATAGATCAGCCCGCTGACCCACTTGCCCAGGTAGAAACGGTGCACGCCGAAGGCGCCGAGGAAGGTCAGCAGCAGCCAGGCCAGGGTGTAGTTGGTGGGCCCGGCCTGGAAGCGCAGGTCGGCCTGGCGATCCATGGACGGAATCAGGAACAGGTCGATCAGCCAGCCGATGCCGAGCAGCCCGAGGGTGAAGAACCAGATCGTGCCGGTAACCGGCTTGCCGTAATAGAAGCGGTGCGCACCGAGGAAGCCGAACAGCCAAAGCAGATAGCCGACCACCTTGCTGTGCGTATCCTGCGAAGCGATACGTGTGTGTTCCATGGAAAAGTCTCGTCGATGCCCTTGAGGTCGCTGGACGCCAGGGAACGGAGTGGCTACATTGACCTAGCGGGCGGAGGCACCAGTTTCACTGCGCCACGATGTTGACGCAACCCTGGTGCTGATGCACTATCCGCTGCGTAGGTTAGCAAGTAGAAAGTCGTCAGTTGTACTTCGATTCCTTCGATGCACCCGGTGCGCACTTCTTCTTTGTCTGCCCACGCAAGACGGGCTCGTGCCGTGGTCTCACGGCCAATACGACCCAGCATCAATATTTAGTTTGTTAAGGAAATCGACAATGGCAACTGGCACTGTCAAGTGGTTCAACGACACCAAGGGCTACGGCTTCATCTCTCCGGAAGACGGCGGTGATGACCTGTTTGTCCACTTCTCCGAGATTCAGGCTGAAGGCTTCAAGTCCCTGCAGGACGGCCAGAAGGTCTCCTTCGAAGTGACTCAGGGCAAGAAAGGCCTTCAGGCCTCCAACGTTCGCGTCGCCGAGTAACCTCGACCGACACGACGATCGAACCGCCGGTGTCGCCGGCGGTTCGACAAGAAAAAGGCCCGCCTTCCGGCGGGCCTTTTTCGTGGGCGCTCGCGACATCAGGGCGCGTCGCCGCCGGCGGTCTCGCCGTCCGGCGAGGCGACGCGCTCCTGCTCCGCGCGGGTCGACTCGCGGATCTCGCTCGGCACGCCCTGCTCGGCCTGCTCGAACTGCTCGTCGATCTGGCGGCTGGCTTCCTCGAAGCGGCGCTCGGTCTCCTCGAGGATCGCCTCGACCTCGGGATCGGAGGTCGGCGCGATGCCGTCCGTCGACATCGGCTCGGCGTCGAGGGCGTCGTCCAGCTCGCTCGCGTCCGTGGCGTCCATCTCCGGCAGCGACGCCTCGTCGGGCGTCTGCCGCGAGACCTCCTCGTACTGGCTGTCGATGTTCTGCTTGGCCTCCTCGAAGCGACGCTCGGTGTCCTTCAGGATCTGCTCGACCTCGGCCTCGGTTTCCTGCTCGGAGGGCGGCGCCATCTCGCCCGCGGGCACGGCGTCGGCGGTTTCGGGCTCGCCGGCCGGCGCGGCTTCCTCAGCCGTGGCCTCCGACATGGCGGCCTCGCCCTCGACGGACGCGTCGGCGTCGGCGCCGTCGGCCTGGCTCGGCATCGCGGTGTCGGCCTGGGAGGCACTCCCCTCCTCGACGGCAGGCGCGGGGTTCGTGGCGTCGCCGGCGGGCGCGGTCTCGTCGCTCGGCTCGCCCTCATCGTTGCCGCAGCCTGCCAGGGCAAGCGTGACCGCCAGAACGAGCGGTTTCCAGGGGATCATGGCCTTCCTTCTCTTCGATGGGTGTCACGTGTCATTGCACCAAAGGGGGCCCGGCGCCGCAAGGCGCGGCTCAGCGCGCGAACAGCTGGCCTTCGATGTCGCGGAACGCCTTGAACTCGATGGCATTGCCGCTGGGATCACGGAAGAACATGGTGGCCTGCTCGCCGGGCTCGCCGGCGAAGCGCACGTAGGGCTCGATCTCGAAGCGGATGCCGGCATGGGTCAGCCGGTCGACCAGCGCCTCCCAGTCGTCCATCTCCAGCACCACGCCGAAGTGCGGCACCGGCACGCCGTGCCCGTCGACCGGATTGCGATGCGTGTCCCTGGGCGACTCGCCGAGGGAGGGATCGAGATGGCAGACGAACTGATGACCGTAGAGGTCGAAGTCGATCCAGGTGTCGCTGCTGCGCCCCTCGGGGCAGCCCAGCAGATCGCCGTAGAAACGCCGCGCCTCTGCCAGATCGCGAACCGGCATGGCGAGATGAAAGGGAGTCAACATGCATGCACCTCCATGAGCCAGGATCATGTCATGATGCCCGGCCCGACGCCGGCTGACCAGTCACCGGCGTCGACAGCAGCGGACAGTCGTCCGGCAGCGCCAGCGACAGCGCTCCCGGCGCGACCTCGACCCGAAAGGCGCGGCGATGGCAGGGCTCGCCGTCGAGGGTCAGCGGCAGGTCGGTGTCCGCCTCGACGCTGAGCCAGGCGGTGCGGAAGGTCTCGACGAAGGTGCCTTCTCCGGGGCGGCGCTGCAGCTCGCGACGCATCCGCGCCATGTCGCCGAGCGAGGCGAAGTCGCGCAGGATCAGCACGTCGAGCAAGCCATCGTCGATGCGCGCCTCGGGGGTCAGATGCTGACCGCCGCCGGAGCGGGTGCCGTTGCCCAGCGCCAGCACGAACAGCGACGCCTCCCGCTCGCCCTCCGCCCAGCGCAGCCGCACCGGGTAGGGACGGTACTGCCAGGCCTTGAGGGCACCGATCAGCGAATAGGCCCCGCCGCCGAGCAGCCGCTTGAGGCTCTTGGGCGTCGAGGAACTGATCTCGGCACCGAAGCCGCCGGTGGCCATGTTGAGGAAGTGCTGGCCGTCGAGACTCGGCACGTCGACCGGCCGCAGCGGCAGCGACAGCGCCGCCTGCAGCGCCGCCGCCGGCTCCAGGGACAGCCCCAGGGCGCTGGCCAGGTCATTGGCGCTGCCCAGCGGCATCAGGCCGAGCCCCGGGCGATCCTCTGCCGGCAGGCGCATCAGGCCGTTGACCACCTCGTTGATCGAGCCGTCGCCGCCGCCGGCGATCACCCGGTCGATGCCATCGCGTCCGGCTTGCTCGGCCATGCGTTCGGCGTCCCCCGCCTCCCAGGTGACCTGTACCCGCAGCGCGGCGCCGGCCTCGCGGCAGGCGCTCACCGCCTGGCGCACGGCCGGCAGCTGCGCCGACTTGCCGTTCAGGATCAGCGTTGCCATGGTCTCGCGTTCCTTCTCCTTGATCGTCGTCATGGCCGCTTCACGCTCGGCGGGCATGCTCGATGGATGAGTCCCATTCACTCTATGACTTCCTTACACTGTCTGTCTTCCCGCCCCTTTCCTCGACCATCGCGATACAGGGAGTTGTCATGATCGCACCGGCCTTTCTCCTGGCGGCCTTTCTCGGCGGCCTCGCCGCCATGTGCCTGCGCCTGCCGCCCCTGGTGGGTTTCCTGGCCGGCGGCTTCGTGCTCAATGCGCTGGGCTTCACCCCCACCCCGCTGCTCGAGCTGGTGGCCGATGTCGGCGTCACCCTGCTGCTGTTCAGCATCGGCCTCAAGCTCGATATCCGCACCCTGCTGCGCCGCGACGTCTGGGGCGGGGCCACCCTGCACATGCTGATCTCCAGCCTGACCATGGTGGCGCTGCTCGGGCTGCTGAAATGGCTGAGCCTGCCGCTGCTGGCCGAGGCCGGCTGGTCGACCCTGGCCCTGCTGGGCTTCGCGCTGTCGTTCTCCAGCACGGTGTTCGTGGTCAAGGTGCTGGAAAAGCGCAGCGAGAGCCAGACCGCCTACGGCCGACTGGCCATCGGCGTGCTGATCATGCAGGACATCTTCGCCGTCGTCTTCCTCACCGCCTCCACCGGCAGCCTGCCGAGCCCCTGGGCGCTGGGCCTGCTGCTGCTGATTCCGCTCGCCCCGGCGCTGCGCGCCCTGCTGGACCGCCTCGGCCACGGCGAGATGCAGATGTTGTTCGGCATGCTGCTGGCGCTGGTGCTGGGCTATGCGCTGTTCTCGGCGGTGGGGCTCAAGGGCGACCTCGGCGCCCTGATCATCGGTCTGCTGCTGGCCCCCCACCCCGCCGCCCAGGCCCTGGCGCGGTCGATGTTCAGCCTCAAGGAACTGCTGCTGGTGGGCTTCTTCCTGAGCCTGGGCCTGACCGCCATGCCCAGCTGGGAGCTGCTCGGCACCGCGCTGCTGCTGGTGCTGGCACTGCCGCTCAAGGGCCTGCTCTATCAGCTGGTGTTCATGCGTTTCCGCATGCGCCACCGCACCTCGGTACTGACCGCCCTGAGCCTGACCAACTACTCGGAATTCGGGCTGATCGTCGGCGCCATCGCCACCGCCGAGGGCTGGCTGCCGGAGAGCTTCCTGGTGGTGCTGTCGCTGGCGGTGGCGCTGAGCTTCGCCGCCTCGGCGGTGGTCAACGGCTACGGCGAGCGCTTCTATCGCTGGCTGGAACCGCGCCTGCCCGAGATCGACGAGCACGAGCTGGCGCCCAGCGACCGTCCCATCGAGGTCGGCGACGCCGAGGCGGTGGTGCTGGGCATGGGCCGCATCGGCAAGGGCGTCTACCGGCGGCTGCAGAAGGAGTATGGCCTGCAGGTGCTGGGCATCGACAGCAACCCCAAGAGCATCGAACGGCTCACCGCCATGGGCTTCAACGCCCTGGAGGGCGACGCCGTGGACTCGGAGTTCTGGGACAAGCTGCTGATGTCGTCCGAGGTGCGCCTGGTGGTGCTGGCCATGCCGCACCACGCCGGTAACCTGGCCGCCCTGCGACAGCTGCGCTCGCGCCACTTCCCCGGACGCATCACCGCGGTGGTGGAATACCCCGAGGAGATCGAGCCGATCCGCGAGCTCGGTGCCAGCGCCGTCTTCCACGTCTACGACGAGGCCGGCCGCGCGCTGGCCGACAGCGCCGCCGAGGAGGCCGGGCTGACCTCACGCACCAGCCTGCTCGGCTAGACAGCCGGCAACCACCGCGCCCGCCCCGGCGGGCGTGCTACCATGACGCGCCATCCCCGATGCCCCTTCGTCTCGAGATCTCCCGCGCATGAACGACTTCCTCACCGCGATCGGCCAGTTCATCGGCCATGTCATCCGCTTCATCGTCGATGCGCTCAGCGCCGGCCTGAACGGCCTGGACGACGCCGCCAGCAGCCTGATCGGCGGCATCGCCGGGGGCCTCGGCATTCCCGCCAACCTGCTCAGCCTGCTGGTGCTGGTGCTCGGCCTGTGGCTGCTGTGGAAGGCCTTCTCGGCCCTGCGCCGGCGAGCCGTGGTCGCCACCCTGATCTGGGTGCTGCTGGGCGTCAGCGTGCTGGGCTGGCTGATCAACTAGACCATGCCAGAAAAGTGTCTGCGCTCGGCTATACGGCGTTAAAAATCAGCTCAAAGTCCTCATTTACAGCTCGTAAACTCCGGCTTCTCGCTGATTTTTGCCTTGTCTAGCCTTCGCTCGCCAACTTTTCGGACGAGGTCTCATGACGAGGCTTCGCTGCCGTTGCAGTTCGTCAAACAAAGACGCCGCCCTTCCGGGCGGCGTCTTGTCGTTCTCGCGAGCGAATGTCGCGATTACGCGAGGGCCTTCTCGATCACCTCATACACGTTCGGCGAGAGTTTTTCCTCGCGGATGCGTTCGAGCTCGCCCTTCATGAGTTCCTGGCGGGTCTCGTCGAAGCGACGCCAGCGGGTCAGCGGGGTCACCAGCCGCGAGGCGATCTCGGGGTTCAGGCGGTTGAGCTCGATGACCACGTCGGCCAGCAGCTTGTAGCCCTCGCCGTCGAGGCGGTGGAAGTTGACCCGGTTCTGGGCGAAGGCACCGATCAGCGCGCGGACCTTGTTGGGATTGGTCAGCGAGAAGGCCGGGTGGTCCATCAGGAACTTGACCCGCTCCAGGGCATCGGACTGCGGGCGCGAGACCTGGACGCTGAACCACTGGTCCATGACCAGCGGGTCGTGGGCCCACTTCTCGCCGAAGGCGCGCAGCGCCGGATCGGCCAGGTCGTCGCGGCTGGAGTGCACCAGCAGCGTCAGGGCGGTGCGCACGTCGGTCATGTTGTGGTCGGCCTCGAACTGACGGCGGGCCAGCTCGATGCCCTCCTCGTCCTCGATGCTGACCAGGTACGACAGCGCCACGTTCTTGAGGCTGCGCGCGGCGATCTGCTCGGGCTCCGGGGCGTAGGGGGCGTCGCTGACGTTCTCCTCGTAGAGGCGCCGGAAGTCGTCGCGCAGGGCCGTGGCCAGCGACTGCTTCACGAACCGGCGGGCGGCGTGAATGGCGTCCACGTCGACCAGCGGCTGCTGCTCGGCGATATAGGCCTCGGAGGGCAGGGTGAGCATCTCGGCCAGCACCGCCTTGTCGTCGGTCTGGCGCTTGAGCAGCTCGCGGAAGGCCTCCACCACCCGCGGATCCATGACCTTCTCGACGCCGTTGCGGTGGGCGGCGATGAGGTCGTCCAGCGCCAGCAGCGCCAGGCGCTGGCCGGCGTCCCAGCGGTTGAAGCCGTCGCTGTCATGGGTCTGCAGGAAGGCCAGATCCTCGCGGGAATAGGGGAAGTTGAGCTTGACCGGCGCCGAGAAGCCGCGCGCCAGCGACGGCACCGGGGCCTCCTCCACGTCGGTGAACAGGAACTCCTGCTCTTCCTCGCGCAGGTGGATCACGCCGTCGGTGCCGAGGGTCTCGCCGTCCAGGGTCAGGCGCAGGTCGCGCCCGCTCTTGGTGCCGACCAGGCCCAGGCGGATCGGGATGTGCTGCGGCGCCTTGTCGGGCTGGCCCGGCGTGGCCGGGGTGCGCTGGCGCAGCAGCAGGCGGTAGGCGCCGTTGGCATAGTCGTACTCGCCGTGGGCGTCGATCTCCGGGGTGCCGGCCTGGGAGTACCAGCGCATGAACTGGTCGAGATCCTGGCCGGAGGCCTCCGACATGCAGGCCACGAAGTCCTCGATGGTCACCGCCTGGCCGTCGAAGCGCGAGAAGTACAGGTCGCTGCCGCGGCGGAAGGCCTCGCCGCCCACCAGGTTGCGCAGCATGCGCACGATCTCGGCGCCCTTCTCGTAGATGGTCAGGGTGTAGAAGTTGCCGATCTCGATGTAGTGGTCCGGCCGCACGGGGTGGGCGGTGGGGCCGGCATCCTCGGCGAACTGGGCGGTGCGGAAGAAGGACACGTCCTCGATGCGCTTGACCGGCGCGGAGTTGGTGTCGGCGCTGAAGGTCTGGTCGCGGAAGACGGTGAAGCCCTCCTTCAGCGACAGCTGGAACCAGTCGCGGCAGGTCACGCGGTTGCCGGACCAGTTGTGGAAGTACTCGTGGGCGACGATGCCCTCGACACGCTGGAAGGCGGCATCGGTGGCGGTGTGCGGGTGAGTCAGCACCGCCGCCGAGTTGAAGATGTTGAGCCCCTTGTTCTCCATGGCGCCCATGTTGAAGTCGTTGACCGCCACGATCATGAACAGATCGAGATCGTACTCGCGGCCGTAGGCCTCCTCGTCCCAGCGCATGGCGCGCTTGAGCGAGGCCATGGCGTGATCGGTCTTGCCGAGGTTCTCCTCCTCGACCCAGATCTGCAGCGTCACCTCGCGGCCGCTCTGGGTGGTGAAGCGGTCCTCGACCTTCTCGAGGTCACCGGCCACCAGCGCGAACAGGTAGCAGGGCTTGGGGTGCGGGTCTTCCCAGGTCACGAAGTGACGACCGTTCGGCAGCTCGCCGCGCTCCACCGGGTTGCCGTTGGACAGCAGCACCGGCTCGCGGTCGGCGCGGCCGATCACGGTGGTGGAGAAGGTCGCCATGACGTCGGGGCGATCCGGGTAGAAGGTGATGCGCCGGAAGCCCTCGGCCTCGCACTGGGTGCAGAACATGCCGCCGGACTGGTAGAGCCCCTCCAGGGCGGTGTTGGCCTCGGGGGCGATCTCGACCTCGGTATCCAGCAGGAAGCGCTCCGGGGCCCGCTCGATGCGCAGGCCGCGCTCGGTCAGCGCGTACTCGTCGTCGCCCAGCGGCTGGCCGTCGATGGCGATGGCCTTCAGCGCCAGCTGCTCGCCGTCGAGCTCCAGCGGCTCGCCGGCCTCGCGCTCGGGATGGCGCTCCACGTGCAGGCGCGCCTTGACCCGAGTGGCCGCGGGATCGAGATCGAAGGTCAGCTCGGTGTGGGTGACGCGGTAGGCGGGGGGGCGATAATCGCTCAGGTAGATCGGCTGGGGTTCGGACATCGAGGATGGCTCCTGTGAAGATTGCCGACCATTGTACGGCCCTCTCTGCCTCGACCTCAAAGTGCCGCCCTCAACCCCGGGCGGTTCGGCGGCGCCGCAGCGGCTCAGGCGTCGGCGACCGGCTCCGGCCGGGTCAGTATCCAGCCGGTGAGGGCCCCCAGGCCGAGGATCAGCGCCAGCTTCAGCCACAGCACGCCGATGACGAAGGCCAGGATCACCATCGAGATCAGCAGCATGACGCCGGCGGTCCACTTGGCATGGCGAGGGATGGCCCGCTCGGACTCCCAGGCCACGATGGTGGCACCGAAGCGCGGGTGCGAGCGGATCCAGCCGGCGAAGCGCGGCGAGCCCTTGGACGCCGCCCACACCGCCACCAGCATGAAGCAGGTGGTGGGCATCAGCGGCAGGAAGGCGCCGATCACGCCCAGGGCGAAGCTGATCCCGGCGATGGTCAGGTAGACGATGCGGCGCGCATGGGACATCGAGCGCTCACTCCTTTGGCGACAGGGCACAGATACATTGAAGCCCAAGCCCTCTCCCGCTGCCAATCGCCATCGCCAATGGGGGCAACAGCAACGGGTGATGACAGCGAGCGGCGGGCTCAGTCGCGGAAGTTGTCGAACTGCAGCGCCAGGTCGGGGCCATCCTCGCCGCGCAGCAGGGCCATGACCTGCTGCAGGTCGTCGCGCTTCTTGCCGGTGACGCGCACCTTCTCGCCCTGGATCTGGGCCTGGACCTTGAGCTTGGTGTCCTTGATGCGCTTGACGATGTCCTTGACCTCCTTCTGTTCGAGGCCCTGCTTGAGGCGCACGGTCTGGCGGGCGCGCACGCCCGAGAGCTCGGGGTCGTCGACCTCCAGGCAGCGCGGATCGATGCCCCGGCCGATCAGCTTGTTGCGCAGCATGTCGAGCATCTGGCGCAGCTGGAAATCGACCTCGGCCTCGAGGGTCACGGTCTCGCCCTCGAGCGCGAAGGAGGCGGTCACGCCCTTGAAGTCGAAGCGGCTCTGCAGCTCGCGGTTGGCCTGATCGACGGCGTTGCTCGCCTCGTGCTTGTCGAACTCGGAGACGATATCGAAGGAGGGCATGGTGATTTCCCGATGATGAACGATGCCACCATTCTAAGCATCACAAGCCACGGCGCCTAGCCGGCCCGGGCCTCGGTGCCAACGGCGAGCGGCGTCAGCGCCTTGCTCATGCGCCAGGCCGCACAGCCGTCCTCGTAGTAGTCACCCATCCAGTCGCACGGCGCGAAGCCCGTGCCCCGGTAGAGCGCCAGCGCCGCCTGATTGTCGACCCGCACCTCGAGCACCAGCCAGTCACCGCCCCGCTCCCAGGCCTCGGCTTCCAGCCTTTCGAGCATGCGCCGCCCGAGCCCCTCGCCGCGCGCCTCGGGATGCACGCAGAACGAGTACAGCCGGGTACGCACGCTGTCCTGACGAAACAGCAGGGTGCCATAGCCGAGCAGCCGGCCCGCCGCGTCCTCGGCCAGCAGCGTCAGGGCGTTGGCCCGGTTGAGCAGGTGCCAGAGCTGGCGCCGGGTGAAGCGATCACCGCTGAAGGCCAGCTGCTCGAGGGCATGGAGGGCGGCGAGATCGGCGGCAACCGCCGGACGAAGGATCGCGGGCATGACGAGGCTTCCAGGGACACTACTCGAGGATTCTGGGCACCATGGATGACGCTGTCTTTGGCGTCAGCGATGAAATCTTTTCAGTCGGCGACCGCGACGCGCCATCGCCGGCTCAAGTGCACCGGCGCCGACGGCTGACGCCATCCGTCGCCTGGGGTAGGCTGCCCTTCCCACCACGACACGAGCAGGAACCGAGATGAGCGAACGCGACGAGCGCCACCGCAAGGCCATGCAGACCCTCAAGTCCCGCGTCGACGAGAAGGTCGCCGCCGCCGACGAGCGCCGCGGCCAGCTGCTGGTGTTCACCGGCAACGGCAAGGGCAAGACCACCGCCGCCTGGGGCACGGTGACCCGCGCGCTGGGCTACGGCTACCGCGTCGGCGTGGTGCAGTTCATCAAGGGCCAGTGGGAGTGCGGCGAGCGCGACCGGCTCGAGGACGATCCCAACCTCGAGGTGGCGATCATGGCCACCGGCTTCACCTGGGAGACTCAGAACCGCGAGAGCGACACCGAGGCCTGCCGCGAGGTGTGGGCCGAGGCCGAGCGGATGCTCGCCGACCCCGGGGTCTACCTGGTGGTGCTCGACGAGATCACCTACATGCTCAAGTTCGGCTACCTGGACATCGACACGGTCCGGCAGGCGCTACAGAACCGCCCCGCCGAGCAGACGGTGATCGTCACCGGACGCAACGCCCACCGCGAGCTGCAGGCCATGGCCGACACCATCACCGAGATGACGGAGGTGCGCCACGCCTTCAATGCCGGCCTGGAGGCGCGGCGCGGCATCGATTACTAACGACTCGCCGGTGCCCATGCCGCCTTAGCAGCTCCGCGGTCGCCAGTGTATCGGTCGGCGCAGGATGGCCGTGTTCAGGAAAGCGCGGCATCGCCGCCCACCAGGCCTAGCTCCAGATCGTGCCCACCGGGGTCTCGGGACTGTCGTGGTGGGCGATCTGCGCCTGCAGCAGCTCCGCGGTCGCCAGTGCATCGGTCAGCGCAGGATGGCCCTGTTCAGGAAAGCGCGGCATCGCCGCCCACCAGGCTTAGCTCCAGATCGTGCCCACCGGGGTCTCGGGACTGTCGTGGTGGGCGATCTGCGCCTGCAGCAGCTCCGCGGTCGCCAGTGCATCGGTCAGCGCAGGATGGCCCTGTTCAGAAAAGCGCGGCATCGCCGCCCACCAGGCCTAGCTCCAGATCGTGCCCACCGGGGTCTCGGGACTGTAGTGGTGGGCGATCTGCGCCTGCAGCAGCTCCGCGGTCGCCAGTGCATCGGTCAGCGCATGATGGCCCTGGTAGGGCGGCAGCCCGTAGCGGGCACGGCTGTCGAACAGCCGAATGGAGGCCGGCGGCCGACCGATCCAGCGCTTGAAGCGCGCCACCAGCGACTGCCGATGAATGCGCGCCTCGAGCGACATGGTGTCGATCATCGGATAGACCACGCCCTCCCCCAGCCGCGCCTTGACGGCCACGTCGAGGAAGGGACGCTCGATGTGCCGGTAGTGCACCACCGCCAGCCGGCCGGCCAGGGCATCGAGCAGGTCCTCCAGGATGTCGTCCAGCTCCGGCGCGTGGGCGATATCGGCATGGGTGATGTGGTGGAAGGTCACCGACTCGGCGTGGAGCGTGCGCCGCGGGCGCACGATCCAGTAGCGGCGCTCGGTCATGGCGATGCGCCCCAGGGTAAAGGGCACCAGGCCGATGCTGACGATGGAGTTGCGCCGGGCGTCGAGGCCGGTGGTCTCCATGTCCAGCGCCACCAGCGGGGCCTCGCCGATCGGCGTCTCCGCCGTCGGGGTCCCGGCGGCGAAGAAGCGTGCCAGTCGCGGATCCTGGGCCGCCTCGGCGCGACGCGCCAGGTAGTTCGCCCAGTCGGGAATCTGAGTCCTGCGTCGCATCAGCATCCGTGCACCTCGCTCATTTGGACCGCGAGGGCATCGGGTAGCGGAACTTGAGGAACTTCTGGGCGTGGCTCAGCGCCTGGAAGGCATCCTTGAGGTGATGACGCTCACTGCTCGAGACGTTCTCCGGCTCGATGTTGTTGTCCGGCGTCTGGTCGTGCTGGATGTCGATCACCTGGTGACGAATCCGCGACATCGACAGGAACTCCAGGGCGTAGCGCAGGCGATCGCTGACCCCCGGGGCCAGCAGCTGGGTGCGATCGATGTCGTCGAGCCGGTCGAAGCTGTTCTGGGCACTGGAGCCGCAGGCCAGCGCATGCACCCGGATCAGGTCGACCATCGGTGCGGTGCCGCGGCGCTTCAGGTTGATCGAGTTGTTGTGCTTGCCGTCCTTCTCCATCACGAAGGTGCGGAAGAACCCCAGCGGCGGCGTGCGATTCAGCGCGTTGCGGGCCATCGCCGCCAGGAAGCGCGGATGCCGCGCGGCCTGGTAGGCCACCAGGTCCTGAAGCTGCTCCACCAGCACGTTTTCCCCATAGACGGCGTCGAGATCGAAGAAGATCGAGCTGTGCAGCAGCCGCTCGGGATTGGGGTGCTCGATCCACTCGGTGAAATAGCGTTTCCAGACGGCCAGGGGCTGCCGCCAGCTCTGGTTGGTGGCCATGATGTCGCCCTTGCAGTAGGGATAACCGCAGGCGTCCAGGCCATCGCTGACGAACTGGGCCAGCTCGAGGAAGTAGGCGTCGTGCTGTTCGGGATCGAAGTCGTCGGACAGCACCAGGGCATTGTCCTGATCGGTGGCGATCGACTGCTCGTTGCGGGCCATGGAGCCCAGCGCCATGAAGCAGTAAGGCACCGGCGGCGGCCCCAGCCGTTCCTCGCCCAGTTCCAGCAGCCGACGGGTGAAGCTCCGCCCGATGGTCGACAGGGCACTGCCCACCATGCGCGAGTCGGCGCCCTCCTCGACCATGCGCACGAAGGCCGCACTGACGTCCGGCGCCAACCGCGCCAGACCCTCGGCGTTGGGCTGGTGGAAGATGTTGCTGACCAGGTAAAGGCTGCTCTGGGTCTCGTAGCGGATGATGTCCGAGAGGTGCACGATGCCCACCGGGCGGCGACGATACATCACCGGCAGGTGATGAATGTTATGGCGCAGCATGATCAGCATCGCTTCCTGCACCGACTCGTCGGACTGGATGGCGATGACGTTGCCGACCACCACCTCGCCGACCGGCGTGTCCGGCGACAGCCCCTCGGCCACCACCCGGGTGCGGAAGTCGCTGTCGGTGAGGATGCCGCGAAGCTGCCAGGCGCGCTCCTCGATGTCGCGGAAGGTATAGCGCGGGTTGTCGTCCTCGCCGGGGTCGTCGAGCACCAGCACCGCCGAGGCCTGAAAGTCGGTGATCTGGCGCGCGGCCTTTTGAACGGTGGTCGAGGCATCGACCATCAGCGGGTAGCGCGTGACCAGCTTGCGCACCCGGGTGATCATCATGTCGTTGTTCTTCTTCTGCTCCTCGACCACGCTCTCGAGGCGCGGGCGCAGCAGCTCGACGAAGTCGGCGAAGTCGTCGTCGGCCTGGCAGAGACGCTGGAAGACCGCCTCGGGGATGAAGTAGATCAGCGAGTCTTCCATCGCCCGCACGGGATAGCGGACCCGGTTGTTTCGCAGCAGGCTGAACTGGCCGAAGATCTCGCCCTCGCCTCGGCGGTTGTAGAGCTCGCCACCGCGACGGTAGACCTCCACCGCGCCGCTGCGGATGTAGCACAGCTCGTGGAGCTCCTGATCGAGGGTCAGGATATCGGTGTCGGCCTTGAAATAGGCCACCTCGACGTTGCTCGCCACCTCGTCGAGCAGTTCGTCGGACAGCGTCTCGAAGGGCGGGAAGCGCCCGAGATGCTGGCGGATTTCCAGCAGTTCCACATCCATGGCCCAGTGCCCGCTCGGTAGTTGAGGATAAGCCAAGTCTGAAAGGCGCCGGGGATGGTGTAAAGAGCCGTCATCTCGCCGGTCAAACGCAGAAAGGCCACCCCGAGGGGTGGCCTTTCATCGCACAGGGATGTGGCGGGATGACGGGATCAGGAAGCGGATTCACCGTTGCCCTGCGCCATGCCCTGGACGCGCTGCATCAGCTCGGGGTTCTGCTGGATCGCCTGGCCGATGGCGTTGAAGGTTTCTACCTCGAGGCCGCTGTCCTGGACCGCTTCGACCATCTGGTCGTTGGCTTCCTGGCGGACGTCCTGCTGGGCCTTCTCACCCTCGGCGTTCTGCAGCTGCTGGGTGTAATCCTGGGAGATCACCGCGATTTCCTCGGAGGCGTCAGCGAACTTCTGAAGCTGGGCGTCGGAGAAGTTCTGGGTCGCGGCCTGCGCCTGGCCCTGGCTGGCGGTGGCGTCGGCGCTGTCCTGTGCATACGCCATGGAGCTCATCATGCCGGCACTGAGCAGGGCGGCGGAGAACAGGGCGGTGATACGTTGCATAGATACCTCCGAAAACATTGTCATGCATGCGTGGGCTGCCCCCCTGTGACGATAATCATCGGCGAGGGTTCACCGCCATCGTGTAACAGTTTGAAAAGATGACGCCCCCGATCGGGGGCGTCGTCGCTGATGGCCTGCGCCGTCGCCTAGCCGTAGGCGAGATTCGGCAGCCAGGTCACCAGTGCCGGGAACATGATCACCAGGATCAGCCCCAGCGCCTGGATGCCCAGGAACGGGAAGGACGAACGGAAGATCTGGCCCATGGTGATGTGCGGCGGACACACCCCCTTGATGTAGAACAGGGCGTAGCCGAACGGCGGGCTGAGGAAGGACATCTGCATGTTCACCAGGTAGATGACCCCGAACCACAGCGACACGTCGGCGGGTGCCACGCCGGGCAGGCCGAACACCCCGTCGAAGGAGAGCCCCTTGATCAGCGGCACGAAGATCGGCACCGCCAGCAGCAGGATGCCGACCCAGTCCAGGAACATGCCCAGCGCCACCAGCAGCACCATCATCAGCGCCAGCACCGCGTAGGGGCCGAGGCCGGCGCCGGAGATCAGCTCCTGCACGAAGGTCTGGCCGCCCTGCAGGATATAGAAGCCGACGAAGATGCTGGCGCCGAAGATGATCCACATCACCATCGCCGAGGCGACCAGGGTGGTCATGCAGGCGGCATGCAGATTGGGCCAGGTCAGGCGCTTGTGCAGCGCCGCCACCACCAGCGCGCCGAAGGTGCCGATGCCGGCCGCCTCTACCGGGGTGGCGATACCGGTGAAGATGATGCCCAGCACCAGCACCACCAGCACGATGGGCGCCAGCATGTTGCGCAGCAGGCGCAGCTTCTCCTTCATGTCGACGCGGTCCTCCACCGGCATCGGCGGTGCCACCTTGATGTTCAGCGTGCCGCGCATCCAGCAGTAGAAGCCGTACATGAAGGCCAGCAGCAGGCCGGGAATCAGCGAACCGAGATACAGCTCGCCCACCGACTGCTGGGCGATGACGCCGTAGATGATCGCCAGGATCGACGGCGGAATCAGGATGCCCAGGGTGCCGCCGGCCATGATCGAGCCGATGGCGATCTCCGGATCGTAGTGGCGCTTGAGCATCGCCGGCAGGGCGATCAGGCCCATGGTCACCACCGCGGCGCCGATCACGCCGACCATGGCGGCGAGCAGCGTGGAGGCGATGATGGTGGCGATGGCCAGGCCCGCCTTAAGGCCGCCCATCCACTTGTAGACGACATCGAACAGCTCCTCGATGATCCCGGCCTTCTCCAGCACCGAGGCCATGAAGATGAACAGCGGGATGGCCGACAGCTGGTAGTTGGTCATCATCGGGAAGATGCGCGACGGCATCAGGTTGAGCATGTGCTGATCGCCCACCAGGTAGAGGAAGGCCACCCCCAGGCCGCCGGTGACGAAGGCCAGCGGCAGGCCCGCCACCAGCACCACCATCAGGGTGCCGAACATCACCAGGGTCAGGCCGCCGATGCCCAGCCCGCTGAGGATGTTCTCGAGGCTGCCGGCCAGGCTCTGGTAGTCGGTGACCGCGATGTTGACCATCTCGAACAGCGTCCAGGCGGCCAGCACCGCCCCCAGCGCCACCAGCAGGTGGGCGAAGCCGCGGCCGTGATGCTCGGCGGCACGATGATGGCGGAAGGCCTGGAAATCGCGGATCAGCTGGGCGATGCCCTGCAGCAGCAGCAGCAGCGCGCCGAAGAACAGCATGAACTTCACCGGATAGAACTGGATCGCCCATTCGGTGAAGGAGGTCTCGTTGGCGTAGCTCGAGCCGAAGAACAGCGTGTCGCTCACCGCCTGGGAGAAGAACTTCCAGCCGGTCACCAGCAGCGCGACAGTGAAGATGAAGAAGAAGACCGAGGTCACCAGATCGAGCGCCGCCTTGTTCACCGGCCTGGCCCGCTGATAGAGGATGTCGACGCGCACGTGCCCGCCTTCGCGCAGGGCGAAGGCCCCGGCGATCAGGTACTGCATGCCGAACATCAGGGTCATCGACTCGTGGGCCCAGTTGGTCGGCGAATTGAAGGCGTAGCGCATCAGCACTTCATAGGCGAACACGAAGGGCGCGATCAGCGCCCAGTAGGCCACGTAGCGGCCGAAGAACCCGGAAATGCGATCGATCACGGCGGTGAAGACGTTGCCCGGGGGCCGGTAGCTCTCCACCGGGGCCTCGCCGGGAATCTCTCCGGTGTCGCCGCCGCTGATGGTCCCGCCGCGCCGGAAGCTGCGGTCGACGAGCCACATCACCAGCAGCGGCAGGAAGAACAGGACCGACCAGTAGAGCCAGTGCGGCAGCACGAAATTGATCTCGAGATTCATGAAAACTCCTCCGCGATACCATCGCTTCCCGGCGATGGCGACGGATCATCTAGCCGACGGGATGCAGGATCAGGGCATGGTGACCCAGGCAGGCCGGGGGCTGCGGCGCTCGGCCCACAACCCCCGGCGGGTCGATCAGAGGGATCAGACGTTGAGCTCGAAGTCCTTGATGTCGTCCTCGGTGATCAGCGCCACCGCCGGATCCATCATGGTGTCGAGGTGGGCGCGGAACATGCGCGCGGCATCCGGGTCCTTGTTGGCCCACTTGAACCACAGCGGAATGGACACCTGGCGGAAGCGATCGGCGTCCTCCTCGGAGAGGTGGATGATCTCGACGCCCTTCTCGCGATACTTGGGCCAGGCCTCGGCGTTGGCCTTCTGGATCGCCGCATAGTGCTCGCGGGAATAGGCCGCCACCAGGTCGTGCATCAGATCCTGGGTCTGGGAGGACATGCGCTCATAGACGCGGCGGTTGACCGAGATGTCCATCAGGTCGACCGCCTGGTGCAGGCACGGCGTGGAGGGCGGGCCCATGATGATGTAGTCGGCCACCTGCCAGAAGCCGAGCTCGTAGTTGACCGCCGCCCCGGTGAAGTCGGCGGCGTCGATGGTGCCCTTCTCCAGCGCCGGATAGACCTCGGAGCCGGGCAGCAGCGTGGTCCGCGCCCCCATCTCGGCGAAGGTCTCGGCCACGATGCCGCCGGGCATGCGGATCTTGACCCCGTCGAAGTCGTCGAAGCTGCGCAGCGGGATCTTGGAGTGGATCAGGTTGAGGTCATGGTGGACATAGCCCAGCAGCTCCTGGCCCTGCTTGCGGTACAGCTCCTTGGCGATGCCGAAGCCGCCGTAGGCGCCGAACATCATGTCCCACTGGTGGGGCAGCGACAGGCCCATGGGGAAGGCGGTGAGGAAGACGCCGGCCGGCATCTTGCCGGGCCAGTAGACGGTGAACCAGTTCTGACCGTCGAGCACGCCGTTGCGCACCGCATCGGCGACCTCGAAGGCCCCGGCCACGGCGCCGGCCGGGAACGGCTCGATGCTGACCTCGCCGCTGGTGGCCTCGGCCACGCCGTTGGCCCAGGACTCGAAGGTACGATAGCCGACGGTCCCCGGCTGCCAGGAGGACTGCATGCGGATGCGGATGCCCTGCTGGGCCTGGACATTGCCGATCCAGGGGGCCGCGACCGCCGCCGCGGAGCCGATCGCGGCGGCCTTCAGGAAGTTGCGACGATTGCCGGCACCGCTGCCCGATGTCGCGACGCGATCGGACGAAGTGCGCTTGGGCTGCTGGTCGTCTTGCATGGCGAGGACTCCTCGTTGGTGTTGCGTCCGTCCCGCACGGCGCGATGACGGAGGGCTTGTTGTTGTCTGTTCTGGTTTGACCCCATGCCGCCGGCGCCCGAGGGACGCCGACGACATGGGCAACACGATCCATGTCTCTGGAAATACCTTCCGCATCAAAACGTAGTGTCCCCGGAGGCCGCGGCCAACAGCGACTTTCAACGTACATCGCTCAACGATACGCACCGATAACGGACTAAAACGCTGTTATATATAAGAATTGATGTTCAGAGGCGACGCAGACGTCGTCCCCGCCCTACGACTATTGAACGAGTGACGAGAGGCCAGGACGGGACAGAGCGGGAGGCGGTGGGGCAGGAAAAAGACGACGGCCATCGCCGGGGAAGCGATGGCCGTGAAAGGCCGCTCGGGCGAGCGGCCCTGAGATCACAGCGAACGATCAGCGCGAGAACACCACCATGCGGCGGCCGTGCAGGAACACCCGACGCGCCACGTGGGCGTCGACGGCGGGTGCGGCAGGCATCAGGGGCACTCGATCTGGCGCCCCTGCCCCCTTGGCCTGGTTAGCGCGAGAACACCACCGTGCGGCGGCCGTGCAGGAACACGCGGCGCGCCACGTGGGCGTCGACGGCGCGCGCCAGGGTCAGGCATTCGATGTCGCGGCCCTTGGCCACCAGGTCCTCGGGATCGTCGGCATGGCCGACCGGCTCCACGCCCTGGGTGATGATGGGCCCCTCGTCCAGATCGTCGTTGATGTAGTGCGCGGTGGCACCCACCAGCTTGACGCCCTTCTCGAAGGCCTGGTGATAGGGCTTGGCGCCCTTGAAGCCCGGCAGCAGCGAGTGATGGATGTTGATCGCGCGGCCGGAGAGCTTCTCGCACATGTCGCTGGAGAGCACCTGCATGTAGCGGGCCAGGATCACCAGCTCGGCGCCGGTCTCCTCGACCACCTCCCACACCCGGGCCTCCTGCTCGGCCTTGGTCTCGGCGGTGATCGGGAAGTGGTAGTACGGCAGCCCGTGCCAGTCGGCCAGCGGCTGGAGGTCCGGGTGGTTGGAGACCACCGCGCGAATCTCGATCGGCAGCTGGCCGGTGCGATAGCGATACAGCAGGTCGTTCAGGCAATGGTCCGCCTTGGACACCATGATCACCACCGGCATCCGCGCGTCCGGCGCGGTCAGCTCGAAGGCCATCTCGAACTCGGCGGCGCGGGCGGCGAAGGCGGCCTGGAAGGCCTCGGCATCGAAGTCCGGCTCCAGCGGTCGGAACTCGGTGCGGATGAAGAAGCGCTCGCCGTGATGGTCGTCGAAGGACTGCTGCTCGGTGATGTAGCAGCGGCTCTCCTTCAGGAAGCGGGTCACCACGTCGACGGTGCCCAGGCGGCTGGGGCACTGGGCAGTGAGAATCCAGGTATCGGCGCTCTTGCCGGCGCTGTGGCTCATGGGAGAATCTCCTGACGAAGCAGGCCGGGGAAGCCCCGGCCTGATAGCACAACGGGATGGCGGGGCGCTCAGCGCTCGACGCCGATGGCGTATTCCTCGCCGGCATCCAGCAGCCAGCGATAGGTGTAGTCGGCGAAGCTGCGGCGCACCACCAGCTCCCAGCGCTCCTCGCTCGGACGACGCAGCACCACGGTGGTCTTGGCGAAGATGGTGGTCACGCCCTTGCCGACCGGGAAGTGGCTCGGATGGACGTCATAGACCACCGACTTCATCAGCACCTCGCGGGCGGCCTCGCCCTCGAGCTCGACCAGGGTCTGGCCGCCGCTGACGTTGCTGATCGCGAAGTGGGCGTCGCCCAGCGCCGCGCGCAGGCGGTTCTCGAGCTCGAACTCCTCGCCGCCGGGCACGATCACCAGCCACTCGTCCGGGGAGACCCACTGGATCGAGCGCTTGCCCTCGTCGTCCTGGACCAGGCCCAGGGGCTCGCCGGGCAGGGAGATGCCGAGCACCGCACGCACCGCGCCGTCGAGCACCACGGCGCCGCCGCGCAGCACCAGGTGGCCGAGGAAGGCCCTCTCGCGCATCACCACCCGGCTCTTGGCGGTGGGGGCCGGAGCCCCCGAACGACGATAGCTGTAGGTGAGCGGCGATTCGACCGGGATCTTGGCCTCGGTGCGGGTATCGAAGGTCCTGACCGTTTCAACAGCAGTGTTAGACATTCTGACGCTCTCCCTTGGGGTCGAGGAAGATGGGGCTGACGATCTCGGCCTCGTGGACCTGGCCGTCGACCATGGGCAGATAGACGGTCTCGCCCATCTTCTGGTGACCGCCCTTGACCACGGCCAGGGCGAAGCCGGATGCCAGGGTCGGGCTGTAGTAGCTGGAGGTCACGTGACCCTCCATCGGCATCGGGATCGAGTGGTTCGGGTCGAGCACGATCTGCGCGCCCTCCTCCAGCACCACCGTCGGATCCTTCGGCTTGAGGCCGACCATCTGCTTGCGGTTCTCGCGCGAGGTGTCCGGCCGCGTCAGGGCACGCTTGCCGATCCAGGAGAACGGCTTGTCGTAGCCGATCGCCCAGTGCATGCCGAGGTCTTCCGGGGTCACCGAGCCGTCGGTGTCCTGACCGGCGATGATGAAGCCCTTCTCGGCGCGCAGCACGTGCATGGTCTCGGTGCCGTAAGGCGTCAGGCCGTACTGGTCGCCGTGGGCGAACAGCGTCTCCCAGACGTGCAGGGCGTAGCTGGCCTGGACGTTGATCTCGTAGGCCAGCTCACCGGTGAAGGAGATGCGGAAGATGCGCGCCGGCACCCCGGCCACCTTGCCTTCCTTCCAGTCCATGAACTTGAAGCTGTCCTTGTCGAGGTCGACCTCGGTGGTGACCTCTTCCATCAGCTTGCGCGCTTCCGGACCGGTGATGGTCATGGTCGCCCAGTGATCGGTCACGGAGTTGAAGTAGACGTCCAGCTCCGGCCACTCGGTCTGGTGCCAGATCTCGAGCCACTCGAGCACGGTGGCGGCGCCGCCGGTGCTGGTGGTCATCAGGAAGTGGTTGTCGCCGAGGCAGCTGGTGGTGCCGTCGTCGAACACCATGCCGTCGTCCTTGCACATCAGGCCGTAGCGGACGCGGCCGGGAGCCAGCTTGGCCCACTTGTTGGTGTAGACGCGCCCCAGGAACTCACGCGCGTCCGGGCCCTGGATGTCGATCTTGCCCAGGGTGGAGGCGTCGAGGATGCCGACCTTCTCGCGCACGGCCAGGCACTCGCGAGCCACCGCCTCGTGCATGGTCTCGGTCTTGCCGTTGATCTTGCGCGGGAAGTACCACGGACGCATCCACTGGCCGACTTCCTCGAACGCGGCGCCCTGCTCCACGTGCCACTGATGCATGGCGGTGTAGCGCTCGGGATCGAACAGCTCGCCGCAGTGGCGGCCGACGATGGCGCCGAAGGTCACCGGGGTGTAGTTCGGACGGAACACCGTGGTGCCGACCTCGGGGATCGAGCGACCCAGGACGCGGGCGGCGATGGCCATGCCGTTGATGTTGCCGAGCTTGCCCTGGTCGGTACCGAAGCCCATGGCGGTGTAGCGCTTGACGTGCTCGATGGACTCGAAGCCCTCGCGGGTGGCCACTTCGATGCCGGCCGCGGTGACGTCGTTCTGCAGGTCGACGAACTGCTTCGGCGCGCGCAGGGTCGCCTTCTCGTGGGGCACCTGATAGAGCGCCACGGCGGCGCCGTCACGGCGCTCGGCGACCCGGGGCAGGCCCACGGAGGCGGCGGAGAAGCCGGCCTCGGCGCCGTCGGCCAGCACCGCGCCGGTGGCATAGACGCCTCGCGCGCCCCCGGCGGCGGCGACGCCCTTCACGGTGTTCGGGACGAAGCCGAGCAGCTCCTCGTTCCAGGTCGGACGGCTGCCGGTGTGGGACGCCAGGTGGATGACCGGGCTGTAGCCGCCGGAGCTGGCGATGGTGTCGCAGCTCAGGGTCTCGGCGCTACCGACCACGCGGAAGCCCTGGAGGTCGACCTTGGCGATGCGGGCGGCGCTGACGCGGGCGTCGCCCTTGGCCTCGACGACCGCGGCGCCGGCGATGATGCGGATGCCCTTGGCGCGGGCCTGCTCGACCAGCTCGCCGTCCGGGTTGGCCCGGGCGTCGGCGATGGCGACCACGTCACGGCCGGCCTCGACCCAGTCCAGGGCGGCGCGGTAGGCGTGATCGTTGCTGACGGACAGCACCAGCTTGTTGCCCGGCACCACGCCGTAGCGGCGGATGTAGGTGGAGACGGCGCCGGCCAGCATGTTGCCCGGCACGTCGTTGTTGCCGTAGACCAGCGGACGCTCGTGGGCGCCGGTGGCCAGCACGACGCGGCCGGCACGCACGCGATGCAGGCGTGAACGAACCTGACGCAGGCCATCCTTGAGCGGCGCGGTGTCGGCCAGGTGCTCGGTGCGGCGCTCGTGCAGGGTCACGAAGTTGTGATCGTGATAGCCGTTGGCGGTGGTGCGCGGCAGCAGGGTCACGTTGTCCATGTTGGACAGCGCCTCGACGGTCTCGGCGACCCACTGCTCGGCCGGCTTGTCGTCGAGCAGCTCGCGGGAGTCGAGCAGCGTGCCGCCCATCTCTTCCTGCTCGTCGGCGACGATCACCCGCGCGCCGCTCCTGGCGGCGGCCAGGGCGGCGGCCAGGCCGGCCGGGCCGGCGCCGACCACCAGCACGTCACAGTGCTGGTGCATGTGATCGTAGATGTCCGGATCGCTTTCCAGCGGGCTGCGACCGAGGCCGGCGCCCTTGCGGATGACCTTCTCGTAGGTCATCCACATGGAGGCCGGCGCCATGAAGGTCTTGTAGTAGAAGCCCGGCGGCATGAAGCCACCGCCCAGCTTGCCGACCAGGCCCATCAGGTCGCGCTGGACGTTCGGCCAGCCGTTGGTGCTGCGCGCGGTCAGGCCGTCGTACAGCGCCTGCTGGGTGGCGCGCACGTTCGGCACCTGGCCGGCCTCGCTGACACCGAGCTGGACCAGCGCGTTCGGCTCCTCGGCGCCGGCGGCGAAGATGCCGCGGGGACGCGAGTACTTGAAGCTGCGGTTGACGATGTCGACGCCGTTGGCCAACAGGGCGGAGGCCAGGGTGTCACCGGCATGGCCCTGATACGTCTTGCCGTTGAAGGTGAAGCTCAGCCGACGGCTGCGGTCGATGCGGCCGCCCTGGGCGAGACGGTTCTCTTGAGCGTTGGGCTGGCTCATGCGCGGACTCCTTCACGAAGCGATGCCGTTTCGGCTTCAGCGGACGGCCGGCCCTCGGGGTGCTCGGCGGTGTACGTCGGCTGCTCGCCCATCTTGTAGGTCTCGAGGATCTCGTAGCTCACGGTGTTGCGCGTGATGTTGAAGAACTTGCGGCAGCCCACGGCGTGCACCCACAGCTCGTGGTGGATGCCACGGGGGTTGTCGCGGAAGAACAGGTAGTCGCCCCATTCGTCGTCGCTGCAGTTCTCCGGATCCGCCGGGCGGGCGATGTGCGCCTCACCCTTCGGATGGAATTCCTCTTCCTCGCGGTATTCGCCGCAGTAGGGGCAATGGATATAGAACATGTCGGCTCTCCTCTGCGGAAATCAGTGGGCCACGCCGGCGGCGCCGTGCTCGTCGATCAGCGCTCCGGTATTGAAGCGGTCGATGGAGAACGGGGCGGCGATCGGATGCATCTCGCCCTTGGCCAGGCTCGCCGCGAACACGTTGGCCGAGCCCGGCGTGGCCTTGAAGCCGCCGGTGCCCCAGCCGCAGTTGAAGTACAGGCCCTTGACCTTGGTCTTGGAGATGATCGGGCAGGCGTCCGGGCAGGTGTCGACGATGCCGCCCCACTGACGGTTCATGCGCACCCGCGAGAACATCGGGAACATCTCGACGATCGCCTGCAGGGTGTGCTCGATGGTCGGGTAGCTGCCGCGCTGGCCGTAGCCGTTGTAGCCGTCGATGCCGGCGCCGATGACCAGGTCGCCCTTGTCCGACTGGCTGACGTAGCCGTGCACGTGGTTGGACATGGTCACGGTGTTGAGCACCGGCTTGAGCGGCTCGGAGACCAGCGCCTGCAGCGGATGCGATTCCAGCGGCAGCTTGATGCCGGCCATCTTGGCCATCACGCCGGAGTTGCCGGCGGTCACGCAGCCGACGGTCTTGGCCTCGATGTCACCGCGGTTGGTGTGCACCCCGAAGATCTGGCCGTCGCGGATCTTGAAGCCGGTGACCTCGGTCTGCTGCAGGATGTCCACGCCCAGGGCGTCGGCACCGCGGGCGAAGCCCCAGGCCACGGCGTCGTGACGGGCCACGCCGCCGCGCGGCTGCCAGGAGGCGCCGAGGATCGGGTAGCGAGCGCGCTTGGAGGTGTCCAGCAGCGGCTCGATCTCCTTGATCTGCTCCGGGGTGACCACCTCGCCGTCGACGCCGTTCAGGCGGTTAGCGTTGACGCGGCGCTGGATGTCGCGCATGTCCTGCAGGGTGTGGCCCAGGTTGAGCACGCCGCGCTGGGAGAACATGACGTTGTAGTTGAGGTCCTGGGACAGGCCTTCCCACAGCTTCATGGAATGCTCGTAGAGCGCCGCCGCCTCGTCCCACAGATAGTTGGAACGCACGATGGTGGTGTTGCGCGCGGTGTTGCCGCCGCCCAGCCAGCCCTTCTCGATCACGGCGACGTTGGTGATGCCGTGCTGCTTGGCCAGGTAATAGGCCGTGGCCAGCCCGTGGCCGCCGCCGCCGACGATGATGACATCGTAGGACTTCTTGGGCGTCGGGTTGCGCCACTGGCGCTGCCAGTTCTCGTGGTGGCTCAGCGCGTGCTTGACCAGCCCGAAACCTGAATAACGTTGCATAGGGGTCTACTCCTCAAGGGCCCCGCCGGTTCACCGGCGGGGAACGGGCTCACGCGGTGGCGGTATCGGCCTGTTCGGCGACGGACTTTGCATAGACGGGGTGGCGGGCACACAGCTCGGCCACCTTGCCGCGGACTTCCGCCTCGATGGCGGAGGTGTCTTCCTGCGTCTCCAGCACGTCGAGGATGTCGCAGATCCAGCCGGCCAGGGCCTCGCAGTCGGCCTGGCTGAAGCCGCGGGTGGTCACGGCCGGCGTGCCGAGGCGCAGGCCGGAGGTGACGAACGGGCTCTGCGGGTCGCCCGGCACGGCGTTCTTGTTGACGGTGATGTGCGAACGGCCCAGGGCGGCGTCCGCGTCCTTGCCGGTCACGCCCTGCTTGATCAGCGAGACCAGGAACAGGTGATCGTCGGTGCCGCCGGAGACGACCTCGAAGCCGCGCTCGACGAACACGCTGGCCATGGCCCGGGCGTTGTCGATGACCTGGGCCTGGTAGCGCACGAAGTCCTGGCTCATGGCCTCGCGGAAGGCCACGGCCTTGGCGGCGATGACGTGCATCAGCGGGCCGCCCTGCTGACCCGGGAAGACCGCGCCGTTGAGCTTCTTGTACAGCGCCTCGTCGCCGCTGGCGGAGAGGATCAGGCCACCACGCGGACCGCGCAGGGTCTTGTGGGTGGTGGTGGTCACCACGTGGGCGTGGGGCAGCGGGCTCGGATAGTGGCCGGCGGCGACCAGACCGGCGACGTGGGCCATGTCGACCAGCAGGTAGGCGCCCACGGCGTCGGCGATGTCGCGGAAACGACGCCAGTTGACGACCCGCGAGTAGGCCGAGAAGCCGGCGATGATCAGCTTCGGCTGGTGCTCATGGGCCAGGCGCTCGACTTCCTCGTAGTCGATCTCGCCGGTCTCCGGGTTCAGGCCGTACTGCACGGCGTTGTAGTGCTTGCCGGAGAAGTTCGGCGCGGCGCCGTGGGTCAGGTGACCGCCGTGGGCCAGGCTCATGCCCAGCACGGTGTCGCCCGGGGCGACCATGGCCATGAAGGCCGCGGCGTTGGCCTGGGCGCCGGAGTGGGGCTGGACATTGGCGTAATCGGCGCCGAACAGCGCGCAGGCGCGCTCGATGGCCAGCTGCTCGACCACGTCGACGTGCTCGCAGCCGCCGTAGTAGCGCTTGCCCGGGTAGCCCTCGGCGTACTTGTTGGTCAGCTGACTGCCCTGAGCCGCCATCACCTGGGGGCTGGCGTAGTTCTCGGAGGCAATCAGCTCGATGTGGGCTTCCTGGCGCGCCACCTCGTCTCCGATGGCGGCAGCGATCTGGGGATCGGTCATTGTCAGGTTGTTGTCATTCATTCGTCATCACCCTGGGGTTAGCGTCACAACGTTAAAAGAAGGCGGCGATCGAGGCGTTCTGGAAACGACATCATCATCGTTGAACGAGACACCGCGGTCTCGCTCGTTTCACCTTGGGTACATTGATAGCCAAGCCCGCCGCTCAAAGATTGAATATATGCGACATATTTACCGACAAATTCCCGCCAGAATTTTCAAATAACTGATTTTTAATTATTTAATTTTTTGGCTGTTTTTGTATTTCTACATGCCCTATGCAAAGGGCCGGTGCAGATGCACCGGCCCCGTTGAATGGCCTCGTCGCCCCTGGCCGGCGACGCTGGAACCGACGCCATCGAGGGAACGACGCTCGCCCTCCTCGACCGCCATGATCGGCTCGCCGTCGGCGAGGAAGCGCCTATCCGCTCGCCCCCTCGCGGGAGGCGATATGCAGGAAGAACGGATCCACCGGCGTCTCGCCGCGCTGCGCGGCCTTGCGCAGGGCGGTGGGCGTATCGCCGAAGGCCTCGCGGAAGTGGCGCGAGAAATGGGCGGTGTCGGCGAAACCGCAGCGCTCGCCGATCTCGGTGACGCTCTTGGCGGTGTAGTGCAAGAGCCACAGGCCGTAGCGCAGGCGCAGGTCGCGGGCGAATTTCTGCGGCCCGATGCCCAGTTCCTCGCGAAACTTGCGCTCGATGTTGCGCCGCGACGAGCCCACCCGCCGCGCCAGCTCGTCCACCGTGATCGCCTCGCCCAGGTGCTGCTCGATGATGGTGATGGCGCGGCGCACCAGGCAATCCTCCACCTTGTCGAAGACCACCGGCTGGGGCTGGGGATGCTCGCCGCGTCGCGCCTCGTCGATCAGCATGATGTGCAGGCTCTTCATCGCCCAGGCCTTGCCCAGGTGGCGCTCGACCAGGTAGGCGGCCAGGTCCGCCGAGGCGATGCCGCCGGCGCAGGTCAGTCGGTCGCCGTCGTCGATGAACAGCCGATCCGCCACCGGCTCGATGTCGGGGAAGCGATGGGTCAGGTCGCCGTGGTGGTACCAGCTCACGCAGCAGCGTCGCCCGTTCATCAGCTCCGCCTGGATCAGCGCGAAGACGCCGGTACATACCCCCACCAGCGGCACGCCGGCCTCGGCCACGCCCTGAAGGTAATGGAGCGCCGCCTCGTCCACCGCGTCGTGCTCGTCCTGCACGCCGCCGATGACCACGATGTAGTCGAAGCCGCGAGGATCGCGAAACGGCGAGCAGGGCGTGATGGCGGCGCCGCAGCTGGACATGGCGTCGTGCCCGCCGCTGGTCATGAACACCCAGTGGCAGCGCAGCTGGCGCGAGCGGTCGCCCTCGTCGGCGGCCAGGCGCAGGCAGTCGACGAAGGCCGCGAAGGGCATCAGGGTGAAACGCCGCAGCAGCACGAAGCCGACGGACAGGGGCTCGCTGTCGTGGGAATGACGCATGGGACGGGGACTCTTCGCTCTCGCCGGATCGCCCCTAGTGTCCGGCACGGCGCGGCGCGGCGCAACGCGGGCCCGGCGCATCGGAGCCGGCTCGCTATACTCCCGGAAGACGACCGCTGCCCATGCAGGGAACCCCGGAGTGCCGACGCCCTCACTCGCCTGTTCCCCATCGACGGTGCTCGAAGCCCGTCATCTGACCCGCATCTTCCGCATGGGCACGGTGGAGGTGGCCGCGCTGCGCGGCGTCGATCGGGACCTCGCGGCCGGCGAGCTGGTGGTGCTGCTCGGCCCCTCGGGCAGCGGCAAGTCGACGCTGCTCAACCTGCTCTGCGGGCTGGATATCCCCACCGAAGGCGAGATCCGCTTCCACGGCAACCCGCTGATGGAGATCGGCGATCCGGCCGACCTGGAAGTGGTGGTCGACCTGCTCTCCGAGGACGCGGTGCGCGTCTCCCCGGGCCAGGCGGCCATCCTCGGCGGCTGGGGCGGGCCCGAGCTGGCGGCCAGGGTGCGCCGCATCGAGCCGCTGGGCGTGACCCGCGTCTCGGCGCTGGGCATCGAGGAGCAGCACGTCGACGTGGTGCTCGACCTGAGCGACCCGCCGGCACGCTGGGAGCGCCTCGGCCACGACTATCGGGTCGACGTCGGCATCGTGCTGTTCGAGGGCGAGGTACTGCAGGTGCCGCTCGGCGCGCTGTTCCGCGACGGTGACGACTGGGCGGTGTTCGTCGCCGATGACGGCGAGGCGCGGCGCCAGACGGTCACGATCGGCGCGCGCAACGATCTGGCGGTGCAGATCCGCGACGGCCTGGGAGCGGGCCAGCGGGTGATCGCTATCCCGGCGAGCGGGTCAGCGACGGCAGCGCCATCGTCGAGCGCTGACCGTCGCGACGTTGCCGACACGAATCTCATGGCGTTGCGTCAGCGACGAGCAAGCGCTGCGGTACGTCGCCGCCGTCGTCTCCATCGGACCATGGCCAGCAGCACGACGACGGCCACCACCGGAATGGCTACCAGCCAGCCACCCAGCGTGGCCAGGAGCGGCTTGTCGCCGCCGGCGCGAAGGGTAGCGACTCGCTGTGCGGTCACGTCCAGCGCCGGATTGCCGAAGCGGTCGGCGACGAAGTTGACGACCGCCGCCACCTGCTCATCAGAGTAGTCCCGACCGAAGGCCGGCATGGCGATCTCACCGTCGGCTCCCCGACGATCGATGCCTTTCAGCACCGTCATGACCAGGTTGTTAGGCGATGACGCAGCGGTGGCGGAGGAGTGGTATAGCGAGGGATAGTAGTGGTCCTCGGTTCCGGCACCATTCAACTGATGGCAGCTGGCACAGGAGCTCTCGTAGAGCAGCGCACCATCGGTCATTCCAGCGAAATCACTGCGATCGGCCATCACCTCTGGCAGTGCGCGGCGAGCCTGACGAACGGCGCGCTTGGTCTTATCGGCGCTATCGTCCTGGAACGCGTAGGGCTCGCCGGACGCGTCGCCGCCCCCCTCCTGCGGCGGCGTATGAGTCGAACCAGCGACCGCCGGCACGCTCTTGAGATAGTCCGCCATGGCATGGAGGTCGTCGTCGTCAAGGAAGCGGAAGCTGTTCTCGACCGCTTCGGCCATCGGCCCAGCCGCCACGCCCTTGCCCGTGACATGGCCATTCTTGAGGTAGTCGACCAGCTCTTGATCGCGCCAGCCCCCGATGCCGTTCGTTTCATCGGCCGTGATGTTGGGGGCATACCAGCCTCCCAGCGGCGCACCCGCCAGATACTCATCCTCCTCCGGCGCCATGAAAACGTTGCGCGGGGTGTGACAAGTCCCGCAGTGCGCAAGGTTGTCGACGAGATAGCGTCCTCGGGCCAAGACATGGCTCTCGCCCTCCCGGACAGCAAAGCGTTCATCGTCGGTAAACAGCAGGTTCCAGGCCGCCATCAACCAGCGCTGGTTGAACGGAAAGGCAAGATCGGTATGGCGCCGTGGCGCGCGATCGATCGGCGCCACGCCATCCATGAAATAGCCGTAGAGCGCCCGCATGTCCTCATCGGTGATGCCGGAATAAGCGTCGTATGGCATGGCGGGATAGAGATGGGTCCCTGCCGGCGTCACGCCCTCGCGAACGGCTCGGGCGAACTCGGCCTCGCTCCAGCCACCAATCCCGAACTGCTCGGAGGGCGTGATGTTGGAGGACACGATGTCGCCCAGCGGCGAGGCAATGACGTAGCCGCCGCCGAAGGCATCTTCCTCGTGGTCCGGCGGTGTATGGCAGGCCGCACAGTCGGCGGCCCGCGCCAAGTACTCGCCGCGCGACAGCGAGGCCTGCGATACTCCATCGGCTGCCTCGGCCTGTCCTGCCAGCATCGCCAGCAATAGCGCCAATCCACCGGGAACGAGCCGCCGGCGCAAAGAGAAAACGCTCGTCTCCATGCTCATAGCTCCCTGGCAATGATGTCGGCGGCACGCAGCGAGAGTGCGCACCCGGTCATCGTCGGATTATTGGCTGCGGCGGCCGGCATCACACCGGTCGTCGCCAGAAAAAGGTTGTCGTGATCGTGGGTGCGACACTCGCTGTTGACCACCGAGTCGCGCGGGTCGTCGCCCATGATCACCGTCCCCATCGGGTGATCACGGTTCTCGTACTCAGAGACATTCTTGGCGAAGATCTCGGCGCCCAGCAGGCGCTGGAAATGGTCGAAGTCCTGCTTGACCACCTCCGCCCCTGCCCGGACGTAGTCATTGATGTCGTAGTGGACGTTCATGGTCGGCAGGCCGAAGAAGTCCTTCCTCTCCCGACTGAGCGTGACGCGATTGGTGGGCTCGGGCAGCATCTCGATGTTGCTGGAGAAACCGATGATGCGCGACGACCAGTCGCGGATCTTCTGGTCGAGCTCGGGCCCGATCACCCCCTGACTCAGCAGCTTCTCGGTGATGGAAAAATTGGCCGTGTAGTTCCCGACTTCGTATCGAATGGCCGCATGCCGGGCGCGGAACGACCCATCCCGCCAGTTGAGGATATCGCCCTGCTGCACCGGCCCGCGCCCCGACCACAGCGGCTCGTCGGCCAGCAGCTGAAGCCCGAAGGCGTTGTGGTCCATCAGGTTGCGGCCGACCATGTCGGAACTATTCGCCACGTCCGACATCAGCAGCAGCCGTGGCGTCTCCAGCGCGTGGGCGGCGACGATCACGTAGCGCGACGTCAAGCGCACGCTCTCCTTATCGGGTGTGTAGTAGTGCACCGCGGCGATCTTCTTGCCATCGGAAGACGCCTCCAGCCGGTAGACGACGGCGTTGGGGATCAGCCTCGCACCTTCACGCTCGGCCTTGGTAGAGCTTCGATCGCCGGAATACTGTGCACCGATCGGGCAAATCGGCGAACAGTTGTTGTTGCCGACACAGGCAGGACGATCGCCATAGGGATCGGTCGCTCGACCGTTCGGCTGATAGGTGAAGTGATAGCCGCCCGCGGCAACACGTTCAGCGAGCCGGCGCGAGGCGTAGGACATCGCTTGAGGACGAATCGGATAAGGTTGCCCACGCGGCGGATACGGCTGACCACCCTGGCCAGAATAGTCGGCCTGATCGTCGCCGGAGACGCCCATCTCGACCTCGGCCTTGTAGTAGTAAGGCTCGAGGTCATCGTAGGAAATTGGCCAGTCGCGACCCACCCCATAGGTGGAGTGCAACTTGAAGTCATTGGGCAGATTGCGCCAGCAGGCCCCGCCCCAGTGCCAGGTCGTACCGCCGACCAGCCGCAGCATCCCCGGCACGTAGTTCACCGGCCCACTATTCTCGATATATCCCGGCGTGTAGGAGGTCGGTGCCCACGGTTCGTTGGGATACGGCACATTGCGATTGCCGCCGTTAGTGTAGACGTTGGCGTTGGTGCGGAAATTCTCGAGGATCTTCCAGCGTGGTACACGCGGGCCAGCCTCGAGCAGGATAACCGACTTGCCCTGACGGGCGAGCTCATGAGCGGCCAGACCGCCCATCGCGCCGGCACCCACGACGATCACATCGGCATCGAATTCTTGAGTTGCCATAAGATTCCCTGGAACAGAACGCACAAACGTCGTGCCACAGGGACATCCGGTAGGCAGCGTTCAGATGAATGGAGCGCTTCAGGAGCGCGGCGTGACACCGTGGGGCGGTTCAGCCCAGTGTCCGGGACCACCGCGCGCATAGGTGGGAATGACGGTGACATCGATGGTGGGACGCCACATCAGCGCATCGTGATAGGTCACCATCGTCGAGCTCGCATCGGAGAAGCCATCCACCCTGCCGACACGGCCGAGATACCAGGCACTGACGATATCGACGGCGGTAGCCTTGAGCCCGGGATCCAGCGCAATCGATGAATCGGGATAATCTTCGAAGCGCTCTAGCCCAGACCTTGCAGCGGCCTTGGAAAGAGCCGCAAAGCGCTCGGCAAATTTCTCGTTTCGCTGGCACAGCGCTGCCCAGGCGACATCGGCCAGCTCATCGGCAATATCACTATGGCCGGTCAACAGCCGTGAGAGCGACATGAAGTCACTGGGCGCCACCCGCTCGGTTTCCACGGCCGCATAGGACGATGTCAAAAAGCCGTTCTGCCCCATCAGCCATAGCGCCGGCATAGCGAACACCATGCCTTTCAGCAGGCGTCGGCGCGGCAGGACAGGGGTATCCTCTGAATCATCACCCAACTCTTTGTGCACTCTCACCCCCTGAGACTCCGTGGAACATCGTCTTGAGATCCATCCTGCCAACCTCACCTGCGGCATGATGACGCATGAAGTAAGCATCTCTAAGATATTAACGAAGCCTGATATATAGGTAAAGATCGCTGGCTAACAAAATAACGAAAGCACTATTCCAAGATCTCGAATAATGCGATTTACACACCTTTATTCAAAAACTTCATATAGATATTAAGTAAAACTCTTCCATCAAAAATAGTGATAAAGAATGGCCAGGAGGACAGGATGGACCCCATGGAAAAGCGCCTTTTTCTTATTCCAACCTCAGCCTTTCACGCCTACGCCGAGACGAAAAAGCCCCGGGCCGCTTGGCCAGGGGCTCTTCGTCACCTATCACACAGGATCGCGGGCGACGCTAGTAGTCCACGACCAGGTTGGTCTTGGGCGTGCTGCAGCAGGACAGGATGTAGCCCTCGGCCACGTCCTCGTCGGTGATGCCGCCGTTGTGCTCCATCTCGACCTCGCCCTCGGTCACGGCCACGCGGCAGGTGCCACAGATGCCCATGCCGCAGGCCTTCGGAATGTGCAGGCCCAGCTTGGCGGCGGCGGTGTGCACGGTCTCGCCCGGCTGGATGCGCACGCTCTTGCCGGTGGTGCTGAACTCGACGCTCAGCATGTCGGAAACGTCGAGCTCCTCGGCCTCGGCCTCGGCCTGCTCCACGTTCTCGATGACGTCTTCCTGCACGTCCTGCGGCGTGGCGCCGAAGGCCTCCTCGTGGTAGTGGCTCATGTCGAAGCCGTTTTCCTGAAGCAGGCGCTTGACCGCGTTCATATACGGCGTAGGGCCGCAGCAGAAGATCTCGCGGTCCATGAAGTCCGGCGCCATCAGCTCCAGCATCGCCTGGCTCAGGTAACCGCGGAAGCCGGACCAGGCTTCGCCCAGCTCGTCGCTGCGCTCGCAGACGATGTGCATCTTGAACTCGGGGATCCGCGAGAAGATGTGCTCCAGCTCGCGGTGGAAGATGATGTCCTGGGGCGTGCGCGAGCTGTGCACGAACTGCAGGTCCACCGTGGCGTTGGTGTCGAACAGCCAGCGCACCATCGACATCAGCGGGGTGATGCCCACGCCGCCGGACAGCATCAGCACCTTGTCGGCCGGATAGTCGATGATGTTGAACTTGCCGACCGGACCGTGCACGGCCAGCTCGTCGTTGACCTTGAGGTTGTCGTGCAGCCAGTTGGAGACCACGCCGCCCGGCATGCGCTTGACGGTGATCGAGAAGCTGTAGGGCACCGACGGGGAGCTGGAGATGGTGTAGGAGCGCATCACCTGCTCGCCGTCGATCTCCAGTTCCAGGGTCACGAACTGTCCCGGCTTGAAGAAGAACATCACCGGCTGCTCGGCCATGAAGCAGAAGGTGCGGGTATCCCAGGTCTCCTGGATCACCTTGACGCAACGCACCTGGTGGCGGCCGTTGGTCCAGGTCTGGGTGGTGACGGGATTGACGGGATTGAGATAATTCATTGTCATGATGGTATCGCCTGGGGTCGCCTGGGGCTGCAGCGTGAAGCGCTCGATCCGACGGCGGAGACACCGCCTGCCGTTGGCAGAATTCTGCGCACGCCTGCGCTCCCCCACTTGCCTGTCAGCGACATGGCCATACCCGACAGGTCCACCTGTGCGACATTTCTTCTCCCCCCTGGTCGCTGTTGCATCATCACGCGTCGCCGGTGGACAACCCCCCCCGCTGACGCTGTTTCAAACTCACCTCACCCGCCGCGGCCCCACCGGGGCGTGAATTCGCTAGACCTTGGCCCGCATTTCAACAATCCCGAGGCTGTCACAGCAGCCCAGCAATGAGGAAGCGTCCCACCATGGATTCACTGTCACCTGCCCGCCTGGATGACCCCCTGGCCCCGGCACGCGAGGCCACCGCCGAGATGCTGAAGGAGCGTCAGCACCATTATTCGCTGCCCCAGCCCTTCTACAACGACGAGCGGCTGTTCGCCCTCGACATGCAGGAAATCTTCGAGAAGGAGTGGCTGTTCGCGGGCATGACCTCCGAGATTCCCGCCAAGGGCAATTTCATGACCCTGGAGGTCGGGGACAACCCGGTGGTGATCGTGCGCGGCAACGACGGTGAAGTGCACGCCTTCCACAACGTCTGCCGCCACCGCGGCTCGCGCCTGTGCGTGGCCGACAAGGGCAAGGTCGCCAAGCTGGTCTGCCCCTACCATCAGTGGACCTACGAGCTGGACGGCCGCCTTTTGTTCGCCGGCACCGAGATGGGCCAGTCATTCAACCTCGCCGATCATGGCCTCAAGCCGGTTCACGTGCGCACCGGCGGCGGCTTCATCTTCGTCAGCCTGGCCGACGAGGCCCCGGCGATCGACGGTTTCCTCGAGACGCTGGACCACTACCTGGCGCCCTACGACATGGAAAACCTCAAGGTCGCCGTGGAATCCAGCATCGTCGAGCAGTGCAACTGGAAGCTGGTGCTCGAGAACAACCGCGAGTGCTACCACTGCAACGGCGCGCACCCGGAGCTGCTCAACTCCCTGCAGGAGTTCGACGACACCGACGATCCCCGCGCCACCCCGGCCTACAAGGACCTGGTCGCGCGCAAGCAGGCCGACTGGGAAGCCCAGTGCGTGCCCTACAAGCTGACCCGCCTGGATCGTCGCAACCGCCTGACTCGCACCCCGCTGCTGGACGGCGCGGAATCGATGACCATGGACGGCAAGCGCGCCTGCCAGAAGCTGATGGGCAACCTGCAGAGCGCCGACCTGGGCTCGCTGCGCATCCTGCACCTGCCGAACTCCTGGAACCATTTCATGGGCGACCATGCCCTCGTCTTCCGGGTCATGCCGATCGGCCCGCAGCAGACCGTGGTGACCACCAAGTGGCTGGTGCACAAGGATGCCGTGGAAGGCGTCGACTACCATCCCGAGCAGATGCGCAAGGTGTGGGACGCCACCAACGACCAGGACCGTCGCCTGGCCGAGGAAAACCAGCGCGGCATCAACTCCAAGAGCTACCAGCCGGGCCCGTACTCCGAGACCTACGAGTATGGCGTCATCGACTTCGTCAACTGGTACAGCGAGCGCATGCTGGAGAACCTGGGCCACAGCCGGCCCGACCTGCAGCTCGCCAACGGCTGATCTCGTCCCCGCTCGCGCCCGCCATCGCAAGGACCCGCCTCGGAGGGTCCCTTTCTATCGTCGCCGCGTCGGCGCCGACACGAGCGGCCAGACACCAAGACGCCCCGCCCGGACCTCCGGGCGGGGCGCGTTCGTTCGGCGGCTCGAGAGAGCGGCCGCGGCCCTCAGGCCGGTTCGCCGTCTCCGCTCGGCAGCTCCATCAGATGCTGCTCGATGGCCTCGCGCACCGCGGGCAGCATCACGTCGGTCTGGGCCATCAGCCCTCGCACCAGCGCCTCGAGCCCCGGCACACCGGCCTCGTCATGCTTGAGCCGTGCCAGACGGGCACAGGTCTCGGGGCAGGCATCCCTGGGGATATGAATGTCCAGCGCCACCAGGCGGTCGCGGAAGTCGTCCCCGTCGATCAGGTCGACGATCATCATGGTGGGTTCCCCCTGTTGTTGGTGTTCGGGCTCGGTGGTCTCCGCCGATCGTGACGATGCGGGGCTCGGCGCCCCCGGATAGCGCCAAGATTGGCACTCCGCGGCGACCGCCGCAATGCCGGCGAGCCTGCTGTCCGATGTCGCCTCGGGAGCGTCGCCGCCGCTCTCCCCACCTCTCCCCCCAACGCATGACGGCGCCCCGAGGGGCGCCGTCATGGAGAGAGCCTGACGCCCTCGTACCACGACATCCTATATCCCGGGCGTCTTACTCCCGGAGGTCCTATTCCCGAAGGTCTCAGGCGGCCACGCTGCCGTGCGGGTCGATGACGAATTTCTTGGCCGCACCACCATCGAAGTCGGCGTAGCCCTGCGGCGCCTGGTCCAGGGTGATCATCTGCACGTTGACCGCGTCGGCGATGTTGACCTTGCCGAACAGGATCGCCTGCATCAGCGGACGGTGATACTTCATCACCGGGCACTGGCCGGTGTGGAAGCTGTGCGACTTGGCCCAGCCGAGGCCGAAGCGCATGCTCAGGCTGCCCTGCTGGGCGGCGGCGTCGGCAGAGCCCGGGTCCTCGGTCACGTACAGGCCGGGGATGCCGATCTGACCGCCGGCGCGGGTCACCGACATGGCGGAGTTCAGCACCGCGGCCGGCGCTTCCTGGCCGTGGTTGCAGCCGCAGGCGTGGGCCTCGAAGCCGACGCAGTCGACGAAGGCATCGACTTCGCGCTCGCCGAGGATGACCTCGATCTTGTCGGCCATGTCGCCGTCTTCGGTCAGATCGATGGTCTCGCAGCCGAAGCTGCGGGCCTGGGCCAGGCGGTCCTCGATCATGTCGCCGACGATGACGCAGGCGGCACCCAGCAGCTGGGCGGAGACCGCGGCGGCCAGGCCGACCGGGCCGGCGCCGGCGATGTAGACGGTGGAGCCCGGGCCGACGCCGGCGGTGACGCAGCCGTGGAAGCCGGTCGGGAAGATGTCGGACAGAAGCGTCAGGTCCTTGATCTTCTCCATGGCCTGGTCGGCGTCCGGGAACTTCAGCAGGTTGAAGTCGGCGTAGGGGACCATGACGTATTCGGTCTGGCCGCCGACCCAGCCGCCCATGTCGACGTAGCCGTAGGCCGCGCCCGGACGCGACGGGTTGACGTTCAGGCAGATGCCGGTCTGGCCCGACTTGCAGTTGCGGCAGCGGCCGCAGGCGATGTTGAACGGCACCGACACCATGTCGCCCGGGCTCAGGAATTCAACGTCGCGGCCGCACTCGACCACGATGCCGGTGATCTCGTGACCCAGCACCAGACCTTCCGGGGCGGTGGTACGGCCCCGCACCATGTGCTGGTCGCTGCCACAGATGTTGGTGGTGACGACCTTGAGGATCACGCCGTGTTCGCACTTGCGATTGCCGAGGGCGAGTTCCGGGTAGGCGATGGACTCGACGGCGACCTCGCCCGGGCCCTTGTAGACGACTCCGCGGTTGTTAGAACTCATGTGGCTGGCTTCCTTCATGGTTTTTGTGGACTCACGGTACAAGACCGTCCTCCCGACCCTACCCCTCTCGCCTGGCCGGAACGCTCCTCGAGCGGCTTCGTCATGTCCATCCGCGACCCCCTGAGGCCACTTGCTGTCGACGCACAGCTACAGGTCGCTTTCACGACACTCCTCGAACCGGCCCGACGACAAGAATGGTCGGCGCCGCCCGGCGCGGCACACAACAACAACCGAGGAATACGCATGACTCACGATGACGACCCTGTCCTGTCGGCCGGACAGGACAACAAGCAGATGATGGGGCTGGACTTCCACAACCCCGTGTTCCCGCTGTCTGCGCTGGCCATTCTCGGCTTCATTCTCTACGCGCTGGTCTACCCCGACGCCGCCAACACCCAGCTGGGGGCGGCGCGCGGCTTCGCCATCGAGCACTTCGACTGGCTGTTCATGATCGCCGGCAACGCGTTCGTGGTGCTGTGCCTGGCGCTGATCGTGCTGCCGCTGGGCCGCATTCGCCTGGGCGGCCCCGGCGCCCGGCCGGATCATTCGCTGGTGTCCTGGTTCAGCATGCTGTTCGCCGCCGGCATGGGCATCGGCCTGATGTTCTGGAGCGTGGCCGAGCCGGTCGCCTACTACACCGACTGGTACGGCACCCCGCTCGACGTCGCCGCCCGCACCCCGGAAGGCGCCAGCGCCGCCATGGGCGCCACCATGTTCCACTGGGGCCTCCATCCCTGGGCGATCTACGGCGTGGTCGGGCTGTCGCTGGCCTTCTTCGCCTACAACCGCGGCCTGCCGCTGACCCTGCGTTCGGCCTTCACGCCGCTGCTCGGCGAGCGCACCCGCGGCTGGTTCGGCCATCTGGTGGACATCCTCGCGGTGCTGGCCACCATCTTCGGCCTGGCCACCTCGCTGGGCTTCGGCGCCTCCCAGGCCGCCGGCGGCCTCAACTACCTGTTCGACGTGCCCAACACCCTCGGCACCCAGCTCGCCATCATCGTGGCGGTCACCGCGGTGGCGCTGTTCTCCGTGTGGCGGGGCATCGACGGCGGGGTCAAGCTGTTCTCCAACATCAACATGGTGATCGCCCTGCTGCTGCTGGCGTTCGTGGTCATCACCGGTTCCACCCTGCTGTTCGTCAACGGCCTGTGGGACACCGGCGTGGCCTACCTGACGCACCTGGTGCCGCTGTCGAACTGGATCGGCCGCGAGGACGACACCTGGTTCCACGGCTGGACCGTGTTCTACTGGGCCTGGTGGATCTCCTGGTCGCCGTTCGTCGGCATGTTCATCGCCCGGGTCTCGCGCGGCCGCACGGTGCGGGAATTCCTGATGGCGGTGCTGCTGGTACCGACGCTGGTCACCGTCGTGTGGATGAGCGCCTTCGGCGGCAACGCCCTGGCCCAGTCCGCGAGCGGCGTCGGCGCGCTGGCCGACGGCATCGGCGAGGTGTCGCTGGCGATGTTCCAGATGCTCGAGCACCTGCCGCTGACCACCTTGACCTCGACCATGGCCATCGTGCTGGTGCTGGTGTTCTTCATCACCTCCTCGGACTCCGGCTCGCTGGTGATCGACAACATCACCGCCGGCGGCAAGGTCGACGCCCCGCGCACCCAGCGGGTGTTCTGGGCCACCCTGGAAGGCGTGATCGCCGGCGTGCTGCTCTATGGCGGCGGCGACAAGGCCCTCGGCGCCCTCCAGGCCGGCGCCGTGGCCACCGGCCTGCCCTTCACCCTGGTGCTGCTGCTGATGGCCGTGGGGCTGGTCAAGAGCCTGCGCGAGGAGCAGCGCGCCCTGGGCACCGCCCGGGCCGCCTGATCCGGCGATCCGCTCTCCTTCGACGCCCCCGGCCGGGACCTCCCGCCGGGGGCGTCGGCGTTATCGAGCCCCGTTCCGGCCCCCGCGGGGCTCGACCTCGCCGCCGGTTCCGGGCATGGTGGTAGCACCATGCCCGGGCACCGCTCGGCGCCCGGGGCCACGAGCGTCAAACCCGTCTCACACCGTCAGGAGAAAGAACCCCAATGTCCAAACGACTCGTGTCGGGCCTGATCGGCCTGCTGTGCCTGCTGCCGCTGGCCTCCTCGGCCCTCGCCCAGTCCAGCATGTCCGGCCAGGGCCAGGGCGGCAATTTCGAGAGCGAGCAGTACCAGAGCTGGGAAGTGCGCTGCCCCACCGACGGCCAGAACGCCCCGTGCAGCATGACCCAGCTGGTCACCAACCCGGATGACGACCAGCCGGTGATGCGCGTGATCATCGCCCAGCCGCCCCAGGCCGAGGCGCCGATCATGACCTTCCTGCTGCCGCTGGGCGTGCGCCTGGCGCCGGGCCTGCAGCTCAGCGTGGACGGCGGCGAAGGCGTGCCCTTCCCCTACCAGGTCTGCGACCAGCCGGGCTGCCGCGCCGACCTGCCGCTGGAGCCGTCGCTGATGCAGCAGCTGCGCGGGGGCAGCAACGCCACCCTGAGCCTGATCGGCCCGCGCGGCAATCGCCGCGACCTGAACATCTCGCTGATGGGCTTCACCAACGCCAGCCAGCAGATCTGAGTCGCGCGTCGCGCCACGAAAAAAGCCCCGGTCATCGACCGGGGCTTTTGCTTTGGTGCACTAAAACGGCTGGGGAAAACAAGGAATTATGTCGCGAGCGAAGAGAGGCTGGTCGCCGCTGGAGCACAGCCACCGGAGTGTAGCCTGCTACATGAGGATGGCGACGGTCCGACGCTTCGGCACCACCGGCGGCCAGGATATCGAGCGCAGCAATAAATCCTGTTTTCCCTCAGCGCAGCACGCCCTCTTCCTTCAACAGCTTGAGAATCGCCTCGGCGCCCTCTTCCGCGGTGACGTCGGTGAGCACCTGCCCCCCGCCGCCCTCGGCCTTGGCGGCCGCGGCCTTGAAGCGGTCGCGGGCCGAGGCGGCCTTGACGATCTTCAGGCGCTTGGGCCGCTTGCGGGCCGGCTGGGTCTCCCAGCTCGCCCAGGCCTCGTCCACGGTCACGCTGCCCGGCACCGCGGCCAGGTGGCCGCGACGGGCCGGGCCGTAGGCGCTCTGTCGCGGCGCCGGTGCCGCACCATCGACGGTGACGATGGCCGGCAGGCGCACCTTGAGCCGGCGACGCTGACCGCGGGGCAGCGCCTGCAGCAGGGTGGCGACGCCGTTCTCGACGCTTTCCACCGCCGCCAGGCCGCTGACCACCGGCCAGCCCAGGCGCTCGGCCAGCAGGTAGGGCAGCAGGCCGGAGCCTTCGCCCTGCTCGGCGCGCTCGCCGGTGATCACCAGCTGCGGCGGCGCCTCATTGAGGGCATCGGCGAGCGCGGGCAGCGCATCGGCGCCCTCGGGCTGCTCGACCAGGGTCAAGGCGTCGAAGCCCATGCCCAGGTAGCCGCGCAGGGCCGGCTCGCTGTCCGCTTCCTTGCCGCCGGCGTGCAGCAGCCGGACACTGGCGTCGGCCACGCCGCGGGCCAGCTCCACCGCCCGGGCGTCCTGGTCGGCGCGACGCGCGCGGCCGGTGACGGGATGGCGCCCCACGGAGACCAGTACGGTGATCTCCAGCGAGGCATCGACTCGGGCTTCAGGCCGCATCGCGCTTCTCCTCTCGTTGCTGCTTGACCATGGTCACCAGCGACGCGAGCACCTCGGCCGAGTCACCGATGACCGCCAGGTCGGCCCGCTTGATCATGTCGCAGCCGGGATCCATGTTGATCGCCACCACCTTGTCGCAGGTCTGGATCCCCTGCAGGTGCTGGATGGCGCCGCTGATGCCGACCGCCACGTAGACCCGGGCGGTGACCCAGGTGCCGGTGGCCCCGACCTGGCGATCGCGCGGCATGAAGCCGTCATCGACCGCCACGCGGGACGCGCCCTCGGTCGCGCCGAGCACCTCGGCGGCGGTGTGGTAGCCGTCCCAGTCGCGGATGCCGTTGCCCGCGGAGAGGATGAACTCGGCCTCGGCCAGCGCCACGCCCGCCGGATCGACGGGCACCTGGCCCAGGTCCTCGATGCGCGAGATCGGCGACGGCAGCTCCTGCGGCAGGCTCAGCGCCTCGGCCGCGTGACGGTTGTCGTCGACCGGCTCGGCGCACTCTTCGAGCGCGAGGGTGATGCGCGGCAGCGGCCGCTGGATGTCGAGGGTGGCCGCCGCCCCGCGGGCGGTGCACTGCCAGCCGAGCTCGGCAGTCGCGTCGGGCTCGAGCTGCCACACGCCGGTGGCCGGGCGCTCGCCGAGCCGCGCCGCCAGGCGGCGGCCCAGGTCGGCGCCGCCGAGCTTGGAGTCCGGCACCAGCCAGTGGCGCGGCGTCCAGGCCTCCTCCACCGCCAGCAGCGCGCCGAGGCGAGCCTCCGGGGCGAAGCCGTCGAAGCGGGGATCGTCGAGGGTCAGCAGGCGGTCGACGCCGGCCTCGCCGAAGCCGTGCTCTTTCAGCTCGCCGCCCCCCTCGCGGTTGTACCCGCCGAAGACCACCGCCAGCACCGCGCCCCGGGCGTTCGGATCGGCGTCGGCCAGCTGCCGGGCCAGGCCCAGCAGGTCGCGGTCGTGGCCGGAGAGGCGACCGCCGGCCATGTCCGGCACCACCGCCACCAGGAAGGCCGGCGATTCGATCTCGACCAGCGGCTTGCTCTGGGCGGCCGACTTGGCGGCCGCGCCGCCACCGGCGCCCTGCTGGACGCCGCTGCGGTCGATGCGCTTGATGCCGTTGGGGCCCATGAAGCCCACGGCATGCGGATTGCGGCGGACGATGCCCGCCGGTCCCATCCACTCGCTGGCCGCGCCCTGGCCGGCACTTTGTCCAAGCTCGGCCAGGACTTCCCGATGCTGCGGGTGCAGCCGGTTACGGGCGATCCACGCCTTGCGCGGATCACGACGGACGATATCGCTCATCACGCCACCTCCACGGCCTGGGGCCGGTTCGATGATTGCTGGGCCGCGCCGGCGGACGCCTCGGGCGCCTCGGTCAGGGCGTTGGCGACCAGTTCGGCGATGTCGCGCACCTCGGCGGTGGCATCGACCACGCCCTCGAGCATCGCGGTGCACTGCGGGCAACCCACGGCCACCAGCTCGGCGCCGGTCTCGCCCACGTCGCCCATGCGCATGTCGGGAATCCGGCGCTCGCCGGGGATATCGGTGATCGGCGCGCCGCCGCCACCGCCGCAGCAGCGGGAGCGGAAGCCGGAGCGCTCCATCTCTTTGAGCTCGATGCCGAGCGCCTTGAGCACGTTGCGAGGCGCCTCGTACTCGCCGTTGTAGCGGCCCAGGTAGCAGGGATCGTGATAGGTCACGCCGCCGCCCTTCCAGGGCTTGACGTGCAGGCGGCCGGCATCAAACAGCTCGGCGATGTAGGTGCTGTGGTGACTTACCTCGTACTGGGCCGGCATCCCGGGGCCGCCCAGCTCGCCGTACTCGTTGCCGAGCACGTGGAAGCTGTGCGGGTCACAGGTGACGATGCGCCGGAAGCGATACTTCGACAGGGTGGCGATGTTGCGCTTCGCCAGGCTCTGGAAGGTCGCTTCATCACCCAGACGACGGGCCACGTCGCCACTGTCGCGCTCCTCGTTGCCGAGCACCGCGAAGTCGACGTCGGCGGCGCGCAGCACCTTGACCAGCGAGCGCAGGGTGCGCTGGTTGCGCATGTCGTAGGCGCCGTCACCCAGCCACAGCAGCACCTCGGCCTCACCGCGATCCGCCATCAGCGGCAGCTCGAGGTCGGCAGCCCAGTGCATGCGGGCGTCGGGCGCGAAGCCGCCCGGGTTGTCGGTGGCGATCAGGTTGTCGAGCACCTCGGCGCCCTTGTTGGGGGTGTTGCCGTGCTCGAGGGTCAGGAAGCGACGCATGTCGACGATGGCATCGACGTGCTCGATCATCATCGGGCACTCCTCGACGCAGGCGCGGCAGGTGGTGCAGGACCACAGGGTCTCGGCGTCCACCAGGGCCTTGCCCTCGCGGGCCACGATCGGGCCCTGCGGGGTGCCTTGATGCTCGCCCACCGGCTGGCCCCCAAGTCCTTGTGAAGGGTGCGGGCTGCCGGCGTAGTGGGCGTCGCTGCCGCCGGCCATGCCGACCACCATGTCCTGGATCAGCTTCTTGGGGTTGAGCGGCTGGCCAGCGGCGAAGGCCGGGCACATGGCCTCGCAGCGGCCGCACTGCACGCAGGCGTCGAAGCCGAGCAGCTGGTTCCAGGTGAAGTCGCTGGGCTTCTCGACGCCCAGGGTGGCGTCCTGGTCGTCCAGGTTCAGGGCCTTGAGGCCGGTGGAGCGTTTGCCCTCGCCCCCACTCGTGGAGAAGCGCTCGGCGCGACGGTGGAAGGCCAGGTGCAGGGCGCCGGCGAAGGCGTGCTTCATCGGCCCGCCCCAGGCCATGCCGAAGACCATCTCGCCCAGGCCCCAGACCAGCACGGCGGACAGCGCCAGCGCCAGCACCCAGCTGACGCTCCCTTCGAAAAAGTTGTCGGGCAGCAGGCCCACGGCGGGCAGGGTGATGGCGAAGACGCTCAGCGAGAAAGCCATCAGGCTCTTGGGCAGGCGCATCCACGGGCCCCTGGAGAGCCGGGACGGCGGATTACGGCGACGGCGTGCCACGAAGCAGCTGCCGACGAACATGGTGGCACTGGCGGCCAGCAGCCCCCAGCCGAGCACGCCTTCGGCCAGGCCCAGGCCGTGCACCAGGACCATCAGCACGGCCGCGGCGACGAAGCCGCCGGCGGTGGCGACGTGGGTGTTGGACATGACCTTGTCGCGGGCGACCACGTGGTGCAGGTCGACCAGGTAGCGCCGCGGCACGGAGGCCAGCCCCTTGACCAGCGGCACGGGTGAGGGACGCCCCTGGCGCCACAGGCGCACGCGCCGGACGACGCCGATCGCCGCCAGGCCCAGCGCGGCGAAGATCAGGATCGGCAATAGGATATCGAGCATGACGCTCACCTCATCGGCGAGCCGGAAGCGGCAAGCCGGAAGCTGAAAGAAAGGGCGCAACGCGCGGGGATTCCTTCCAGCTTCAAGCTTCGGACTTCCAGCGAGGGGTTAAAAGTCCTTGCAGAGGCGCAGGGCGTCGTAGATCGCGGCATGGGTGTTACGCGGCGCGGTGCAGTCGCCCAGACGGAACAGCAGGAAGCCGTCGCCGTCCTCGCTCAGGCAGGGCTGCGGCTTGATGTCGTACAGCGCCTCGAGATCCACCTGGCCCTTGTTGCGCGACTCCTGCTTGAGCGCGAAGTAGAGCCCCTCGTCCGGGCGCACGCCGTTCTCGACCACGATCTGATCGACCACGCGCTCCTCCTGCTGGCCGGTGTACTCGTTCTCGAGCACCGCCACCAGGGAATCGCCCTCGCGATAGACCTTATGCAGCATCAGGTCGGAGGTCATGATCACCTCCTTCTCGTAGAGGCTGCGGTAGTAGGTCGGGAAGGTGGTGCCGCCGACCGCCGCACCGGGCTTGATGTCGTCGGTGACGATCTCGACCTTGGCGCCCTTGTCGGCCAGGTAGTCGGCCGCGGACATGCCGGCGAACTCGCACAGGGCGTCGTAGATCAGCACGTTCTTGCCCGGCTCGACCTTGCCGTTGAGCACGTCCCAGGTGCTGACGATCAGGCTCTCCTCGGGGTTCTCGGAGTAGCCCCACTCGGGATGCTGGTCCAGGTACGGCTTGCCGCCGGTGGCCAGCACCACGATGTCGGCCTTGAGGTCCTTGATGGTGGCCTCGTCGGCATAGGTGCCGAGGCGCTGGTCGACGTTGAGGCGGGCCAGCTCGAGCTGGTACCAGCGGGTGATGCCGGCGATCTGGTCGCGCTGCGGCGCCTTGGCGGCGGTGGTGATCTGCCCGCCGATGGCCTCGGCGGCCTCGAACAGGGTCACGTCATGGCCGCGCTCGGCGGCCACGCGGGCCGCTTCCATGCCGCCGGGGCCACCGCCGACCACCACGACCTTGCGCTTCCTGCCTTCGCTCGGCTCGATGATGTGCGGCAGGCCCATGTACTCGCGGGAGGTCGCGGCGTTCTGGATGCACAGCACGTCCAGCCCCTGGTACTGGCGGTCGATGCAGTAGTTGGCGCCGACGCACTGCCGGATCTGGTCGACCTGGTCCATCTTGATCTTGGTGATCAGGTGCGGGTCGGCGATGTGCGCGCGGGTCATGCCCACCAGGTCGACGTAGCCCCCCTCGAGGATGCGGCTGGCCTGGTTCGGGTCCTTGATGTTCTGGGCGTGGATCACCGGCTTGGAGACCACTTCCTTGATGCCCGCCGCCAGGTGCAGGAACGGCTCCGGCGGGAAGGACATGTTCGGGATGACGTTGGCCAGGGTGTCGTGGGTGTCGCAGCCCGAGCCGACCACGCCGAAGAAGTCCACCTGGCCGGTGGCATCGTAGTAGGCGGCGATCTGCTTCATGTCGTCGTGCGACAGGCCGTCCGGGTGGAACTCGTCGCCGCAGATGCGCAGGCCGACCGTGAAGTCGTCGCCGACCTCGGCGCGCACGGCCTTGAGCACTTCCATGCCGAAGCGCATGCGGTTCTCGAAGCTGCCGCCCCACTGGTCGGTGCGCTTGTTGACGCGCGGGCTCCAGAACTGGTCGATCAGGTGCTGGTGCACGGCGGACAGCTCGACGCCGTCCAGGCCGCCTTCCTTCGCCCGGCGCGCGGCCTGGGCGAAGTCACCGATGATGCGCCAGATCTCCTCCTCCTCGATGGTCTTGCAGGTGGAGCGGTGCACCGGCTCGCGGATGCCGGACGGCGACAGCAGGGTCGACCAGTTGAAGCCGTCCCAGCGCGAGCGCCGCCCCATGTGGGTGATCTGGATCATGATCTTGCCGCCGTGCTTGTGCACGGCGTCGGCCAGATTCTGGAAGTGCGGGATGATGCGGTCGGTGGACAGGTTCACCGAGCTCCACCAGGCCTGCGGGCTGTCGATGGAGACCACCGAGGAGCCGCCGCAGATGCACAGGCCGCAGCCGCCCTTGGCCTTCTCTTCGTAGTACTTGACGTAGCGGTCGGTGGTCATGCCGCCGTCGGTCGCGTAGACCTCGGCGTGGGCGGTGCTGACCACGCGGTTGCGAATGGTGAGGTTGCCGATCTCGATCGGCTGGAAGATCGCGTCGAATGCCATGGGTGATGCCTCCTCAGCCCTGCGCGTTGTTCGAGATGTCGGCGATCGGACGGGTCACGAAGACGCCGACGTCGCAGCCTTCTTCGGCGCCGCTCTGGGTCTGCTCGGCGACGGTGCGCAAGTCGCTGCCGCGGGCGGCGAGGATCTGGTCCATGGCGCCGGCGAACCAGCCGGTGAACATGTATTCGATCTTCCGGCCGACCTTGCCCATCTGATAGACGAAGGCGCTGTGCTCGAGGCGCACGCGGCAGGTGCCGGCGTCGAGATCGATGTCCTCGGTGATGAACAGCCCCCAGCCGCGCTGAGAGAGGCGCTTCATGTAGTGTTCGAAGACGTCGACGCCCTCGAGGCCGTGGCATTCGGCCTCCTTCTCGCACCAGTGCCAGGCGCTCTTGTAGCCGGCATCGTAGAGGATCTCGGCGTACTTCTCGGCCCCCAGGGCCTCTTCCACGGCGACGTGATTGTTGATGAAGAAGTGACGCGGCACGTAGAGCATCGGCAGGGCGTCGGTGGTCCAGATACCGGTGTCGGCATCCACTTCGATCGGCAGTTCAGGGGCCATCTTGGTCACGATCTTGTTCCTCGAATCTTGCTGATTATTATCGGGCTTCAATGGGCTCGCAGGAGCGGCTTCGGGCGTTGTTGGCTGTGCGTAAGCGGCTTCGAGCGGTGACGCGGTCGGGAGGGCGACGGGCCGCGACCCGTCGCACCGGGCTCACTCGCCCCAGACGTCCTTCAGGACATTGACCCAGTTCTCACCCATGATCTTGCGCACCTGGCGCTCGCTCATGCCGCGCTTCAGCAGCGCCTCGGTGAGGTTGGGGAATTCGCCGATGGTGCGAATGCCCTCGGGGTTGATGATCTTGCCGAAGTTGGTCAGGCGACGGGCGTAGCCCTTGTCGTGGGTCAGCCACTCGAAGAACTGCTTGTCGTGACCCTGGGTGAAGTCGGTGCCGATGCCGATGGCATCCTCGCCGACGATGTTCATGACGTACTCGATGGCCTCGACGTAGTCGTCGACGGTGGCGTCGACGCCGGCGCGCAGGAAGGGGGTGAACATGGTCACGCCGACGAAGCCGCCGTTGTCGGCGATGAACTTGAGTTCCTCGTCGGACTTGTTGCGGGGGTGTTCCTTGAGGCCGGACGGCAGGCAGTGGGAGTAGCACACCGGCTTCTCGGAGGCCTCGATCACCTCGCGGGAGGTGTGCTCGCCGACGTGGGAGAGGTCGCACATGATGCCGACGCGGTTCATCTCGGCGACGATCTCGCGACCGAAGCCGGACAGGCCGCCGTCGCGCTCGTAGCAGCCGGTGCCGACCAGGTTCTGGGTGTTGTAGCACATCTGCACGATGCCGACGCCGAGCTTCTTGAAGATCTCGACGTAGCCGATCTGGTCCTCGAAGGCATGGGCGTTCTGGAAGCCGTAGATGATGCCGGTCTTGCCCTCTTCCTTGGCCCGGGTGATGTCCGCGGTGGTGCGCACCGGACGCACCAGGTCGCTGGACTCGGCCATCAGGGCGTCGGTCTTGACGATGTTATCGACGGTGGCCTGGAAGCCTTCCCAGACGGACACGGTGCAGTTGGCGGCGGTGAGGCCGCCCTTGCGCATGTCCTCGAACAGCTCGCGGTTCCACTTGGCGATAACGAGACCATCGATGACGATGGCGTCCTGGTGCAGCTCGGCAGGGGTCATGGCTGGGGGCTCCGTAATAGCGCATGGTCACGCCGGCAGCATATCCCCCGCCCCGCGGGCCCCGGCGCCTGGAAACGACCGGAAAAATTCCAAAAGCGTCACGCCCGTCGCGATCGCGACACGCCGCGAATTCGGTGTCGCGTCAGAGACGTTCGAGGTAGGTGGCACCGCCGAGATTGCGCATCTGGCCGCGGATCCAGGCGCTGCGCTGCAGCACGTAGCCGCTGGGGCGCGAGGCGCTCCAGCCGCGGGGATTGGGCAGGATGGCGGCCAGTCGGCTGGCCTGGGCGTTGCTCAGACGCGACGCCGGAACACCGAAGTAGTGACGAGAGGCGGCCTCCAGGCCGAAGACCCCGTCGTCCCATTCGGCGATGTTGAGATAGACCTCGAGGATGCGCTCCTTGGGCCAGAGCGTCTCGATGAGCAGGGTGAACCAGGCCTCCAGGCCCTTGCGCACCCAGTTGCGACCGGTCCACAGGAAGAGATTCTTGGCGGTCTGCTGACTGAGGGTGCTGGCGCCGCGCAGGTCACCGCCGCTGAGGCTGGCCTCGACGGCGCGGCGCAGCTCGATCAGGTCGAAGCCGTGATGGTCGGGGAAGCGCTGATCCTCGGCGGCGATCACCGCCAGCTTGGCGCTGTCGGCCAGCTCGCCCCAGGGGCGCCAGTCCTGGCGGATCTCCAGTGCATCGCCGTCACGCCAGGCCTGCACCTTGCGCTCGAGCATCACCATGGAGCCACCCACCGGCACCACCCGGAACATCAGCACCACCAGTACGCTCAGCCCGATCCCGCCGAGCAGCGCGAGCCCCAGGGCCCGCGCTAGCCATCGCCATCCGTTTCCCATCGCTCCCTGCCCGGCACTCCGTCAGGGGCACACTCCCCGAGGATGGGGATGCGCCCTCCCGGCGCCAGGCGTTAGCTCAGCCTGACGCTGGCGTAGGTCGGCTCCCCTCGGGCCTGGTCCAGGGCGCTCATGGCCGCGGACACCGGCGTGTCGGGCACCGACTCGAAAGAGGCGGACTGTAGCATGACGGCGGCATCCTGGCCCAGCTGCACCGGCACCAGGTCGACGGCGCTGGAGCCCAGACGCTCGTCGCGGGGCGGGATGCCGAAGTATTCCCGATAGCACTTGGAGAAGTGCGGCGTGGAGACGAAGCCGCAGGCCGAGGCCACCTCGATGATCGACATCGGCGTCTGCTTGAGCAGCTGTCGGGCCCGGGTCAGGCGCAGCTTGAGGTAGTAGCGCGACGGCGAGCAGTGCAGGTTCTTCTGGAACAGCCGCTCCAGCTGGCGCCGCGACACGTTCACGTAGCCGGCCAGCTCGTCGAGGCTGATCGGCTCCTCGAGGTTGGCCTCCATCAGCGCCACGATCTCCAGCAGCCGCGGCTGGGTGGTGCCCAGCACGTGCTTGAGCGGCACCCGCTGCTGGTCCTGCTCGTTGCGCACGCGGTCGTAGATGAACATCTCCGAGATGCCGGCGGCCAGTTCGCGGCCGTGGTCGCGGCCGATCAGGGTCAGCATCATGTCCATCGGCGCCGTGCCGCCGGAGGCGGTGGCCCGGTCGCGGTCGATGGAGAACAGCCGGGTGGTCAGGGCGACCTTGGGGAAGGCCTCCTGCATGGCGGCCAGGCACTCCCAGTGCACGCTGGCCTCGAAGCCGTCGAGCAGCCCGGCGCGGGCCAGGGCCCAGGAACCGGTGCAGACGGCACCCAGGCGGCGCGAATGGCGCGCCTCGGACTGCAGCCAGGCGACGTGTTCACGCTGCACGCTGCGCTGCGGGCCCACGCCGCCGCAGACGATCACCATGTCCAGCGCCAGCGGCACGGTGGTGGAGGCATCCGGGGTGATCTGCAGGCCGTCGCTGGCGCGCACCGGGCCGCCATCCAGGGTCAGGGTGTACCAGCGGTAGAGCTCGCGCCCGGCCAGCTGATTGGCCATGCGCAGGGGTTCGATGGCCGAGGCCAGGGAGATGAGGGTGAAGTTGTCCAGCAACAGGAAACCGAGCGTCTGCGGCCCGGCGGCATGACGCGAGGTCTGAGGAGCGCTTGTCATCGTCCATACTCCAGCACGGTGGTGTTGTCATCGTTATTGTCGAGTCAGGCAAGGACATTGCCCTGGAGGCCCGCCTGTCGCGGACAGGCATGCACGCTTAGAAATTTACCGACTGTGTCGTTTTCTGGCATGTCAAATTTGCCTATCGGGAGGCGTTTTCCCGGTACAGCGCGACAATGAGTCGCCGATAGGCATGAAAGCGTCGCTGAGGAACGCGAGGGGGGAACGACAGGCGCCGCCTGCGAGGAGGCGGCGCGTCACGGGCCGCAGAGCGGCCCGACATGGAACCTCCCGGTGCGCCTCGCGGAGCCGCATCGGCGCACGGCTGGCGCGACTCAGTGCCTGGCGTGGAGGTGCTCGGCGTGGTAGCGCAGGTGATCGTCGATGAAGCTGGCGATGAAGAAGTAGCTGTGGTCATAGCCCGGCTGGCGACGCAGGGTCAGCGGATGGTCGTGCTCGGCGCACACCGCTTCCAGGCGCTCGGGGCAAAGCTGCTCCTCGAGGAAGTTGTCGGCCTCGCCCTGATCGATGAACAGCGGCTGACGGGAGGCGCCGCGCGCCACCAGCTCGCAGGCATCGTACTGGGTCCACTGGCTGACGTCCTCGCCCAGGTAGTTGCCGAAGGCCTTGCGGCCCCAGGGACACTGGCTCGGGTTGACCACCGGCGCGAAGGCCGACACCGAGCGGTAGTGCCCGGGGCGACGCAGGGCCAGGATCAGCGCGCCGTGACCGCCCATGGAGTGGCCGCTGATGGCCTCGCGGCCGTTGACCGGGAAGTGCTGACGCACCACCGAGGGCAGCTCCTCGGCCACGTAGTCGTACATCCGGTAGTGGTCCTTCCACGGCGCCTGGGTGGCGTTGACGTAGAAGCCCGCGCCGGTGCCGAAGTCGTAGCTGTCGTCCTCGCCCGGCAGGTTCAGCCCGCGGGGACTGGTGTCCGGGCAGACGATGGCGATGCCGAGCTCCGCGGCCAGGCGCTGGGCGCCGGCCTTCTGCATGAAGTTCTCGTCGGTGCAGGTCAGCCCCGACAGCCACCACAGCAGCGGCACCCGCTCGGTCTCCGCCTGGGGCGGCAGATAGATGGCGAAGGTCATCTCGCAGTCCAGCGCCCGGGAGCGATGGCGATAGCGCTTGTGCCAGCCGCCGAAGCTGCGGTTGGCCGACACCAGTTCGAGCTGTTCGGTCATGGTCATGAGCGACTCCTCATGGAATTCGAGAGCTGCCGGGCGTCGCATTCGCGACACCCGACATCGAAGGCGGATCGTTCACGCCCGCCGCGAGCGCGGCGGGCGCAAATCACCCGCGCGGCAACGGGCAGGTATCGAGTCCTGCGCAAGGGGTCGAGCGAGTATCCCCGCGCGGTCGGGCGCGTGCTAGCCCTGTGCGCGGGGTCGGACGCGTGTTAGCCCTGCGCGCGGGGTCGGGCGCGTGTTAGCCCTGCGCGCGGGGTCGGGCGCGTATCAATAGTGCAGCACGGTGCGGATGCTCTCGCCCTTGTGCAGCAGCTCGAAGGCCTCGTTGATCTGCTCGAACGGCATGTCGTGGGTGATGAAGTCGTCGATGTTCAGCTCGCCCTTCATGTAGCGATCGACGTAGCCCGGCAGTTCGGTGCGGCCCTTGACGCCGCCGAAGGCGGAGCCTTTCCAGACCCGGCCGGTGACCAGCTGGAACGGCCGGGTGGAGATCTCCTCGCCGGCGCCGGCGACGCCGATGATCACGGACTCGCCCCAGCCCTTGTGGCAGCACTCCAGGGCCGAACGCATGACGTTGACGTTGCCGATGCACTCGAAGGAGTAATCGACGCCGCCGTCGGTCATGTCGACGATGACCTGCTGGATGGAGTCGCTGTAGTCCTTCGGATTGACGAATTCGGTGGCGCCGAACTGCTTGGCCAGCTCGAACTTCTCCGGGTTCACGTCGATGGCGATGATGCGACTGGCCTTGGCCATCTGCGCGCCCTGGATCACGGCCAGGCCGATGGCGCCGAGGCCGAACACGGCCACGGTGGAGCCCGGCTCGACCTTGGCGGTGTTCATGACCGCGCCGATGCCGGTGGTCACGCCGCAGCCCAGCAGGCAGATCTTGTCCAGCGGCGCTTCCTTGGAGACCACGGCCAGGGACACCTCGGGCACCACGGTATACTCGCTGAAGGTGGAGCAGCCCATGTAGTGGTGCAGCTTCTGGCCGTCGAGGGAGAAGCGGCTGGTGCCGTCGGGCATCACGCCCTTGCCCTGGGTGGCGCGGACCGCCTGGCACAGGTTGGTCTTGCCGGACAGGCAGAACTTGCACTTGCCGCATTCGGCGGTATAAAGCGGTATGACGTGGTCTCCGGGCTTGAGGCCGGTGACCCCCTCGCCCACTTCCTCGACGACGCCGGCACCCTCGTGGCCCAGCACGGACGGGAACAGGCCCTCCGGATCGGCGCCGGACAGGGTAAAGGCATCGGTGTGGCAGACGCTGGTGGCGGCCATGCGTACCAGCACCTCACCGGCCTTCGGGCCCTCGACGTCGATCTCGGTCAGCTCGAGCGGCTTGCCCGCTTCCAGGGCAACGGCGGCGCGTGACTTCATGATTCACTCCTCTCAATGGGGTTGGCCTTCCCACAGTTTAGGCAAGACCGCATACTCGGATAAACTGCATTAAACGCATGACATTGTTGCCACCTGACAACAATCCAGCGTACCAGCCACCGGAGGACACCCCGCATGCAACGCTGGGACCGCGTCGAGGCCTTCATCGAAGTCGTGCGCCTGGGTACCTTCAAGGCCGCCGCCGAACGCCTCAAGGTCTCGAGTTCCCATGTCAGCCGGCTGGTCAGCCAGCTGGAGAATCAGCTGGGCACGACCCTGCTCTATCGCACCACCCGGCGGATTCGCCTCACCGAGGCGGGACAGCTCTACTACCAGCACTGTCAGCACCTGTTCGAGGGCTTCCGCGAGGCCGAGACCGCGGTCAAGGAACTGCAGGACACGCCCACCGGCCTGCTGAGCCTGACCTGCGCCACCACCTTCGGCGAACGCTTCATCGCGCCGCTGGTGCATGACTTCATGTGCGCCAACCCGCGGCTCGAGGCACGCATGCACTTCACCAATCGCCAGGTGGACATCATCGACGAGGGCTTCGACATCGCCATCCGCATGGGTCGGCTGAAGGACTCCTCGCTGATCGCCAGGCGCCTGTGCGAGCGGCGCGAATACGTGGTCGGCGCGCCCGCCTACTTCACCCGCATCGCCCAGCCCCACAGCCTCTCGGAGCTGTCGCATCACCGCTGTCTGGTCGGCTCGCGGGACTACTGGCGCTTCGACGTCGACGGCGTGCGCCGCGACATCCGCGTCGACGGCCCGCTGAACGGCAACTCCGGTCCGGCGCTGCTCGATGCCGCCCTGAAAGGCCTGGGGCTGGCCCAGCTCCCCGACTACTACGTCGAGGAGCACCTGGCCCGGGGCGAGCTGATCAGCGTGCTCGACGCCTATCGCCACGGCGACACCGCGGTGTGGGCCGTCTACCCCCAGCACCGCCACCGCTCGGCCAAGGTGCAACGCTTCCTCGACTATCTGGTCGCCCATCTCGGCGACACCCTGCCGGCGCGCCGCGGCTGAGCGGCCGCCTGACCGGCATCCGGAAAAAAAAGGCGCGCCACCCGAGTGGCACGCCGGCAAGGACGGCACCCGCCGCCCGACAAAGAGACGGGTTCAGCATTCGATGGCGTTGACCGCCAGGCCGCCCTTGGAGGTTTCCTTGTACTTCTCCTGCATATCGGCGCCGGTATCGCGCATGGTGCGGATCGCCTTGTCCAGCGAGATGAAGTGTTCGCCGTCGCCGCGCAGGGCCATCTGGGTGGCGTTGATCGCCTTCACCGAGGCGATGGCGTTGCGCTCGATGCAGGGCACCTGGACCAGGCCGCCGACCGGATCGCAGGTCAGGCCCAGGTTGTGCTCCAGGCCGATCTCGGCGGCGTTCTCCACCTGCCCCGGGGTGCCGCCCAGCACCTCGGTGAGGCCGGCGGCGGCCATGGCGCAGGCCGAGCCCACTTCGCCCTGGCAGCCAACCTCGGCGCCGGAGATGGAGGCGTTCTTCTTGCACAGGATGCCCACGGCTCCGGCGGTCAGCAGGAAGTCGACCACGCAGCGCTCGTCGGCGCTGGCCTGGAACTTCATGTAGTAGTGCAGCACCGCGGGGATGATGCCGGCCGCGCCGTTGGTCGGCGCGGTGACCATGCGCCCGCCGGCCGCGTTTTCCTCGTTGACCGCCAGGGCGAAGACGTTGACCCAGTCCATGGCGGAGAAGGTCGAGGCGATCAGGCTGCCGTCGTCTTCCATGGCCTCGAGGCGGCGATGCAGGGTGCCGGCGCGGCGCTTGACGTTGAGGCCGCCGGGCAGCACGCCCTCGCCCTCGAAGCCCTTCTGCACGCAGTCCTGCATGGCCTCCCAGATGCGCCACAGCCCGGCGCGGATCTCGGCCTCGCTGCGCCAGGCCTTCTCGTTCTCCAGCATCAGCTCGCTGATGCGCAGGCCATGCAGGCGACACAGCGCCAAAAGCTCGCCGGCGGAGTTGAAGTCGTAGGGCAGCGCGGTGGTATCGCTGTCCAGCTCGCCGCTGGCCGCCTGGGCCTCGTCGACCACGAAGCCGCCGCCCACGGAGTAGTAGATGTTGCGGTACAGCTCCTGGGAATGGCCGTGGGCCACCAGGGTCATGGCGTTGGGGTGATAGGGCAGGCTCTCGTCGTGCCACTGCAGGTCACGCGCCCACAGGAAGGGAATCGCCAGATGGCCGTCGAGCAGCAGGGTCTGGGACTCCAGCAGCTCCTCGATGCAGGGCGTGACGATGTCCGGGTTGATCGACTCGGGGCGCTCGCCCATCAGGCCCATGATGGTCGCCTGGTCGGTGCCATGACCCTGACCGGTGGACGACAGCGACCCGTGGAGATGCACCTCGACCCGCGCCACGCGCTCCAGCAGGTCCTGGCGACGCAGTTCCTGAACGAAGTCATAGGCTGCGCGCATCGGGCCGACGGTATGGGAGCTGGAAGGGCCGATGCCGATCTTGAACAAGTCGAAGACGCTGATGGACATGGGGAGAACCTCGGGCGGGGCCGGATCGTTCCGACGCCGTCTTGTTGTCAGTTACACTAAAGCCTGGTGGCCTTGGCTTGCCTTGGACCTTAATGTTGTCCGCACTGGGGCATGACGACAATCCAGAATATCTCGCCCACGATATAGAATGACTAAACCATGAGCCGACTCCTCAACGCCCAGACCCATGCCTGGCTGAAGGTCTTCGCGGTCAGCGCGCGCCACCTCTCCTTCACCCGCGCGGCGGAGGAGCTGCACGTCACCACCGGCGCCGTCAGCCAGCAGATCAAGCAGCTCGAGGAGCGCCTCGGGTTCAAGCTGTTCCGACGCCTGCCGCGTCGCCTGGCGCTGACCGAAGAGGGCCGGCGGCTGGCCTCGGTGGTCGACGAGGCCTATCAGGCGGTGGGCCTGGAGGTAAAGCGGCTGCGCAGCGGCGTGATGAGCGGCATCATCCGCATGCGCGTGGTGCCCTCCTTCCTCAACAAGTGGCTGATGCCGCGCCTGCCCCGCCTGCAGGCACGCTTTCCCGACATCGAACTGCACATCCTCTCCGAGGACAGCAACATCTCGCTGCGCGAAGGCGAGTTCGACCTGGCGCTGGATCTCAACGACGGCCACTACCCCGGCATGTCGATCACGCCGCTGATGGAGGAGACCATCTTCCCGGTCTGCGCGCCCTCGCTGATGCGCGGCCGGCCGCCGCTGCGCCGCCCCGAGGACCTGGCCTGGTATCCGCTGCTGCACGACGTCACCGCCTGGCGCGGCAGCCACGACTATGGCGAATGGGAACACTATCTGCAGGCCACCGAAGCGCCCTACATCAACGTTCGACGCGGCTACACTTTCAACCGCAACCACCTGACCATGGAGGCCGCGCTGGCCGGCATGGGCGTGGCCATCGCGCGCCAGACGCTGATCACCAGCGAGCTGGACACCGGCGCCCTGGTGGCGCCCTTCGAACAGCGCGTCGCCACCGGCATGCACTACGGCATCGTGCACGCCGCGGGCTCGCTGGACGACCGGCGGATCTGCGCGGTCCACGACTGGCTGCTGGAGGAAGCGCGGCGACAGCATCCCTCACGGCATCCGGTGGTGGCAGACAACGCCCCATCTTGAGACGTATAATTAGCCGCCTTAACATCTCTGCCGATAGAAGCCCCATCCATGCCCGAACATTCCGCCGACCGAATCGGCTTCCGACACCTTTGCCTGCGCGGCTTCGCCTACATGCTGCTGGTGGCCGCCCTGATGCAGGCCGTGCTCCTCGAAGCCACGTACATGCCCGACGTACGCTTCTCCGAAATCGGCCTCACCGAGTCGCTGCAGTCGCTGCTGCTGCTCGCCGGCACGATCCTGGCGATCGTCGCCCGCCGCCTGGACGACCGCCTGCCCCACCTCACCCTGCTGGTCATCGGCCTGCTCGGCGCCTCGCTGATCCGCGAGCAGGATGCCTGGCTCGACGAGTTCGTCTTCGACGGCGCCTGGCAGATCCTGGTGAGCCTGCTGGTGCTGCCGATCCTGTTCGTGGTGATCCGCAACGGCCGCGCCTTCGCCGCCGAGCTCGAGCGCTATGCCACGACCTTCTCCGGCGGCCTGTTCGCCGCGGGCTTCATCGGCACCTACGTGTTCTCGCGCCTCTACGGGCGCGGCGAGATGTGGGAGGCCGTCCTCGGCGAGCAGTACATCCGCGTGTTCAAGGACGCCGCCGAGGAGGTCACCGAGCTGTTCGGCTACACCCTGCTGTGCATCGCCATGATCGAGCTGCTGCTGCTGGCACGCCGCTGGCGGCAGCAGGGTCGAGGATAAGGCTCGGGCCGGGCCCGACCGGCAACCCAAACGACGACGCCCGCGGCCATGGCCGCGGGCGTCGTCGTTTCAGGCGGGGCATTTCAAGCAAGCCATGCCGGGGCCGGCGCACGGCCGACCCGGTCGACGATCACTCGTCGAGGAAGGAGCGCAGCGGCTCGGAGCGGGACGGATGACGCAGCTTACGCAGCGCCTTGGCCTCGATCTGACGGATCCGCTCACGGGTCACGTCGAACTGCTTGCCGACCTCCTCCAGGGTGTGGTCGGTGTTCATGTCGATGCCGAAGCGCATGCGCAGCACCTTCGCCTCGCGGGCGGTCAGTCCGCCGAGCACGTTGCGGGTGGCCTCGATCAGGCCTTCGCCGGTGGCCGAGTCGATCGGCAGCACCATGGTGCCGTCCTCGATGAAGTCGCCCAGGTGCGAATCGTCGTCGTCACCGATGGGCGTCTCCATGGAGATCGGCTCCTTGGCGATCTTCAGCACCTTGCGCACCTTGTCTTCCGGCATCTCGAGGCGCTCGCCCAGCTCTTCCGGGGTCGGCTCGCGACCCATCTCCTGCAGCATCTGGCGGGAGACGCGGTTGAGCTTGTTGATCGTCTCGATCATGTGCACCGGGATACGGATGGTGCGCGCCTGGTCGGCGATGGAGCGCGTGATCGCCTGACGGATCCACCAGGTGGCATAGGTCGAGAACTTGTAGCCGCGACGGTACTCGAACTTGTCCACCGCCTTCATCAGGCCGATGTTGCCTTCCTGGATCAGGTCCAGGAACTGCAGGCCGCGGTTGGTGTACTTCTTGGCGATCGAGATGACCAGACGCAGGTTGGCCTCGACCATCTCCTTCTTGGCGCGACGGGCCTTGGCCTCGCCGATGGAGAGCCGGCGGTTGACCTCCTTGATGTCGGTCACCGGCAGCTGGATCATCTCCTCCTCGAAGGCGATCTTGCGCTGGGAGCGCTGGATGTCACCCTTGAAGACGGCGAGCTTGTCGGCGTACTTGGTCTGCTCGGCCATGAAGTCGTCGAGCCAGTCCTGGCGCGACTCGTTGCCGGGGAAGGCCTTGATGAAGGTCTTGCGCGGCACCTTGGCCTTCTTGACGCACAGCTGCATCACGGCCTTTTCCTGGGCCCGGATCTGCTCGACGCTGATGCGCACCTGACCGACCAGACGCTCGAAGTGCTTGGGCACCAGCTTGATCGGCGAGAACAGCTCGGCGAGACGCGCCAGCTCGGCCTGGGCCTGGGCGGAGGCACGACCGTTGGCGTCGATGGCCTGACGCGCCGACTCGTTCTGCTCGCGGATCTGCTCGAAGCGGGCACGGGCCTCTTCCGGGTCCGGGCCGCCGCCGCTGTCGTCCTCGTCCTCGGCGTCCTCGTCATCCTCGCTGGCCTCGCCCTCGGCGACGACCGGCTCTTCGGGCACGTCCGCCTCGGCGACGCCGGGGATCCCCTCGTCGGGGTCGATGAAGCCGGAAAACAGGTCGGACAGGCGGCCCGGGGCCTCCTCGTCCTGGGTGGCATCGTAGGCCTCGAGGATGGAGTCCACGGCGCCCGGCAGATAGGCCAGGGCCGACATCACCTCGCGGGTGCCTTCCTCGATGCGCTTGGCGATCTCGATCTCGCCTTCGCGGGTCAGCAGCTCGACCGTGCCCATCTCGCGCATGTACATGCGCACCGGGTCGGTGGTGCGGCCCACGTCGCTCTCCACCGCCGCCAGGGCCGCCACGGCCTCCTCGGCAGCCGATTCATCGGTGGAGTGATCGGCCATCATCAGGGTATCTTCATCAGGCGCTTCCTCGACGACATTGATACCCATGTCGTTGATCATGCCGATGATGTCTTCCACCTGATCGGGGTCGGCGATATCCTCGGGAAGATGGTCGTTGACCTCGGCATAGGTCAGGAAGCCCTGTTCCTTGCCGCGCGCGATCAACTCCTTCAGACGTGACTGCTGCTGCGCATTTCCAGCCATAGAAACCCTATCTCGACGAAGAAGAATGAAGCACCTGAAGCACTGAAGCGGAGAAAACTCGATAAGCCGAACAGTATAGCGGGTAAGACCGCCGTTTTGCCAGTTCGGCGTATTTGCGCGGTCATTCAGGTGTGTTAGCGTGTCTGGTTGCGTTCCGCTCAGGGGACGCTATCTATATGGTGATGGTAGGCGGGATTTCAAGGCCGGCGCCAGTTGGCGACGCACCGCGAACCCTCATCCCTTCAGCTCGGTCAGCAGCACCATCAGCCGCTGGCGCTCCTCCTTGGACAGCCGCTCCCCGGCGCGCTCCCGCGCCAGCAGGGCGTCGTACTCCTGCTGCGGCGACTGCCGCTGCCGATGGCGCTGAAAGTAGGCCACCCAGTTATCCAGCTCGGTGCCACGCACTCCGCGCGGCATCTCCAGCGGCTTGCGCGCCAGGCCCGCCAGGCGCTCGCCCTCCGGCGTGCCGTGGAAGTGCGCCAGCAGCACCTGGGCACTGCGGTAGCCGCCGGCCCGAAGCAGGCGCACCACCTCGCGGCACAGCCCGGCGTCCGGATCGTTCTGGTCGCACCAGTCGTCATCCTCGGGCAGCCGCTCGACCAGCGTCGGCTCGTGCACCAGCAGCTGCAGCGCCCGGGCCATCTGGCCCAGCGACGCCTGAGCGCCGGCGGCCGATCGACCGCGCCCCGGCGCCTCACCCTGGGGCGGCGCCGAGTCCGCCCACTCCGGCGGCACTTCCGCGGGCGGCGCCTCGTCGACCACGGCCTCGTCGCGGGACATCAGCGATTCGAAGCTCGACTGGTCGACGCCGGTACGACGCGAGAGTTCCGTCAGCAGCAGCGACTTCATCACCCCGGCGGGCAGCCGGCCGATGGCGCCCAGCACCCGGCTGGCGAAGCGCTCGCGCTCCTCCAGCCGCTCCAGGTCGCGCCCTTCGGCGGCCTGCTCGAAGAGGAACTCCGACAGCGGACTGGCACAGGTGACGCGATCCTCGAAGGCCTCGGGCCCCTCGCGGCGCACCAGGGTATCCGGATCCTCGCCGTCGGGCAGGAACAGGAAGCGCGCCTGGCGGCCGTCGATCATCTGCGGCAGCACCGTTTCCAGCGCCCGGGTCGCCGCCTGGCGCCCGGCGCGGTCGCCGTCGAAGCAGAACACCACCTCGTCGACCATGCGGAACAGCCGTCCGAGATGATCCTCGGTGGTGGCCGTGCCCAGGGTGGCCACCGCATTGCGGATGCCGAACTGGGCCAGCGCCACCACGTCCATGTAGCCCTCGACGATCACCAGTCGCTCGAGGCGCGGATTGGCCTGACGCGCCTCGTAGAGGCCGTACAGCTCGCGCCCCTTGTGAAAGACCGGCGTCTCCGGGGAGTTAAGGTACTTGGGCTTGGCATCGCCCAGCACCCGTCCGCCGAAGGCGATGGTGCGTCCGCGAATATCGCGGATCGGAAACATCACCCGATCGCGGAAGCGATCATAGGTGCGCCCGCTGTCCTCGCGGTGCACCAGCAGGCCGTATTCGATCTGCACCGGCTCGGCGACGCCCTGCTCGCCGAGATGCCGCTTGAGCGACTCCCAGCCGCCCGGGGCATAGCCGATGCCGAAGTCGCGCACGACTTCCGGCGACAGCCCGCGCCGCTCGATGTACTCCCGCGCGCCCTGCCCTTCAGGCATCTTCAGGCGCTCGCGGAAGAAGCTCGCCGAGAGCTCGAGCAGGTTGACGCCTTCCTTGCGCTTGCGCTCGCGCGCCCGGGCCCGCGGATCGTCGGCGCCCTCGCGCGGCACCTCGAGCCCCAGCCGGGCGGCGAGATGCTCCACCGCCTCGGGGAAGCGCAGGTTGTCGTACTCCATCAGGAAGCGCAGCGCGTTACCGTGGGCACCGCAGCCGAAGCAGTGATAGAACTGCTTGTCGGCGCTGACGGTAAAGGACGGCGACTTTTCCTGGTGGAAGGGACAGAGACCGGAATGATTGCGTCCGGCCTTCTTGAGCTTGACCCGCTCGCCGACCACCTCGACCACGTCGACGCGAGCCAGCAGGTCATCGATGAAACGCTGCGGGATCTGACCGGCCATCAGGCAATCCAGTCGGGTTTGAAAGCCAGGCCCCTGAGAACGGGCGAAAAAACAAGCGGCCACCGAACGGCGGCCGCTTGGCGCTCCTCCCGAGCCGATCCGCTAGCCAGCGGACCGGCCCAAGTACGGATCAATAGAGCCGTTCGAAACGCTTGCGCTCACGCTGAAGCTTCTTGGCGTGACGCTTGACGGCGGCAGCCGCCTTGCGCTTGCGCTCTGCGGTCGGCTTCTCGTACTGCTCGCGGCGGCGAACCTCGGACAGAACACCGGCTTTTTCACAGGAACGCTTGAAGCGACGCAGTGCGACGTCAAACGGCTCGTTATCGCGTACTTTAACAGAAGGCATTAAGCACTCACCTACCTTGAAAAACTTGAGTTCGGTTTGAACGCACGCCTTCAGGGACGCTCGCCATGTCCCGCTGACGCCGACGACCACGCGAGGCGGGCCGAAACGATGGAAGGGAGAAACAGGGAGCCTGCCCCTGGGCGCACGACCCAGTCTTGCAGCGCACAGTATTCTAGTCGTCGTACCACGGCCATGCAAACCGTTTCGCGCTCCGCCCCTGCCGCGGAACGACCAAAAGGCGTAGAATGGCGCCCTTTCCGCTGTACCGAGCCATGACCATGCGTGTACTGGGCATCGAGACCTCCTGCGACGAGACCGGCGTCGCCCTCTATGACACCGAGCGTGGCCTCGCGGCCGACGCCCTCCACAGCCAGATCGCCATGCACGCCGAATACGGCGGCGTGGTGCCGGAGCTGGCCAGCCGCGACCACACCCGCCGCCTGCTGCCGCTGATCCAGACCGTACTCGATGAGGCCGGCGTGAGCCGCGGCGAACTGGACGCCATCGCCTACACCGCCGGGCCCGGCCTGGTGGGCGCGCTGATGGTCGGCGCCAGCACCGCCCACGGCATGGCCCGGGCGCTCGACATCCCGGTGCTCGGCGTGCACCACATGGAGGGCCATCTGCTGGCGCCGATGCTCGAGGATGCCCCGCCCGCCTTCCCCTTCGTGGCGCTGCTGGTCTCCGGCGGCCACACCCAGCTGGTCGAGGTCGAGGGCCTCGGCCGCTATCGCCTGCTCGGCGAATCGGTGGACGACGCCGCCGGCGAGGCCTTCGACAAGGCCGCCAAGATGCTTGGCCTGGACTACCCCGGCGGCCCCGCCGTGGCGCGCCTGGCCGAGACCGGCGATCCGTCGCGCTTTCGCTTCCCGCGGCCGATGACCGACCGCCCGGGGCTGAACTTCAGCTTCTCCGGGCTCAAGACCCACACCCTGACCGCGATCCGCAGGCTCGAGGCCGACGGCGAGCTCGATGACGCCGCCCGCGCCGACGTGGCCCGCGCCTTCGAGGAGGCCGTGGTCGACACCCTGGTGATCAAGTGCCGTCGCGCCCTCGACCAGACCGGCCTCAAGCGGCTGGTGGTGGCCGGCGGCGTCAGCGCCAACGCCCGCCTGCGCGAGCGCCTCGGCCTCGAGGCCGCCAAGCGCAGCGCCGAGGTCTTCTATCCGCGCGGGCGCTTCTGCACCGACAACGGGGCGATGATCGCCTATGTGGGAGCGCAGCGACTGCTGGCGGGAGAACGCGACGAGGTCGGCCGGATGCAGGCCGTGCCGCGCTGGCCGATGGACGGGCTCGAGCCGCCGGCCGGAGGCTGACGACCGGGAACCGCCCAACGAAAACCGCCCCCATGGCCAGCGCCTGGGGGCGGTTTTCTTCCAGCGTCCAGGCGCGAAGCGCCGCTCTTCGCGCTGACGACTTACAACCCTGGCTCGTCGCCCCGCCCCAGCTGGCGGATATTCAGCGCATGACGCCCCAGCACCAGCAGCGTGAAGCCGATCACCACCGGCACGTAGTCGGGCGCCAGCCAGATCGCGGCCAGCGGGGCCAGCGCGGCGCTGGCCAGCGACGCCACCGCCGCGGTGCGCACCCGCCAGGCCAGCAGGCACCACAGGGTCGCGCAGCACAGCGCCACCCAGGGGGTCAGCACCAGCATCACGCCGAAGGCGCTGGCCACCGCCTTGCCGCCGCGGAAGCGATACCAGGCCGGATAGCTGTGGCCGAGCAGCACGCCGAGTCCGACCAGCCCCTGGCCCCAGGGCGGCAGCGCCAGCAGCATGGCCAGCCACAGCACCGGCATGCCCTTGACCGCATCGACCAGCAGCGTGGCCAGGGCCAGCCGCGGCCCGTGCAGGCGCAGCACGTTGGAGAAACCGGGGTTGCCGGAGCCGGCCAGGCGCGGGTCCCCGCGGCCGGCCAGGCGACACACCGTGATCGCCCCCAGCCAGGTGCCACTGAGATAGCCCAGCGCCATCAGCGGCAGCACGAGTTCGAGTTGGCTCAGCACGGCCGACCCTCAAGCGGAAAGTGCCCCGATTCTGCCAGCCTCGATGCCGCAGGAACAGCGTCGGCGCTGTCGCCGACCGGTCGCCTCGCGTACAATCGCCGCCCAATCCGGCACTGCCGCCCCCCTTGCCACGGCTCGGAGAGCCCAAGATGGATCTCGTACTGATCGAAGCGCTGGAGGTCGACACCGTCATCGGCGTCTACGACTGGGAGCGCACCCTCACCCAGACCCTGGTTCTGGATCTGGAGCTGGCCACCGACATCCGCCCCGCGGCGGCCGATGACGATATCGCCCGGACCCTCGACTATGCCGCCATAAGCGAACGCATCGCCCGCTTCGGCGCCGAACACAGCTTCGAGCTGGTGGAAACCTTCGCCGAGCGCCTGGTCGACGCCCTGCGTCAGGAGTACGGCATCGCCTGGGTCCGCCTGACCCTGCGCAAGCCGGGCGCGGTGCCGGCCGCCAAGGCGGTCGGCGTGCGCATCGAGCGCGGCGAGCGGAGCGCGACCTGATGCCCCTGGTCACCGTCAGCATCGGCAGCAACATCGAGCGCGAGACGCACCTGACCGCCTGCCTCGACGCCCTGGCCGAATGCTTCGACGGCCTGCGCCTGTCGCGGGTCTACGAGAGCGAACCGGTGGGCTTCGAGGACGGCCGCAACTTCTACAACCTGGTGGCGGCCTTCGACAGCGACTGGTCGGTGGGCGAGCTTCAGGCCTGGTGCAAGCGGCTCGAGTTCGCCAACGGCCGCCGCGCCGACAGCCCCAAGTTCAGCCCCCGCACCCTGGACGTCGACCTGCTCACCGTCGGCGAACTGACCGGCGAGCACGACGGCGTCGCGCTGCCGCGGGCCGAGATCCGTCATCACGCCTTCGTGCTGAAGCCGCTGGCGGAGCTGCTGCCCGACGCCCGCCACCCCGAGGACGGCCGGCGCTACGCCGAGCTGTGGGCGGCCTTCGAGGCCGACGACCAGGCCCTGTGGCCGGCCGACTTCCCGTGGCGCGGGAAGTCCCTGCCGCTCGACGCCTGAGCCGCGCCGGCCCGGGACATCCGGGCCTCAGCCCGCCAGCACCTCATCGATGGCGGCCCGGCGCCGCCGGGCCAGCTCCTCGCCCAGCTCGCGGCCCTGATAGCCTTCCTCGACGAGCCCGCGGGGCAGGATCTGCCCCGCCAGGCGCCAGGCCACGGCCAGGTCCTCGGCCAGGCGCGCGTCTTCCATGCTCACCAGGCTGATCAGCGAGGCCACCCGCTCGCCCTGGCGCCAGGCATTGATGCCATCGAGCCAGGCCATCACCCGCGCCCCGTCCAGTTCGCCCGCCCGCGCCTCGGCGACCAGCGCTCGAGTCGCCGCCGCCTGATCGCCCAGCCGGCGCGGCGCCCGGGGCAGCTTCAGGCGCTCGGCCAGGCGCTCGCGGGCCTCGGCCTCGAGATGCTCGACCAGCCGCGCCCAGCGCCAGTGCGGCGCCTCCTCGTCGGCGATGTCCTCGGGCAGCCGCGCCAGCCGCCCCAGCGCCTCGTCCAGCGCCGCGGCGTCCGCCGCCAGCTCCGGCATCAGCGCCGCCAGGGCGCCGCAGTCGTGCAAGGCCTGGAAGTAGACGTCCGGCCAGGGCTCGCCCAGCGCCTTCTCGGTCTCGGCCCAGACGCGCTCGGCCACCAGGTGGCCGAGCTCCCCGCTCTCCGCCAGCCGGCGCATCAGCTCGCGGGTGGCCGGGGCGATCACGAAGCCGAGCCCGGCATAGCGGGCCAGGAAACGCGCCGTGCGCAGCACCCGCAGCGGGTCCTCGACGAAGGCCGGCGAGACGTGGCGCAGCACCCGGGCCTCGAGATCGTGAAGCCCGCCGTAGGGGTCGACCAGTTCGCCCTCGGGGGTCTCGGCCATGGCGTTGATGGTCAGGTCGCGGCGCACCAGGTCCTGCTCCAGGCTGACCTCGGGGCTGGCGTGCACCTCGAAGCCGGTGTAGCCGTGGCCGGCCTTGCGCTCGGTGCGCGCCAGGGCGAACTCTTCGTGGGTCTTCGGATGCAGGAACACCGGGAAGTCGCGACCCACGGCGCGGAAGCCGCGCCGGGTCATGGCCTCGGGCGTGGCACCGACCACCACCCAGTCGACGTCGGTGACCGGCCAGCCCAGCCGGGCGTCGCGCACGGCGCCGCCGACCCGATAGACGGTCAGGCCATCGAGGGTCGCCATGCTCAGGCCTCCACCCGCTCGGGCAGGCGGTGCTGCCAGTCGGTGAAGCCGCCGTCGAGGCTGTAGACCGTCTCGAAGCCCTGGCCGGCCAGCCAAACCGCGGCCTGCTGACTGGAGTGGCCGTGGTAGCAGACCACCACCAGTGGCGTCTCGCGGGGCGCCTCGGCCAGCAGGGCCGTGACGCTGTCGTTGTCCAGGTGGCGGCAGCCGGGGATATGGCCAGCGGCGAAGCTCGCCGGGTCGCGGATATCCACCAGGGTCAGCGGCGAGCCGGCGTCGAGCCACTCGGCCAGGGTCGGAATGTCCAGGTGCTGGAAGCTCATCGGATCTCCAGGGAACGAAAGAGGAAGGAAGGGCTAGGTTCAGTGGCGGCTGGGCACGCTGATGCGCTCGCCGCTTTCGAGGTCGAGGGCGGTCAGCGCCCCGCCCCAGACGCAGCCGGTATCCAGCGCCTCGGCCCGCACCCGGCTGCCCGGGGTCTCGCCCTCGAGCGCCGCCCAGTGGCCGAACAGCAGCCGCGGATCGTCGTCGCGGGGATACTGGAACCAGGGCGCGAAGCCCGGCGGCGCGCTGTCGAGCCCTTCCTTGGCACTGAAGTCCAGGCTGCCGTCGGCGGCGATGAAACGCATGCGGGTGAAGGTGTTGACGATCGCCCGCAGCCGATCGAGGCCGTCCAGGTCGTCACGCCAGCGAGCCGGCTCATTGCCGTACATCTGCTCGAGGAAGGCGCCGGCACGCTCGCCGCCGAGCCGCTCGGCCACCTCGGCGGCCAGCGGTTCGGCCCGCTCCAGCGCCCACTGGGGCGGCAGGCCGGCGTGGCTCATCAGGGTCTCGCCGTCGCGCACCACCAGCGGACAACTCTGCAGCCAGTCGAGCACGCCCTCGCGATCCGGCGCGGCGAGGATGGCGTCGAGAGTGTCCTTGCGCTTGATCCGTGCGCCGCCGCGGGCCACCGCCAGCAGGTGCAGGTCGTGATTGCCGAGCACCACCCGGGCGGCGTCGCCCAGGGCCATGACCTCGCGCAGACAGGCCAGCGAGCCGCGGCCGCGGTTGACCAGATCACCGGCCAGCCACAGCCGGTCGCGGCGCGGATCGAAGTCGAGGCGCTCGAGCAGGGCCACGAATTCCTCGTGACAGCCCTGGAGATCGCCGACGGCGTAGGTGGTCATGGCGCGTCCTCGCGGTCTCGTTGAAACATCGGGGTGAATCGGCGCTCGCCGAGCGCTTCAGTGCACCTGGTTGGGGCCGGCCAGCCGGAAGGGGGCGACGGCCACCTCGAAGGGGCGCTGGGTGGCGGTGTCGACGCAGGTGAAGGCGCCTTCCATCACGCCCACCGGGCCATCGAGGATCGCCCGGCTGGTGTAGCGGAAGGTCTGGCCGGGGCCGATCAGCGGCTGCTGGCCAACCACGCCCTTGCCGCGCACCTCCTGGGTCTCGCCGCTGCTCTGGGTGATCTTCCAGTGGCGCGCCAGGAGCTGCATGCTGTGGCCGGAGTGGTTGTGCACGGTGATGGTATAGCTGAACACGAAGCGCTCTTCCTCGGGGGCGGACTCGTCCGCCTGGAAGGCCGGCTCCACGTCCACGCGGATCTCGTCGCCCAGGGCCGTTGCCGTCATGCGCTGCCGCCCTCCTCGGCCAGGTGATTGGCGATGCGCACGAACTCCGCCACGCTCAGGGTCTGGGGGCGCCGGCTCGGCTCGATGCCGAGCGCCTCGAGGGCCGCGGCGTCGATCCGCCCCTTGAGGTTGTTGCGCAGCGTCTTGCGGCGCTGGGCGAAGGCCTCGCGCACCACCTCGAACAGCAGCGTCTCGTCGCGGGCGACGTCCGGCCGCTCGGCGCGGGGCGTCAGGCGCACGATGGCCGAGTCCACCTTGGGCCGCGGCACGAAGGACTCCGGCGGCACGATGAACAGCGACTCGACCGTGCAGTAGTACTGGGCCAGCACCGAGAGGCGACCGCGATCGCCGCCGCCGGGCGGCGCCGCCAGGCGGTCGACGACCTCCTTCTGCAGCATGAAGTGCATGTCGGCCACGGCGTCGCCGGCCTGAAGCAGATGGGAGATCAGCGGCGTGGAGATGTTGTAGGGCAGGTTGCCCACCACCCGCAGCGCCGGGCCCTCGCCGCGCAGCTCGCGGAAGTCGAACTTGAGCGCGTCGCCCTCGTGGATCACGAAGCCCGGCTGGTCGAAGAACTGCACGCGCAGCCCGGGAATCAGGTCGCGGTCGAGCTCGATGACCTCGAGATGGCCACCCGCCGCGTCCAGCAGCGGCTCGGTCAGGGCGCCCTGACCGGGACCGATCTCCACCAGTCGCTCGCCGGGGCGGGCGCCGATGGCGCGTACCAGCCGCGAGATGATGCCGGGGTCGCGCAGGAAGTTCTGGCCGAAGCGCTTGCGGGCGCGATGACCCTGGGGGCGGGATGCCATGCGGTCTGTCCTTCTGTTCGAATCGGGGATGCCGCGCTCAGTCACGAGCGGCGCGGCGGGCCATGTCGGCGGCCAGCGCCTCGGCCACCGCCAGGCTGCCGGGATCGGCGCGGCCGCTGCCGGCCAGGTCGAGGGCGGTGCCGTGGTCCACCGAGGTGCGCACCAGCGGCAGGCCCAGGGTGATGTTGGCGGCGCGGCCGAAGCCGGCATACTTGAGCACCGGCAGGCCCTGGTCATGATACATCGCCAGCACGGCGTCGGCCTCGGCCAGGTGGCGCGGGGTGAACAGGGTATCCGCCGGCAGCGGCCCGTCAAGGGCCAGGCCCTCGCGACGCAGCGCCTCGAGCGTCGGCGCGATCACCTCGAGCTCCTCGCGGCCGAGGTGGCCGCCCTCCCCGGCGTGGGGATTGAGGCCGCAGACGGCGATGCGCGGCGCGGCCAGGCCGAACCAGCGGCGCAGGTCGGCGTCGAGGAGGCGCAGGATGCGCGTCAGCCGCTCGGGCGTCACCGCGTCGCTCACCTCGCGCAGCGGCAGGTGGGTGGTGGCGAGCGCCACGCGCAGCGCCCGCGGGCCCTGCCAGTCGGCGCCGGCGGCGTGCAGGGCGCGGTCGGTGGCGAGCATCATCACCACCTCGTCGACGCCGCAGGCGTCGCGCAGGTATTCGGTGTGGCCGGTGAAGTCGGCGTGGCCGGCCTCGCGGATCACCGCCTTGTGCAACGGCGCGGTGACGATCCCCGCCGCCTCGCCCGCCCGGCAGCCGGCGACGGCGCGATCCAGGGTCTCGAGCACGTAGCCACCGTTGCGCACGTCGAGCCCCCCGGGCCGGCTGGGGGCGGCGAGCGCCACCGGCCACACGGGCAAGCGCCCGGGCCGGGTCTCGGGCACCGGCTCACCCGGTGCCAGCTCGACGATCTCGAGCGCCCGCCCCAGGGCCTCGGCCCGTTCGGCGAGCAGTCCGGGGTCGCCCACCGCCACCCGGCGCTGCCCCGGGGCCGCGCCGGTGGCGCCGTCGGTCGCCAGCATCACCGCGAGCTCGGGGCCGATGCCGGCCGGCTCGCCGGTGGTCAGGGCGATGACGGGCGCGTCGCTCATGCGTTCGGCTCGAGGCGCTCGTCGACGAAGGCGCCGCTGCGGATCTCCTGGACCCAGTCTTCCATCTCGTCGTTGGCCTTGCGCTGGAACAGCGCCTGGCGCGCCTGGTCGCGGCTCATGTTGCCGCCCTGCTGTTCGATGAAGCGGTCGACCTCGCGCTCGGAGAGGCTGACCCGGCCGCCGACGCGGCGCTGCTGGAGCTCGCGCATCAGCAGCTCGCGGCGGACCTGGTCGCGCACCACGCCGAGCGACAGGCCGTCGGCCTCCAGGGCATCGGCGAACTGGTCCAGCGTCATGTTGTTGCTCTGGGCGATGGCGCGCACCTGACGATTGAGCTCGGTGTCGTCGACGCTGAGATTGGCCTCGCGGGCCATCTGCAGCTGGATCTCCTCGACCACCAGGCGGTCGAGGATCTGCTGGCGCAGCACCCGGTCCGGCGGCAGGTCGACGCCCTGGGTATTCAGCTGGCGCTTGGTCTGGACGAAGCGATCCTCGAGCTGCGAGGCCATGATGGCGCCGTCGTTGACCACCGCCACGATACGGTCCAGGGGCTCACGCGCCTGGGCCAGCCCGGTCAGGGGCGCGGCCCCCAGCGTCAGGGCCAGCAGCAGGGTGGCGAAGTGTCGGCTGCGCATGTCGGTGTTTCCTCTCGTTCAATATCGAATGTCTCGTCGCGGCCGGCGAGCGGCCGCGACGGAGCGTCGGACAGGGATGTCGCCGCGGCTCAACGCACGCTGAAGTCGGTGCCGCGATAGCCCGGCACGGCGCCGTCGAAGTAGCTCGCCGCCTCGCCGCCGACGCCGCCAAGGCCCTTGAACACGAAGCGCAGGAAGAACCCGCGATCGGTGGTGTCGTCGTCGATGCGGTTCGCGGTGTCCTCGTCGTCGATCCACTCGCGCCACACCAGCTGCAGACCATAGCAGCAGTCGTTCCACTGCACACCCGCCATCTGCTCGAGGCTGCGATCGTTGGTATTGTCGTAGACGTAGCGGCCGATCAGGTCGAACTGCGGCCCGATCTTGAGCGCCCCGGAGACATCGAACTCCTCGCGGTTGTAGCCGAGCCTGTCTTCGGCGTCGTCCTCGGACACGTCGAAGCCCTCGATCTGCCAGCGATAGCCGAGGTTGAGCACGTGACCGGCGTCGGAGCGGTACTGCAGATCCCAGCTCGCGCTCTCGGTGCGCGAGCGGTGATCGTCGTAGAGCCACTGCCAGCGCGTGCTCCACTCGTCGCTCAGCCGCCAGTTCAGGCGCGTGACCAGCGGCGAGCGGTCGCGGGTGGCGGCGTAGTACTCGTAGGAATCCTCGTCCGACGGCAGGGTATCGGGATCGCCGTCCATGTCGATGTGGCGATCCTCGAAGTAGAACGCCTGGCCGAGGCCCAGCGACAGCCGCTCGCGGCCGCTCTCGTCTTCCAGCAGGCGGCTCTCGACGCCGTAGGACAGGCGATTGAGATCGCCCACCCGGTCGCCGCCGGAGAAGCGGTCCGGCGACCACAGCTGGTTCCAGGAGAAGTTGCGCTCGCCGGTGTCAAAATCCGGGAAGTCGGTCTGGTCCTCGGCCGGCACGTAGGCGTAGTTGAGCCGCGGCTCCAGGGTCTGGCGGTAGTCGCCGCCGCCGAGGCTCAGGTCGCGCTCGAACACCAGGCCGCCGTCGACGGAGGTCACCGGCACGGTCAGCGACGGCGTGTCGCCGCGATCGGTCTCGCGATTGTCGTAGTCCAGGTCGTAGGAGCGGTGGGCCAGCTCGACGCGGGGCTCGAGGTAGCCCCAGCTCTGGTCGAAGCGCCAGCCCACGGCAGGGTCCAGCCTGAGCCGGGTGCCGTTGGCCGCCTCGCGTTCCGGGATCTGCCGACGACCGTCCTTGAAGTCATACCCGCCGTCGTCGTCCGTATCCACGTCGCGCCAGAAGTAGGTCAGGTTGGAGCTCCACTCCTGATAGAAGCCGCCGTCCTGGGACCAGCTCGCCTGGGCATCGAGGCTCGGCAGGCGATAGAAGGGCTTGTCGTCCTGATCCAGCGGGTCGTCGAGCTTCTGGTAGCCCTGGGCCTTGGCCTGCAGCTGCCAGACGTCGCCACGATAGTCGAGCTGGGCCAGCCGCGACATGTGATCGGTGTCCTGCTCGGCGAAGTCGCGGCCGAAGTCGTCGAAGTAGGCGCCGTCACTGGCCGCGCCGTAGCGCAGCCGATAGTCGGTGCGCTCATCGAAACGGCCGGCATGGCGGAAGTCCAGGTACCAGCGTTCGTCGCCGTTCTCGAGGTCCGAATAGCCCGAGGCCTCGTCGCCGGCACTCTGGTCGTCGGCGATATAGGCACCCTCGATGGTGCCGGCGTCGGACGGGAAGAGATAGCGATACTGACCGCCCATCAGCAGGCCGCGATCGCTGATCCAGCGCGGGGTGATGGTCGCGTCCTGATCGGGGGCGATGTTCCAATAGAAGGGCTGGGAATAGTCGAGCCCGCTGCCGGTCGCACCGATCGTCGGCCACAGGAAGCCGGTCTGGCGGCGGTCATCGATGGGGAAGCGCACCCAGGGCCAGTAGAACACCGGCACATGACCGACCTCGAGGCGGGCGTGCTTGGCGGTGCCGAAGCCGCTCTCGCGGTCCAGCAGGATGTCGTTGCCGACCAGGCGCCACAGCTCGTTGCCGGGCTCGCAGGTGGTGAAGCTGGCCTCGCGCAGCCGGTAGCGGCCGTCCTCGAGCCGCGCCAGACGCACCGCATCGCCGCGCAGGCGCTGTTCGTGGGCCACGTAGTGGGCGGTATCGATACTCGCCGCATCGCTTTCCAGCGAGAATTCGGCGGCGTCGCCGCGCACCAGCAGGTTCCGGTCGCGCAGCGCCACCGGGCCTTCGGCCTGCACCCGGTCGCGGGACGCCGGCAGATTGACCCGCGGCGCCTCGAGCTGGGTATCGCCGCGGCGCAGCACCACCTCGCCGCTGAGCCGGGTCTCGCCCTCGGCGCCGTATTCGCCGCTGTCGGCCTCGCTGGAGACCTGCCCCTCGGGCGGCGGCGCGAGGCGATAATCGGGCATCACGTAGCGCCCGCGGCACACGGCGTCGGCCGGCCGGTCGGCGCCCCAGGGCTGCCAGTCCAGTTGATCGGCGGGCAGCGGCTCGGGGGGCGCCGCCAGCACGGGGACGGCAATGATCAGGCTCGAGGTCGCCAGACCTGCCAGGGCCGTCCGGGAGGGTCGATTGGCCATGTTCCACGATGTCCTTGGCGGAGTGAATCGGTATTATACAGGCCCCATGCGACCTGTCCCGCCGACGAGTCCCTGTCACGCCGACGCTGTCGGGCCTCAGCATGCGGCGACGCTTCCGGGCCGTCAACCGACGCCCCGCCACCGGACATCGAGAGGTGAAGATGCCAGAGGCCGATGCCCTCGCCCGCCAGACGCCGCTGCGCCGCTGGATCGCGCAGCGCCATGGACTCGACCCCCAGGCCCTGGACCTGCGTCTGGCCGCCGGCGACGCCAGCTTTCGCCGCTACTATCGGCTGACCCTGCCCGACGGCACCACGCGCATGCTGATGGACGCGCCGCCGGACCGCGAGGACAGCGCGCCCTTCGTGGCCATCGATCGGGCCTGGGAAGCCGCCGGCCTCCCGGTGCCGCACCTGCATGCCGTGGACCTCGATGCCGGCTTCCTGGAGCTCGACGATCTCGGCGACACGCCGCTGCAGACCCGCTTCGACGGCGAGAACGCGCCGGCCACCCTGGCCTGGCACGAGCGCGCCCTGGCGCTCATCCATGAGCTTCAGAACCGTGCCGCCCCGGACGCGCTGCCGGCCTACGACGCCGCCCTGCTCGGCCGCGAGCTCGACCTCTTCCCCGAGTGGTGCCTGTCGCGCTGGCTCGACGTCGCCCCGCCGCCCGGCTGGGACGCCCTGCGCGACGCGCTGATCGCCTCCGCGCTGGACCAGCCCGTGGTCACCGTGCATCGCGACTACGACGCCATGAACCTGATGGTGGTCGACGAGGGGCTCTACCTGATCGACTTCCAGGACGCCGTGGCGGGCCCCATCGGCTACGACCTGATCTCGCTGCTGCACGGGCGCTACTGCCGCTTCGACGCCGCGCGGCGCGCCGAGTGGATCGAGGCCTTCCGCGCTCGGGCCATCGCCGACGGCCGCCTCGGCGCCGAGGTCGAGCCGGCCGACTTCCACGCCCGGGTGGCCGCCATGGCCGCCCAGCGTGCGCTCAAGGTGCTGGGCATCTTCTGCCGCCTGACCCTGCGCGACCATCGCGACGGCTATCTCACCCGCCTGCCCCACTTCCTCGCCCATCTCGAGGACGCCCTGGCCGAGCTCGACGGCCACGACGCCGTCAAGGCCTGGCTCGCCGACGTCTTCCGCCCCGCCATGGCGGCGAAGCTGGACGAGGCCGGCATCGACCGGGAGGGCGCGGCATGAGGGCGATGATCCTGGCCGCCGGGCTCGGCACGCGCATGCGCCCGCTCACCGACCATTGCCCCAAGCCGCTGCTGCCGGTGGCCGGCAAGCCGCTGATCGTTCACCACCTCGAGCGCCTGGCCGCGGCCGGCATCCGCGAGGTGGTGATCAACGTCAGCTACCGGGCCGAGCAGATCATCGAGGCGCTGGGCGACGGCCGCGAGTTCGGCGTGACCATCGCCTGGAGCCGCGAGGAGGCCCCGCTGGAGACCGGCGGCGGCATCCGCCGCGCCCTGCCGCTGCTGGGCGAGGCGCCGTTCTGGCTGGTCAACGGCGACGTCTGGTGCGATGTGGCCCCCGACGCGCTGCCACCGCTCGGCGACGACCTGGCGCGCCTGGTGCTGGTGGACAACCCCGATCATCATCCCACCGGCGACTTCCACCTCGACGCCGCCGGTCGAGTGCATCCCGAGGGCGAGCCGCGGCTGACCTACGCCGGCCTGGCGCTGATCGACCCGGCGCTGGTCGCCGACCACGACGACGGCGCCTTCGCCCTGGCCCCGCTGCTGCGCGAGGCCATGGCGGACGGCCGGGTCGCCGGCCATCATCATCGCGGCGCCTGGGTCGATGTCGGCACCCCGGCCCGCCTCGAGGGCCTGGATCGGGCCCTGCGCGCTCGCTCGGGCTGAGCCGGGCGGTGCCAGCTGCTAAGCTGGCGCCACTCCACTCTCTTACTGCTCCCATCTCTCACTGGACCAAGGAAACACCGCACATGAAAGCCAGCGTCAAATGGACAGACGGCCGCCAGTTCGTTGCCGAGGCCGGCAGCGGCCACAGCGTGGTCATCGACGGCCCGCCCGACCACGGCGGCCGCAACACCGGCCCGCGCCCGATGGAAATGCTGCTGATGGGCATGGGCGCCTGCACCTCCTTCGACGTGCTGGAGATCCTCGAGAAGTCCCGGGCCCCGGTCGCCGACTGCGTGGCCAGCATCGAGGCCGAACGCGCCGACAGCGTGCCCAGCGTCTTCACCAAGATCCACATCCACTTCACGGTGAGCGGCCAGGGGCTCAAGGAGAAGCAGGTCAAGCGCGCCGTCGAGCTCTCCGCCGACAAGTACTGCAGCGCCTCGATCATGCTGGCCAAGGGCGGCGTGGAGGTGACCCACTCCTTCACCATCGTCGAGGAGTGAGCGATCCCTCACTCATGAGTCGCCCGTGCGGCGAGGAAAAAAACCGTGGCGGCGGGTGCGCCGCCACGGTGGGCTGTGCATAATACGGCGCTCGATTGCCAGGGGTTCCGGCGCCGTCCGTCGGGATGACAACATCTGCCACTTTTGGGAGGCGCGGACGTGACCGACAATCTCCGACTCCACGGGTTCAACAACCTGACCAGCTCCCTGAGCTTCAACATCTATGACATCTGTTACGCGAAGACAGAGGATCAGCGAAAGGCCTACATCGACTACATCGATGAACTCTACAACGCCGAGCGCCTGACCCAGATCCTCAAGGATGTCACCAACATCATCGGCGCCCACGTGCTCAATATCTCGCGCCAGGACTACGAGCCACACGGGGCCAGCGTGACCATCCTGATCGCCGAGCACGAGCTGGAAGAGGCCGCCCCCGAGCAGCTGGAGCCCGGCCCGGGCCCGCTGCCGGAGACCGTGGTGGCGCACCTCGACAAGAGCCACGTCACGGTGCACAGCTATCCCGAGTCGCATCCGGACAACGGCATCAGCACCTTCCGCCTGGACATCGACGTCTCCACCTGCGGTCATATCAGCCCGCTGAAGGCGCTCAACTACCTGATCCACAGCTTCGATTCCGACATCGTGACCATGGATTACCGGGTCCGCGGCTTCACCCGCGACGTGGACGGCAAGAAGCTGTTCATCGACCACGACATCACCTCGATCCAGGACTATCTGGCCGACGACACCAAGCAGGCCTACCAGATGGTGGACGTGAACGTGTATCAGGAGAACATGTTCCACACCAAGATGCTGCTCAAGGACTTCGAGCTGGACAACTACCTGTTCGGCATCACCCGCCGCGACGTCAGCTTCGAGGAGGCCCGCGACATCGAGGGCCGCCTGCGCAAGGAGATGCTGGAGATCTTCTACTCGCGCAACATGGACTGACCCGCCGCTGCAAGCTGCAAGCTGCAAGCTGCAAGCTGCAAGCCAGGAGCGTGAAATCGTCCGCCGCAAAAGAAAACCCCGAAGGTGGAAGCCTTCGGGGTTTTCTTGTAGCTCGGCGCTTGTAGCTCGGCGCTTAAAGCTTATAAACCGACCGGGTCATCACCTTGGACATCAGCGTCATGCCGGCCTTGACCGGCCCCGGGAAGCGGGCTCCGCCGGCCGCCAGCGCCTGCTCGGCGTGATGGGCCTCGTCGATGGCCATCTGGCGCAGCACCGCCCGGGAGCGATGATCGCCGCCCGGCAGCTCGTCCATATGGGCGTCGAGATGGCGCCCCACCTGCTCCTCGGTGGCGGCCACGAAACCGAGGCTGATGCGGTCACCGATCGCCCCGGCCAGCGCGCCCATGCCGAACGAGGCGGCATAGAACAGCGGATTGAGGCGGCTGGGGTGGCCGTCGAGCTCGTCGAGGCGCGACTGGCACCAGGCCAGGTGATCGATCTCCTCCTGGGCGGCCTCCTCCATCTGCTCGCGGATCTCGGGCAGCTTGGCGGTCAGGCCCTGGCCCTGGTAGAGCGCCTGGGCGCACACCTCGCCGGTATGGTTGATGCGCATCAGGCCCTCGGCGTGGCGGCGTTCCGCCTCGTCCATGGCATCGTCGCGCACCTCCGGGGTGGCGGGCGACGGGCGCGAGGGCTGGGCGGCGCCCGGCAGCAGGGTGCGCAGCACGGCATCGCCCTGGCGCACCAGTTGATCGGCACGGGAATACTGACGGTTCATGACACCCCCTGAATCGATGATGGCCCATTGTAACCGAGTCGCCCCGGGGCGGCAGTTCCCCGAACGCGACGACGCCGCCCGCGGGCGGCGTCGTGAGGAAACGGTATTGAGCGAGGCGAGCTGCACCTGATGCGTCGAACACCGCAAGCCGCGGCAGGCGCCGCGCGCCGACTACCCAGCCGGCCAGGTAAAGCGTCGACCGCCCATCAGGTGCATGTGAATATGATAGACGGTCTGGCCGCCCTGTTCATTGCAGTTCATCACCACCCGATAGCCGTCCTCGTCGAAGCCGGCCTGCCTGGCCAGCTTGGCGGCGGTGAACTGCAGCCGCCCCACCAGCGCCAGATCGTCTTCCTCGATGTCGTTGAGGGTGGCGATGTGGCGCTTGGGCACGATCAGCTGATGCGTCGGCGCCTTGGGGTCGATGTCGTTGAAGGCCAGCACCTCGTCGTCTTCATAGACGATGTCGGCGGGAATCTCGCGATTGATGATCTTGCAGAACAGGCAGTCCATGGCGGGCTCCTCGGCGGATGACGAACGGCGGATGCCGTCAGCGGGAAACGAAGCGAATCAGCGAAAGCGTCGCTGGGCCAGCAGGTGGCGCACCAGCGGCCCCAGGATCAGCTCCATGGCCAGCGGCATGCGCGAGCCCGGCACCACCAGGGTGTGCGGGCGGCTCATGAAGGCATCGGGGATCATCGCCAGCAGGTAGGGGAAGTCCACCGTGGCCGGATCGCGGAAGCGGATCACCACGAAGGACTCGGCGTCGGCGGGGATGTCCTGCACCTCGAAGGGGTTCGAGGTATCCACCGTCGGCACCCGCTGGAAGTTGATGTGGGTACGCGAGAACTGCGGCTGGATGTAGCGCACATAGTCGTCCATGCGCCCCAGGATGGTGTCGATCACCGCCTCTTGGGAGTAGCCGCGATAGCGCATGTCGCGATCGATCTTCTGGATCCACTCCAGGTTCATGGTCGGCGCCACTCCGACCAGCAGGTCGGCGTGGCGCGCGATGTCGTGCTCGGGCGTCACCAGGCCGCCGTGCAGCCCCTCGTAGAACAGCAGGTCGGTGCCGGTGGGCAGCGGCTGCCATTCGGTGAAGGTGCCGACCTGGTAGCCGGCCTCGATCATCGACTTGTCCTCGGCGTGGATGTAGTGCCGATAGGTGCCGGTGCCGTGCTCGCCGTACTCCTGGAACAGCGCCTCGAGCTCCTCGAGCAGGTTGGCCTCCACGGCGAAGTGCGACAGCTCGTCCTTGCGCTCGGGCTCCTCGCGGAAGATCCGCGCCAGCTCCTGACGGGTGTAGCGATGGAAGGCGTCGCCGTCGACGAAGGCGGCATGCAGGTCCTCGCGGGCGAACATGCGCTCGAAGGTACGCTTGACCGTGGTGGTGCCGGCCCCGGAGGAGCCGGTCACGGCGATGATCGGATACTCGCGCGACATCAACTCGCCCCCGCTAGACGCTCGTGCACGAGGTCGGGCACCGCCACCGGGCGGCCGGTGGCGGGGTCCACCAGCATCAGATTGATGCGCGCCGTGGCCACGGGGCGATCGTCGGCGAGCCGCCGGATGCGATGGTAGACGGCGATCGCGCGGCGCCCCGGCGCCGGAATGGCGGTGTCCACCTCCAGCGCCTCGGGCCAGCGCGACTCGGCCTGATACTGCACCGCCAGATCGGCCGCCACGCACGGAAAGCCGCCCATGTCGCCCTCGGCGAGCGAGCGGGCGGCCAGGGCATGGACGCGGGCCTCGTGCATCAGCGACACCACGGCGTCATGGCCGAGGTGCCGGCCGTAGTTCATGTCGGTGATGCGCACCGACAGCGGGTGCCGGTGCAGGATGTCCGCCTCGGGGAACTCCAGTTTCACGCGCTCCATGCCGCCTCCTGGTGGTGAATGTGCGACGTCGTGGGGGATCGGGCTCGCGGGCTCAGCCCTCGCCGCCTTCCCGGGCGATGGCGCGATGCGCGATGTCGCCGCGGTGGAAGGCGTCCTGCCAGCGGATCTCGGCCACGCCCCGGTAGGCCAGATCGCGGGCCGCGGAGACGCCCTCGCCCAGCGCGGTGACGCACAGCACGCGGCCGCCGGCGGTCAGCACCTCGCCGTCGTCGCCCGTGGCGGTGCCGGCGTGGAAGACCTTGCTGCCGGTGGCCTCGGCGGCGTCGAGCCCCTCGATGGCGTCGCCCTTGCGATAGCCGCCGGGATAGCCGCCGGCGGCCATCACCACGCCCACTGCGGCGCGGGAATCCCACTCGCAGGCGTGGCCGGCAAGCTCGCCGCGGGCGCCGGCCAGGCACAGCTCGGCCAGGTCGGACTGCAGGCGCATCATGATCGGCTGGGTCTCGGGGTCGCCGAAACGGCAGTTGTACTCGATCACCCGCGGGTTGCCCTCGGGATCGATCATCAGGCCGGCATACAGGAAACCGGTGTAGGGATGGCCTTCCTCGGCCATGCCGCGCACCGTGGGACGGATCACCCGTTCCATCACCCGCTCATGGACCTCGTCGGTGACCACCGGGGCCGGTGAGTAGGCGCCCATGCCGCCGGTGTTCGGGCCCTGGTCGTCGTCGTAGGCGCGCTTGTGGTCCTGGCTGGTGGCCATCGGCAGCACCGTCTCGCCGTCGACCATGACGATGAAGCTGGCCTCCTCGCCCTGCAGGAAGTCCTCGATCACCACCCGGGCGCCGGCGTCGCCGAAGGCGTTGTCCTCGAGCATGTCGTGGACCGCGGCCTCGGCCTCTTCCCGGGTCATGGCGACGATCACGCCCTTGCCGGCGGCCAGGCCGTCGGCCTTGATCACGATCGGCGCGCCCTTCTCGGCGAGGTACTCGAGCGCCGGCTCCACCGCCACGAAGGTGCGGTACTCGGCGGACGGAATGGCGTGACGGGCCAGGAAGTCCTTGGTGAAGGCCTTGGAGCCCTCGAGCTGGGCGGCGCCGGCGGTGGGGCCGAAGATCGCCAGGCCGGCCTCGCGGAAGCGGTCGACCACGCCGACCACCAGCGGCGCCTCGGGGCCGACGATGGTCAGGTCGATGGCCTGATCGCGGGCGAAGGCGACCAGCCCGTCCAGGTCATCGGCGCCGATCGCCACGTTCTCGAGCCCCGGCTCACGGGCGGTACCGGCGTTGCCCGGGGCCACGTGGACGGTCTCGACCTCGGGCGACTGGGCGACCTTCCAGGCCAGGGCATGTTCGCGGCCACCGCCGCCGATGATCAGAACCTTCATCCGCTGCTCTACCTCACTTACAGGGGGATAACACGGGAAAAACGTCGCCGCATTATGTCAGAAAGCGGCCGCCGGCGCCGCCTTCAGCTTCGATACGCCGACCTATCGAAGCGCCACGCGGGGCGCCGGGGACAGGTCGGAGAGGGGGTTTTTGCCATGGATGGCAAAAGTAGCGCCCAAGGAAGGGGTCACAGCGCCCCTCGGCGACCTGTCACCGGATCAGCCCCGAGAGCATCGATACGCCATCAGGACTCGTCGTCGTCCTTGCGGCCCTTGCCGCCGAGGTTCTGCTGCCAGAAGCGCATGTTCTCCTCGGCCAGCTCGCGCATCATCTCCATCGGCGTGTGGCGCATGGCCTGCTGCCACTGGTCCTGCAGGTGCTTCTGCTGCTCCATCATCAGCTGCGTGCCCTGCTCCAGGTAGCGCGCCAGCGGCAGCGGCTGGGCCATGTTGTAGACGCGAATGAACTGGGCCAGCAGGTCGTTGGAGAACACCTGGGCGTCGCCGTCGGCCTGCTCCTGCTCGATGATAATGGTCAGCAGGATGGTGCGGGTCAGGTCCTCGCCGCTCTTGGCATCCTCGACCCGGAAGGGCACCTCGTCGAGGATCAGCTTGCGCAGGTCCTCGAGGGTCACGTAGCGGCTCTGTTCGGTATCATAGAGCCTGCGGTTGGCATACTTGCGAATCACGCGCACGGCGCTCTCCTCGGTTCGAATCGGGTGGGCGGATGCCTCCTTATGCAGGTATTGTGCACCGCCCCACCCTTCATGCAAGGCATACCGGCACCACGAGGCCCCATGAACCTGATCCTGCTCTCGCCCGACGACATCGAGAACGACCGCCTGGCCCGGGTGCGCGACCCGCGAAGGCTCGCCCATCTGCGCGAGGTCCACCGGGCCCGCGAAGGCGACGCCATGACGCTGGGCATCGAGGGCGGCGCCCTGGGGCGCGGCGAGCTCTTGACCCTGAGCGACACGGAGGCGGTGTTCGACGTCTCCGGCCTCGACCAGGCCCCGCCGGCGCCGCTGCCGGTGCATCTGGTGCTGGCCCTGCCGCGGCCGCGGATGCTGGCGCGCACCCTGGAACACGTGACAGCGCTCGGCGTGAAGGAGCTGACGCTTCTGAACACCCAACGGGTGGAGAAGAGCTACTGGCAGTCGCCGGAGCTGTCCGAGGACAAGATCCGCCGCCATCTGGAGCTGGGCCTGGAGCAGGCCCGGGACACCCGCCCGCCGCGGGTGACCCTGGCCAAGGGCTTCCGCCCCTTCGTCGAGGACGACCTGCCGGGGCTCCTGGCCGGCCGCCGCGGGCTGCTGGCCCATCCCGGCATGTCGGACGCCTGCCCCCGCGGGGTCGAGGCGCCGACGCTGCTGGTGGTAGGCCCCGAGGGCGGCTTCATTCCGTGGGAAGTGGAGAAGCTGGTCGAGGCCGGCTGCCATGGCGTCCACATGGGCCCGCGCATCCTGCGCGTGGAGACCGCGGTCACCGCCCTGCTGGCACGGCTATTCTGACGCCGGCGCGTCCTCGGGCTCGGAGGCCGGCTCGACGGCCGATGACGACGACGCCTCAGCGCCGTCGGTCTTCCCCTTCTCCTCGTTCTCTCCGCTCGCCCCGTCATCGCCGGACGCGTCCTCGTCCGGCCGATGGGGCTTGCGCGGCGCATCGCCGTCGCAGCCGGGCTCGGTCAGATGGGTGCTGGCCACGTCCAGTCGCCCCAGGTGGCCGATGGTGCGGCGCCCCAGCAGGATCGGGTAGGTCATCTCCGAGCGGTCGCGCAGGCTGAACTCCTCCTCGTGGCGCACGCCGTCCACGCACACATCCATCAGCACCACCGGCCGATCGTCGGTGCCGCCGGCGCCGCGCACCGTCAGGCGCCGCACCCGCGGGCGCTCGAGGGTCATGGCGAAGGTCTCGCCCTTGTCCTCGTCATCGAACTGCAGCCGGAAGCGCACCCAGGATTCGCCGTCGCGCTCGAAGCGCTCGATGTCCCTCGCGTCCAGCGACGAGGTCAGCGCCCCGCTGTCCAGCTTGGCCTCGAAGGGCAGGTTCCAGGGCATCAGGGTCACCGACTCGACCCAGCCCACGGTGCGATCCGGCGCCTCGGCCAGGGCCAGCCCCGACCACAGCGCCGCCGCCAGACACCACGCCGCGCGCCTCATGAGCCCACCTCCCGCAGCCGCTCCAGCAGCCCCAGGGTGGCGAAGCCGTCCGGCGTCACGCCGATCTCGCGCTGGAAGGCCCGCAGGCCACGCCGGGTATTGGGCCCGAGGATGCCGTCGGCCTCGCCGACCTCGTGGCCGCGGGCGTTGAGTCGCCGCTGCAGCTCCAGCACCTGGGTGCGCTTGAGCGCCGGCTCCTCGCGGGGCCAGTCGCCCTGGACCGCGGGGCGCCCGTCGATGGCGTCGCCCAGCGTGGCCACCGCCAGCGCATAGCTGGTGGCGTTGTTGTAACGGCGAATGACGCGGAAGTTGTGGCCGACCAGGAAGGCCGGCCCCCGTGCCCCGGCCGGCGCGATCAGCGCGGCCTCGTCCAGTGCGGGCAGCGCCTCGCCGGCGCGCGGGCGCACGCCCCTCGTGGCCCAGTCGTCGGCGCTGCGGCGGGTGGTATCGCCCGTCAGCGAATAGTCGAAGTCGTCCGGCAGCGCGACCTCCAGGCCCCAGGGTTCGTCGGCGCGCCAGCCGGCCTCGGCGAGATAGGCGGCGATCGAGGTCAGGGCATCGGGGACGCTGCCCCAGATATCGCGGCGGCCGTCGCCGTCGCCGTCCACCGCGTGGGCCAGATAGCTCGACGGCAGGAACTGCGGATGGCCCATGGCGCCGGCCCAGGAGCCGACCATGCGCTCGGCGGGCACGTCACCGGCCTCGAGGATGCGCAGCGCCGCCAGCAGCTCGCCGCGGGCGAAGTCGCGGCGGCGGCCGTCATGGGCCAGGGTCGCCAGGGCATCGAGGGTCGAGACCTCGCCCTGATAGCCGCCGTAGCTGCTCTCGATGCCCCAGATCGCCACCAGCACCTCGGCCGGCACGCCGTAGCGATCCTCGGCGCATTCGGCCGTGCGGCGATGGGCCTCGAGCCGATCGCGGCCGGTGCTCACCCGGTTCGTCGACACCGCCCCGTCGAGGTACTCCCAGATCGGGCGCACGAACTCCGGCTGACGCCGATCCAGCTCGATGACCCGGGGCAGGTAGCGCAGCGCGTCGATGCGCGCCAGGGCGGCCTCGCCGAGGCCCTGGTCGCTCGCCAGGCGGCGGAAGTCGCGGCGCCAGTCGTCGAAGTCGCCCACGGCCCCGGGCCGCTCGGCGGACGCCGACTCGTCCGTCATCGCCGTGGCGGCGGCATCGGCCGTGGCAGACGTCTCGGGAGTGGCCGCGGAAGAGGCGGCTTCGGCGCGCGGCGGGGTGAGACCCTGGCAGCCGGCCAGGCCGGCACAGAGCAGCACGAGGAGCAGTAACGGGGGCAACATCGACGACGTTCCTTGACGAAAATGGCCCCCGATGATCGCGCAGAACGCCCGTTCAGGCCAGCAGCAGCAGCCTCGCGATCAGTGCCAAATGGCAGGCCGCCACGACGGCGGTCAGTCGAGTGCGAAGCCGCCGATAGTCGCCCGGCAGCCCCGCGGCGCCGGGGCCCGCCTCGTAGAGGCGCAGGGCGACGAAGCCGGCCAGCAGCGTCGCGGCGGCGGCCGGCGGCGCGAGCAGCAGCGCCGGCCAGGCGACCAGGCTCGGCAGCACGCCCACGACCAGGCGGCGGCCCGCGGGTTCGGGCCCGCCGGCGCCGGCCAGCGCCAGTCCCCAGTGCACCCCGCCGAGAAAGGACAGGATCACCGCGCCATAGGCGAGGAAGGCCTGGATGGCGAGGGTCTGCCCCGGCGGCGATGCCAGGTAGGCCGCCGTCAGGGTCACGACGAACGGCACCAGCCCGGCGACGCCGAGTCCGTTCATGCCGGGGAGGCGGGCGCCCCGCTCCGGGTCATCGCGATCGGCGTTCATGGCGCGACGTCCCGCCGAGCCGGCGTCGCCAGCGAGGGCGGCGGCAGGAAGACCGCGGGATCGTGCTGCCAGGGGCGATGGCGGGCGCTGCCGGGCGGCAGGTCGGCGAGCTCGGGGCACCAGCGGGCCACGTAGTCGCCCCGGGGATCGTAGCGCTCGGCCTGGTCCAGGACGTCGAAGCGATGCGCCCTGGCATGCCGGCCACGGCCGGCGATATAGCCCCAGTTGCCCCAGTTGCTGGCGACGTCATGATCGATCAGGCAGCGCTCGAACCAGGCCGCCCCCAGTCGCCAGTCGACGCCCAGGTCGTGAACGAGATGGCTGGCCACGTTCTGGCGGGCGCGGTTCGACAGCCAGCCGGTCTCGGCCAGCTCGCGCATCCCGGCGTCGACGAACGGCAGCCCGGTCTCGCCACGGCACCAGGCCGCGAACTCCTCGCCCCCGTCGGGCGCCGTGGCGCCGCCATAGAGTCGCCGGCCATCCTGCCACGCGGCCCAGTGGAAATACTCCCGCCACAGCAGTTCGAAGCGCAGCCAGCGGCTCGAGTCGCTGGCGCCGCGCTGCGCCTCCCAGCCGTCCAGGGCATCGTTGACCTGGGCGGCCGAGAGGCAGCCCAGTGCCAGCCAGGGCGACAGCCGGCTGGAAAAGTCGGCGCCGACCAGGCCGTTGCGAGTCTCGGCGTAGTGCGCCACCGCGCCGCTGCCCCACAGGTAATCGTCCAGCCGCGCCAGGCCGGCGCTCTCACCGCCGGCGAAGGAGAAGCCGCCGAGGGGCGAGGCGCTCCACTCGGCCGCCCGCACGTCGACCCAGCGCAGCGGCGGCAGCCCGCGCGAGGCATCGGGCGGCCAGGGCGGCAGCGTCACCGGCTCCGCGCCGGCGCCCTGGGGCGTGACGCCCTCGAGCCGACGCCGGAACCCCGAGAAGCCGGGCGGCAGCGCCGCGACCGGCCGCGGCAGGTCGTCCTCGGTGAACAGCATGCCCCCTTCTAGGCACTCGAGCTCGCACCCCGCGGCGAGGCGCGGCGCCAGCCGCTCGACGGCGCGGGTCTCCTCCCAGCCGGGATCGCGCCGCACCCTCACCCGCCGGGCGCCGAGCTCGGCACTCAGGGCGGCCACCTCCTCGGCCGGATCGCCGATCCGCACCAGCAGGTCGCTGCCCCGGGCGAGCAGGCGGCCGCGCAGCTCGATCAGGCTCTGCCACAGGAAGCCGAGGCGTGCCGGGCCGATGCGCCGCTCCTTCAGCCAGCGCTCATCCAGCACATAGACGCAGGCCAGGTGTTCTCCCAGCGGCGCGGCGAACAGCGGATTGTCGGCCAGGCGCAGGTCCTGGCGCAGCCAGACGAGATCGATGCTCATGACGGCCTCCTCATGCCCCGTCCTCGCCTCGTGAAAGGCGCCTGGCCTCGCGACGGCAGCGGTCGCTGCAATAGCGCACCTCCTCCCAGCAGCGCGCCCACTTGCGGCGCCACCGGAACGGACGGCCGCAGCACTGGCAGGGCTTGGAGGGAAGGTCGGCCTTGCGACGCATGGCTTCACCCGACATGGACAGGATAAAAAAATGGTACAACTTATGTACATGTTATATCCCATGATCGCGAACGCAAGCGGCACGGCCGACGCCGACAGGATTCACCCTGCGGGCCGGCAGGCGGGGGGAATGGGCCGAAGGCGGCGAGCGACTCGCCAACCTGGGGGCGTCGCGAGTCTCGGGGTGACACGCCCCGACGGGGCGAGGCGCGTCTTGCGGGCGGGGGAGTCAGTCGCGGTGGGGCGGCGCGGCGGGCGGCTCGTCGTCCTCTTCGCGCCCGCTGCGCAGGCGATGGGTCAGCGGATCGTAGTGGGGGCGCAGCTCGTCTTTGACGGTGCCGTCCCACAGCCGGGCGCCGACGAAGTAGCCGGCGCGGCCGATGATATGCGCCGCCACCGGTGCCGTCAGCAGGAGGAACAGGATGATCCCCAGGGCCCGGGCCACCACCGCCGTCTCGGCGAAGTGCACCGCCACCGACAGCATGATCAGCGACACGCCCAGCGTGGCCGCCTTGGTGGTCGCGTGCAGGCGGGTCAGCAGATCGGGCAGGCGCACCACCCCCAGGGCGGCCAGCAGCATGAAGGTGGAGCCGGTCAGCAGGCCGGCGGCGGTGAGCACCTCAGTCATCTCGCGGCCCTCCCCGCTCGAGGAACCGGGCGAAGCCGATGGTGGCCATGAAGGCCATCAGCGCCATGACGATGGCCACGTCGAGCAGGATCGCCACGTCGGTGGCGATGGCCACCACGCCGATGATGCCGACGAGGATCGAGGAGAATAGCTCCAGCGCCACGACCCGATCCGGCAGGCTCGGCCCCCGGAACAGGCGCGCGAACGCCAGGCACAGGGCCAGCGACATCACGGCCAGACTGAACAGGATCACGATCGACACGGGACAGGCCTCCCCTCGTCAGTGGAAGAGTTCCAGGGCACGCCGCTCGAGCTCGGCCAGGCTGCGGGTCAGCGCCGGCTCGTCGTCGAGGAACATGGCATGGATGTAGAGCACGCGGCGGTCGTCGGAGACGTCCAGGCTCAGCGTCCCCGGGGTCAGCGAGATCAGGTTGGCGACGAAGGCGATCTCGAATTCCGTGCGGGCCTTCAGCGGCATCGCGATTACCCCCGGCTTCATGTACCAGGGCGGCGTGACGATGTCGTAGGACACCCGCAGGTTGGAGACCACCAGCTCCTTGAGGAAGAAGCCGACGAAGCGGATCAGTCGCGGCAGCCGCTGGGCGTAACCGGCCAGCGCCGGCACCTGGGGCTGGATCAGCGCCAGCACCAGGTAGCCGAACACCAGACCGGCGAACAGGCTGCCGCCGCTGAAGTCGCCGGTCAGCACCACCCAGGCGACGCCGAGCATCAGGTTCCAGGCCGCGCCGATCATGGCTCCCCTCCCGGTACGCCGAGTACCGCCTCGATGTAACGCTCGGGCGCCAGCAGCTGCGCCGCGGAGGCCTCGGCCAGCGCATAGAGCGCGTCGGGCTGCAGCCCGATCGCCAGGGTGCACAGCGCCAGGCCGACCGCCGGCGCGCCCATCAGCCATAGTTCGCGCTGCCCGACCTCCCGGGCGGGCTCGCCCCCGGCCTCGTCATCGGGCGGCGCCTTCCAGAACGCTTCGTTCCAGATCTTGATCATCGAGTACAGGGTGAGAAGCCCCACCAGCAGCGCGATCGCCGTCACCCCGTAGGCCTCGGCCTCGAGGCCCGCCCGGATCACGATGAACTTGGCGAAGAAGCCCGACAGCGGCGGCATGCCGGCCAGCGACAGCGCCGATATCAGGAACAGCACCGCCAGCCAGGGGTGCTGGCGATAGACGCCGCCCAGCGTCTCGAGGCGATAGCTGCCGCGCAGCCGCTGGACGATGCCGCTGATCAGGAAGAGGTTGGTCTTCACGATGATGTGGTGGGCGATATAGAACACCCCGCCGAGGATCGCCAGAGGCGTGAACAGCGCCAGCCCCAGGATCATGTAGCCGATCTGGCTGACGATGTGGAACGACAGGATGCGACGGAACTCGAACTGCGCCGCCGCCCCCAGGACACCGGACAGCATGGTCAGGGCGGCTCCCCACAGCAGGATCTCGTGGGTATAGCCGGGGCTGTGATGGAAGATCAGCGTGAACACCCGGAACAGCGCATAGACCCCGACCTTGGTCAGCAGGCCGGCGAACAGCGCCGAGACCGCGACCGGCGGCGTGTGGTACGAGGCCGGCAGCCAGAAGAACAGCGGGAAGGCCGCCGCCTTGATGCCGAAGGCGACCATGAACATCATCGCCAGCACGTCGACCATGCCGGTATCGTCCAGGGTCGTCAGGCGGCGGGCGATGTCGGCCATGTTGAGGGTGCCCACCATGCCGTACAGCAGGCCCACGGCGACCAGGAACAGCACCGACGACACCAGATTGAGGGTCACGTACTTGATCGCCCCCTCCATCTGCGGCTTCTCGCTGCCCAGGATCAGCAGCGCGAAGGACGCCACCAGCATCACCTCGAACCACACGTAGAGGTTGAAGATGTCGCCGGTCAAGAAGGCCCCGGCCACGCCGGCCAGCAGCAGGTGCATCAGCGGGAAATAGCCGTAGTCCTGGTGCCCACGGCCGACCGAGGCCAGCGAGAAGAGCGCCACCGCCAGGCCGATGATGCCGGTCAGCACGACCATGAGCGCGCCCAGCAGGTCGGCGACCAGGCTGATGCCGAAGGGCGCCGGCCAGCCGCCCATCTGCATCACCTGGATGCCGTCGCGGCTCACCGTCATCAGCAGCCAGACGCCGGTGGCCAGCAGCCCGACGGTGCCGCCCACCGCGATCAGGCGCTGCATCGTGCGGGAGCGCCAGAACACCAGCGACAGGGCCCCGGCGAACAGCGGGATGAGGACGGGGAGCGCGATCTGCGGGGTCACGTGTCGGTATCCTTCATCCGGTCAAGGTCGTCGGCGCGCACGATCTCCCAGGCGCGCCGCACCAGCACCACCGCGAACGACAGCACGCCGAAGGCGATGACGATGGCGGTCAGCACCAGCGCCTGGGGCAGCGGATCGGCCACCGCCGACTCGGGGGCAGCGAGCCCCTCCGGCACCAGCGGCGGCGCCCCACGGCGCATGCCGGCGGTGGCGAAGATCAGCAGGTTGGCGGCGTTGGACAGCAGCATCAGCCCGATCACCAGCTTGACGATGGAGCGCCGCAGCATCATGTAGATGGCGGTGGCGAACAGCACGCCGATGGTCACGGCCATCAGGGGTTCCATAGGCTATCCCTCATCGTGTCGATCGGTGTCCACCAGGGCGGTGATGGCGGTGAGCACCACGCCCACGACCGCCAGGTAGACGCCGATATCGAAGATCAGCGGCGTCGAGGCCTTGAAGTCGATCACCGGGATCGTCCACCAGTGGGCGGTGAAGAAGGGCTCGCCGCTCCACCAGGCCGGCAGCGTCGAGCTCACGCCGAGCAGCAGCCCCACGCCCACCAGATCGCGCGGCGAGACCCGCAGCACTCGGCGCAGGGCGTGACGACCGAAGGCGAACAGGTAGAGCGCGAAGCCCCCTGCCGCCACCAGGCCGGCGATGAAGCCCCCGCCGGGCTCGTCGTGACCACGCAGCAGCAGGAACACCGAGAACAGCAGCTGCAGCGGCAGCAGCAGGCGGGCGGCGACGCTGAGGATCAGGGTGCCGGACTTAACCATCGGGCGGCCCTCCCGAGCGCCCGTCGTCGCGGGCCTCGTACTCGCCGGCGTGGAACCGCAGCATGGCGTAGACGCCCACGGCCGCCAGGGCCAGGACGAAGATCTCGCCCAGGGTGTCCAGGGCGCGGAAATCCACCAGGATGACGTTGACGATGTTGTGCCCGTGCGCCAGCGGCTGGCTGTTGGCGACCATCCAGTCGGAGATGCGCGGCAGGCGCTCCCCGGACAGCACCGAGAGCATCAGCAGCGTGATGAGCCCCCCGGTCAGGGTCGCCACCACCAGATCGCGCAGCCGCTCGAGCGGGGTCGACAGGGTCGCGAAGCGCGGCAGGCGGAACAGCACCAGCGCCAGCAGCACCACGGTGAGGGTCTCCACCAGCAGCTGGGTGATGGCCAGGTCCGGCGCGCTGAACAACACGAAGGTCAGGGCGATGGAGAAGCCCATCACCCCCACCGCCGCCACCGCCGCCAGCCGGGCGCGCATCACGCAGGCGGTCACCGCGCCGGCCACCATCAGCCCGGCGACCACCGCCTCGTGGAAGTGGACCGACAGGCCGAGCTCGATCGCCAGGCCGTGACGGACGAAGAAGGCATGCCCCACCAGCCCCAGCAGCACCAGCAGGGTCATCACCAGGTAGTTGCGCATGTAGCCGTTCTGCAGGAAGCGGGTCTGCCAGGCCGACAGCGACACCAGGCCCGCCATCAGCGCCGCATAGCCGGCCTCGGGGCCACGCGCCATCAGCGGGTCGAGCCGCCGCAGGGCGAGGCGCAGCCGATCCCAGTGGCGATACACCAGCCCCCCCAGCACCAGGCTGGCCACGGACAGCACCAGCGGCAGGTTGACCCCGTGCCACAGCGCCAGGTGCACGCCGGCGTCGGGCGCCCCGATGCCCGCCAGGATGGCGTTGGTCAGGCCGTCCAGCCCGCCCGGCGCCAGCCCCAGCCACAGCGACAGCGACGCCAGCAGCAGCGGGCCGGCGAGCATGGCGAAGGGCGGCTCGTGGGGCGTGCGGGGCGTCTCCCGCCGGGCACCGAAGAAGGGCCGCAGGGTGACGATCGCCGCCACCGCCAGGGTCAGGAAGGCGGCCGGGAAGGCCAGGGCCAGGAGCAGCCAGCGCCAGGCCGTGGCGTCCAGCACCGAGGCGAACATCAGCTCCTTGCCGACGAAGCCCAGCAGCGGCGGCAGCCCGGCCAGCGACAGCCCGGCGACCACGGCCAGGGTGGCGGTCAGCGGCATGACCCGACGCAGCCCGCCCATGGCGGTGACGTCCTTGGTGCCGGTCTCGTGGTCGAGGATGCCGGCGATCAGGAACAGCGCGCCCTTGTAGAGCGAGTGCGCCAGCAGGAAGACCACGAAGGCGCTCAAGGCCCCGGGCGTGCCGATGCCCAGCAGCAGGGTCAGGGTGCCCAGCGCCATCACCGTGGAATAGGCCAGCAGCTTCTTGATGCTGGTGTGATGGATCGCCAGGAAGGCCCCGGTGGCCATGGTCAGGGCGCCGACCAGCGACAGGGTGAGCGTCCAGGTCTCGCTGCCGCCCAACGCCGGATGCAGGCGCGCCAGCAGGTAGATCCCGGCCTTGACCATGGTCGCCGAGTGCAGATAGGCCGAGACCGGGGTCGGCGCCGCCATGGCATTGGGCAGCCAGAAGTGGAAGGGGAACTGGGCCGACTTGGTGAAGGCCCCGACCAGGATGCAGATCAGCAGCGGCGTATAGAGGTCGTGCTGGCGCAGCAGCTCGCCGCGCTCGACCAGGGCCGCCAGCGACCAGCTGTCGCCGGCCACGGCCAGCATGACGACGCCGGCCAGCAGCGCCAGCCCGCCGCCCACCGTCACCAGCAGGCCCTGCTGTGCGGCCTTGCGGGCCGTCGCATCGGTGTGATTGAAGCCGATCAGCAGGTAGGAGGTGACGCTGGTGAGCTCCCAGAACACGAACAGCGCCACCAGGTTGTCGGCCAGCACCAGGCCCAGCATCGACATCATGAAGGCGGTGATCACCACCAGGAAACGCGGCAGGTCGCGATGGCCACGCAGGTATTCGCCGCTGTAGGCCAGCACCAGGGCGCCGATCACGCTGATCAGCAGGGCGAACATCAGCGACAGGCCGTCGATCAGGAAGGTCAGGCTGATATCGAGCCCCGGGGCCCAGGCCCATTCCAGGCGCAGGGCCTCACCGGCGACGATCGCCGGCCACTGGGCCAGCAGCCAGGCGGCGATCCCCGCCGGCAGCGCCGCCATCAGCAGCGGGGTGCGCGAGCCGAACCAGCGATGCAGCAGCGGCGCCATCCCGGCGAGCAAGAAACCTCCCAACACCACCAGTTGCATCGAGCCTTCCTCCCTGGCGTCCGCGCGGGCCCACCGGATAAAACGTGACTCAACCTTAAAGAGCCCGATTTTGAAAGGCAAGGTGGCGCGAGCCGCCGCCCGATACGGTAAGGTATTGCGATTCAACTACTTCATGGGGCTCGATCGGCCCTGGGACGGAGGCGGCGCCTGACCTCTTGCGCGCGGCCGCCCTCTCGGCATGATGACGCTCCGACATAACGCAACCGAGCAGGATGACTGATCGATGACCTTGATGTGGATAGCGCTGCTACCCCTTCTCGGCGTGCTGGTGCCGGCCTTCGGCGCCGGACTGAGACGCCGGGAATGCTCCCTGGCCACCGCCGCCCTGCCCGCCCTGGCATTGCTGCTGATGCTGGCGGAAATCCCCGCCCTGCTCGACGGCGAGACGCTGCGTTTCGCCATCGACTGGATCCCCTCACTGGGCCTGGAGCTGGCCTTCAGGCTGGACGGCCTGTCGCTGCTGTTCAACCTGCTGATCCTGGGGATCGGCCTGCTGATCCTGCTCTACGCCCATTACTATCTGGATCCGGACGAACCCTACGGGCGCTTCTACGCCTATCTGATCCTGTTCATGGCTTCCATGGTCGGCATCGCGATGTCCGACAACCTGTTGCTGCTGTGGATCTTCTGGGAACTGACCAGCCTCTCGTCCTTCCTGCTGATCGGTTTCTGGTCGCACCGCAGCGATGCCCGCAAGGGCGCGCGCATGGCGCTGACGATCACTGGCGCCGGCGGCCTGGCGCTGCTGGCCGGTTTCCTGCTGATCGGCGATATCGTCGGCAGCTACGACCTGGACACCGTGCTGGCCAGCGGCGAGACCATCCTCGCCGATCCGCGCTACCCGCTGACCCTGGCGCTGGTGCTGCTCGGCGCCTTCGCCAAGTCGGCCCAGTTCCCCTTCCACTTCTGGCTGCCCCACGCCATGGCCGCGCCGACGCCGGTCTCGGCCTATCTGCACTCGGCGACCATGGTCAAGGCAGGCATCTTCCTGATGGCGCGCCTGCACCCGGCGCTGGCCGGCAGCGAGCTGTGGACCCTGACGGTCTCGCTGGTCGGCATGACCACCATGCTCTATGGCGCCTGGTTCGCGCTGATGAAGACCGACCTCAAGGGCATCCTGGCGTTCTCCACCGTCAGCCACCTGGGCCTGATCACGGTGCTGCTGGGCATCGGCAGCCCGATGGCGGTGCTGGCGGCGCTGTTCCACATCATCAACCACGCCACCTTCAAGGCGGCGCTGTTCATGGGGGCGGGCATCATCGACCACGAGACCGGCACCCGTGAGCTGTCGCACCTCGGCGGGCTGCGCCGCGCCATGCCGCTGACCGCCGTGCTGACCACGATCACCGGCGCGGCCATGGCCGGCGTGCCGCTGTTCAACGGCTTCCTGTCCAAGGAGATGCTGTTCGCCGAGACCCTGGACACCCCGGTCCTCGGCGGGCTGAGCGGGCTGATGCCGCTGCTGGCGACCGCCGGCGGCGTGCTCTCGGTGGCCTACTCGCTGCGCCTGGTGCACGCGGTGTTCTTCAAGACGCCGAAGCAGGCGCCGCCCAAGGCGCCCCATGAGCCGCCGCGACTGATGAGCGCCCCGATGGCGCTGCTGGCCATGCTGTGCGTGCTGGTCGGCCTGTTCCCCTCGGCGCTGGCCGGCGGCCTGCTCGACCTGGCCAGCCGCGCGGTGCTGCTCGCCCCGCTGGAATTCCACCTGGCGATCTGGCACGGCTTCAACCTGCCGCTGGCGATGAGCGCCGTGGCGCTGCTCGTCGGCGTGGGGCTCTATGCCGCCCACTCGCACCTGCGCCGCTTCCTGCGCGGCTTCAAGCCGGTGGACGCGCGACTGGTGTTCGAGGCCGCCGTGCAGCGCACGGCGAACCGCTCGGAGTCGCTGCTGTCACGCCTCGACAACGCCTCGCTGCAGCGCTACGTGGGCCTGCTGCTGCTGGTCTCGCTGGCGTTCATCGCGCTCGGCCTCGGCAAGATGCCGAGCCTGGCAGGCGACCGGCCCGAGCAGGCGGTGGACGGCATACTGATGACCGGCGCGGCGCTGCTGATCTTCAGCGGCCTGGCCACCGTGGTCACCCACCGCTACCGCCTGATCTCGCTGCTGATGCTGTCGATGGTGGGCCTGCTGGTCTCGCTGACCTTCGCCCGCTTCTCCGCCCCCGACCTGGCCCTGACCCAACTCTCGGTGGAGGTGGTGACCATCATCCTGCTGATGCTGGCGCTGTTCTTCCTGCCCCAGAAGACGCCGCGCGAGTCCTCGATGCCGCGCAACCTGCGCGACATCGCCCTGGCCGGCGCCCTGGGCATGACCATCGCCAGTCTCAACTACGCGGTGCTGACCCGCGACAACGCCAGCATCTCGGGCTTCTTCCTCGACAACAGCGTCTCCGGCGGCGGCGGCCACAACGTGGTCAACGTCATCCTGGTCGACTTCCGCGGCTTCGATACCCTGGGCGAGATCACCGTGCTGGCCATCGCCGGCCTGGCGATCTTCAAGCTGCTCAATCGCCTGCGCCTGTTCATGCCGCACAGTGATACCGAGGGCCGGCTGTGGTGCCCGGATCGCTACCCGATGATCCTGACCACCATCTCCCAGGCGCTGCTGCCGCTGGCGCTGCTGGTGTCCGCCTTCATCTTCCTGCGCGGCCACAACCTGCCCGGCGGTGGCTTCATCGCCGGCCTGATCACCGCCGTGGCGCTGATCCTGCTGCTGATCGCCCGCGGCGTGGAATGGGCCCAGGCGCGACTCGACTTCCCCTATCAGCCGGTGGCCATCGCCGGCGTCGGGCTGGCGACCCTGACGGGCGTGGGCAGCTGGCTGTTCGGCTACCCCTTCCTGACCTCGTCCTTCGGTCACTTCCATCTGCCGTTGATCGGCGACTTCGAGCTGGCCACGGCGATGATCTTCGACCTCGGCGTCTATCTGGCCGTGGTCGGGGCAACGCTGATGATCCTGGCCAACCTCGGCAAGGTCACCACGCTCCACCGGCCGGGCAAGGACGACGCGCCCTCCACCTCCAGCGGCAAGGAGAAACGCTGATGGAAAGCCTCTATGCCATCACCACCGGCGTGCTCAGCGCCTGTGGCCTCTATCTGATCCTGCGGGGCCGGACCTTCCCCGTGGTAGTGGGACTGACCCTGCTGTCCTACGCGGTCAACCTGTTCCTGTTCTCGATGGGCGGGCTGTCCACCCACGGCGCGGCCATCGTCGACGGCAAGACCACCTACGCCGATCCGCTGCCCCAGGCGCTGGTGCTGACCGCGATCGTCATCGGCTTCGCCATGACCGCCTTCGCGGTGATCCTGGCGATGCGCGCCCGGGGCGACATGGGTAACGACCACGTCGACGGCGGCCGCGGTCGCGACGATCGAGAGGAGAACCGTCGATGAGTCCCCACCTGATCGTGCTTCCCGTCGTGCTGCCGCTGATCGCCGGCGTGCTGCTGCTACGCACGCGCCACGGCAGCCCGCGCACCAAGCGCTGGCTCGGCGTCGGGGCCACCCTGGCGCTGGTCGCGGTCTCGGCGCTGCTGGTCGACCGGGCCGCCGGCGGAGAGATCGCCTACTACGCGCTGGGCGACTGGCAGCCGCCGTTCGGCATCGTGCTGGTGCTCGACCGCCTCTCGGCGCTGATGGTGATGCTGACCTCGGTGCTGGCCCTGGGCTGCGTGATCTTCGCCTGCGGCGGCGACGACGAGCAGGGCAGCAACTTCCACGGCCTCTTCCAGCTCCAGCTGATGGGCATCAACGGCGCCTTCCTGACCGGCGACCTGTTCAACCTGTTCGTGTTCTTCGAGGTGCTGCTGCTGGCCTCCTACGCCCTGCTGCTGCACGGCGGCGGCAAGTCGCGCACCCAGGCCGCCGTGCACTACGTGGTGCTCAACCTGGCCGGCTCGTCGCTGTTCCTGATCGCCGTCGGCACCCTCTACGGCGCCACCGGCACCCTGAACATGGCCGACATGGCGGCCCGCATCGCCGAGCTGCCCGCCGAGCGCAGCGGCCTGGTGACCGCCGGCGCCCTGCTGCTGCTGGTGGTGTTCGGCCTCAAGGCCGCCATCCTGCCGCTGTACTTCTGGCTGCCGCGGGCCTACGCGGCAGCGCCGGCCCCGGTGGCGGCGCTGTTCGCCATCATGACCAAGGTCGGCATCTACGCCATCCTGCGGGTCTATTCGCTGGTCTTCGGCGAGCAGGCCGGCAGCCTGGCCGCCCTGCAGCAGCCCTGGGTGTGGTGGCTGGCGCTGGCGACCCTGGCCGTGGCGACCCTCGGCGTGCTGGCCGCCCGCGACCTGCGCCTGCTGATGGCCTATCTGGTGCTGGTCTCGGTGGGCACCCTGCTGGCCGGCGTCGGCATGGGCACGGTCGAGGCCACGTCCTCGCTGCTCTACTACCTGGTCCACAGCACCCTGGTCACCGGCGGCCTGTTCCTGCTGGCCGAGATGATCGGCCTGCAGCGCGGCAAGGCCGGGACACGCATCGTCCGCGGCCGGCCGCTGACCCAGGGTGGCGCGCTCTCGATGCTGTTCCTGGCCGGTGCCGTGGCGGTGGCCGGCCTGCCACCGCTGTCCGGCGCCATCGGCAAGGCGCTGCTGCTGGACGCCGCCACCGCCGAGCAGCAGCCGTGGCTGTGGCCGCTGCTGCTGGCGAGCGGCCTGGGCGCCATCATCGCCCTGTCGCGGGCCGGCTCGACGCTGTTCTGGCGCAGCCAGAAGGGCGAGCGCGACGGCGAGCCGCTGCCCCGCCAGCACTGGATCGGCGTGTCCCTGCTGCTGGCCACCTCGCCGCTGCTGGTGGCGCTGGCCGGACCGGTCAGCGACTACACCCAGGCCGCCGCCGAGCAGCTGGCCGATCCCGATGCCATGGTTCGCACCCTGCTCCCCGACGCTGGAGACGCCTCATGATCCGTCCTCGTTCCTGGCTGCCGATCCCGATGCTGTCGCTGCTGCTGCTGGTGGTGTGGCTGCTGCTGGTGCGCAGCCTGGCCTTCGGTCAGTTCCTGCTGGGCGGCGCCCTGGCCATCGCCATCCCGCTGCTCACCTACCGCTTCTGGGACGTGCAGCCCAACGTCAAGCGCCCCGGGCTGCTGCTGCGCTACGTGCTGCGAGTGCTGGGCGACATCGTGGTCGCCAACTTCGAGGTCGCCTGGCTGATCCTCAACCCGCGTCAGCGTACGCACCCCCACTTCGTGGAGTATCCGCTGATGCTGGAGGAGCGCTTCACCATCACCCTGCTGGCCAGCACCATCAGCCTGACCCCGGGCACGGTGTCGGCCAACGTGCGCATGGACGGCAAGACGCTGCTGATCCACGCCCTGGACGCGGAGGATGACGAGGCGCTGATCGAACAGATCCGCGAACGCTACGAGCGCCCGCTCAAGGAGATCTACGAATGCTAGACATCGCGCTGAAGATCAGCCTGACGCTGGTGATGCTGGCCCTGCTGCTGAACACCTTCCGCCTGACGGTGGGGCCCAGCCTGCCCGACCGCATCCTGGCGCTGGATACCATGTACGTGAACTCCATCGCCCTGATCGTGCTGCTCGGCCTGTGGCTCGGCACCAAGACCTACTTCGAGGCGGCGGTGCTGATCGCCATGCTCGGTTTCATCAGTACCGTGGCGGTCTGCAAGTACCTGCTGCGCGGCGACATCATCGAATAGGAGGGTCCGGCATGACGTTCTACGTGATTCTCGAGGGAGTCATCTCGCTGTTCCTGATCGCCGGCGGGGCCTTCGCCTTCATCGGCTCGCTGGGCATGGCGCACCTGCGTGACTTCTACATGCGCCTGCACGGGCCGACCAAGGCCACCACCATGGGCATCGGCTGCACCCTGGTGGCCTCGATGCTCTACTTCGGCATCGCCGACAGCGAGCCGGTGGTGCAGGAAATCCTGATCGCCCTGTTCCTGTTCATCACCGCCCCGGTAAGCGCTCACTTGCTGGCCAAGACCGGCCTGCACCTGCAGCTCAAGTACGTCGACAAGACCCGCGGCCATCCCGTGGAGCTTCAGGAGGAAGAGGTCGGCCAGACGCCGGTGCCCCACGGCTCCCCCCCCGAGCGTGACCCCATCACCCTCGACAAGCGCCCGAACAGGCACTGAGACACGCCTCTCGGCAACGCGCCCTGCAACGAGAAAGGCGGCCCACCGGGCCGCCTTTCTCTTATGCGAATGTCACGAGGGCGCGAACGCCTCGAGGGGCGGCGCTACAGCCAGCCCGAGAGCTCCTGACGGGCGATGGCCTCCAGCGCATCGACGTGGTCCTCGCGGGCATTCAGGCACGGCACATAGGTAAAGGTCTCGCCGCCAGCCTCGAGGAAGGCGGCGCGGATCTCCTGCTGGACCTCCTCCAGGGTCTCCACGCAGTCGGCGGAGAAGGCCGGCGAGATCACCGCGATGTGCTTGCGCCCCTCGCGAGCCAGCTCGGCGACGCGCTCGACGGTGGCCGGCCCCACCCATTCCTCCGGCCCGAACTTGGACTGGAAGGTGGTCTCGATCGCCTCGTCGGACATCGCCAGCTGCTCCTGGAGCAGCCGGGTGGTCTGATGGCAGTGGCAGTAGTAGGGATCGCCATCGTCGAGGTAGCGCTTGGGCACGCCGTGATAAGAGGCCACCAGCACCTCCGGGGTCGACTCGGCGGCCTCATAGGCCTCGCGTACCGAGGCGGAAAGCGCCTCGAGATAGGCCGGATGCCGGTAATAGGCGGGCACGGTGCGGATCGCCGGCTGCCACTTGAGGCGCATCAGGGTGCGGAAGGCCTGGTCGTTGGCGGTGGCGGTGGTCGGCGAGCCGTACTGGGGGTAGAGCGGGAAGAACAGGATGCGCTCGCAGCCGCGCGCCTGGAGGCGGCGCAGCACGCTGTCGGTGGAGGGGTTGCCGTAGCGCATGCAGAAGTCCACCTCGACCCGGTCGCCATAGGCCGCCTCGAGCCGCTCCGACACCCGGGCGGTCTGTTCACGGGTGATGGTCAGCAGCGGGCTCTCGTCGAGCTCCTGGTTCCAGATGCTGCGGTAGGCCGCGCCGGAAATGAACGGCCGACGGGCGAGGATCACCAGCTGCAGCAGCGGCTGCCACAGCCAGCGCGAATAATCGACGACCCGGCGATCGGAGAGGAACTCGCCGAGGTAGCGGCGCATCGACCAGTAGTCGGTGGCATCCGGCGTGCCGAGGTTGACCAGCACCACGCCGACCTTCGCCCGAGGCAGCGTGGGATGATCGGCGGGCGCGTGCCGAAGCCGTCCCTCTCCCGGTGAGTCCTGCTCGGCATCGGATGAGTGCTCGAAGGCTGCCATGGCGCGCGTTCCCCGTGATCGACATGAGACGAAACTGATAGGCCTAGCCTACCACTGCGGGCATTCGGGCGAAATATGGTTATACTATTGAAGATATTTGTACAACTTATGGTGAACAATGTCCCGTCCCCTGATCCTGGTGCTCGGCGACCAGCTCAGCCATGACCTGCCGAGCCTGCGTGAGGCGCCCCCGGAGGCGGTCATCGCCCTGTGCGAGGTCGCCGAGGAAGGCCGCTACGTGCCCCATCACCCGCAGAAGATCGCCCTGATCCTGGCCGCCATGCGTCATTTCGCCGCCGACCTGCGCGACCGCGGCCTGCGCGTGCACTACAGCGCCCTGGACGACCCGGACAATGCCCAGACGCTGCTCGACGAGGCCGAGCGCCTGGCGCGGCTCTACGAGTGCGACGAGATCCGCGCCGTGCGCCCCGGCGAGTGGCGCCTGTGGCAGGCCATGGGTGAGCGCGCTCACGCCGCCCTGCCCTGGCGCCTGATGGAGGACGATCGCTTCTATGCCACGCCGGAGGATTTCGCCGCCTGGGAGAAGGGACGCAAATCGCCGCGGCTGGAGTATTTCTACCGCGAGATGCGCCGGCGCACCGGCCTGCTGATGGAGGGCGACGAGCCCGCCGGCGGCCGCTGGAACTACGACCACGACAACCGCGAGCCGCTGCCCGAACGCCTCGAGGTGCCCGCCCCACCGCGTCATCGTCGGGATGACGTCACCCGCGAGGTCATGACGCTGGTGGAGGAGCACTTCGGCGATCACTTCGGCGACCTCGCGGGCTTCCACTGGCCGGTGACCCGGCGCCAGGCGCTGGCCGATCTGCGCCACTTCCTCGCCGAGCTGCTGCCCGACTTCGGCCGCTGGCAGGACGCCATCAGCGACGAGGCCCCCTTCCTGTTCCACTCGCGGCTGTCGGCGGCGCTGAACCTCGGCCTGCTCTCGCCCCGGGAGGTGTGCGAGGGCGCCGAGCGCGAGTATCGCGAGGGGCGCGCGCCGCTCAACTCGGTGGAGGGCTTCATTCGCCAGATACTGGGCTGGCGGGAATACGTCCGCGGCCTCTACTGGACACGCATGCCCGACTACAAGCGCGCCAACGCCCTGGGGGCGAATCGCGGCCTGCCGGCCTTCTACTGGAGCGGCGACACCGAGCTTCGCTGCCTCCGGCGCGCCATCGAGATGACCCGCGACAACGCCTACGCGCATCACATCCAGCGGCTGATGGTCACCGGCAACTTCGCGCTGCTGTGCGACGTGGCCCCGTCGGCGCTGTGCGACTGGTACCTGGCGGTCTATGCCGACGCCTGCGAGTGGGTGGAGCTGCCCAACACCCTGGGCATGGTGCTGCACGGCGACGGCGGCCTGATGGGCTCCAAGCCCTACTGCGCCTCGGGCAAGTACATCGATCGCATGTCGGACCATTGCCGGCACTGCCGCTTCGACCCGAAGCGGGTCGTCGGCGACGACGCCTGCCCGCTCAACAGCCTCTACTGGCGCTTCCTCGAGACCCACCGCGACGCGCTGTCGGGCAATCATCGCATGAAGCTGATCTATGGCTCGCTGGATCGCATGTCGGACGACAAGCGCACGGCCATGCGGGCCCAGGCCGAGGCCTTCCTGGCCGGGCTCGAGACCGAACCGGCCTATGGTCGAGGCGTGCACCGGGCCGGCTACCACCCCGCCTGAGCCTCGGACGCACGGCCTTGCCCGGTTCCGCGGAGGCACTGCAGGTGCAACCCACGCGCCACCGACGCCACACGAGTCGGCCCAGGCCACTGGGGAAGGCACGACACACTAGCGATTCCTCAGGCAACGGCTTAGCCTGACGGTCATTGACTTGGCGATCTCACCAGAGGGGCCTCGCATAACCACGATGCTCTGTCGCTTGCGCCCCCCGTGAGTGGCTCACCCCATCCGCCCGTCACTCGGACACGTCCATGACCGCAACTCCAGACAACGATCACCGGACCAGGGAGCCGAGCGCTGCGCCTCGGCCCAACACCATTCCCAAATGGATCGGCGTGGGCCTGTTCATTTACCTGTCCATCTTCGCGCTCAGCTACTCGCAGATGTTCATCGTCCCCGTCGTACTGGCCTTCCTGCTGTCGATGGTATTCAGCCCGGTCAGGCGAGGGTTTGATCGATTCGGCATCTCGCAGGGCCTGTCGGCGATCCTCATCGTGAGCGCCTTGCTCGTCGGCCTGTTCGCGATCGCGGCCACTCTGGCGGTGCCGGTCAATGGCTGGATCAATGACGCCCCGCAGATCGAACGAAAAATAGAATATCGGATGAACGAGATATCGGGGCCGTTCAGTGACCTGTTTGCCGCCAAGGAGAGGCTCGACGATATTGCGGATTCCGACGCTTCGGATACTCAGAAGGTGGAGGTGGAATCGCAAGACAACAGGCTCAGCAACAGGCTCGCATCCCTCATCCCTACCCTTTTCACCCAGTTCATCTTTACCATGGTGCTACTGTTGTTCCTGCTCGCTTCGGGTGACATGTTTTACGAAAAGATCGTGCATGTCATGCCCACTCTGCGCGACAAGAAACGGGCGATTCGCATCGTCTACAAGATCGAGCGCAAGCTGTCCCGCTATCTGTTGACCATCACCATCATCAATGCCGGACTGGGGATCGCCGTGGGCATGGCGATGTGGCTGCTGGGCATGCCAAGCCCGCTGAGTTTCGGCATCATCGCCTTCGTCTTCAACTTCGTCCCCTATCTCGGCGCCCTGGCGGGGATCATCATCGCGGCGGTGGTCGCCTTGGTGTCTCTGGGCGGGGTCGGCTGGCTGGCCATCGTGGTCGGCACCTACTTCCTGCTGACCACCCTCGAGGGGCAGGTCGTCACCCCCTATTTCGTCGGCCGAAGCCTGCGCGTCAATACCGTCGTGGTCTTTCTTGCCATCTCCTTCTTCGCCTGGCTGTGGTCCGTCGTCGGCATGATCGTCGCCGTACCGTTGCTGGTCGCGATAAAGACGCTGAGCGAGCACATCGACGGCCTGGAAGCGCTGGGACATTTTCTCAGCGAGCGTTATGCGGAACGGGAAGGCCCCAACCACGGCTCCGGTCAGAAGGGATAAGCCACAGCAGGAAGACCCGCCGTGTTGTCTGGCATGCTATCGGCGGGAAGCAGAACGCCCCGAGGCATCAGGAACTCGATCTATTGACGGGGGCGCCGAGGAGAAGCGGGAATATCTTGGTAGCCGCCCAGGACAGGCCCAGGGGCACGGAACAAGGGCGCGATGCGTGGTCTTCAAAAGACCAGCGGCATGCGCGAGCTGAGCGCGTCTTGGTAGTGCGCATCGCGGCCGATCATCTCGTCGTGCGCCACGTACTGCACCAGGTAGGCGCGATGGATGCCGGCGCGCTTGAGCTCGAGATAGACGTCGTCGAGGGCGCGGAAGAGCATCGGCTTGCCGCGCTGGGTCAGCAGATGGCGCTGGCCCTCGATGTCTTCCAGCTCGACCTGATAGACGCGGCTGCCGGCATGACTGATCACGCGGATCTCGAAGTTGTCGTGATGGGCCACGAAGGCCTTGAGGTCAGTGAAGTCCATGGTCCCTCCATCGGGATCTTTCAGGGTGAATGCTGACACAGTCTCATGCGGTCAGATGACATGCTGATGACGTTGTCGTATCGCCCTGAGACCGGTGGAGGGCACCGTGGGTTCCGCCCGGCGAGGACCGCCCGGCGTGAACGCCCCGCCGTCCGGCGACGTTACTGGTAATCGGAGGGATCGATCGCCTTGCCCAGCGAATTGCGGTCGACCCACTTGCCGGCCTTGGTCTCCTTGTAGCGGAACACCACCCGGTCGCCGACCGCCACCGGCAGCTCCGAGTCCTCGGTCTGGTAGCTGTAGTCCTCGCCGTCCACCACCAGCTGATAGCGGTAGAGGTCCGGCATGCCCAGCCATTCCTTGAACGGCCCTTCGCGTTCCACGGACTGCAATTCGCCGCGCGCCTCGAGTTTCGGGGTGCGACGCCGGTTACCGCGCTGAAATCCGCCTGCCATGGTGCTTCTCCAGTGTGTGTCTGCTGTTCGAGGGGTGGGGATTATACGGCGCCGATCGCCCCGCTCAAGGGGGTCACTCGCCGAAGGTATCGCCGTAGCTGTCGGGCGCCAGGTCCTCGAAGCGGGTGTACTTGCCGATGAAGGCCATGTGGACCGTGCCGATCGGCCCGTTACGCTGCTTGCCGATGATGAATTCGGCCAGCCCCTGGTTGTCGGGGTTATCCGGATTGTAGACCTCGTCACGGTAGACGAAGCCGATCAGGTCGGCGTCCTGCTCGATGGCGCCAGACTCACGCAGGTCCGACATCACCGGGCGCTTGTTGGGTCGCTGCTCCAGCGAGCGGTTGAGCTGCGACAGCGCCACCACCGGGCAGCCGAATTCCTTGGCCAGGCCCTTGAGCGAGCGCGAGATCTCCGAGATCTCGCCGGTACGGTTCTCGGAGAAGCCCGGCACCTGCATCAGCTGAAGATAGTCGATCATGATCAGCGCCAGGTTGCCGTGTTCGCGCACGATCCGGCGCACCCGCGAGCGCATCTCGTTGGGCGACAGCGCCGCGGTGTCGTCGATGAACAGCTGCTTGTCCTTCAGCAGGTTAACCGCCGAGGTCAGCCGCGGCCAGTCCTCGTCCTCGAGCTGGCCGGTCCGCACCCGGGTCTGGTCGATGCGCCCCAGCGACGAGAGCATGCGCAGCATGATCGACTCGCCGGGCATCTCCATGGAGAACACCACCACCGGCTTGTCGCTCGAGATCACCGCGTGCTCGACCAGGTTCATGGCGAAGGTGGTCTTGCCCATCGAGGGGCGCCCGGCGACGATCACCAGGTCCGAAGGCTGCAGGCCGGAGGTCATGTCGTCCAGGTCGCGGAACCCGGTCGACAGGCCGGTCATCTCGCCCTGCATGTTGAACATCTCGTCGATGCGATCCACCGCCTTGGCCAGCAGGTCGCTCATGCCAACGGGGCCGCCCTCCTTGGGCCGCTCCTCGCTGATCTGGAACACCAGCCGCTCGGCCTCGTTGACCAGCTCGTCGGCGGGCCGCCCCTGCGGCGCGAAGGCGCTCTCGGCGACCTGGTTGGCGGCGTGGATCAGCTTGCGCAGGGTGGCCCGCTCGCGAACGATATCGGCATAGGCGCGGATATTGCTGGCCGACGGCGTGTTGCGCGCCAGCTCCGCCAGCGTGGCCAGGCCGCCCACGGTCTCGAGCTGATCGCGCCCCTCCAGCGCCTCGGACAGGGTCACCACGTCCAGCGGACGCGCCTCCTCGGCCAGCGTCGCCATGACGTTGAAGATCAGACGATGCTCGTAGCGATAGAAGTCGTTGGCCACCAGCCGGTCGGCCACGCTGTCCCAGGCCTGGTTGTCGAGCATCAGCCCGCCGAGCACCGATTGCTCGGCCTCCAGCGAGTGGGGCGGCACCTTCAGCGCCGCGGTTTCCTGATCGAGCTCGAGGGATTCGTTCATAGGGGCAGGCACCTCCGCAACATGGGCCGACACATTCTACCTCGAAGGACGCCTGACGCAGCAGGCGGAGTGACGTGCCGCAGGCAAGCAAAAAAGGGCGCGAGGATTTCTCCTCGCGCCCCTGGCGTCCGCGGGGGAGTCGGGCTTATTCGGCCACGACCACCACGCGCACGGTGGCGTCGACTTCGGCGTGCAGGTGCAGCGCGATGTCGTATTCGCCGGTCTGACGGATCGGACCTTCCGGCATGCGGACTTCGCTCTTCTCTACCTCGAAGCCAGCGGAAGTGATGGCGTCGGCCAGGTCGCGCGGACCGATGGAACCGAACAGCTTGCCTTCGTCGCCGGCCTTGGCGACCAGAGACAGCTCGATGTCGTTGAGCTGTTCGGCGCGGGCTTCGGCTTCGGCCTTGCGCTCGGCGGCCTGAGCTTCGAGCTCGGCACGCTGGGCCTCGAAGGCTTCGATGTTGTCCTTGGTGGCCGGCACGGCGAGGCCGTAGGGCACCAGGTAGTTGCGGCCATAACCGGGCTTGACGGTGACCTGGTCACCCAGACCGCCCAGCTTGCCAATCTTGTCGAGCAGAATGACTTCCATCTCGTAAACCTCTTGTCAGTCGCTGCGGCCGAGTCGTCCGCGAATATCCACGAACGCGTCGATAAGGGCCGCAAGCAGCACGATGAGAATCATGGGCCAGGTGGTGATCAGCAACACATAGAAGGCGACCAGCCACAGCCCGTTCATTCCCTTCAATCCGATAACACCATGCACCAGCGCGATACCGGCCACCAGCAGTGGCACCCAGAGCATCAGGCCGAGGCCGGGCAGCACCAGCAGCGTGCCGATGACGAGAAACGCCATCAGCACCAGCAGTTCGCGGGGAGCCAGGCGCAGGGCGTGGAACTCCTCGCGGAAGCCGCCGGGGTTGTAGAGCCCCGCCTGCCAGTTCCTGGCCAAGGCCAGGCAGGCCACCGAGGCCAGCAGCACGATGAGCCCGGTGACGCCACCGATCAGCATCTCGGCGAGCCGTTCGGTCTCGAGCCCCTGGCGCGAGAGCTCGTCGAGCATCGAGGCGAACTCCGGCGACCCCTGGCGCAGCTGCTCCAGCAGGGGCCCCGTGCCACCCGGCGGCAGGAAGATGCCCAGCTGGATCATCGCCGCCCCGGCGAGGGCGCCGATCACCAGCGTTTCGCTCCAGCGCATGCGCGAACGCAGCACCACCGCCATCAGCGTGACCAGCAGGGTGCAGGCCAGCGGGATGACGTCGCCCCGGGTCCACCACCAGCCCGCCGGCAAGGCGGCGGCGATGATCACCGGCGTGGCCGGCGCCAGGCCGCGGCGCAGCGTGACCAGTCCGGCGATCGCCGCGCCCAGCCAGAACAGCCAGGGGACCAGCGTGGCCGCGGCCGCCCCGGCGACTGCCTGGGGCGTACCGCGCATCATCCAGCGGGCGACGGGCAGCATCACGCTTGCGTCTTACTGGTGGCTATCGGTGTAGGGCAGCAGCGCCAGGTAGCGAGCCCGCTTGATGGCGGTGGACAGCTGACGCTGGTAACGGGCCTTGGTCCCGGTGATGCGGCTGGGGACGATCTTGCCGGTCTCGGTGATGTAGGCCTTGAGGGTGTCCAGATCCTTGTAATCGATCTGCTTCACGCCTTCAGCGGTGAAACGGCAGAACTTGCGGCGACGGAAAAAGCGTGCCATGGGAAAGACTCCTTAGCGTGCGATGTGTGGCTTAGGCGGACTGGGCGGGACGTGACGGCTTCTCGTCACGACGGGCGCGCTTCTCTTCCGCCGGCTTCATCATCGGGGAAGCCTCGGTGACGGCTTCCTTGCAGCGCACGACCAGGCTGCGGATGATGGCGTCGTTGAAGCGGAAGATGTTCTCGATTTCCTCGAGAGTCTCGCCGCGGCACTCGACGTTCATCAGCACGTAGTGAGCCTTGTGGATCTTGTTGATCGGGTAGGCCAGGTGACGGCGACCCCAATCTTCGAGGCGATGCACGGTACCGCCGTTCTCGGTGACGATGCTGGTATAGCGCTCGACCATCGCCGGAACCTGCTCGCTCTGGTCCGGGTGGACCATGAACACGACTTCGTAATGACGCATGGGTTCTCCTTGCGGTTTGACAGCTTCCAGAGAGGCGTGAGGCCCCAGGGGAAGCAAGGAGGTGATTATCGAAATACACGATGCCCGTTCGTCGGACGAACGGGCGCCAGTATTCTAAAGAGTGAACGCCAGGTGCGCAAGCGCCCGGCCATCGTTCGCGGCGTCTCCGGCGCCGCTCACGCCGACGAGGTGCTGCCGCCCCGCTGCCGCACCGCCTCGAACAGGCCGATGCCGGTGGCGACCGAGACGTTGAGGCTGGAAACGCTGCCGGCCATGGGCAGCTTGACCAGCTGGTCGCAGGCCTCGCGGGTCAGCCGGCGCATGCCCTTGCCCTCGGCGCCCATCACCAGCGCCGTGGACCCGGCCAGATCGGCCTCGAACAGGCTCGCCTCGGCCTCGCCGGCGGTGCCGGTGACCCACACGCCGAGCTCCTTGAGCTTGCCCAACGCCCGGGCCAGGTTGGTGACCTGATAGACCGGCACGCTCTCGGCGGCGCCGCAGGCGACCTTGCGCACCGTGGCGTTGAGCGGCGCCGACTTGTCCTTGGGCACCACCACGCCGTGGGCACCGGCGGCGTCGGCGCTGCGCAGGCAGGCGCCGAAGTTGTGCACGTCGGTGACGCCGTCGAGCACCAGCAGCAGCGGTGCCTCGGTGTTCGACCAGCCCTGCAGGCGATGCCACAGCGCGGCCTCGGCCTCGAAGGCCAGCGGCGGGCAGAAGGCCACGATGCCCTGGTGGGCGGCGCCCTGGGCGAGGCGATCCAGGTCGTCACGGGGATGGGCACTGACCCGCGCGCCGCGCGCCCGGGCCAGGTCGACCAGCTCGGCGAGACGGCCGCCGGCCTCCCCTTCCTGCAGCCACAGCTCGCGCGGGGCCTCGCCGCGATCGAGCAGTGCCCGCACCGCGTGCACGCCGTAGACGGCGTCCAGGCCGTTCGGCATCCTGGGCCCGCGGCGCGGCGCGGGCTTCTTCTTCGCTTTCATCGACATCTCGGCTTTTCTCGACATCCCGGCATCGGCCTCAGCGACGACGCTGGCCGCGGCGTCGACGCTTGTTGCCGCCGTTCTTATCGCCGTCGCCCGCGGACTGGCCCTGGGCGCCGCCCTGACCGCCGCCCTTGCCCTGCTGGCCACGCGACTTGCGCGCCTTGCGCTGCGGCTTGGGCTGGTCGTCGGCCAGCTCGAAGTCGATCTTGCGATCGTCCAGGTCGACCCGCGCCACCTGCACCGAGACCCCGTCGCCGAGGCGGTAGCTCATGCCGCTGCGCTCGCCCTTGAGGCGGTGTTTCTCGGCCTCGTAGTGGTAGTAGTCGGAGGGCAACGAGGTGACGTGCACCAGGCCCTCGACGAAGAACTCGTCGAGGCGCACGAAGATGCCGAACTGGGTCACCGAGGCGATGGTGCCGCTGTAAGTCTCGCCGAGCTTGTCGGACATGAACTCGCACTTCAGCCAGCTCTCGACGTCGCGGGTGGCGTCGTCGGCGCGGCGCTCGGTCATCGAGCAGTGCTCGCCCAGCTCGAGCATCTGCTCGAAGGTGTACGGGCACCACTTGCTCGGCGGCTCCACCGGCGCGCCCTCCTCGCGCAGCACGGTCGCGGTCTGGCGCGGCCCGCGGATCACCGAGCGGATCGCCCGGTGCACGATCAGGTCGGGGTAGCGACGGATCGGCGAGGTGAAGTGGGCGTAGGCCGGATAGGCCAGGCCGAAGTGGCCCTCGTTCTGCGGCGAGTAGACCGCCTGACTCATGGAGCGCAGCATCACCGTCTGGATGATGTCGGCGTCCTCGCGGCCGCGGATGGTCTCGGCCAGGGCCTGGTAGTCCTGCGGCGTCGGCTCGTCGCCGCCGGGCAGCGACAGGCCCAGCTCGTTGAGGAACAGCCGCAGCTTGTCGAGGCGCTCCGGCGAGGGCCGCTCGTGGATGCGGTACAGCGCCGGCAGATCGTGCTTGTCGAGGAAGCGGGCGGTGGCGACGTTGGCCGCCAGCATGCACTCCTCGATGATCTTGTGGGCATCGTTGCGCGAACGCGGCACGATCTTCTCGATCTTGCGCTCGTCGTTGAAGACGATCGCCGTCTCGGTGGTCTCGAAGTCGATGGCGCCACGCTCGTCGCGGGCACCGCGCAGCACCTTGTAGAGGGAGTTCAGGTCGTTCAGCGGCTTGACCAGCTCGCTGTACTGTTCACGCAGCGCATCGCCCTGCTCGTCGTCCTCGTCGAGGATCGAGGCGACCTTGTTGTAGGTCAGGCGCGCGTGGGAGCGGAACACCGCCTCGTAGAAGCGATAGCGGCTGATGGCGCCCTTCTGGGAGATGTTCATCTCGCAGACCATCGCCAGGCGGTCGACGTCCGGGTTCAGCGAGCACAGGCCGTTGGACAGCAGCTCCGGCAGCATCGGCACGACCTGGCCCGGGAAGTACACCGAGTTGCCGCGGCTGATCGCCTCCTGATCCAGCGGGCTGCCCGGACGCACGTAGTGGGAGACGTCGGCGATGGCCACCAGCAGCTTCCAGCTGCCGGACTTGGTCTGCCAGGCGCAGACGGCGTCGTCGAAGTCGCGGGCGGACTCGTCGTCGATGGTCACCAGCGGCAGGTGGCGCAGGTCGACGCGGTGCGCCTTGTCTTCCTCGGCGACCTCGGCGGACATGCCGGCGATCTGGTCCTGCACCTCCGGCGGAAACTCGGACGGGATCTCGTAGCTGCGGATGGCGATATCGATCTCCATCCCCGGATCCATCCGCTCGCCCATCACCTCGGTGACATGGCCCACCGGCTGCACGCGGGTGGCCGGCTGCTTGACGATGTCGGCCGAGATCACCTGGCCGTCGCGGGCCCCGCCGCTGGCGTTATGCGGAATGATGATTTCCTGGGCGATGCGCGGATTCTCGGGAATCAGCACGCCGAAATCGGGGGTGTTCTCGCGATAGACGCCGACGATGTTCTGGGTATTGCGCGCCAGCACCTCGACGATGGTGCCCTCGTCGCGGCCGCGGCGGTCGCGGCCGCTGATCCGCACCAGCACGTGGTCGTTATGGAACACGCGGCGCATCTGGCGTGGCGGCAGCACCAGGTCGGGCTTCTTGCCGTCGTCGCGCAGCAGGAAGCCAATGCCGTCACGGTGGCCGAGCACCCGGCCCTTGATCAGGTCGAGCTTGTCGATCAGCGCATAGGCGCCGCGACGATTGCGCAGCACCTGGCCGTCGCGCTCCATGGCCGACAGGCGGCGGCGCACGGCTTCCTGCAGATCCTCGTCCTCGAGGCCCAGCATGTCGCTCATGGCCTCATGGGTGATCGGCTTGCCGTATTCCTCGAGCCGCGCCAGCAGGTATTCGCGGCTGGGTGCCGGCTTGTCGTACTTGTGGGCCTCGCGGCTGGCGTGCAGATCGTCGCTGAGCGTCCAGTGATTCATGCGGAGAGCATCCTTGGCAGGGTCGGGAACGACGGAAGGAGAGTGGCGCTCACGCGCCGCGGGCATGCAGTGATGCAATAGGGGTCTCTTGTCATGGCCGCAGTATAGCGTCGCCAAGGGTCGCACCCAACCATGCGACGGCTTATAAGGAAGATGGATACGCAAAAAAAGCCGCTCGCCGCCCCGCGAGGGGTTGCATCACCGAAAATATACGGTAATATACGCGCCACTTGCCCAGATGGCGGAATTGGTAGACGCGCTAGCTTCAGGTGCTAGTGTCCTTACGGACGTGGAGGTTCAAGTCCTCTTCTGGGCACCAATTCGATACACTGTCAGCAGCATCGTCAGGTATCACGCTCTTTAAAAGCTCGATTCGCTCGTGTTTCGCCCAGGTGGCGGAATTGGTAGACGCGCTAGCTTCAGGTGCTAGTGTCCTTACGGACGTGGAGGTTCAAGTCCTCTCCTGGGCACCATTCATCGCTCAAGCGATGGCTCGGAACACGACGAATATGCATGACGCGCCCAGGTGGCGGAATTGGTAGACGCGCTAGCTTCAGGTGCTAGTGTCCTTACGGACGTGGAGGTTCAAGTCCTCTCCTGGGCACCATCGCGTTATGCAGACAGAGCAACACATCGAGGACAGCTCCTCGAGAAAGAGCACCCACATCGCTATATCGTTTCATATCTCCGGCCGCACACGTTGCGGTTTTTTTGCGTCTGTACCCACGACTCGCCCGCCGGCCCCTCGCCGGACCAGGCCTCCTCGACTCAGTCGAAGCGCCCCGGCAGATCGGCGACCGCCTCGAGCCCCCAGCCCCGGGGATTCGCCCGCCCTTCCAGCGCGCGCTCCACCGTCTCCGGCAGATTCGGGAAGAAATCCAGCCCGGTCAGCGCCTCGATGCGATCGATGCTGACCACGAAGCGATCCAGCGGCTCATCGCCGCGCACGTCCTGCGGCATCACGAAGGCCAGCGCCATGGGCCGCTCGCCCGGCACCACCAGGATCTTGTAGAACGCCTCGGGCACTTCCACCAGGCCGACCCGGCGCAGCATGCCCCGGGTGAAGTCCGCGTCGAAGACCGGCCCGTCGATCACCTGCAGGGTGCCGTGGCGCGGCACGAAACGATCGATCACCACTTCCTCCAGGCGCTGCCAGAGCCGACGATTCAGGTCCGGCCGCTGGGGCACCATGTTGCTCATCAGGAAGGTGTCGTACTGGGCGGCGGGGCCATGCACCCGTGCGATGGCATAGTTGGGTGCCAGATGGCCGCGATCGTAGCCGCTGCGCAAATAGCTGTCCGGCGTGACCGGCCACAGGGTGCGCCAGTCGCGACGAAAGCCCGGCCGGTCACCGACATCGGTCGCGCGATCGTCACTCAGCACGTAACTGGCCCACAGCGGACTGACGCGCACGTCCGACCAGCCCACCAGGAAGCCGTCGTTGCGCAGCACCCGATGCAGGCTAAGCGGCGTCAGCCGCTCCCAGGTCGGCACGCCCATCCAGCTGAGGCGCTCGCGCACCTCGCGCTCTTCCATGTACCAGAGCCCGCTGCCCACCGCCGCGAACAGCGCGGCGATGCCCAGGCGGCGCAGCGAACCGCGCCATGACGGCAGGCGAAAGAGACGTTGCAGCACCGGCGGGCCTTACCAGCCCAGCGCGAACATGGTCTCGAGGTCGTGGCGCGAATGCACCTGCAGCGCGTTGAGGGTCTCGGTCTCGCGGATGCCCTCGACGTCGTTGAGACGCCCGGTCACCAGCTCCGCCAGGCCCTCGAAGTCACGGGTCCGGGCGATGGCGACCAGATCGTAGCGTCCGCAGGTGGAGAACACCTCGCTGATGCCCTCCACCTCGGCCAGACGCTCGGCCACGGACTTCACCTGGCCCTTCTCGGTGTTGATCAGGATGACGGCATTCTGCATGGAGCAATCTCCCTCGAAAAGCGGTTCACGGCGGCGAGTATAACAGCGTCCCCGGCCGACGGGGGCCCGGCCGCTCGTCGCGCCCACCGGGCTCGGCTACGCTGAGGAGACCGACCCTCGCCGGATGCCCGCGCACCGCGGCGGGGTCGAGACGCCAAGAGCCGGACCACCGGCCGCCGAGCGACCTCAACCGTGACCCTCAGGAGGAGCCATCATGGCCAACCCTAGCCGTCGTGATTTCATGCGCCACAGCCTGCTGGGCCTCGCCGCCCTGCCGCTGGGCATCGGCGTGCTGTCGACGCGCAGCTTCGCCCAGGACCTGTCGCCCCTGGACCCCGAGAGCGATCAGGCCAAGGCGCTGAACTACGTCGAGACGGCCGCCGAGGCCAGCGACCATCCGGCCTATGCCGAGGGCGAGACCTGCGCCAACTGCATGTTCTACCAGGCCGACTCCCGGGGCTGCCAGCTGTTCCCGCAGAACAGCGTGGCCCCCGAAGGCTGGTGCCAGTCCTGGACCGCCAAGGCCTGATCCCGAGCCAGGAACCGGCCCTCCCAACGCAGGCGGCCCGCACCTCCCCGGTGCGGGCCGGGTCCTTGGGGGAGGCCGCTTACGCCTCCTTCTGCTCATCCTCCGGCAGCGGCCAGTGATAGCGACGCACGACCTCGTCGTCCTCCATCGACTCGAGCCTCACCGGGAAGCCCCACAGCTGGTGCAGGTGACGCATCACCGGGTAGACGCTGCGCGCCAGCGGGCGACGGCTGTCCTGGACGTGACGCAGGGTCAGCGAGCGGTCGCCGCGGATGTCCGCCGACCAGACCTGGATGTTGGGCTCGCGCACCGACAGCGCATACTGCACGGCCAGGCCGTCGCGAATGCGCTGATAGCCGCGATCGTCGTGGATGGCGGCCACCTCGAGCATCTCGTCGCGATCGTCGTCGAGCACCATGAACAACTTCAGGTCGCGAATCACCTTGGGCGACAGGTATTGCTGGATGAAGGACTCGTCCTTGAAGTTGCGCATGGCGAAGTGCAGCGTCTCGAGCCAGTCGCTGCCGGCGATATCCGGGAACCAGCGCCGATCCTCGTCGGTGGGATGCTCACAGATTCGCCGCAGGTCGGTGAACATGGCGAAGCCCAGGGCGTAGGGATTGATGCCGCTGTAGTGGGGGCTGTCGAAGGCCGGTTGATAGACCACCGAGGTGTGCGACTGCAGGAACTCCAGGATCAGTCCCTCGTCCACCAGGCCGTCGTCATACAGGCGGTTCATCAGGGTATAGTGCCAGAAGGTCGCCCAGCCCTCGTTCATCACCTGGGTCTGGCGCTGGGGATAGAAGTACTGCGCCAGCTTGCGCACGATGCGGACCACCTCGCGCTGCCAGGGTGCCAGCAGCGGCGCGTTCTTCTCGATGAAGTAGAGCAGGTTCTCCTGGGGCTCGGGGGGATAGCGGCCGCCGGCGTGCAGGCCGAGGGGGTCCTCCTCGTCGCCGACGTCCTGATGCCCCTCCTCGGGCGGACGCCCGGGAATGGTGCTCCACAGGGTATTGACCTGGGCCTGGAGATAGGCGGAGCGCTCCTGCTGGCGACGCGCCTCCTCCTCGGCGGAGATCGGCGAGGGACGCTTGTAGCGGTCGACCCCGTAGTTCTGCAGCGCATGACAGGCATCGAGCAGCTGTTCGACCGCGGTCACCCCGTGGCGCTCCTCGCACTCGGCCAGGTAGCGCCGGGCGAACAGCAGGTAGTCGACGATGGAGCTGGCATCGGTCCAGGTGCGGAACAGGTAGTTGCCCTTGAAGAAGGAGTTGTGGCCATAGCAGGCGTGGGCCATCACCAGCACCTGCATCATCAGGGTGTTCTCCTCCATCAGGTAGGCGATGCAGGGATCGGAGTTGATGACCAGCTCGTAGGCCAGCCCCATCTGGCCGCGCCGATAGGCCTGTTCCACGGCCAGGAACTGCTTGCCGAAGGACCAGTGATGATAGCCCACCGGCATGCCCACGCTGGCGTAGGCGTCCATCATCTGCTCGGTGGTGATGATCTCGATCTGGTTGGGATAGGTATCCAGCCGATACTCGTCGGCCAGCCGGGCGATCTCCGTCTCGAACCGCTCCAGGACCTCGAAGTTCCAGTCGGAGCCACTGGCGATGGGCTTGCGTTCGGTCATGCTGCCTCCTTGGCCTCGCCTCAGGACTGGACCGTGCGGCGCCGGAACAGGTCGCGGAACACCGGGTAGATGTCGCCGGCCTCGACGATCTGACGCATGGCGAAGCGCTCGGGATACTCGGCCTCGACCTTCTCGTACTCCTCCCACAGCGCCTGATGCGCGTGGGGCGTGATCTCCACGTAGGTGAAGTACTGCAGTCGCGGCATCAGGCCGTTGGCCAGCTGGTCGCGACAGGTCAGGGAGTCGTCGTCCCAGTTGTCGCCGTCCGAGGCCTGGGCCACGTAGAGGTTCCACTGGGTCGGCGGATAGCGGTCGGTGATGATCTCGTCGACCAGGGTCAGGGCGCTGGAGACGATGGTGCCGCCGGTCTCGCGGGAGTAGAAGAACTCCTCCTCGTCGACCTCCTTGGCGGCGGTGTGGTGACGCACGAAGACCAGCTCGACCTTCTCGTAGTTGCGTTCCAGGAACAGGTAGAGCAGCAGGAAGAAGCGCTTGGCGATGTCCTTGTGGGCCTGGGTCATGGAGCCGGAGACGTCCATCACGCAGAACATCACCGCCTTGCTCGACGGCTGTGGCTGGTTGACCAGGTTGTTGTAGCGCAGGTCGTAGGTATCGATGAAGGGCACCGACTCGAGGCGCTTCTCGAGCCGCTCGATCTCGACCTTCAGCTCGGCGATCCGCGCCGGATTGCGCAGCACCTGATCCTTGCGCTCCTCGGCCTCCAGCGCCTCCTGCGCCTCGCGCAGGGCCCGACGAATCGGCCCGCGCATGGCGATGCGCCGGGCATGGGCCTCGCGCATCGAGCGCACGATGTTGATCCTCGCCGGCACCCCGTCGCGGGTGAAGCCGGCCCGCACCGGACGCACCTCGTCGAGGTCGACCAGGTTCTTGCGCTCCAGGTGCGGCAGCTCCAGGCCATCGAAGACGAAGTCCAGGAACTCCTCGCGGGACAGGGTGAAGGCGAACTCGTCCATGCCCTCGCCCTGGTTGGAGGCGCTGCCCTCGCCGGATCCGCCGCCGCCTCCCCCGCCGGGACGCCGCAGGCGGTCGCCCTCGACGAACTCCTTGTTGCCGGGGGCGATGATCGAGCGCTGGCCGCCGGGCCCGTGCTGGAACACCGGCTCGGAGATGTCGCGGGCGGGAATCGACACCTTCTCGCCGCGCTCCATGTCGGTGATGGAGCGGCGGTTGACCGCTTCCTCGACGGACCGTTTGATATGGGTGCGATAGCGATCGAGGAAACGCTGGCGATTGACCGCACTCTTGTGCCTCGCATTGGCACGGCGGTCGATGAAGTAGGTCATGCGGACCTCCTGGGCTGCCCTGCGTCCATGCGAGGCGCCCTCCCTCGGCGCCCCGCGCGGACCTCGACGGCTACTGCGACTTGCGTACCCGCAGATACCACTCGGAGAGCAGGCGCACCTGCTTCTCGGTGTAGCCGCGGTCGACCATGCGGGCCACGAAATCCTCGTGCTTCTTCTGGTCCGCGGTGGAGGCCTTGGCGTTGAAGGAGATCACCGGCAGCAGCTCCTCGGTGTTGGCGAACATCTTGTGCTCGATCACCCCACGCAGCTTCTCGTAGGACTGCCAGCTCGGGTTCATGCCGTTGTTCTGGGCCCGGGCCCGCAGCACGAAGTTAACCACCTCGTGACGGAAGTCCTTGGGGTTGGAGATGCCCGCCGGCTTCTCGATCTTCTCCAGCTCCTCGTTGAGGGACTGACGGTCGAACAGCTCGCCGGTCTCCGGGTCGCGATACTCCTGATCCTGGATCCAGAAGTCGGCGTAGGTGACGTAGCGGTCGAAGATGTTCTGACCGTACTCGGAGTAGGACTCGAGATAGGCGGTCTGGATCTCCTTGCCGATGAAGTCCACGTAGCGCGGCGCCAGGAACTCCTTGATGAAGCGCAGGTAGCGCTCGAAGGTCTCCTTGGGCAGCTGCTCCTGCTCGAGGCGCTGCTCGAGCACGTAGAGCAGATGCACCGGGTTGGCCGCCACCTCGTGGTTGTCGAAGTTGAACACCTTGGACAGGATCTTGAAGGCGAAGCGCGTGGAGAGCCCGTCCATGCCCTCGTCGACCCCGGCGGCGTCACGGTACTCCTGGATCGACTTGGCCTTGGGATCGGTGTCCTTGAGGTTCTCGCCGTCGTAGACCCGCATCTTGGAATAGACGCTGGAGTTCTCCGACTCCTTGAGCCGCGAGAGCACCGAGAACTGGGCCAGCATGCGCAGGGTATCCGGCGCGCAGGGTGCCTGGTTGAGCGAGGAGTGCTCGAGCAGCTTCTTGTAGATGTTGATCTCTTCGCTCACCCGCAGACAGTAGGGCACCTTGACGATGTAGACCCGGTCGAGGAAGGCCTCGTTGTTGCGGTTGTTGCGGAAGGCCTGCCACTCGCTCTCGTTGGAATGCGCCAGCACGATGCCGTCGAACGGGATCGCCCCCATGCCCTCGGTGGGGTTGTAGTTGCCCTCCTGGGTGGCGGTCAGCAGCGGATGCAGCACCTTGATCGGCGCCTTGAACATCTCGACGAACTCCATCAGGCCCTGGTTGGCCCGGCACAGGCCGCCGGAGAAGCTGTAGGCGTCGGGATCGTCCTGGGAATAGAGCTCGAGCTGGCGGATATCCACCTTGCCGACCAGCGAGGAGATGTCCTGGTTGTTCTCGTCGCCGGGCTCCGTCTTGGCGATGGCGATCTGATTGAGCCGCGACGGATAGAGCCGCACCACCCGGAACTGGCTGATGTCACCGCCGGCCTCCTTGAGGCGCTTGGCGGCCCAGGGCGACATCACGCTCTTCAGGCAGCGCGGCGGGATACCGTATTCCTTCTCGAGCAGCTCGCCGTCGTGCTCGGGCGAGAACAGCGCCAGCGGAGATTCCTGCACCGGCGACCCCTTGATGGCGTAGAACGGCACGTGCTCCATCAGCAGCTTGAGGCGCTCGGCCAGCGACGACTTGCCGCCGCCGACCGGGCCGAGCAGGTAGAGGATCTGCTTCTTCTCCTCAAGCCCCTGGGCGGCATGTCGGAAGTAGGCGACGATCTGCTCGATCGCCTCCTCCATGCCGTAGAACTCGGAGAACGCCGGATAACGGCGGATGACCTTGTTGGAGAAGATACGCGACAGGCGAGGATCCTTGGCCGTGTCGATCACCTCGGGCTCGCCGATGGCTTCCAGCATTCGTTCGGCCGCACTGGCGTAGGCCGAGGGATCCTCACGGCAGAGTTCCAGGTACTCCTGCAGGCTCATTTCCTCCTGCAGGGTTCGTTCGAAGCGGTTCTGCACATGATCGAAGATGCTCATCGATGCCTCCTTAAAGCCCGGGACTCCGGCTTGGCGGTCCTCGCCCTGCTGGCCGGGTCGGTAGCTTCATCGTAGTCAGCTCGACCGGACGATGGTGCCCGGAACCTTCAACGCAGGGCTGCACTCCCTATGAGCCCGCGAACCCGAAGCGGTTCATCCCGAGAGGGACAGATTTTCAACGAACGCGGCCCACTCCCCTCCCTAGAGCGTGGCGGCCAGCCGCACGCCCTGGTCGATGGCGCGCCGGGCATCGAGCTCGGCAGCCTCGTCGGCGCCGCCGATGACGTGAACCGACACGCCGGCCGCTCGCAGCGGTTCGAGCATGTCGCGCACCGATTGCTGACCGGCGCACACCACCACGCTGTCGACCTCGAGCAGCCTCGGCTCACCGCCGACGCGGACATGCAGGCCGGCATCGTCGATGCCGACGTATTCGCAGCCGGCCAGCATCTCGACGCCGCGGTGACGCAGCGAGGCACGATGCACCCAGCCGGTGGTAGCGCCGAGCCCGCGACCGGGCTTCGACGCCTTGCGCTGCAGCAGGGTGACCCGCCGCGGCACCGTGGGCCTGGTCGGCGCCCGCAGCCCGCCCGGCGAGGCCACCGAGAGGTCCACGCCCCATTCGGCGCACCAGGCCTCGGCGTCCAGGGCGGGGTGGCCGGCATGGGTCAGCAGCTCCGCCACGTCGAAGCCGATGCCCCCGGCACCGATGATCGCCACCCTCGGCCCCACCCGCTCCGGCTGCTGAATCGCCAGCGGATAGGCCATCACCTTCGGGTGATCGATGCCCGGCAGCTCGAGGGCGCGCGGCCGCACGCCGGTGGCCAGCACCACCTCATCGAAGCCGCGAAGTTCGTGGAGCCCGGGCGCAACGCCGAGCCGCACGCTCACGCCATACCGGCCGAGCATGGTGCGGAAATAGCGCAGCGTCTCGTCGAACTCCTCCTTGCCGGGAATCCGCCGGGCATGGTTGAACTGCCCGCCCAGCTCGGCCTGGCGCTCGAACAGCGTGACCGCATGGCCGCGCTCGGCGGCGGTGACCGCCGCGGCGAGCCCGGCGGGACCGCCGCCCACCACGGCGATGCGCCTGACCGATTCGGCCGGCGCGATCGCAAGCTCGGTCTCGTGGCCGGCCCGCGGATTGACCAGGCACGAGGTCGTCTTGCCCTGGAAGGTGTGGTCGAGACAGGCCTGGTTGCAGGCGATGCAGGTGTTGATCTCGCCGCTCCGCCCCTCGCGGGCCTTGGCCACCCAGGCCGGATCGGCCAGGAAGGGGCGCGCCATGGAGACCATGTCCGCCACGCCGTCGGCCAGCAGCCGCTCGGCCACCTCGGGCATGTTGATGCGATTGGTGGCGATCAGCGGCACCGGCAACTCATCGCGCATGCGCCGCGAGACCTCGGCGAACAGCGCCCGCGGCACGCTGGTGACGATGGTCGGCACCCTTGCCTCGTGCCAGCCGATGCCGCCGTCGATGGCATCGGCGCCGGCCTCGGCCACCGCGCGCCCCAGGGCGACCACCTCGTCATGGGTGCTGCCCTCCTCCACCAGGTCGATCATCGACAGCCGGAACAGGATCAGCGCCTCGGGCCCCAGGGCCCGGCGAATCCGCCGCACCGCCTCCACCGGGAAGCGAATGCGGTTGGCGAAGCCACCGCCCCATTCGTCCTCGCGGTGATTGGTGCGGCGGCACACGAACTGATTGATCAGATAGCCCTCGGAGCCCATGACCTCGACACCGTCGTAGCCGGCCTCCCGGGCCAGCCGGGCGCATCGGACGTAGTCGTCCAGGGTGCGTTCGATCTCGTCGGCGCCGAGGGCACGCGGCTCGCGCGGATTGATCGGCGCCCGGATCGCCGAGGGCGCCACCGGCGCGTCCGTGTAGGCGTAGCGGCCGGCGTGCAGGATCTGCAGGCAGATATGGCCGCCCTCGGCGTGGACCGCCTCGACCAGGCGGCGGTGTTCGGCCACCTGTTCGGGCCGCTCCAGGGTCGCGCCGCCGGCGAAGACCGCCCCCTCGGCATTGGGCGCGATGCCGCCCCCGACGATCAGCGACACGCCCGCCCGGGCGCGCTCGGCATAGAAGGCGGCCAGGCGTTCGAAACCGCCGGGCATTTCTTCCAGGTTGGTGTGCATAGAGCCCATCACCACCCGATTGGGAAGGCGCAGCGGGCCCAGTGCGATGGGGCGAAAAAGATTCGGAAAGTCAGCCACGCTCGAGCACCCTCGGACCGTCGACAGAAATTAAAACAACTGTATGACAGACTCGCGGGCAGCGCAAAAATCGCGTCGGCTTTGTCAGGGGAAGGAGCGGTGAAAGGCGAAGCGTTGATGGCGAAAAATCGAGGCTTCAGACAACAGAAAAGCCCCGTGGCGTGAGCCACGGGGCCTTAGGAATTCTGAGCAGATGGCGGACCGGACGGGACTCGAACCCGCGACCTCCGGCGTGACAGGCCGGCATTCTAACCAACTGAACTACCGGTCCGCGTGGTGGGCGATACTGGACTCGAACCAGTGACCCCCAGCATGTGAGGCTGGTGCTCTAACCAACTGAGCTAATCGCCCACGCGGTACTGCTTAGATTGTGCGTCATCGTGGCGGACCGGACGGGACTCGAACCCGCGACCTCCGGCGTGACAGGCCGGCATTCTAACCAACTGAACTACCGGTCCGCAAGTGATGATGCGGTACAGAAAACGCTGGCGGACCGGACGGGACTCGAACCCGCGACCTCCGGCGTGACAGGCCGGCATTCTAACCAACTGAACTACCGGTCCGCACTCGTTTCTGCGATGCAATCGGCCACCGTCTTCGACGATGGTGGGTGGTACAGGGATCGAACCTGTGACCCCCAGCTTGTAAGGCTGGTGCTCTCCCAGCTGAGCTAACCACCCCCGGTCACATGGCGCTGCATTCTACGGAAACTGCGTTCATTGTCAACGCGTTTTTTTCATCTTCGTGTCGAACGGTCGGCGGATAACGCCAGGCCATTCATCCACTTGGCCGCTACCGATGGCCGACGGCCCGACGCTCCATGGCCGCGGCGATGGCCGTCGCGCCCTCCTCGATCAGGGCCGCCTGATCGCGCCCGGAGGCACGGCGCGGCTTCCAGTCATGATCGCCGTCCTCCAGCCAGTGCAGTTCGGCGCAGGCCGGCAGCGCATAGCCGGCCACCTGCTCGCGAGTGCCGAAGGGATCGCGGGTGCCCTGCACCACCAGGGTCGGGCAGTTCAGGCTCGGCCAGTGCTCGAGGCGCAGCGACTCGGGCTTGCGCGGCGGATGAAAGGGATAGCCGCAGAGCGCCAGGCCGTCGGCGGCGGCGCGGGCCGCCAGCAGGCTGGCCACTCGACCGCCCATGGACTTGCCGCCCAGCCACAGCGGCCCCGGCTCGCGCCGCTGCACCGCGTCGCGCCAGGCGGCGAACTCCTCGGTCAGGCGATCGACCCGCGGCGGCGGGCGCCGACGCCCTTCCTCGCGCATGCGCTGCATGTAGGCGAACTCGAAGGCCAGGGTCTGCACCCCGCGCTCGGCCAGCGCTCGCCGGAGGCGCTGCATGAAGTCGGCGTCCTGCCCGGCGCCGGCCCCGTGCGCCAGCAACAGGCGACCGATACGGGCCTCGCCGCGGATCGCCAGCGGCCCCAGCGCCTCGAGATGGAGAATATTTTCGCCTTCAGTCATTGTATACACTTATTGGATACATTTAATCTTTTCGCCTAACGTACAAGAAGACGCTTCCCGTCGGGCGCCTCACACTGGGCGCCCTGACCGCCCCCGACTTGACCGTCATCATCATGTGGGCAAAAGCCTTGGTCTAGACTGCTGCCCAAGCGCGACTCCCTCCACCGCGTTCGATGGAACCCGACATGAGCACAGCACTGGAACACCCCACCTACAACTACAAGGTCGTGCGACAGTTCGCGATCATGACCGTGGTATGGGGCATCGTGGGCATGGTCCTCGGTGTCACGATCGCCGCCCAGCTGGTCTGGCCGGAGCTGAACCTGGGACTGCCCTGGACCAGCTTCGGCCGGCTTCGCCCGCTGCACACCAACGCCGTGATCTTCGCCTTCGGCGGTTCGGCGCTGTTCGCCACCTCCTACTATGTGGTGCAGCGAACCTGCCAGACGCGGCTGATCTCGGACCGATTGGCCGCCTTCACCTTCTGGGGCTGGCAGGCGGTGATCGTCTCGGCGGTCATCACGCTGCCGCTGGGCTACACCGAGGTCAAGGAATACGCCGAACTGGAATGGCCGATCGACATCCTGCTCGCGGTGGTGTGGATCGCCTACGCCATCGTCTTCCTCGGCACCATCAAGCAGCGCCGCACCTCCCACATCTACGTGGCCAACTGGTTCTACGCCGCCTTCATCCTCACCGTGGCGGTGCTGCACATCGTCAACAGCGCGGCGCTGCCGGTCTCGGCCATGTACTCGATCTCGCTGTATTCCGGCGCCGTCGATGCCATGACCCAGTGGTGGTACGGCCACAACGCGGTGGGCTTCTTCCTGACCGCCGGCTTCCTGGGCATGATGTACTACTTCGTGCCCAAGCAGGCCGAGCGTCCGGTCTACTCCTACCGGCTGTCGATCGTCCATTTCTGGGCGCTGATCATGGTCTACATGTGGGCCGGCCCTCACCACCTGCACTATACCGCCCTGCCCAACTGGGCCCAGTCGCTGGGCATGGTGATGTCGATCATCCTACTGGCGCCCTCCTGGGGCGGCATGATCAACGGCATGATGACCCTCTCCGGCGCCTGGCATAAGCTGCGCACCGACCCCACCCTGCGCTTCCTGGTGGTGGCGCTGTCGTTCTACGGCATGTCGACCTTCGAGGGCCCGATGATGGCGGTGAAGACCGTCAACGCCCTCTCCCACTACACCGACTGGACCATCGGTCACGTCCACGCCGGCGCCCTGGGCTGGGTGGCGATGATCACCATCGGCTCCATGTACCACCTGATCCCGCGGCTCTACGGGCGCACCGAGATGTACTCGGTGTCGCTGATCGCCGTGCACTTCTGGCTGGCCACCGTCGGCACCGTGCTCTACATCGCCGCCATGTGGGTCAACGGCATCCTGCAGGGCCTGATGTGGCGCGCGGTGAACCCCGACGGCACCCTGATGTACACCTTCATCGAATCCGTCGAGGCCAGCGGCGCCGGCTACGTCGTGCGCACCGTGGGCGGGCTGTGCTGGGTGGTCGGCATGCTGATCATGGCCTTCAACGTCTTCATGACCGTGCGCCGCCAGCAGAGTCTGCAGCGGCCGCAGACCCAGGCCGCGGCCTGAGCCAACAGGGAACGAGAACACAGCCATGAGACACGAGATCGTCGAAAAGAACGTGGGCCTGCTCGCCGTGCTGGTGCTGGTGGTGATCAGCTTCGGCGGCCTGGCCGAGGTCGTGCCGCTGTTCTTCCAGAAGCAGACCACCGAGCCGGTGGAAGGGCTCGAGCCGCTCGGACCGCTGGAGCTCGCCGGGCGCGACATCTACCGCCGCGAGGGCTGCGTGGGCTGCCATTCGCAGATGATCCGCCCCTTCCGCGCCGAGACCGAGCGCTACGGCCACTACAGCGTGGCCGGCGAATCGGTCTACGAGCACAACTTCCTGTGGGGCTCCAAGCGCACCGGCCCGGACCTGGCCAGGGTCGGCGGCCGCTACAGCGACGACTGGCATCGCGCACACCTCTACAACCCGCGCGACGTGGTGCCGGAATCGATCATGCCGGCCTATCCCTGGCTGTTCGAGAACGTCCTCGACGGCGAGCACATCGCCGACCGCATGCGCGCCATGCGCACCCTGGGCGTGCCCTACACCGAGGAGCAGATCGCCGGCGCCCGCGACGAGGTCCGCGGCGAGCGCGAGATCACCGCCCTGGTGGCCTACCTGCAACAGCTCGGCACCGTGCTGAAGGACGCGCACTGACATGGACATGGGAACGCTACGCGGCATCATCACCGGCCTGCTGCTGATCGGCTTCATCGGCCTGGTCTGCTGGGCCTATTCGAAGCGGCGCAAGCCGGACTTCGACGAGGCGGCCAACCTGCCCTTCGCCGACGAGGACGAGCCGTCATCCCCCGGCACCGGCGCCGGTCAGGCACGCGCTCGACAAGAACAGGGAGACCGTGACACATGAGCTCACTATGGAATGACGTCCTGCCCGGCTTCTGGAGCGCCTGGATCATCGTCATCACGCTGGGCACCATCGTCATCAGCGCCTGGCTGCTGTTCGCCAACCGCAAGACCGACAAGGTCGCCGATGCCGAGGGCAACGTCGAGACCACCGGCCATGCGGCCGACGAGATCGAGGAATACGACAACCCGCTGCCCCGCTGGTGGTTCCAGCTCTACGTCGGCACGGTGATCTTCGCCCTGGGCTATCTGGTGCTCTATCCCGGCCTCGGCAACTACGCCGGGCTGCTGGGCTGGAGCCAGGAGAACCAGTGGGAGGCCGAGGTGGCCCGCGCCGAGGAGCACTACGCGCCGATCTTCGAGCAGTACCAGCAGGTGCCGATCCCGACGCTGGCCCAGGACGGCGAGGCCATGCGGGTCGCCGAACGGCTGTTTCTCAACAACTGCGCGATCTGTCACGGCGCCAACGCCCAGGGCGGCTACGGCTTCCCCGACCTGACCGACGACGCCTGGCTCTACGGCGGCACCCCCGAGGCCATCGTCGCGACCCTCACCAACGGGCGCAACGGCCTGATGCCGGCCTGGCAGCAGCTCGGCGAGGACAATATCGAGAACCTCACCCAGCACGTGCTGTCGCTGTCCGGACGGGCCGAGGACGCCCAGCGCGCCGAGCAGGGCGCGGCGGTGTTCGCCTCGGTATGCACGGCCTGCCACTCTCCCGACGGCACCGGCAACCAGGCCCTGGGAGCCCCCGACCTGACCGACGACGCCTGGCTGTATCGCCGGCCCGGCCAGCCGCTGGCGGCCTCCATCCGCCAGACCCTGCGCAACGGCCGCAACGGCCACATGCCGGCCCAGGCCGCCTATATCGGCGAGGACAAGGTCCACCTGGTGGCCGCCTACGTCTACGGCCTCAGCCGCCGCGACTGAGCCCCGGGCGGCGGGGCACCCCGCCCCGCCGCCATCCTCCCGCGCGAGGCCGCCTGCCGAGAGCCTGCCATGAGCGACAAGATTCCCCACCGCGACATCACCGACGCCGGCGACACCGTCAGCCAGGCGATGTACGCCCGCCGCCGCCACCTCTACGTGCGCGAGATCAAGGGCGTCTTCCAGCGCCTGCGGCGCAGCGCCAACTGGGCGCTGATGCTGGCCTACTTCCTGATCCCGTGGATTCCCTGGGGCGACCGCCCGGCGGTATGGTTCGACCTGCCCGGCCGCGAGTTCCACCTCTTCGCCGCCACCTTCTATCCCCAGGAGTTCATGCTGCTCTCCTGGCTGCTGATCATCTGCGCCTTCGGGCTGTTCTTCATCACCGTGTTCGCCGGCCGCGTGTGGTGCGGCTACACCTGCCCGCAGAGCGTCTGGACCTTCCTGTTCATCTGGGTCGAGCACCGCCTCGAGGGCCCGCGCAACCGCCGCATCAAGCTCGACAAGCGCGGCTGGGACGCCGACAAGCTGCGCCGCAAGCTCGGCAAGCACGTCGTCTGGCTGGCCATCGCCGCCGCCACCGGCCTGACCTTCGTCGGCTACTTCACGCCGATCCGCGAGCTGGCGGTGCAACTGCCGGCCCTCGAGGCCCACGGCTGGTCGTACTTCTGGGTCGGCTTCTTCACCCTGTTCACCTACCTCAACGCCGGCTGGCTGCGCGAGCAGGTGTGCATCTACATGTGCCCCTACGCCCGCTTCCAGTCGGTGATGTTCGACGCCAACACCCTGATCGTCTCCTACGACGCCGATCGCGGCGAGCCGCGCGGCCCGCGCAGCCGGCGCCTCGACCATGACGAGGCCCGCGAGGCCGGCCACGGCGACTGCATCGACTGCGAACTCTGCGTGCAGGTCTGCCCTACCGGCATCGACATCCGCGACGGCCTGCAGTACGAATGCATCACCTGCGCGGCCTGCATCGATGCCTGCGACGGCGTCATGGATCGCATGGGCTATCCCCGCGGGCTGATCCGCTATACCACCGAGAACGCCCTCGAGGGCAAGCCCTCGCACCTGCTGCGCCCGCGCCTGCTCGGCTATCTGGCCGTGCTGCTGGTGATGATCGGGCTGTTCGCCTGGGCGGTCGGCGACCGCACCCCGCTGGGCTTCGAGGTGGAGCGCGGCCGCCAGCAGCTGTTCCAGATGACCGACGACGGCAGAATCCGTAACGTCTACACCCTGACGGTGCGCAACCTGGACCGCGAGGACCACGCCTACCGCCTCGCGGCCTCGGGCCTCGAGGGCCTGGCCCTCGACACCGACCGGGTCAGCGTGCCCGCCGGCGAGTCGCGCCGGCTGGTGGTCGAGGTCACCGCACCGCGCGACGCCCTGGCACGCCCCAGCCACGAGATCCGGCTGCGCCTCGAGGCCATCGACGACCCCGATATCCGCCTCGAGCGCGACGGCCGCTTCATAGGAGAGACCCGCTGATGACGGCGGAACACGAGACCATCCCGCCCTGGTACAAGCAGTTCTGGCCCTGGTTCCTGATCGGCCTGCTGGGCGCCTCGGTGACCTTCAGCCTGGTCTACCTGGCGCTCTCGATTCACTACTTCGACGGCACCGTGGCGGAGGACTATTACAAGGAAGGCCTGGCCATCAACCAGCAGATCGCCAAGCAGGAAGAGGCCCGGGCGCTGGGGCTCTCGGCCGCCCTGCGCGCCGATCCGACCACCGGCGACCTGGTGATCGACCTGGCCGGCGAGGCCCGCCCGGAGCGGCTGACCCTGACGCTGATCTTCCCCACCGAGAGCCAGCGCGACCGCCGGCTGACCCTCGAGCACGTGCGCGCCGGGCGCTACGTCACCATGCTCGAGGCGCCCCTGCGGCATCGCTGGTATCTGCACCTGGAGCCCGACGACGGCGGCGAACCCGCCTGGCGGCTCACCGGCGAGGCCCGCTTCCCCGCCGACGGCGACATCGACCTGGCGCCCGGGGTCTGAGCGGCGCCATGACCGCGACCGTCCCGACCGCCGCCGAGGCCGAGACCGCCGCCTGCTACCACTGCGGCGCCAGTGTGCCCAAGGGCGCGCCCTGGACCCTGACCCTCGACGGCGCCGAGCACCCGCTGTGCTGTCCCGGCTGCGAGGCGGTGGCCCATGCCATCGTCGACGGCGGCCTGTCCGGCTACTACCGCTTTCGCAGCGAACTGCCCGCGCGCCCCGACGACCGTCGCGCCGCGGAGTCCGAGACCTGGGCGGTGTTCGACGACCCGGGCCTGCAGGCCCGCTTCGTGCACCAGGACGACGACGGCGTCCACGCCACCCTGGCGGTGGAGGGCATCACCTGCGCAGCCTGCGCCTGGCTGATCGAGCATCGCCTCAACGCCCTCGACGGCGTCCGCGCCAGCGCCGTGAACCTCGCCCATCATCGGGTCCGGATCGCCTGGGATCCGGCACGCATCGCCTTCTCGCGGCTGCTCGCCGAGCTGGCCGCCATCGGCTACCCGGCCCAGCCCTACGAGCCCGACGAGGCCCAGCGCCTCCTACAGCGCGAGGAGCGCCGCCAGATCCGCCGGCTGATCGTGGCCGCGGTGGGCATGATGCAGGTGGCGATGTTCTCGATCCCCTTCTACGTGTCCGGCGACGACGGCCTGGGCGGCGACTTCGATACCCTCTTCCACTGGCTGGCCTTCGCCCTGACCACGCCGGTGGTGCTCTACTCGGCCCAGCCGTTCTTCGGCGGCGCGTGGCGCGACCTGCGCCACCGCCGGCTGGGCATGGACGTGCCGGTGTCGCTGGCCATCGCCGGCGCCTATCTCGCCAGCAGCTGGGCGCTGCTGGTCGGCCACGGCGACGTCTACTTCGACTCCGCGGCCATGTTCACCTTCTTCCTGCTGGCCGGCCGCTTCCTGGAGGTCCGCGCCCGGCGACGCGGCGGGCGCCGCGGCAACGCCCTCGCCGGGATGCTGCCGCTGTCGGCGATCCGCCTCGACGAGGGCGGCGAGGAACGCCTCCTGCCCGCCAGCGAGCTGGCCGCCGGCGACCGGGTGCTGGTGAGGCCCGGCCACGGCGTGCCCGCCGACGGCGTGATCGAGCAGGGCGCCTCGAGCCTCGATGAATCGATGCTCAGCGGCGAGGCGCTGCCGGTGACCCGCGGCGTGGGCGACGCCGTGACCGGCGGCAGCCACAACGTCGAGAGCCCGCTGACGGTGCGCGTGACCCGTGCCGGCCCCGATGCCCGGGCGGCGCAGCTGCTCGACCTCACCGACCGCGCCTTCGCCGAGCGCCCGCGCATCGCGCGCCGGGCCGCCCGGCTGGCGCATCACTTCGTGCTCCAGGTACTGCTGATCGCCGCCGCCACCGGGCTCGCCTGGTCGTTCATCGACCCCGAGCGGGCCTTCTGGGTGACGCTCTCGGTGCTGGTGGTCAGCTGCCCCTGCGCCCTGGCGCTGGCCACGCCCACCGCCCTGACCGCCGCCCACGGCCGGCTCCACCGGCGCGGCGTGCTGCTGACCCGCGCCGACGCCCTGGAGACCCTGCCGCGCCTCGACCGGGTGATCTTCGACAAGACCGGTACCCTGACCCGCGGCGAGATGACCCTCGAGCGCACGATCGCGCTTTCCAGCGACGATCCCGAGCGCCTGACGGCGGTGGCCGCGGCCCTGGAGGCCCACTCCGAGCATCCCATCGCCCGCGCCTTCCGCCCCCATCGCCGCGCCGGCATCAGCGCCCATGATGTCATCGCCCGTCCCGGCCAGGGCCTCTCCGGCGTGATCGACGGCCGCCCCTGGCGGCTCGGCCGGCCCGACTTCGCGGCCCCGGACGCCCGGCCGATGAGTCCGGACGACGGCGCCGAGCACGGCCACTGGCTGCTGCTCGCCGAGGACGGCGAGCCACGGGCCTGGTTCGCCCTGGGCGACCGGCCCCGGGAGGACGCCGCCGCCACCGTCGCCGCGCTGGCGGCGCGGGGCATCGCGGTGGAACTGCTGTCCGGCGACGCCGAGGCGCCCACCCGGGCGCTGGCCGAGCGGCTGGGCATCGACGAGTGGCGCGCCGGCGCCAGCCCCGAGGACAAGCTCGCCCGGCTGCGCGAGTGCCAGGCCGACGGCCAGCGGGTGGCCATGGTCGGCGACGGCATCAACGACGTGCCGGTGCTGGCCGGGGCCGACCTCGCCATCGCCATGAACGGCGCCACCGACCTCGCCCGCACCCGGGCCGACGCCGTGCTGCTCGGCCCGCGCCTCGGGCGCCTGGTCGAGGCCGTCGACATCGGCCGCGCCACCCGCCGCAACATCCGCCAGAACCTGGGCTGGGCGCTGGCCTACAACCTGCTGGCCCTGCCGCCGGCGGCACTGGGCTGGGTGCCCCCCTGGCTGGCGGCGCTGGGCATGTCGGCGAGCTCGCTGGTGGTGGTCGCCAACGCCCTGCGCCTCACGCGCCGAAAACTGCCCGACATTCCCGTGGATTCCCCCTCCCAGGACGCCCCATGAGCATTCTCTACCTGCTGATCCCGCTGTCGCTGATCCTGCTCGGCCTGGCCGTCTGGGCCTTCTTCTGGGCCGTGCGCCACGACCAGTTCGAGGACCTGGAAGGCCCGGCCCATCGCATCCTGTTCGACGATGACGACCCGCCCGGGGAGGCGCCTCGCCGACACGACGACGCCGACGCGCCGACCGGGAAACACGACAAGGAAGCCTGAATGAATCCGTCTGGACTCGACCTGCCGCCGCTGGCCGCGGCCTTCGTCTTCGGCCTGCTCGGCGGCGCCCACTGCATCGGCATGTGCGGCGGCATCATGAGCGCCCTGAGCTTCGCCGTGCCGCCGAGCCTGCGCCATCCGGCGCGGCTCGGCGGGCTGCTGCTGGGCTACAACCTGGGGCGCATCGCCAGCTACATGGTCGCCGGCGCCCTGGCCGCCGGCCTCGGCACCCTGGTCGGCCTGGCCCCGGGGATCCGCCTGGCGCTCCAGGTCCTGGCCGCGGTGATGCTGATCCTGATGGCGCTCTACATCGCCGACTGGTGGAAGGGGCTGCTGCGGGTCGAGGCGCTCGGCAGGCGCCTATGGCGCCATCTGGAGCCGCTCGGACGGCGACTGATGCCGGTGGTGACGCTGCCCCAGGCCGTGACCCTGGGCGCGGTCTGGGGCTGGCTGCCCTGCGGGCTGGTCTACTCGATGCTGACCTGGAGCCTGGCCGGCGCCGATCCGCTGCGAGGCGCAGCGCTGATGGGCGCCTTCGGGCTCGGCACCCTGCCGGCGCTGCTCGCTACCGGCCTGGCCGCGCGACGGCTCGGCGCCCTGATCCGTCATCCGGCCACCCGCACCCTGGCGGCGCTGGCGATCATCGGCTTCGCCCTGTGGCAGCTGTGGGGCCTGTGGCCGGGCACGATGGAGATGGCCCACGACGCCGGGCACGCCGGGCACGCCGGGCATCATTGAGCCGCTAACGCCCGCACGTTTGACCCAGCGCAACACCCCTGGGGACCGCGAGCACTAGCCTGACGACATGAACGCTCGGAACTCCGCCATGTCCGTCACCCTTCCCGCCGACTTCGGCGCCGACGACTACGCCGCGGCGCTGTCCGCCAGCAATACCAAGGCCCGCCCGCTGTCGCTGCATCTGCGCCTGCCGCTTCGCCACGACGTGGATGCCCGCGGCGACGGCAAGGGCATGGATCCCTTCGAGGTCGATCTGGCCCGGCTCGACCGCGAGATGGTGCTGGTGCGACGCTGCCTGGCGCCGGAGCGATGCCTGGAGGCCCTGCACTGGGGAAGCGGCCTCCCGCCTTCGCTGACCCTGTCGCAGATGAGCGGCCTCGTCGACCGGCTGGCCTCCCGCTTCCCCTTCGATACGGGGCGTCCGCGCGACTTCACCGTCGAGCTCGACCCCCGCGCCACGGATCTGCTCACCCTGCGTCACCTGGAGGCCCTGGGCTTCAACCGGCTGAAGCTGATCATGCGCCTGCCCGCGGCCGGCCGCCTGGACGCCCTGCCCCGCCTGCAGTCACGCGTCGAGCCGCTGCTCGACGAGACCGTGCGCATGGGCTGGCACTCGCTGAACCTGGTGCTGATCGTGGCGCCGACGACCCCGCCGCGGGAGGCCGCCGCCGCGCTCGCCGCGCTGCTTCCCATGACGCCGCCGCGCCTCTCCCTGCGCCCGGAGCCCGCCTGGCAGGAGGGCGAATCGACGCTGCCGACGGCGCTGCTGGCCCGGGTCGACGAACGCCTAGCCGAGGCCGGCTACCGGGCACTGGGACACGGTTCCTACGCCCGTCGGGGCGCCGCCCTGGAGGATGCCCTCGCCCAGGCGCGTCGCGAACGGGCGCGCGACCGACTGGGGCTCGGCACCGGCGCCATCTCGCGGCTGCCCGACGCCGTGGCCTGCAACGCCACCTCGACCCGGGACTACGCGGCGGCACTGAACGACGGTCGGCTCGCCACCGCCTCGGGGCGCTGGCGGAATGCTCGCCCGTCCAGCGCCTGACTGGCCTGAGACTCGCCCAAGGGATGCTATGCCCGAACCGGGGCTATCCGCCATAATGGGGGAGGCAAGCCCCGATCAAGGAGGACAGCATGCCCGACACCGCAGCCGGCCGACGCCGTTCCCTGCTGCACGAGACCCGCTGCCGGACCTGCAGCCTGAGTTCCCTGTGTCTGCCCCTGGCCCTCGAACTGGAGGACCTCGACGAGTTCGATGCCATCATCCGACGCCGACCGCCGCTCAAGAAGGGCGAGTCGCTGTTCCGCCAGGGCAGCCCCTTCACCAGCGTCTACGCGGTGCGCTCCGGCAGTCTCAAGCAGGTCACCAGCGAAGGCGGCGGCACGGATCAGCTGACCAACTTCTATCTGCCCAGCGAACTGGTGGGGCTCGACGGCATCGACGAGTCGAGCTATCCGGGCTCGGTCATCGCGCTCGAGACCACCACCGTGTGCGAGATCCCGTTCGACCGCCTCGACGCCCTGTCCGAGCGCCTGCCGGAACTTCGTGCCCAGCTGTATCGCAGCATGAGCAAGGAGATGCGCGACGACCGCCGCATGATGCGCCTGCTGTCGCGCAAGACCGCCGACCAGCGCCTGGCCACCTTCTTCGCCAGCCTCTCCGATCGCTTCCGCCGCCGCGGCTACTCCGCCTACAGCTTCCGCCTCTCCATGTCCCGGGCCGACATCGGCAACTACCTGGGCCTGGCGGTGGAGACCGTCAGCCGCATCCTGGGGCGCTTCCAGCAGCAGGGCCTGGTGGCCGTGTCCGGCCGAGAGGTGAACATCCTCGACCTGGACGCCCTGGCCGAGCTGGCCGAGGAAGAGGGCTGCCGCTGACGGCGCCAAGCGCCAAGCGCCAAGCGCCAAGCGCCAAGCGCCAAGCGCCAAGCGCCAAGCGCCAAGCGCCAAGCGCCAAGCGCCAAGCGCCAAGCGCCAAGCGCCAAGCGCCAAGCGCCAAGCGCGGCAGGATGATGTCATGGCCATTCTTGACGTCAACGAAGAAACCCACAGGACTCTACGTCCCGTGGGTTTCTCATTGGCTTCCTCGACATCTGCCGCCCGCTACTGAGCAGCCGGGTGCTCGGCGCTTGCTGCTAGGCGCTACTCACTCGTTATGCAGGTCGATGCGATCGGCCTGCATCTTGGCCTGCTTGTCCTCCAGCCCGGCGAAGTCGAACAGCTCGCGGTCGGCCAGCTGCGAGGGCGCGACGTTGGTGACCGCCTTGAACATGCTCTCCAGGCGGCCGGGATGCTTGGCCTCCCACTCGGCAAGCATCTCCTTGACCACCTGACGCTGCAGGTTGGGCTGCGAGCCGCACAGGTTGCAGGGAATGATCGGGAAGGCCATGCGCTCGGAGAATTCGGCGATGTCGGCCTCGCGGCAGTAGGCCAGCGGGCGGATGACGATGTTCTTGCCGTCGTCGGAGAGCAGCTTGGGCGGCATCGACTTGAGGCTGCCGCCGAAGAACATGTTGAGGAACAGCGTCTCGAGGATGTCCTCGCGGTGGTGCCCGAGGGCGATCTTGGTGGCCCCGATCTCCTCGGCGTAGCCGTAGAGGGAGCCGCGGCGCAGCCGCGAGCAGAGCGCGCAGGTGGTCTTGCCTTCCGGGGTCTTCTCCTTGACCACCGAGTAGGTGTCGCGCTCGAGGATGTGGTAGTCCACGCCGAGGCCGTCCAGGTACTCGGGCAGCACGTGCTCGGGGAAACCGGGCTGCTTCTGGTCGAGGTTCACCGCCACCAGCGAGAAGTTCACCGGCGCGTTGCGCTGCAGGTTCCGGAGAATCTCCAGCATGGTGTAGCTGTCCTTGCCGCCGGACAGGCACACCATCACCTTGTCGCCCTCGCGGATCATGTCGAAGTCGATGATCGCATTGCCGACCTGGCGCCGCAGGCGCTTCTGCAGCTTGTTGAACTCACGCTTGGCCTGGGCGTCGGGCGCCTCGGCGGACGGGGTCGACGGCTCGGCCGAAGCGGCCTCATCGGCGGGACGGGGATCGAAGGTCACGGCATCTTGCATGGTCGGGGCGCTGCCAGGGCATCGGGGGAAAGGGAAAGGGCGCCTATCCTACCACCCTGCCGCGAGACTGGCGACGTGGTGACCGCTCAGCCGCTGCGACGCGCGAGCACCGCATCGCGGTCCAGCCGCAGGTGCATCAGGGCGGTGGTCACGGCGGTGCCCAGCACGCTGTGACGTCCCATCAGCGGCACCTCGAGCTGCTCGGCGACCCGCTCGAAGGCCGGCGCCACCTCGAGCCGCGAATGGTGGTGATAGCGCTGGTAGCGCTGCACCAGATCGATGCCGGCGTTGGGCAGCTCGAAGCCGAACCGGGCGCGCAGCTGGCGGTTGAGCAGCGCCAGATCGCGGTCCAGGCGCCAGCCCACCAGCGGCCGGTTGCCGACGAAGTCGAGCAGCCGCGCCAGCGCCTGGTCGATCGACACGCCGTCGTCGAGATCGATGCCGCGCAGGCCGTGGCGGCGCAGCGTCTCGGCGTCCACGCCTTCCGGGCGCGCCAGCCTGAGCTCCAGCGACTCGCTGGTCAGCACCCGGTCGCCGCGCAGCCGCACCGCGGCGATGGCCAGCGGCTCGGCGCCGCGCACGTCGCCGCCGGTAGACTGCACGGCCAGCGCCACCAGCTCCTCCCCGGTATAAGGACGGAACAGCCAGCCATACTGGCCATGGGCGTGGCGGTGACGGTCGACCAGGCGGCGCAGGGTCTTGAGCATGTCGATGTCCTTGTCGTGTCGTGAATCGCGGTCTTGTGAGAATTCGAAAAGTCGGCGAGCGAAGGCCTGGGCTAGGCCCTCTCCCGGCGGGCCAACGCACTTCCCAGCTCCCTGTGGGTCGCAAGGCAAAGATCGTCGAAGAAACGGAGTTAACCGGGTGTAAATGAGTATTCTGAGACGATTTTTAACGCCGTATAGCCGAGCGCAGCCACTTTTCAGCCACCTCAGGTGTATTCGAGGTGGTAACGATGGGAAATCCGCTGCTTGAAGTCCTTGACGATATGCAGCGCCTCCCGGAGCAGGTCGCGCTCCAGCGACGACAGCGACTGCACCACCACCCGGTCCGGCTCGCCGAAGTCTTCGTCATCGCCGTCGAGGCGCGCCAGCTGCTGCTCGAGACGCAGCTCGGTGAACAGCGACAGCGCCTCGCCCAGGTCCTCGGCGAAGCGCTCCTCGAGCCGGCCGTCGGCCGCCAGGGCGTCGAGGCGCTCCAGGGTCCCGGTGGCGAGGATGCCGCGCTCCAGCGCCATGACCCGCACGCCGTGCACGATGGGGAAGATGCCGCCCTTCTTGATGTCGATGCCGTGCTGGGGCTTCTTGAGCGAGCCGAACAGGGTCAGCGGCGTGGAAAAGCGCAGCACCGGACGGGCGAAATAGGAGAGCAGCAGTTCGTCCCTCGACGCCGCCTCGAACAGCGCCGCCCTCACCCGCTCGAGCAGCGCCGGATTGCCGGCCACGGCATGGGCATCGAGCATGATCGCCAGCTTCATCAGGCTGTCGCCGTCGCGGGCCTCCACCCAGCGCGCGATGCGCGCCTTCCACTGGCGCTCGGTGCCGACCCAGTCGGGGTTGGAGACCATGATGTTGCCCGGGCAGCGCGGATAGCCCAGGCGGACCAGGGTCTCGGTGAACTCGGCCATGCGCGCCATGCAGTCCGGCCAGTCGAGGGCATCGTCGAGGATCAGGCCGTTGTCCTGGTCGGTCTTGAGCATCTGCTCGCCGCGCCCCTCGCTGCCCATCACCATCAGGCAGCTGTCGCGCTGCCGCCGCTCGGGCATCGAGAAGCCCCAGGCCTTGTGGATGATGCGGCCGTTGAGCGCCGCGAGCAGGCCCATGGCGAAACGCAGCTTGACCCCCTGGGCCATCAGCGCGCCGGCCAGCTCGGCGGTGCGGCGGCTGGCGACGGCGAGCTGTTCCAGATCGCCGGCCTGCTCGACCTGCAGGCTCACCACGTGGCTGCGGCTGGAGAAGTAGCTGAGCACGTCGGTCAGCTCCACCACGCCCACCGGCGCCTCGTCCTCGACGATCACCACTCGCTCGATGCGATGCCGGGTCATCAGCACCAGCACCTCGAACAGGTACTGATCAGGGCGCGCGGTGATCAGCGAGCCCCGCGCCAGCGACGACAGCGGCGTCTGCTGGCCGAGCCCCTCGAGCACCAGGGCATCGAGCAGGTCGGTCTTGGTGACCATGCCCGGCCCGTCCTCGCCCTCCACCAGCAGGCTGTCGACGGCCTCGTCATGCAGCCGCCGCACCGCCTCGGCGATGGTCGTCTCGCCGGCCAGGCAGCGCGGCGAGCGCATGCAGTCCTCGGCGCGGGCCAGCATGAAACCGGACATGGTCACCCCGCCGGCCGCGCGCTGCTCGGTCAGCAGCCGCGCCTTGTCGGCGAGGCGCTGGCGGAAGAAGGCATCGAAGGCGGGATAGGCGGCGCACAGGTCGAGGAACAGCGCCCGGGGCAGCAGATAGCACAGCGATTCCTGCTCGGCCCGGAAGCGGTAGCGGCTCTGGCCGTTGAGGATGCTGATGGCGCCGAACAGGTCACCGCCGGTGTAGTGGCCGATGCGCTGACGCTCGCCGGGCTGGGTGGTGTCCAGCTCGGCGACCTCGCCCTTGTGGATGAGGAAGACGTTCTCGCCGGGCTGCCCGGCCTCGAGGATGATCTCGTCGCGATCGAAGTAGGCCAGATCGAGCCCGCCGCGCACGCGCGCACGCCCGGTCTCGTCGAGCAGGCTGAACGGCGCGTGGGAGAGATCGACGTCGACCATGGGAGCGGGTCCTCGTGCCAGGAATCGCCGCCGCCGGATCGTACGCATGAAGGCAGGCCTGGAGCGTGACGAACGAACCGGGAGCGACAGGGCTTTCACCCAGAGTAGCAACCCCCTTTCGCTACCAGAATCTAGACCATGGTGTTAGGCATTCGCCGCCACACTTCTCGCCTAACCTTCTTCTTATACCAAAGTCATGCTCCGCTCGATCGGCCCGATGAAGGCCCTGACGTTAGACCATGGTCATGGTCCTAGTCAGCATTCGGATGCATGGATAGACCATCGTCCAACCCCTGCCGGCCGGCGCCACCGCCTGGACACGCAATGCCGACATAAGAAATTGATTTGCATCAAAAAGGTGGTAACAACTTCGATCGCTTTACACTCATGATACGAAAGTCTGCGATGTTTTTTTCGGGATTGTTGACCAGCATTGTCGATGATCCCCGGGTGATGCCAATGCGTCGATAAGCGCTCCGTTCCTCGACAGGCACTTCATCATCCGACACGCCGCCGCGGTTCGGTCGACAGACCCCGGGAAGGCACCGTGGCGACACATGAACGCTGTGAGCGACTTCCCGAATCCAACAACAAGTGGAGAGCAACATCATGGCTGAAGAGACCCCCAATGCCGAAGCCTACTGGAAGGCCAACCTCCGATTGATCGCCGGCTGTCTGGTCGTCTGGGCAGCCGTCTCCTATGGCGGTGCCATCCTGCTGCGCCCGCTGCTCTCGGGCATTGCCGTGGGCGGCACCGACCTCGGCTTCTGGTTTGCCCAGCAAGGCTCCATCCTGACCTTCATCGGCCTGATCTTCTTCTACGCCTGGAAGATGAACCGGCTGGACAAGCAATTCGGGCTCGGGGAGTAACTCAGCATGAGTCAATTTGCCATCAACGTACTGTTCGTCGGTGCCTCCTTCGCCCTCTACATCGGCATCGCCATCTGGGCGAAGGCGGGGTCGACCAAGGACTTCTACGTCGCCGGCGGCGGGGTGCACCCGATCACCAACGGCATGGCCATCGGCGCCGACTGGATGTCCGCGGCCTCCTTCATCTCCATGGCCGGCCTGATCGCCGCCGGCGGCTACGCCAACTCCACCTTCCTGATGGGGTGGACCGGCGGTTACGTGCTGCTGGCCATGCTGCTGGCACCCTACCTGCGCAAGTTCGGCAAGTTCACGGTGCCGGAATTCATCGGCGATCGTTTCTACAGCAAGCAAGCCCGCATGGTCGCGGTGGTATGCCTGATCGTGGCCTCGGTGACCTACGTCATCGGCCAGATGGCCGGCGCCGGCGTGGCCTTCTCGCGCTTCCTGGAAGTCGACGCCACCACCGGCCTGATCATCGCTGCCGTGGTGATCTTCTTCTACTCGGTGCTGGGCGGCATGAAGGGCATCACCTATACCCAGGTGGCCCAGTACATCGTGCTGATCATCGCCTATACCATCCCGGCGGTGTTCATCTCACTGGAGCTGACCGGCAACCCGATTCCGGCGCTGGGCCTGTTCTCCGAGCACAGCGAATCCGGCATGCCGCTGCTGGCCAAGCTCAACGAGGTGGTCACAGCGCTCGGCTTCAACGAGTACACGGCGGACGTGGACAACAAGCTCAACATGGTGCTGTTCACCCTGTCGCTGATGATCGGTACCGCCGGTCTGCCCCACGTCATCATCCGCTTCTTCACCGTGCCGAAGGTCGCCGACGCGCGCTGGTCCGCCGGCTGGGCCCTGGTGTTCATCGGCCTGCTGTACCTGACCGCCCCGGCCGTGGCCTCCATGGCGCGCCTCAATATCGCCACCACCGTCTATCCCGACATGGGCGGCCAGGTCGAGAACGTCGCGGATGCCACCGCCAACCCGATCCTCTACGAGGAGCGCCCCGGATGGATCCGCACCTGGGAAGAGACCGGCCTGATCCAGTATGAGGACAAGAACAACGACGGCCGCATCCAGATCTACAACGACACCGAGGCCTTCGCCTCGACCGCCGAGCAGCGCGGCTGGAACGGCAACGAGCTGTCGGTCAACAACGATATCCTGGTGCTGGCCAACCCCGAGATCGCCAATCTGCCGGGCTGGGTCATCGGCCTGATCGCCGCCGGCGGTCTCGCGGCCGCGCTGTCGACCGCCGCGGGCCTGCTGCTGGCCATCTCCTCGGCGATCAGCCACGACCTGATCAAGGGCGCCATCAATCCTCGCATCAGCGAGAAGGGCGAGCTGATGGCGGCGCGGATCTCGATGACGGTCGCCATCATCGTGGCCACCTACCTGGGCGCCAACCCGCCGGGCTTCGCCGCCCAGGTGGTGGCACTGGCCTTCGGCATCGCCGCCGCCTCGCTGTTCCCGGCGCTGATGATGGGCATCTTCTCCAAGCGGGTGAACAACCACGGTGCCATCGCCGGCATGCTCACCGGCCTGGTCTTCACCCTGGCCTACATCTTCGTCTACAAGGGCTGGTTCTTCATCCCGGGCACCAACAACCTGGCGGACACCCCGGAGAACTGGGTGCTGGGCATCTCGCCGCTGTCCATCGGCGCGGTCGGTGCGATCATCAACTTCGCCGTGGCCTTCACCGTCTCCAAGGCGACCGCCGCGCCGCCCCAGGAGATCCAGGACCTGGTCGAGAGCGTGCGCTATCCCAAGGGCGCTGGCACCGCCGTCGACCACTGAGTCATAATCCTTCCGGCGCCCGCGGGGCGCCGGCCCACTCTTCCAGGTCGGGCTTCCTTCGGGAAGCCCGACGCATATCAGGACGACCTCGATGATTTGGCACTTGATCGCGGCGCTCGTCGCCGGACTCGGCGCGGCGGGCATCGCCCTGCTGCTGCGCACCCTGACCGCCAGACGGCTGCCGCGCTGGATCGTGCCGGCCTTCGCCGGCCTGGGCATGATCGCCTACCAGATCCACCACGAATATACCTGGTTCGACCACAAAAAGGCCCAGCTGCCCGACGACAGCCAGGTGGTGGCCAGCGAGCAGCGGCCGGCCTTCTGGCGCCCCTGGACCTATGTGGTGCCGCTGACCACGGCCTTCACGGTGATCGACGAGGACGGCCTGTCGCGCTCGCGGGCCGACGACCAGCCGCTGGTCGAGTTCATCCTCTACCGCTTCGAGATGGGCGCCGCCGACCGGCTGGTGCACCGCCCGCACCTGCTGAACTGTGCCTCCGGCGAGCTGGTGCCGCTCGACGACGCGAGCGGCCGCCCGCAGACCGAGGCCCTGCGCCGGCTCGACGACGGCGACCCGCTGCGCCGGGCCGTCTGCTCCGCCGCCTGAGACGTCCTTTCCCCGGCCAGCTGACCGCCGGCCTCCTCCATCGAACATGGACAGCCTTCCACCGGGCCTTAGAATGGGCGGGAACCCGAGGGAGATGACCATGTTCGCTGGCTGGCTGCTGATCGCCGTTTCACTGCTCTATATCGCCGTGCTGTTCGCCATCGCCTGGCGCGGCGACCGCATGGCCCGCCGCCACGGCGCCAGCCGCCGCCGGCCGGTGATCTACAGCCTGGCGCTGGCGATCTACTGCACCTCCTGGACCTTCCACGGCGCCGTCGGCCAGGCGGCCACCTCGGGCTGGTCGTTCGCCAGCATCTTCGTCGGGCCGATCCTCACGCTGCTGCTGTTCTGGCCGGTGCTGGCCAAGATGATCCGCGTCGCCAAGCACCAGAACGTCACCTCGATCGCCGATTTCATCGCCTCGCGCTACGGCAAGACCCAGTCGCTGGCGGCCTTCGCCAGCCTGGTGGCGCTGGTCGGCACCCTGCCCTACATCGTGCTGCAGCTGAAGGCGGTGTCGACCTCCTTCAGCATGATGACCGACGCCACGGACATCACCCGCGCGCCGCTGTTCGGCGACACGGCCTTCTACGTGGCGCTGGTGATGGCGGTATTCGCGATCCTCTTCGGCACCCGCCACACCGACGCCACCGAGCACCACGAGGGGCTGATCCACGCCGTGGCCTTCGAGTCGCTGGTCAAGCTGGTGGCGTTCTTGGTGCTCGGTGCCTATGTCACCTGGGGCATGTTCGACGGCCTCGGCGACCTGCTGGCCTTCGCCGACATCCAGCTCGAGCTGCAGCAACAGCTGGCCCAGCAGGACTTCGGCCAGAGCTTCTGGGCCCAGACCCTGCTGGCGATGCTGGCGATCCTGTGCCTGCCGCGCCAGTTCCACGTCGCGGTGGTGGAGAACATCCACCGCGACGACGCCGCCAAGGCCCGCTGGCTGTTCCCGCTCTATCTGGCGGCCTTCGCCTTCTTCGTGCTGCCGCTGGCCGCCGCCGGCCTGACCCTGTTCGCCGACGGCAGCGTGGCCCCGGACAGCTACGTGCTGGCCCTGCCGATGGCCGCGGGCAGCGAATGGCTGGCCCTGTTGACCTTCATCGGCGGCTTCTCGGCCGCCACCGGCATGGTGATCGTGGCCGCGGTGGCGGTGTCGATCATGATCTCCAACGAGATCGTCATCCCGGCGCTGTTCCGCCTGCGCTGGTTCGACACCAAGGCCCGCGACTACGGCCGGCTGGTGCTGCGCGCCCGGCGCATCACCATCGCCGCGATCCTGGCGCTGGCCTACGGCACCTATCACCTGATCGGCGACTTCAGCTCGCTGGCCTCCATCGGCATGCTGTCGTTTGCCGCCGCCGGCCAGTTCGCGCCGGCGCTGATCGGCGGGCTCTACTGGAAGCGCGGCAACCGCCTGGGCGTGATCGTCGGCATGAACGCCGGCTTCGCCATCTGGGCCTACAGCCTGCTGATGCCGGCGATGATCGGTGCCGGCGTGCTGCCCCAGGCCTGGCTCGACGGCGGCCCGCTGGGCATCGGCTGGCTGTCGCCCACCTCGCTGTTCGGCCTCAACGTCGGCGACGGCTTCACCCACGGCGTGATGCTGTCGCTGGGCGTCAATCTGGTCAGCTACATCTTCGTCTCCCAGATGACACCCCAGCGGGTGGTGGAGCGCATCCAGGCCTCGCTGTTCGTCGACAGCGTCGAGACCCGCCAGACCTCGGTCAACCGCCCCTGGACCGGCGCCACCACGGTGGGCGACCTCAAGGTGCTGTGCCAGCGCTTCCTCGGCGCCGACCAGGTCGACCGGGCCTTCGACGACTATGCCCGTCGCACCGGCACGCCGCTGGACGACCACGCCCGGGCCTCGATCGACGTCATCCAGTTCACCGAGCGCTTCCTGGCCTCGGTGCTCGGCGCCTCCTCGGCGCGCATCGTGGTCAACTCGGCGCTGCAGGGCCGCGGCATCGGCATCTCCGACGTGATCTCGATCGTCGACGAGGCCTCCCAGGTACTGGAGTTCAACCGCGCCCTGCTGCAGGCCACCATCGAGAACATCAACCAGGGCATCAGCGTGGTCGACCAGAACCTGCGGCTGGTGGTGTGGAACCAGCGCTATCTGGAGCTGTTCCGCTTCCCCGATCACCTGATCCGGGTCGGCGCGCCGATCGACCGCATCTTCCGCTACAACGCCCACAACGGCGAATACGGCCCCGGCGACCCCGAGGAGCACGTGCAGCTCTTGCTCGACAACATCCGCGAGGGCCAGCCGCACCGCTACGTGCGCTACCGCCAGGACGGCAGCGTGCTCGAGGTCCAGGGCAACCCCATGCCCGGCGGCGGCTTCGTCTACACCTACCAGGACATCACCCAGCAGAAGCGCACCGAGGAGGCGCTGATCCGCTCGGAGAACAACATCCGCATCTACACGGACAACGTGCCGGCGCTGATCGCCTACTTCGACAAGGACTGCCGCTACCTCTTCACCAACCGCGCCTACGAGCAGGCCTTCTCCATCGATCGCCACGCGGTGATCGGCCAGCCGCTCCACGAGGTGCTGCCGGAGGCCATGCATCGCGAGCGCGCGCCCTGGATCGAGCGCGCCCTGGACGGCGAACGGGTCAGCTTCGAGGTCTCGCTGTCGCTGGCCGAGGGCATCCGCTACATGCTGGTGACCTACACCCCGCACTTCGGCGACAGCGGCGCGATCCTGGGCTTCTTCGCCCTCTACCAGGACATCACCGAGCGCCGCCGCGCCGAGATCGCCCTGCAGGAGACCAACGAGACCCTGGAGGAACGCGTGCGCGAGCGCACCCAGGCGCTGTCCGAGGCCAACGCCGCCCTGCGCCAGGAGAACCGGGTGCGCGCCGAGGCCGAGCAGGCGCTGCGCCAGGCCAAGCAGGTCGCCGAGGACGCCAACGCCTCCAAGACCCGCTTCCTGGCCGCGGCCAGCCACGACCTGCTGCAGCCGCTCAACGCCGCGCGGCTGTTCACCTCGGCGCTTTCCCAGGAGATGCAGGCCGACGAGATGCGCCGCACCATCGGCCATATCGACAACTCGCTGCAGGCCGCCGAGGAACTGCTCGGCACCCTGCTCGACATCTCCAAGCTCGATGCCGGGGCGCTGACCCCGCGGCGCAGCCACTTCGCCCTGGCCGACGTCTTCCGTCCGCTGCGCGCCGAGTTCGAGGTGATGGCCGAGGAACGCGGCCTCGACCTGGTGGTGGTGCCCACCCGCCAGTGGGTCGACAGCGACGCCCAGATGCTGCGGCGCATCGTGCAGAACTTCCTCTCCAACGCCATCCGCTACACCCAGGAGGGCCGGGTGATGCTGGGCTGCCGGCGCCAGGGCGAGCGGCTGTCGATCGAGGTCTGGGACTCCGGTCCCGGCATCCCCGAGGCCAAGCAGGCCGAGATCTTCCAGGAGTTCCGTCGCCTCGATCAGACCTCGCGCCACAAGGAAAGCGAGAAGGGTCTGGGCCTGGGGCTCTCCATCGCCGATCGCATGGCCCGGGTGCTCGAGCACCCGATCCGGGTGCGTTCCTGGGAGGGCAGCGGCACCGTGTTCTCGGTCAGCGTGCCGACGGTGGCCGCCCGCGAGGAGGAGCAGCGCGAGGAGGCCAGGCCCAAGCGCGCCGGCAACAAGCTGGCCGGCAAGCGCATCCTGTGCATCGACAACGAGTCGCTGATCCTCGAGGGCATGAAGGCGATGCTGTCCGGCTGGGGCTGCGAGGTCTTCACCGCCACCTCGATCGGCGGCGCCAAGTCGGTGCTGCGCCACCTGGACGCCGATCCCGATGCGATCCTGGCCGACTACCACCTCGACAACGAGGTCACCGGCCTGATGGCCATGGAGGCGCTCGACGAGCGCCTCGAGGGCGCGGTGCCGGGCATCGTGATCACCGCCGACCGCACCGAGGAGGTCGCCGAGGAGATCAAGCGCGCCGGCTACCAGCTGTTGCTCAAGCCGGTGCGACCCGCCGCCCTGCGCGCGCTGCTGACCCGCACCCTGCAGGCCAGCCGCGCCGCCTCTCATCAGGGCTGAGCCACACGCCCGTCGAGGGCACGAAACAACGCCGGCGGGCCCGAATCAACGGGCCCACCGGCGTTTTTCGTCGCCTCGCTCGACGCTCCCGCCCCCTCGGTCCTTCGCGAGCGGGCCGCCGAGAGAGCCCTCGTCGGCGACCGGCTCCATCCAGGTGACCGAGCTGCCGTTCTCGGCTTCCTGTATCGCGACGTGCTGTATGGCGGGGGTGTCGGTGGCACCGTGCCAGTGACGACGACCGCAGTTGCAGTAGGTGATATCGCCCGGATGGGTCTCGGTCTTCGGGCCGCGCCTCGCGTGCGGCGAGCTCGAGGAGGTGCTTGGAGACGGGTCCGAGCCCTTCGAGGGCTATCATCTCTACTACCCCAGCCGGCGCCAGCAGACGGCGGCCTTCCGGGTAGTGATGGAGGCCCTGCGCCACGGCATCCGAGGCCCGGCCCCGCGGCACGATAGCCCATGACGATCGCCCCAGAGCAGAGACGCTATTGGGCGGGCGGCGGCGTCTGCCTTAACCTGAGGAACAGTTATTAACCTCGGTTAACAAGAGCCACGCCGATGCTTCCCGCCATTTCCAACGACACGGTTCGGGCCAAGGCGGCCCACGCCCTCAGCGGCCAGCGCCGCCGCTGGGGCTGGACGGCCTTCTTCGGGCCGGCGCTGATCGCCGCCGTGGCCTACGTCGACCCCGGCAACTTCGCCACCAACATCGAGGCAGGCTCGCGCTACGGCTATGCACTGCTGTGGGTGGTGCTGGGCGCCAATCTGATGGCGATGCTGATCCAGACCCTGTCGGCGCGGCTCGGGCTCGCCACCGGCCAGAACCTGGCCGAGGTGATCCGCGAGCGCTATCCGCGCCCGGTGGTGTGGGTCTACTGGGTCCAGGCGGAGATCGTCGCCATCGCCACCGACCTCGCCGAGTTCCTCGGCGCCGCCCTGGCCTTCAACCTGCTGTTCGGCCTGTCGCTGGTCGAAGGCGCGCTGCTGACTGGGGCGATCACCTATGCGGCGCTGCTGATGCACCGACACGGCTTCCGGCTGATGGAGATCGTCATCGGCGCCATGATCCTGGCCATCGCCAGCGGCTTCCTGCTGGAGATGATCCTCGCGCCCCCAGAGACCGCCCCGCTGCTCAAGGGCCTGCTGGTGCCCGGCTTCCCCGACGGCTATGCCCTCTATCTCGCCGCCGGCATCCTCGGCGCCACGGTGATGCCCCATGTCATCTATCTGCACTCGGCGCTGTCACAGAACCGCATCCAGACACGCAACGACGGCGAACGACGGCGGCTGATGCGCTACTACCGGCTCGACGTCATCGTCGGCATGGCCATCGCCGGGCTGGTCAACCTGAGCATGCTGGCGCTGGCCGCCTCGGTGTTCCACGCCCAGGGGCTGCTCGACGTCGCGACCATCAGCGACAGCTACCGGCTGCTCGCGCCGATGATGGGACAGGAGCTGGCCAGCCGCCTGTTCGGGCTTGCGCTGCTGCTCGCCGGGCTGTCCTCGTCGATCGTCGGCACCCTCTCGGGTCAGGTGATCATGCAGGGCTTCGTGCGCTTCACCATTCCGCTGTGGCTGCGCCGCCTGATCACCATGGGGCCGGCGCTGGCGGTGATCCTGTTGGGCATCTCCGAGCAGAAGGCGCTGGTGGCCAGCCAGGTGATCCTGAGCTTCGGCATCCCCTTCGCGCTGATCCCGCTGCTGTGCTTCACCGCCAACCGCCGACTGATGGGCAACCTGGTCAACAGCCGCACGGTGACCGTCGTCGGCGGCGCGATCTGCGCACTGATCATCGGCCTCAACGGCTATGTGCTGTTCTTCACCCTGTTTGGCGAGGGATAAGCCACCATGCCCGCACTGCCCAAGCATGCCGCCTTCGAACGCGTGCGCCAGGACCACCAGCGCGAACTGGTCGAGGACTACGTCGAGGAGATCGCCCACCTGCATGCGCGTCACGGCGAGGCCCGCGCCAGCGACCTGGCCGCCTGCTTCGGCGTCAGCGCCGCCGCCGTCTCCAAGGTAGTGGCCCGGCTACGCCGCGACGGCCTGGTGATCGCCCGGCCCTATCGCGGCATCTTCCTGACGCCGGACGGCGAGGCCATGGCCGAGCGGGTCGCCGCCCGCCACCGGGTGGTGCTGGCGACCCTGCGACGGCTGGGGGTGCCGGAGGAGGTCGCCCGCGCCGACTCGGAGGGCATCGAGCATCACTGCAGCGACGAGACGGTCGCCGCCATGCGCCGCTTCCTCGGCCAGGCCGCCGACGACTGACGCCACGCATGCGAGCCCCGAAACGACGCCGCCCCGCAATCAGCGGGGCGGCGTTTCGTCAGGACCGGGCCACGGAGGCGGCTCAGGACTGCTCGACCTTGGGCGGCTCGACCTCGAGCTTCTGGGCGGCGATCACCGCCTGGGTGCGGGAGTGCACGCCGAGCTTGCGCAGGATGGCGGTGACGTGGGCCTTGATGGTGGCCTCGGAGACGTTGAGCTCATAGGCGATCTGCTTGTTGAGCAGGCCCTCGGTGAGCATGTTGAGCACCCGGAACTGCTGGGGCGTCAGCGAGGCGATGGCCTCGGCGAAGCGCGCCTCTTCCTCGTCGGCCTCGCCCAGCGCCTCGGCCATCTCCTCGGGCAGCCATACCTCGCCGTCGAGGATCTCGCCCACCGCCTCGGCGATCAGCGCCAGCGACGACGACTTGGGAATGAAGCCGGAGGCGCCGTAGTCGATGGCACGGCGCACCACGTGCAGCTCGTCGCTGCCCGAGACCACCGCCACCGGGATGTCCGGCGTCTGGCCGCGCAGCTGGATCAGCCCGGAAAAGCCGTGGGCACCGGGCATGTGCAGGTCGAGCAGGATCAGATCGGCGTCCGGATGCCGGGTGACGACCTCGGTGGTGGCCTCCATGGTATCGGACTCGACGATCTCGGCCTGGGGGGCGACCTGGCGCAGCGCCTGGGTCAGGGCCGCGCGAAACAGCGGATGATCGTCGGCGACGATGAACTTCTGGGCAAAGGCCATGGATTCTCCTCCGGATCCGAGAGCAGCGGGGGCCGACCGCCGCCTGCGGGACGCAGTATTTATTAACGGCATGTTACCCCACGGAACGCGCGTTTAACAAAGCAGCCCACCATCGGGAGACCTACTGATGTTTCGCTCGGGGAACACGAGTATCGCACGGATTGCCCACCAATGAGTGAGCAATGCACACGTGAATGCTGACATCATCCTGCGGATGGATCAGGCCGCCCTTGCCGCAACGCGACTCGCCTGCCAGCCGGCCAGTGCCACTCCGGCAATCAGCAGGAAGCCAACGAGACTGGCGGCATCCGGCACTTCGCCCCAGATCGCCCAGCCGGCCAGAGCGGAAAACACGATGGTCAGATAGGAATAGATCGACACTTCCCCCGCGGGCGCCAGGCGATAGGCCTTGGTCATCAGTATCTGGCCACCGGCCGCGAAGATCCCGATACCCAGCAAGGCCAATGCCTGAGGCCCACTGGGCATCACCGGATTCATCAGCATCGGCACCAGGGTGGCGATGCTGGAGACCAGCGAGAAATGTAGCACGATGGTCGCAGACGCCTCACGCCCTCTCAGCGCCCGTATCAGCGTGTAGGCTCCGCCTGCCAGCATGGCGGACCCCAGCCCGACCAGCGCCGGCAGGAGCGCCTCCATTCCCCCTTCCGCGAACGCCAGCTGTGGCTTGATGACCAGCGCCGCCCCGACGAAGGCGATCAACATGCCCACCAGCCGCCATCTCCCCAGACGCTCGGCCAGGAAGAGGCCGGCAAACAGCGTCACGAAGAACGGCGAAAGCTTGTTCAGGATGGTCGCATCTGCCAGCAACAGATGCTCGATGGCATAGAAGAAGCTCATCACGCCGCCGAGCCCGATCAGTGAACGGGCCAGCAACAGCGGCTGATGATGCCAATGCCCCAACAGGCGCGCCCCGGCCAGGCGAACCATCACGATGGCGACGCCCAGGCTGACGAGGTTGCGCACGAAGACCTTCTCGAACAGCGGCAAGTCACCGCTCAGCTTGACCATCGCCCCCATCAGCGCGAAGGAGATCGCCGACAGGCACATCAGCACCACGGCGCGTGGACGATTCTCGCCCACGCCGGAGGCGGATGGTGACACCGGTGAGGAAGTGGCTGGCTGAGACTCTGAGAATGCATCCGACTTGCCTGCTGACATGGAGAACGGCCTTGATCATGAAAGGAATGACGACGCGCTCGAGGGTGCCCCGCGGCCCCCTGTCGCCCTGTGTCATCGCACCATTATCAAGGCAGCGTCTCATGGATAGCCACTCTTTCGGCTGCCGGCTGGCGGAAGAGCGACACACGAAAAAGCGCGGGAGCCGGGCCCCCGCGCTTCGCTGTCGCTGATGGTCTCATCCCACGAGTCCGGCGATCTGAACCGGGCTCAGCGGTTGGCGCGATGCTCGATCAGGTCGTCGACCACCGACGGATCGGCCAGGGTGCTGGTGTCGCCCAGGCCGTCGCACTCGTTGGCGGCGATCTTGCGCAGGATGCGGCGCATGATCTTGCCCGAGCGGGTCTTGGGCAGCCCCGGCGCCCACTGGATGACGTCCGGCGAGGCGATCGGCCCGATGTCCTTGCGCACCCACTGGGTGAGCGCCTTCTTGAGCTCGTCGCTGGGCTCCACGTCGTCGGCCAGGGTCACGTAGATGTAGATGCCCTGCCCCTTGATGTCATGGGGGAAGCCGACCACGGCGGCCTCGGCCACCGACTCGTGGGCCACCAGCGAGGACTCGATCTCGGCGGTGCCCATGCGGTGGCCGGAGACGTTCAACACGTCGTCGACGCGGCCGGTGATCCAGTAGTAGCCGTCCTCGTCGCGGCGGCAGCCGTCGCCGGTGAAGTACATGCCCTTGTAGGTGCTGAAATAGGTCTGCAGGAAGCGCTCGTGGTTGTTCCAGATCGAGCGCGCCTGCCCCGGCCAGGCGTCGAGCATCACCAGGTTACCCTCGGTGGCGCCCTCGAGGATGTTGCCCTCGTTGTCGACCAGGGCCGGCTGCACGCCGAAGAACGGCAGGGTGGCGGAGCCGGGCTTGAGGTCGGTGGCGCCGGGCAGCGGCGCGATCATGATGCCGCCGGTCTCGGTCTGCCACCAGGTGTCGACGATCGGACAGCGCTCGTTGCCGATCACCCGATGGAACCACTCCCAGGCCTCGGGATTGATCGGCTCGCCCACCGAGCCCAGCAGGCGCAGGCTGTCGCGCGAGCTGGAATCCATGACGTCGTCGCCGTGGGCCATCAGCGCACGCACCGCGGTGGGCGCGGTGTAGAGGATGTTGACCCGGTGCTTGTCGACGATCTCGCCCATGCGGCCGTTGGTCGGATAGCTCGGCACGCCCTCGAACATCAGGGTGGTGGCGCCGTTGGCCAGCGGGCCGTAGACGATGTAGCTGTGGCCGGTCACCCAGCCCACATCGGCGGTGCACCAGTAGATGTCGCCGTCGTGGTAGTCGAACACGTAGCGATGGGTCAGGGCCGCGTGCAGCAGGTAGCCACCGGTGGTGTGCTTGAGGCCCTTGGGCGCGCCGGTGGAGCCCGAGGTGTAGAGGATGAACAGCGGGTCCTCGGCGCCCATCTCCTCGGCCGGGCAGTCGGTGGACTGCGGATCGACCTGCTCGTGGAACCACAGGTCGCGGCCCTCGTGCCAGTCGATCTCGCCGCCGGTGCGCTGGACCACCAGCACCTTCTCGCAGACGTCGCTGCCCTCGCGGGTCAGGGCGGCGTCGACGTTGTCCTTGAGCGGCACCTGCTTGCCGCCGCGCACGGATTCGTCGGCGGTGATCACCACCCGGGAACCGGCGTCCTTGACCCGCTGGGCCAGGGCGTCCGGCGAGAAGCCGCCGAACACCACCGAGTGCACCGCGCCGATGCGGGCGCAGGCCAGCATGGCCATGGCGGCCTCGGGGATCATCGGCATGTAGAGAGTGACGGTATCGCCGCGCTTCACGCCCATGCCCTTGAGGGCATTGGCCAGCTGGCAGGTGCGCTCATGCAGCTGGCGATAGGTCAGGGTCTTGGAATCCTCGGGATCGTCGCCTTCCCAGATGATCGCCGTCTGGTCGCCGCGGGTCTCGAGGTGACGGTCCAGGCAGTTGCTGCTGACGTTGAGGCGGCCGTCCTCGAACCAGCGGATGTCGACGTCCTGGGGATCGAAGACGGTGTGCTTGATCTTGCTTGGCGCCTTGAACCAGTCGAGGCACTCGGCCTGTTCGGCCCAGAAGCCCTCCGGATCGTCCAGCGAACGCTGGTACATGGCCTGGTAGGTGGCCTTGTCGGCCCAGGCCTTGGCGGCGAAGTCATCGGGTACCGGATAGACGTGCGGTTGATCACTCATGGAGTTGCCTCTGTCCTCGGGGTGGTCCCTTCAGGTTGACGATGCCGATCGCGGCGACCGGCGCCATTAAGATGAATTCAGCATACTCTTCCGTCGAGGCGCCTTCCCCTTAGACATTGGTATGAACGTTTTTCTTTTTTATAACAGTACGTTAAGCCCGTTCATCCGGGTCAGCCCAGGCCCAGATAGACCAAGGTCTCGGCGCAGTGTCGACAGCGATAGGCGCGCCCGGCCCGCGCCAGCGCATGGCGCCGCGCGGTGAAGGCATGTTCTCGGCAGCCGCAGCGGTAGCGATGGGGCGCGGGGCTCGCGCGGCCGGTGTCGAAACGATGGGTGGTGCGGGGCGCGAGCCCGAACAGCCGGCGCATCACGGTGCGCCACTCGTGGCCGTGGGGCTTGGCCCGATGGCCGTCCTCCAGGTGATGCACCAGCCAGTGGGCCATCTCGTGGGGCACCACCTCGACCAGGAAGGCGTGGCGATTCTCGTCGAACAGCACCGGGTTGAAGCGCAGCCCGCCGCGGCCGAAATGCGCCTGGCCGGCCGAGCGGCCGCGCAGGTCCAGCCACACGACGGGCCGCGGCAGGCCCGGATGCACCTCGCGACACAGTACGTAGGCGGCCTCGACCCGCTCGCGCAGCGCCGCCCGGCCGGCCTCGGCATCGAGGCCGGCCAGCCAGTGCGGGTCGGGGTCGGGCAGCGCGGGCGTCGTCATGGGATGCTAGAATGGCGCTCCGTTTAGATGGCGTAAAGCCCCGCCGACACCAGCGAGTGAGAGACATGTCAGACGACAAGCCCCAGCCCCTGCCGCTCCTCGACGACGAGGCCCTGGACCGCCTGGACGACTTTCTCGAGTCGGACGGCGTCGACGCCGACGCCCTGGATCTGATCGGCGCCCACGGCTTCCTGGTCGCCCTGGCCGTCTCGCCCAGCGACGTGCCCCCGGCCACCTGGGTGGCGGAGCTCTTTCACGGCGAGCCGACCTTCGCCGACGACGCCGAGCGCGAGGAAGTGCTGGGGCTGCTGGAGCGGCTGCGCGCCACCGCCATTTCGGTGCTGGAGGGCGGCGGCCTGCCCGAGCTGCCGTTCGATCTCGAACTCGGCGGCGTGCCGCCCGAGGAGACGCCGATCGGCGACTGGTGCGCCGGCTTCATGGAGGGCGTGTTCCTCGACGAGCCGGCCTGGTTCGCCGAGGACGAGGAGGCCGCCGCCACCCTGCTGCTGCCCTTCATGCTGCTCTCGGGGCTGTTCGGCGACGAGCCGGACATGGCCGAGCTGGCCAAGGACGGCGACCGCCTCGAGAGCCTGACCGCCCAGCTGCCCGAGCTGGTGCTCGACCTCTACCTGCACTATCGCGTGCCGCCCGAGACGCCCAAGCCCAAGCCGCGCCGCAAGCAGCCCGCCGGCCAGAGCAAGGGGAAGGACAAGGGCAAGCCGAAGCGCAAGAAGTAAACGGCTCAGCGCAGCAAAGTAAGCCAGCCGTCGAGGGTCCCGTACAGCCATTCCCTGAGGCGCTGAAGCCGCGGCCGACGCGCCCAGGCCTCGGCGTCGATCTCGCGGCTGGCGGCGAAGTTGCGCCGAAACAGCTCGGCCACCTCGTCGGCCAGCCGTGGGTCCTCCACCTCCTGATTGGCCTCCAGGTTCCACTGCAGGCTCCAGTGATCGAAGTTGCACGAGCCCAGGCTGACCCAGTCGTCGGCCAGGGTGAACTTGGCGTGGATGAACGACGGCTGGAACTCGAAGATGCGCACCCCGGCGCGCAGCATGCGCCCGTAGAAGCGCTGGCCGGCGTAGCGCACGCCGGGATGATCATGGCTGGCGCCGGGCAGCAGCAGGCAGACCTCCACGCCGCGACGCGAGGCGCGCACCAGGCGTCGCCGCAGGCTCAGCGTCGGCACGAAATACGGCGTGCAGATCCAGATGCGCCGCTGCGCCCCGCTCACCCGCTGCTGAAGGGAATGGCGAATCGCCTGGTAGCGATAGCCCTGGCCCCAGACCACGCGTCCGCGCATGCCGTGATAGCCCTCGCTGGCGGAGCCGTCGTTGGCCAGGCCGTGCACCAGCGCCGGCGCGCCCGCGCCGCGGCTCATCGGCGAGTCCCACAGGCTCGAGAACAGCCGCACCCAGTCGGCCACTACCGGGCCGCGGATGCGCAGGGCCACCTCGTACCAGGCCTCGAGGAACTCGTCGACGACGCCGAAGCCCCCGGTGAAGGCGATCTCGCCGTCCACCACCACCAGCTTGCGATGGTCGCGGGTCAGGTTGCGGGCCAGCGAATGCCAGCCCAGCGGATTGAACCAGCGCAGCGCCACCCCGGCCGACTCGAGACGCCGGCGATCCTCGGCGTCGAGGCCCATGGCGCCATAGCCGTCGAGCAGCAGCAGCACCGTCACGCCGCGCGCCGCGGCGCGGCTCAGTGCCTCGATCACCGCACTGGCCAGGCGCCCGGACTCCATCAGGTAGAGCTCGACCAGCACCGAGTGGCGGGCGCCGTCCACGGCCTCGAACATGGCCGGCAGGAAGCGCGACGCCTCGGGCAGCAACTCGAACCGGTTTCCCTCTCGCCACATGCCGTGCATGACGCCTCCCTGGCCATGATGACAGGCGGCCATTGACGCACGTTTGCCGGGGCGGGAAAAGCCGGCGCCGCCAACGCCTGACCCGGCGCCGCCGGCATGCGTATACTGGCCGCACATGCGACCACACAGGCAACCGGATGGCCGACTCCCGCTGGCGCCCGCTGCGCCGACTGCTTAGCGCCTGGGTGCGGGTGCGGCGGCGCGAACCCGCTCCCGAGGCGCTGGGCCTCGATCCCGAGCTGCCGACCGTCTACGTGCTGCCCCGCCTGGCGCTCTCTGACCGCCTGCTGCTCGAGTGCCTGACCGAGCGCGACGGCCTGCCGCCCGCGGTGGTGCGTCGCGCCCGGGGCGATGACGCACCGCCTTCCCTGCTGGCCCTGCCCGATCCGCGACGGCGCCACCGCCGGCCGACCCCGCTGCGGCGGCTGATCGAATGCGGCGAGGACGTGCAGCTGGTGCCGGTGAGCGTGTTCTGGGGCCGCGCCCCGGGCAAGCGCTTCGGGATCTGGCAGCTGCTGGCCGCCGACGACTGGCGGCTGACCGGCCGGCTGCGCCGCCTGCTGGCGGTGCTGGTCAACGGCCGCGACCTGGAGGTGCAGCTGGGCGCCCCACTGCGCCTCTCCGAGCTGGCCGACGGCCGCGATCCCGCCCACATCGAGCGCAAGACCGCCCGCCTGCTGCGCGTCCACTTCCGACGCGTGCGCGAGCGGGTGCTGGGGCCGGACCTGTCCCATCGCCGCACCCTGATCGCCGGCGTGGCGGCGAGCCCCGCGGTCGAGGCCGAGATCGACGATCAGGCCGGCGACGACGAGGCCAGCCGTGGCCGGCTGCGCCGGCGCGCGCATCGCTACGGCCGCGAGATCGCCGCCAGCATGAGCTATCCGGCGCTGCGCTTCCTCGACGGCCTGCTCGGACGGCTGTGGCACCGGATCTATGACGGCATCGACCTGCGCGGCATCGAGCGCGTCAAGGCGCTGGCCGGGCATCACACCCTGGTCTACGTGCCCTGCCACCGCAGCCACATCGACTACCTGCTGCTGTCCTACGTGCTCTACGAACAGGGGCTGATGCCGCCGCACATCGCCGCCGGCCGCAACCTGAACATGCCGGTGATCGGCCCGCTGCTGCGCCGCGGCGGCGCCTTCTTCCTGCGTCGCAGCTTCCGCGGCCAGCCGCTCTACGCGCGGGTCTTCGACGAGTATCTGCACCGCCTGCTGTCACGCGGCCACAGCCTCGAGTACTTCATCGAGGGCGGGCGCTCGCGCAGCGGCCGGCTGCTGGCGCCGCGCCCCGGCATGCTGGCCATGACCCTGGGTTCCTTCCTGCGCCGCCCCGCGGATGGCCGCCCGCTGTCGTTCGTGCCGGTCTACATCGGCTACGAGCGCATCCTCGAGGAGGCCAGCTACCAGCGCGAGCTGGCCGGCGGCGCCAAGCGCAAGGAGACCCCGCTGGCGCTGCTCGGCGTGCTCGGCAGGCTGCGCGAGCCCTACGGGCGGGTCACGGTGAACGTCGGCGAGCCGCTGGCCCTCGACGCCTTCCTCGATGCCCACCAGCCCGGCTGGCGAGCGGACCTCGGCGAGCCGCGCCCGGCCTGGCGCGCCGACGCGGTCTCGCGGCTGGGCGAGACCCTGGCGCGGCGCATCAACGCCGCCGCCACGCTCAACCCGGTGAACCTGGTCGCCCTCGGGCTGCTGGCCACGCCCCACCGGGCCATCGAGGCCGAGCTGCTCGAACGCCAGCTGGCGCTGCTGGCCGAGCTCCGTCGCCCCCGCCCCGGCGACGAGAGCCATCCCCTGCCCGCCGGTGCGCCCCGCGACTGGATCGACCACGCCCGCGCCCTGGGCCTGCTCGACTACCGCCCTCACCCGCTGGGCGATCTGGTCACCGCCGACGAGCGCCAGGCCGGCCGCCTGGCCTGGTATCGCAACAACGTGCTGCACCTCTACGCGCTGGCCGGGCTCGTCGCCTTCGCCTTCCGCCATCAAGGCCGCCATCGCCGCGACGCCCTGGCGGCGCTGCTGGCGCCGGGCTGGCCGGTGCTGACGCACGAGCTGTCGATCGAGGCGCCGGCCGACTTCGAGGCGGCGCTGGACGCCACCCTCGCCCAGCTCGCCGAGGCCGGGCTGCTGATCGAGGAGGCACAGGGATGGCGACGCGCCGAGGGGCTGGCCGAGGCCGAACAGCTGCGCATGCTGGGACGGCTGATCCGCCCGACGCTGGAGCGCGGCTACCTGCTGGTCGCCGCCCTGCTCGGCGAGGCGCCGGGGCACTTCGACCACGCCGGCCTGGCGAATCACGCCCGCCAGCTCGCCGAGCGCCTGGCACGGCTCACCGGCCGCGACGCGCCGGAGTTCTTCGACGCGCGGCTGTTCGACGGCCTGGTGGAGAGCCTGGCACGCGAGGGCTGGCTGACGATCCGCGACGAACGCCTGTACTACGACGAGTCGATGCGCGAGGCGGCCCGGCGCGGCCGGACGCTGTTCGATCCGGCGCTGCGCCATCGGCTGGAAAGAGTCGCCGCCCGTGGCGGCGCCCCGGAAGAGAGCACGGGCGACTAGCGGGCGCTAGTCGCTGAGGGAGCGGTGAACGTAGAGATCATAACGGCTGGTCTTGCCCTCCAGCACGTGACGCGGCGGGGGACCCTCGATGGGCGGCGCCTTGCGCGGCCGCTTGACCACCACCCGGTGGGTGGCCACGTCCAGCGCCGCCTCCAGCAACCGCGGGGCGTCGGCGTCGTCGCCGGCCAGTTCGCGGAACAGCCGCATCTCCTTCTTCACCAGCGCCGACTTCTCGCGATGGGGAAACATCGGGTCCAGATGGACCACCTGGGGCGCGACGTCGGACGCCGCCACCAGGTCGGCGAGCTCGCGACTCGCATCGCCGTGAGCCAGCCGCAGGCGGGCGGCGATCTCGGCGGTGTCGGCCTCCGCCATGGCGCGCGCCAGGCCGTCCTCGAGCAGGGCGGCGATGGCCGCCACGCGCTCGACCATCAGCACCTCGGCGCCGAGGGTCGCCAGCACGAAGGCGTCGCGGCCGAGCCCGGCGGTGGCGTCCACCACCGAGGGCGTCACGCCCTTGCCGAGCCCGCAGGCCTTGGCGATCAGCTGGCCGCGGCCGCCGCCGAAGCGGCGCCGGTGGGCCGCCTTGCCCTCGACGAAGTCCACCGACAGCGGCTTGCCGTAGGCCTTCGCGTCGCCGGCCAGCACCAGCCGGTCGCCCTCGCGGCCGAGCGTGAGCGGCGGCGCCTCGCCCGACGCCAGTGCATCGGCGTCGGGCAGCCCCCAGCGCGCGGCCAGGGCCGCGTCGTCCGCCGCCACCGCGCTCATCGGCTCTTCTGCCAGGCGACCCGGTCGCGCAGGTAGACCGGCTGGACCTCGGCCGCCGGGCGACCCTCGCCGGCCTCGAAGGCGTCGGCGGCCAGGCGCACCATGTCCTCGGCGGCGGCCTCCTGGTCGGGCAGGCACAGGCTCATTCCGGCCTGCACGTCGGCCGGCATGGCATCCCACAGCGACCAGCCGGAGCCAACGCCGACCCAGTCATGATCGGCCTGGGCCTCGGGCAGACGCAGCCGTTCGGGCGGCAGCACCGCCTCTTCGGCCAGGCACTCGACGCGGCCGTCGAAGCACTGCCAGGCGGCGGCGTAGATCTCGCCCATGCGCGCATCCAGCGCGGTGATCAGGTAGCGATAGCGATGGCGGAGATGGGCGCCCAGGGCCAGCGCCTGCAGGGTCGAGACCCCGAGCAGCGGGCGGTCGAGGCCGAAGGCCAGCCCCTGGGCGGCGCCGGCGGCGATGCGCAGGCCGGTGAAGGAGCCCGGGCCGCGGCCATAGGCCACCGCGTCCAGCTCGGCCGGGGCGATGCCGGCCTCGGCCAGCACCTCGTCGACCATCGGCATCAGCCGGCGGGTATGGGCTCGGGGAGTGAGTTCGAAGCGGGAGATCACCTCGTCGTCGGCGCCCTCGCGACGCCGCAGCAGGGCGGCGGAGCAGGCGCTCGAGGAGGCATCCAGGGCCAGCAGGATCGGCATGGGTCTCTAACGATGCGGGAAGTGTCGGGGCATTATACGACAACGGCCCGCGCAATGCGGGCCGTGGTCATTCGATCGGCAACTCGTCTTGGTGCAGAGAGCGGGGCGCCGGTGACAGGTCGCAGAGGGGGTTTTTGGCCAGGGATGGCCAAAGTAGCGCCCAGGGAAGGGTTCACAGCGCCCCTCGAAGACCTGTCACCGGATCAGCCCCGCGTCCGCGATCACCAGGCGCGAGTGCCCCCTCGGCCCAAGACTCAGCTCTCGAGGGCGGCGATCACCTGCCCGGTGATGTCGTCGACGCTGCCCACGCCTTCCACCTTGTGGTAGGCCGGCGCGGCGTCGGGCTCCTGCTGGGCCCACTGCTGGTAGTAGTCGACCAGCGGCGCGGTCTGCTCGTGATAGACGGACAGGCGGTTGCGCACGGTGGCTTCGCTGTCGTCGTCGCGCTGGATCAGCGCCTCGCCGGTGACGTCGTCCTTGCCCTCTTCCTTCGGCGGGTTGTAGTCGACGTGGTAGACGCGGCCGGAGGCCGGGTGCACGCGGCGGCCGGCCAGGCGGTTGACGATTTCCTCGTCGGGCACGGCGATCTCGAGCACGTGATCGAGCTTCACGCCCGCTTCCTTCATGGCGTCGGCCTGGGGAATGGTGCGCGGGAAGCCGTCGAACAGGAAGCCGTTGACGCAGTCCGGCTGGGCGATGCGCTCCTTGACCAGGGCGATGATGATGTCGTCGGACACCAGGCCGCCGGTGGTCATGATCTCCTGGACCTTGAGGCCCAGCTCGCTGCCTTCCTTGACCGCGGCACGCAGCATGTCGCCGGTGGAAATCTGCGGAATGCCGTAGCGCTCGCAGATGAACTGGGCCTGGGTTCCCTTGCCGGCGCCCGGCGCGCCCAACAGGATCACTCGCATCGAACTGCTCCTTGGAAGTGTGATGGATTCAGAAAGGGGAGAAAATGAAGAATAGCGAACCATACCGGGGCGACCGACGTCACACAAGCGACACACGCCCGCGACGGCCCCGAGCGCGCCAGAAAACCCCGTGAGATCAAGGGACTGGCGAGACTAGCACTTTGGTATTTCCCGGTCCGGAAACGCCGACGGCGCCTTGCGGCGCCGTCGGTCGTGGCTCACTCGTCCTCGATCAGAGCAGCAGGCGACGGATGTCCGTCAGCACCTGGCCGAGGAAGGCGGTGAAGCGCGCCGCGTCGGCGCCGTTGACCGCCCGGTGGTCGTAGGAGAGCGACAGCGGCATGGTCAGCCGCGGCTGGAAGGCCGCGCCGTCCCAGACCGGCTTCATCGATGCCTTGGAAACGCCGAGGATGGCGACTTCCGGCGGGTTGACGATCGGCGTGAAGGCGGTGCCGCCGATGGAGCCCAGGCTGGAGATGGTGAAGCAGCCACCGGTCATCTCCTCGCGCTTGAGCTTCTTCGACTGCGCCTTCTTGGCCAGCTCCACGGACTCCTTGGCCAGGTCGACCAGCGACTTCTGGTCGGCGTCGCGGATCACCGGGACCATCAGGCCGTCCGGGGTGTCCACGGCGATGCCGATATGTACGTACTTCTTCTGCACCACGGTCTCGCCGTCGCTCTTCAGGCTGACGTTGAACTGCGGGAACTTCTGCAGCGCCACGGCACAGGCCTTGATCAGGAACGGCAGCGGCGTGAGCTTGGCACCCTGCGCCTCGGCCTCGGCCTTCATCGACTTGCGGAAGGCCTCGAGCTCGGTGATGTCGGCCTCGTCGAACTGGGTGACATGCGGGATGTTGACCCAGCTGCGATGAAGATTGGTGGCGCCCATCTTCATCAGGCGGCCCATCTTCTTCTCTTCCACCTCGCCGAACTGGCTGAAGTCCTGGTCCGGGATCGGCGGAATGCCGGAACCGCCCTCGGCCGCGGCCGGCGCGGCGGCCGGTGCCTTGGCCTGGCCCGACATCACCTGCTTGACGTAGGCCTGGACGTCTTCCTTGAGCACCCGCTCCTTGGGACCGCTGGGCTTGACCAGGGCGAGATCGACGCCGAACTCGCGGGCCAGCATGCGCACCGCCGGACCGGCGTGCACGCGCTTGCCGTCACGCGGCTTCTCGGCGCTAGCCGGGGCGCTTGCGGGCGCGGCGGCCTTGGCCGGCTGCTCCGACTTGGCCGGGGCCTCGGCCTTGGGCGCGCTCTGCTGCTGCGGGGCGGCCTTCGGCGCGGCGCCGGCGGTCTCGATGTAGCCGATCAGGTCGCCTTCGGAGACGGTGTCACCTTCCTTGACGGTCAGCTCGACCAGCTTGCCCTTGAACGGGCTCGGCACATCCATGGAGGCCTTGTCGGACTCCAGCGTGATCAGCGGGTCTTCCTCGGCCACCTCGTCGCCGACGCTGGCGGCGATCTCGATCACCGGCACGTCGCTGGCACCGGACAGGTCCGGCACGCGAACCTCGCGACGCTCGGGCTCGCCGCTGGCCGGGGCGGCCTCGGCGGCCGGGGCCGGCTGCTCGGCGGGTGCGGACTCGGCCTCGGCGTCCTCGGCCGGTGCCTCGTCACCGCCGCCGGCGATCTGAATGGTGCCGATCACGTCGCCCTCGGAGACGGTGTCGCCTTCCTTGACGGTGAAGCTGGCGATCTTGCCGGCGTGCGGGCTCGGCACGTCCATGGAGGCCTTGTCGGACTCCAGGGTGATCAGGGTGTCCTCGGCGGCCACCTCGTCGCCCTCGGACACCGCGACCTCGATGATCTCGACGTCGCTGGCGCCGCCCAGGTCGGGCACGGTGATGTCCACGGTCTGGCTGCCGCCGGACGCGGGCTTGGCGGCCGGTGCCGGCTTGGACTCCGCGGCCGGCTCGGCCGGCGCTTGCGAGGCGGCCTCGGCGGGCTGCTCGGGCTCGGCGTCGCCGCCGCCCTCGACCTCCAGCTCGACGATGTCGTCACCCTCGGAGACGGTGTCGCCTTCCTTGACCAGCACCTTGACGACCTTGCCGCCCTTGGGCGACGGCACGTCCATGGAAGCCTTGTCGGATTCCAGGGTGATCAGGGAGTCCTCGGCGGCGATGACGTCGCCGACCGCCACCGCGATCTCGATGATTTCCACATCGGTGTCGCCACCGATGTCGGGCACTTTGATGATTTCGCTACTCAAGGTCGCGCTCCTTCAAACTCTTCACGGGGCGGGCCTTTCGACAGGCCCGCCATGCCACCGGTCGGTCGACGCCTCAGACAGAGAGCGGGCTCGGCTTGCTGGGGTCAATACCGTACTTCTCGATGGCCTCGCCGACGACCTTGCGATCGATCTCGCCGCGGTCGGCCAGCGCCTTGAGCGCGGCCACGGTGACGAAGTAGCGGTTGACCTCGAAGAAGTGACGCAGCTTCTCGCGGGTATCGGAGCGGCCGAAACCGTCGGTACCGAGCACATGATAGTCGGTCGGCACCCAGGCGCGGACCTGGTCGGCGTACAGCTTCATGTAGTCGGTGGAGACGATGGCCGGACCCTCACGGCCTTCCAGGCAGCGCGTGACGTGCGGCTTGCCCGGCTCGTCGGCCGGATGCAGGAACGCCTGACGGTCGACTTCCAGGGCCTCGCGACGCAGCTCGTTGAAGCTGGTGACGCTCCAGATGTCGGCGCCCACGCCCCACTCCTCGGCGAGCATCTCGGCGGCGGCCTCGACCTCGCGCAGGATGGTGCCGGAGCCCATCAGCTGGACGCGCTTGTCGCCCTGGGTCTCGCGCAGCAGGTACATGCCCTTGATGATGTCGTCGGCAGGGACCTCCTCGAGGGCCGGATGCTCGTAGTTCTCGTTCATCACCGTCAGGTAGTAGAAGCAGTTCTCCTTGTCGGCGAACATGCGCTTCAGGCCGTCCTGCACGATGACCGCGACCTCGTGGGCGTAGGTCGGGTCGTAGCTGCGGCAGTTGGGGATGGTCGAGGCCTGGATCAGGCTGTGACCGTCCTGGTGCTGCAGGCCCTCGCCATTGAGGGTGGTACGACCGGCGGTGCCGCCGACCAGGAAGCCGCGCGCCTGCATGTCGCCGGCGGCCCAGGCCAGGTCACCGATGCGCTGGAAGCCGAACATCGAGTAGTAGATGTAGAACGGCAGCAGCGGCAGCCCGTGGTTGCTGTAGGAGGTGGCGGCGGCGATCCAGGAGGACATGGCGCCGGCCTCGGTGATGCCCTCTTCGAGCACCTGGCCGGCCTTGTCCTCGCGATAGAACATCAGCTGGCCCTTGTCCATGGGCTCGTACTTCTGGCCCTCGGAGGTGTAGATGCCGAGCTGACGGAACATGCCTTCCATGCCGAAGGTACGCGCCTCGTCGGGCACGATCGGCACGACCTGCTTGCCGAAGCCCTTGTGCTTGACCAGGCCGTTCAGGATGCGCACGAAGGCCATGGTGGTGGAGACCTCACGGCCCTTGGAGCCGCCGGTCTGCGACGAGAAGATCTTGTCGTCGAGCCCCGGGATGTCGAGCGCCTCGAAGTCCGGGTTACGCGCCGGCAGGTAGCCGCCCAGGCGTTCGCGCTGGAGATGCATGTACTTCATCTCCGGGCTGTCGTCGCCCGGCTTGTAGTACGGCATCTCGTTCTCGATGGCCTCGTCGGACACCGGGATGCCGAAGCGGTCGCGGAAGCTCTTGAGCACGTCCTGATCGTCGATGGACTTGATCTGGTGCGCTTCCATGTCGGCTTCGCCGCCGGCGGCACCCAGGCCGTAGCCCTTGACGGTGTGCGCCAGGATCACGGTGGGACGACCGCTGTCGTTGTGGAAGGCCTCGTGGTAGGCCGCGTAGACCTTGAACGGGTCGTGGCCGCCGCGGTTGAGCTTCCAGATGTCCTCGTCGGACATGTCCTTGACCATCTCGGCGGTTTCCGGGTACTTGCCGAAGAAGTGCTCCCGGGTATAGGCGCCACCGTTGGCCTTGCAGTTCTGGTACTCACCGTCGACGGTCTCGTCCATCAGCTTCTGCAGGACGCCCTTCTTGTCCTTCTCGAACAGGGTGTCCCAGTGGCGACCCCAGACGACCTTGATGACGTTCCAGCCGGCACCGCGGAACACGCCCTCGAGCTCGTCCATGATGCGGGAGTTGCCGCGTACCGGACCGTCGAGACGCTGCAGGTTGCAGTTGATGACGAAGTTGAGGTTGTCGAGCTTCTCGCGGCTGGCCAGGTGGATCGCGCCCAGGGTCTCCGGCTCGTCGCATTCGCCGTCGCCCAGGAAGGCCCAGACCTTGCGGTCCTGCATCGGCTGCAGGCCACGCTGGTCCAGGTACTTCATGACATGGGCCTGGTAGATGGCCATGATCGGGCCGAGGCCCATGGACACGGTCGGCAGCTGCCAGTAGTCCGGCATCAGCCAGGGGTGCGGATAGGAGGACAGGCCATCGCCGTCGACTTCCTGGCGGAACTTGTCCATCTGCGCCTCGGTGAGGCGCCCTTCCAGGAAGGAGCGCGCGTAGATGCCCGGCGCACTGTGGCCCTGGATGAACACCAGGTCGCCCTTGAAGTCGCCGTTGGCCGCGCGGAAGAAGTGGTTGAAGCCCACGTCATAGAGGGTCGCCGAGGACATGAAGCTGGCCAGGTGGCCGCCGATGCCCTTGTTGGCCTTGTTGGCCCGGGTCACCATCGCTGCCATGTTCCAGCGGATCAGCGAGCGGATTCGACGTTCCATGAAGAGATCGCCGGGCATCGGCGCCTCGCGGTGCACCGGAATGGTGTTGCGGTGCGGCGTCGTGACCGAGAAAGGCACCTGCATGCCGTCATGGCGGTAGCGATCCGCCAGGCGGGTCATCAGATACCGGGCACGTTCCTCGCCCTCGCGATCCAGTACCGATTCCAGGGAATCCAACCATTCCGCGGTTTCGACCGGATCGAGATCTTCTCTTGTCTCAAGACTCATAGACGTCTCTCCGAATGACGTTGGGGGCAACAGCCCCCAGCAAGGGGGTGTGGCGCATGATGACGGTCATGGAAGGATCACCTCCATGCCGGAAGTTTCTGTTGTAGTCGTTTTACAAGTCAGCACGACTAAAGTCGGCGGGTGCGCCGACCATACCGCAAACGCTGGCGGCTGCCAATTGAAGCAGACATGGAAAGCCTTTTCAAAATATTGAAACTTGGCTCCACACACCGTTTCCTGCTGAATCGAGCCAGATCGACGGTGATCTAGGTCTCCTGCCCCGCTTCATCGACACGTTCCTCCGGTTCACCACAGGCTCTGCGAAATGTTTTATTACGAGAAAACGTCCATCGCGGCCAGGCGCTGGCGAAAGAAGGCCCAGTCGAAGGCCGGCCCGGGGTCGGTCTTGCGTAGCGGCGCGACACGGGCATGGCTGGTGATCCGTGAGGCCGACATCGCCGGATAGCTCGCCAGCAGCGCCCGGGTCGCCCTGGCCAGCGCCGCGTACTGGGCGGCCGTGTAGGGCGAGACCTCGTCGCCCTCGAGCTCGATGCCCACCGAGAAGTCGTTCAGCCCCTCGCGCTCGACCTCGCCGTCCCGCCAGCGCGAGCGGCCGGCGTGCCAGGCCCGCTCGTGGAAGGGCACGAACTGCACGCACTCGCCGTCGCGGCGGATCAGCAGATGCGCCGAGACCCGAAGCCCGGCGATCCCGGCGAAGAACGGATGCCGGTCCGGGTCCAGGCGATTGGTGAACAGCCGCTCGATATCATCGCCGCCGAAATCGCCCGGCGGCAGGCTGATGGAATGTAGCACCAGCAGCGAGACCTCGCCCTCCGGTCGCGCGTTGTGATTGGGTGACGGCACCCGGCGGGCCCCGGTCAGCCAGCCCTCGTGAATCGGCATCTTTCCCCCTGACGTCGGTCCTGACCTTTCCCCTATAATGGACGGCCCGAGCTTCCCAGCACAGAGATCACGCCACCATGCACTATCAGGATGCCCTCGCCGAAGAGATCCGCAACAGCGCCGCCCGGCTGCTGGCCGAGGACGTCGGTCCCGGTGACATCACCGCCGAGCTGATCCCCGAGAAGGAATGGGCCCGGGCCCGGGTGATCACCCGCGAGCCGACGGTGCTGTGCGGCGTGGCCTGGGTCGACGAGCTGTTCCGCCGCCTCGACGCACGGGTGGCGCTGCGCTGGCAGGCCGCCGACGGCGACCGCCTCGAGGCCGGCGCGCCGCTGCTCGAGCTGGAGGGGCCGGCGCGCAGCCTGCTCACCGGCGAGCGCGCGGCGCTGAACCTGCTGCAGACGCTGTCCGCCACCGCCACCCGCACCCGGCACTACGTCGACCTGCTGGACGGCACCGGCGTCGGCATCCTCGACACCCGCAAGACCCTGCCCGGCATGCGCCTGGCGCAGAAGTATGCCGTGACCTGCGGCGGCGGCATCAACCACCGCATCGGCCTCCATGATGCCTTCCTGATCAAGGAGAACCACATCTCGGCCTGCGGCGGCATCGCGGCGGCGGTCGAGGCCGCGCGGCGCATCGCCCGCGACCTGCCGGTGGAGGTAGAGGTGGAGACCTTCGAGGAGCTCGACCAGGCGCTGGCCGCCCGGGCCGACATCATCATGCTCGACAATTTCTCGCTCGATGACATGCGCGAGGCGGTGCGCCGCAACGACGGGCGCGCCATCCTCGAGGCCTCGGGCAACGTCGACGAGACGACCCTCAAGGTGATCGCCGAGACCGGCGTCGACCGCATCTCCAGCGGCGCCCTGACCAAGGACGTCAAGGCGATCGACCTGTCGATGCGCTTCCTCGAGCAGGCCTGAGGCTCAGGCGGGCTGCGGCGCCAGCGGCTTCTCCAGACGCCGGCGCGGCAGCCGCTCGCCGCCGCGCTCGACCCACTCCTCGCGCACCCGACGCCAGCCGCTGCGCTCCAGTCCATCGGCCATCACCAGGCTGGCATCGATGCTCAGCCGCTCTGCGCCCCGCTCGCGCACCAGGCGCTCGGCATGGCCCAGCAGGGCGCTGCCGATGCCGCGGCGAGCCAGCGACGGCCAGACGTAGAGCGACTCCACGTGCCCCGCGGCCGCGTCCAGCTCCAGGAAGGCCACACAGCGACCGTCACAGGCCGCCACCAGGGTGGTGTAGAGGGCGTGACGGGCGACCCAGGCGCTGGCCTCGCGGGGCAGCACCGCCGCCCAGGCCTCCCGGGCGGCCAGCGTGTAGTGGCTCATGGCGCCCTGCATGACGGCGTGATGGAAGACCTCGGCCTGATCGGCGCCGTCCTGGGCGCGGGCCTCACGATAGACAAGACGCGGCGCCGTAGCGCGCGGGGTATCGAACTGACCCATGAAGGGCATCCTGCGACGATGAAGACGCCACGAGACTACCGAAGCGATGCCGCCACGCCAATGCCCCCCGACCAGGACGGCGGCGCATCGCGGCGGCGACCAGCGGAAGCGCCCATGAACGACACTCCCGAGACCTTCGCCCTGACGCCCATCGGGCGCATCGAGAGCGACTACCCCGACAAGTTCGGCATCCCCCGCCAGCCGGGGCTGGCCGACGCCGCCCGGGCCAGCCTGGTGCTGACGCCGCCCCACGACGACCCGCTGGCGGTGCGCGGCCTGGAGGCCTTCAGCCACCTGTGGGTGACCTTCGTCTTCCACCTGAGCCCCGAGCGCTGGACGCCGCTGGTGCGCCCGCCGCGCCTGGGCGGCAACGCGAAGGTCGGCGTGTTCGCCAGCCGCAGCACCCACCGCCCCAACCGCCTGGGGCTGTCGCTGGTCGAGCTCGAGGGCATCGACGTCGAGAACGGCGTGCGCCTGCGGCTGCGCGGAGCCGACCTGGTCGACGGCACCCCGGTGCTCGACATCAAGCCCTACCTGCCCTGGGCGGAATCACGCCCCGAGGCCAGGGCCGGCTTCGCCCCCGAGGCGCCGACCGCCCTGCCCGTGCGCCTGACGCCGATGGCCGAGGCGGCGCTGGCCGCGCGTCCCGACGGCGCCTCGCTGCTCGCGCTGATCCAGCAGGTGCTGGCCCAGGACCCGCGCCCCGCCTATCGCAAGGGGGCGGAGGAGCGTATCTACGGCGTGCGGCTGCGCGACGTGGACGTGCGCTTCCGGGCACTGGCCGGTGAGACCGGCGAGACAGCGCTGGAGGTCGTCGAGATCGTGGCGGCGTAAGGCCAGCTGATGCGCTTTGCCGGCGTCAAGGCGTCGCAAGGGCGCTATGAACCCATCCCTGGGCGCTAACTTTTGCCATCCATGGCAAAAACCCCTCGCGCCACCTTGCCCCGGCGCGCATCTCGCCTATGCCGAGTGACGGATGTCAGAAACGACAAAGGGCCCCGCAGGGCCCTTCGTTCGGCATGGCAGTCGTCTTAGCTGAAGTCGACGCCGATCCGCTTGCCCACCTCTTCGTAGGCCTCGATCACGCCGCCCAGCCCCTGGCGGAAGCGGTCCTTGTCCAGCTTCTCGCGGGTCTCGGCGTCCCACAGGCGGCAGCCGTCCGGGGAGAACTCGTCGCCCAGCACGATCTGCCCCTGGAACAGGCCGAACTCGAGCTTGTAGTCCACCAGCAGCAGGTCGCCGGCGGCGAACAGCTGCTTGAGCACCTCATTGACGCGGAAGGTCAGCGCCTTCATCTCGGCCAGCTGCTCCGGGGTCGCCCAGCCGAAGGTCTCGGCCAGCGACTCGTTGATCATCGGGTCATGCAGGGCGTCGTTCTTGAGGAACAGCTCGAAGGTCGGCGGATTGAGCTCGCTGCCCTCTTCCACGCCGAGGCGCTTGACCAGGCCGCCGGCGGCGATGTTGCGCACCACGCACTCGACCGGAAGCATGTCCATGTTCTTGACCACGCACTCGTTGTCGCCGAGCAGGCCCTCGAAGTGCGTCGGGATGCCCGCTTCCTCGAGCTTGCCCATGATGAAGGCATTGAAGCGGTTGTTGACCTTGCCCTTGCGCTCCAGCGACTCCATGCGCTCGCCGTCGAAGGCGCTGGTGTCGTCGCGGAAGTGCAGGATCAGGCGATCCGGGTCATCGGTGGCGAAGACGGACTTGGCCTTGCCGGCATAGAGTTCTTGACGCTTTTCCATGGGAGCCTCCACAGGCAACAGTCAGATGGAATTCTGGAATCTCAGGTGATCGCCTGCCAGTCCAGCCCCTGATCCTGGGCCGCCACCGTCAGGCGCGATTCGTCGCCGTCGAGCAGTGGCACCAGGGCCTCCAGGGCCAGCTCGGGGCGATTGTTGTGTTCGGAAAGGTGCGAGCAGACGATGCGCTGCAGGCCGTCCAGCCCCAGCCGCTGCAGCAGCCAGGCGGACTGGGCGTTGGCCAGGTGCCCCCACTGGCCGCCGACCCGGCGCTTGAGGCTCGGCGGATAGGGGCCAACCTCCAGCAGGTGGACGTCGTGGTTGCACTCCAGCACCAGGGCGTCGCAGCCGCGGAAGGCCTCGACCACGTGCTCGCTGGGATGGCCCAGGTCGGTGAGCAGGCCGAGCCGTCGGCCGGCGGCGCTCAGGCGGAACTGCACCGGCTCGCGGGCATCGTGAGGCACCGTGACCGGGTCGATCTCGATACCCTTCACGGCGAAGCGCGCCTGGGGCGTGATCCAGTGCCGGTGCGGCACCTCGCCGAGCTTGCCCGACAGCCAGGTCCCGGGCGTGAGGTAGACCGGCACCTTGTGTCGCCGCGCCAGCGGGCCGACCCCGCGGATGTGGTCGCCGTGCTCGTGGGTGACCAGCACGGCGTCGAGCTGGCGAGGATGGAGGTCGAAGCGCGCCAGACGGCGTTCGGTCTCCTTGAGACCGAAGCCGCAGTCGATCAGCAACCGCGTCTCGCCGTCGCTGACCAGGGTGGCATTGCCCTTGCTGCCGCTGCCGAGCGAAGCGAAGTGCAGCCGCCGCGTCGCGACCTCCGTCATCAGCCCAGCAGGCCGGCCAGCCGCTCGAGCAGCTCGCGACGATCCTCGTCGGAGAGCTCGCGGTCATCGGCGGAATCGGCCTTGAGCACGGTGCTCTCGGGGCCCGAGGCCTCGAGCGACAGGCGAATGCGCCGGGGGCCCGCCCCGCCGAAGCTGGTCAGGGTGTCCCAGATGCCCGCGCTGCGGGCGCTGAGCGTCAGGTAATCGACCAGGAAGGTGCCGGCCTCGGCGTCCTGCTCGAGCAGCTCGCGACGCTCATCCACCGCGAAGTCCGCCTCGAGCTGATAGCTCAGTTCGGCCCAGGTGCGGTCCGCCGCGTAGGGCACCTCGAGGTGCCACTCGCCGCCGGACTGGGTCAGCAGCGGGCTGGCCTGATCCTCGGGACGCTGGACCGCCAGCGAGGACGCGCTGGCGGTGGCACCGCGCTCCTCGAAATGCCGCTGCAGGGCGCGCAGGCAGCGCTGCTGGGTCGCCCCGCCCTGCTCGCAGCGCAGCTCGCTGGCCCCCTGCTGCAGGCCGGGGCGAACGCTGAGGCTCGCCTGATCGGTGACCAGCAGGCCGCGATTGGCATCGCGCTGGACCACCGTCAGGCCACGCTCGGCGACGAAGTCCTCGAGCTCCGACCACACGACGCTGGGCGCCGCACCGATCACCAGCCAGCGCTGACCGGCGGCCTCGCGCAGCGCCACGCCGCCGGCCTGCACGCCACCGCCGGCGCCCAGGGCGCGGGGTGGCGGCACGCGGAAGTCCTCGCCCTGGGAGACGAAGGTGCCCTGCGCCTCGGGAACCGGCATCGCATCGCCGTAGCGACGGGTATCGCGGCCGTCGGGCAGTACCAGCGGCGCGCTCGGCTCGGCCTCGACGTAGTCGGCGGCACGGTCGTCGTAGTAGCCGTCGCGGGCACAGCCGGCCAGGGCCAGCGCCGCCACCAGCGGCATCCATTTCAGCGCAGAGCTCATGCGTCCACCTTGCTCAAGTTGTCCAGGTCGCGGCGTATCGCGCCGCGTCAGTCGTCACTCTCGGTTCGTCGACCTCAGTCGTCGATCACGCCGGCCAGCTGCAGGGCCTCGCTGACGGTGGAGTGGTACTTCTCGGAGAGCCAGGTCAGCGGCAGGCGGATGCCCGCTTCCGCCAGGCCCATGCGATTCAGTGCCCACTTGACGGGAATCGGATTGGCCTCGATGCCGAGATTGGTGTGCAGCGGCATCAGGCGGGTGTTGATCTGGTGCGCCTTCTCGGAGTCGCCGGCCACCGCCGCGGCGCACAGGTCGTGCATGGCGCGCGGGGCGACGTTGGCGGTCACCGAGATGTCACCGTGGCCGCCCATCAGCATGAAGTCACAGGCGGTGCCGTCGTCGCCGGAGTAGAGCATGAAGTCGCTGCCCTTGAGGCGCGCGATCAGGTCCTCGGCGCGCTCCAGGTTGCCGGTGGCATCCTTGAGGCCGACGATGTTGTCCACTTCGGCCAGGCGCAGCACGGTCTCGTTGTAGAGATCGGAGCAGGTGCGACCCGGCACGTTATAGAGGATCACCGGCAGGTTGCTGCCTTCGGCGACGGCCTTGAAGTGCTGGTAGAGGCCTTCCTGGGTCGGCTTGTTGTAGTAGGGGCACACGGACAGGCAGTAGTCCGCCCCCACCTCGCTGGCATAGCGCGCCAGCTCGACCGCCTCGGAGGTGGCGTTGGCGCCGGTGCCGGCGATGACCGGCACCCGGCCGCCGACTTCTTCCACCACCGTGCGGATCACGTCGAAGTGCTCGGCGAACGACATGGTGGTCGGCTCGCCGGTGGTGCCCGCCGCGACGATGGCGTCGGTGCCATTGTCCAGATGGAAGTGGACCAGGGCCCGCAGGGCTTCCCAGTCGATATCGCCGTTGACCTTCATCGGTGTCGCCAGCGCGACGATGCTACCCGTGATCATCCTCGTCTTGTCCTCTCGCAGCCTGCCGGCGACCGCAGGGCTCGGTCGCCATGAAAAACCCGCCCTCGCCCGTGGGCGCGATGCCAGGGGCCAAATGGTACTCAGGGCTCGAGAGCCTGTACAGCGGCGACTTTACAGTCGCCGGCGGGTTGCGTGTAATCATGACGTTCATTCCCCGATTGGAGACCCGTCATGAGCGTCAGCCTCGGCCAGCCGGTGCCCGACTTCACCGCCACCGCCACCGGCGATACCACCCTGAGCCTCTCGGAGCTGCGCGGCCGCCAGGTGGTGATCTACTTCTACCCCAAGGCCAGCACCCCGGGCTGCACCACCGAGGGCGGCGACTTCCGCGACCACAAGGACGCCTTCGACGCCGCCAACACCGTGATCGTCGGCGTCTCCCGCGACGGCATCCGCGCCCAGGAGAACTTCAAGGCCAAGCAGGACTTCAACTTCACGCTGCTGTCCGACAAGGACGAGGCGGTGTGCCGGCTGTTCGACGTGATCAAGCTCAAGAAGCTCTACGGCAAGGAGCATCTCGGGATCGAGCGCAGCACCTTCCTGATCGACGCCGAGGGCACGCTGGCCCGGGAGTGGCGCAAGGTGAAGGTCAAGGGCCACGTGGACGAGGTGCTACAGGCCGCCCAGGCCCTTCACGCCGGCGAACCGATGCCCGGCGCGTAAACCGCGGCGAGCGCGCCGGCCCGGCCGGGCCGGCGCGATGGTGTCGTCAGGCCTCGTCGGCGCCGTCCGGGGCGCGGTGGGCGGCCTCTTCCTGGCGATGCTGCTGGATGCCCCGCGGCCAGGCATAGACCAGCGCCTTGAGCAGGGTCGCCAGCGGGATGGCGAAGAAGATGCCCCAGAAGCCCCAGATGCCGCCGAAGAACAGCACCGCCAGGATGATCGACACCGGATGCAGGTTGACCGCCTCGGAGAACAGCACCGGCACCAGCACGTTGCCGTCCAGCGCCTGGATCACCCCGTAGGCGACCAGCACGTAGAGGAACTGGTCGCCGACGCCGAAGTGAAAGCCGGCCACCGCCGCCACCGGCACCGTCGCCACGGCGGCGCCGATGTAGGGCACCAGCACCGAGAGCCCCACCAGCACGCCGAGCAGCGCCGAATAGGGCAGCCCGAAGAAGGCGAAGGTGAAGAAGGACACGGTGCCGACGATCACGATCTCGGTGACCTTGCCACGCACGTAGTTGGCGATCTGGGCGTCCATTTCCTGCCACACCCGGGTCATCAGCCCGCGGCGGCGCGGCAACAGCGAGACCGTGAAGCCCACCAGCAGGTCTCGATCCTTGAGCATGAAGAACACCAGGATCGGCACCAGCACCAGGTAGACGATCAGCCCCACCACGTTGCCCAGCGAGGCCAGCGACAGCGACAGCGCCCGCTGGCCGAGCTGCGTCACCTCGCGACCGGCCATGCCCACCCAGTCCTGGATCTGGGCCGGCGTCACCAGATCGGGATAGCGCGCCTGGAGATCGGCCAGCAGCTGCTGGCCGCTGGCGAACATGCGCGGCGCCTCCTGCAGCAGATTGACCAGCTGGGTCCAGATCAGCGGCAGCAGTACCAGCGCCATGGCCAGCACCACGCCGACGAAGGCCAGGTAGACCAGCATCACCGCCAGGAAGTGCGGCACCCGTCGCCGGGTCAGGGCATTCACCCCGCCCTGCAGCAGAAAGGCGATGACCAGCGCGGTGAGGAAGGGGGCCAGCATCTGGCCCAGCCAGATCACCACCGCGAAGCCCAGCACCAGGACCACCAGCAGGATCACCGCCTCTTCGTCGGAGAGATAGTGATCGACCCAGCCGCGAAGCAGCGAACGCAGCGTCATGAGCCGACCTCCCCACCCTTGCGGATCCAGTAGTGATAGACCTCGCCCCGCTCCTCGCGGGCCGGCATCTCGTGGGCACTCTGGGCGATGAAGGTCTCGAAGTCGCGCCAGGAACCGGCATCGGTGGCCATCACTTCCAGCACCTGGTCGGGGGCCAGGCGCGACAGCGCCTGCTTGGCCTTGAGCAGAGGCAACGGACAGGAAAGCCCTCTGGCATCGAGGACGTCGTCGGGTTGCACAGCCATGTCGTCTCCCGCGAGAATGCCTGAAGCCGTCGCGCTCATCGTCGCGAACGGCATGAATGCCTGCGATTTAAAGGCACTTTCCCCGCTGAATCAATGTCGGAGGGAACAGCCCCGCGCGCCCGAGCGTGCGCCCGACGACCGAGGATGGCCATGCTGCGTCGCCCCCTGCCCCGCCTGACCGCGTTCGCCCTGAGCCTGGCACTGAGCGCCCCGGCCGCCGGCCAGACGCTGTCGCTCGAGCTGCCGGACCGGGCCACCACCCCCTCGACCCTCGACGAATCGCCGACCTTCGAGCTGCCGAGCCTGACCCAACGCGACACTCAGGCGGTCAGCGGCGAGGAAACGCGGCTCGGCCGCGCCTGGCTGCGCCAGTTCCGCGCCCACGCCCCGCTGTGGCAGGATCCGCTCGCCGAGCACTACCTGGCCTCGCTGGTGGCACGCCTGCTGCCCTACAGCCGGGTCGGCGGCGTCGACCCGGTCATCACCCTGGTGGCCAGCGAGCGGCTCAACGCCTTCGCCGTGCCCGGCGGGGTGATCGGCGTCAATGCCGGGCTGTTCGCCTTCGCCCAGGGCGAGGGGCCGCTGGCCTCGGTGCTGGCCCACGAGCTCGGCCATCTCTCGCAGAACCACTACGCCCGCGGCCAGCGGCGCGCCGAGCAGACCCGCCTGCCGGCCATGGCCGCCATGCTCGCCGGCATGCTGCTCGCCGCCGGCGGCGGCGGTGACGCCGGCATCGCCGCCGCCATGGGTTCCCAGGCCGCCCTGTTCCAGGACCAGCTCGCCTACTCGCGACGCTTCGAACGCGAGGCCGACCGCCTGGGCCTGCAGACGCTGGCCAACGCGGGCTACGATCCGCAGGCCATGGTGGAGATGTTCCGCTCCATGCAGCAAATGGCCGCCCTGCAGGGCGGCCATCCGCCGGAATTCCTGCTCACGCACCCGGTCTCCGAGTCACGCATCAGCGACGCACAGGCGCGGGTCGCCCAGCTGCCGGCCGGGGACAACCGCCGCGATGACACCGAATACCAGATGGTCCGCGCCCGGGCCCTGCTCGCCATCCACGACCAGGCGCCTCGACAGGCGCTGACGCGGCTGCAGCGTGACGACGCGCCACGCGCGGCCCGGCGCTACGTCACGGCGCTGATCGACGCCCAGGAAGGCAGGACCGACGCGGCACTCTCCACCCTAGAGGCCCTGGCCGCGCAGCTGCCGGACCTGGCACTGCTGCCGGCCACGGCCGCCCAGGTCGCCCTCGACGCGGGCCGGATCGACGATGCCATCCGCCGCAGCCGCCACCAGCTGCGGCTGATGCCCGGCTACGCGCCGGCAAGCCTGCTGCTGGGCGAGGCGCTGCTGCAGCGCGACCCCGGCGAGGCCTATCGCGTGCTGCGCGAACTGGCCGCCCGCCAGCCGGAGAATCCCCAGGTCTTCACCCTGCTGGCCGAGGCCGCCGGACGCAGCGGCCACCGCGCCTGGGGGCATCTCGCCCGGGCCGAGCAGCTGCAGCTGACCGGCCGCATCGACCGCGGCATCGAACAGCTGGAGGTCGCGAGCGACATCGCCAAGAACGAGGGCGACCCGAATACCCTGGCGCGCATCGAGCAGCGCCGCGAGGCCTTCGTCCGCTACCGGGAGACGATGGAGACGTTTCGCTAGGCCGGGGCCTGGCGATGCCTCCATCGATGAGGCGGAAGGTCTTACGGGGAAGGCCACCGTCGAACCGGCGGCCAAGGGTTCATGCCCTGTCAGGCCGGTGCGTGCCGAGCCTGGCCGCCGAGCAGGGCCTTGAGCATGGAGACGCACATCAGCAGCATCAATGCCGAAAAGGGCAACGACGCGATCAGCATGGCCTTCTGGATCGCCGACAGGCCACCCGCCAGGAGCAAGGAGCCGACCACCAGCGTCATCAGCACGCCCCAGATCACCCGATGGCGCGGTGCCGGCTCGCTGTCTCCTCCCGCCATGATGGTGTTGAGCACCAGCACACCGGAATCGGCAGACGTCACCAGGTAGGTGATGATCAGCAGCACGGACATGATCACGATCGCGGTTTCGAGCCCCCAAAGGTTCAGGAAGTCGATGGTGACGAACAGCACCGAGGCGATATTGTTGTTGACGGCTTCGATCACTTGCCCGCCGGCCACCCCGGAGACCTCGAGCTGCAGGCTGGTCCCGCCCAGGAAGAGGATCCAGACGAAGCACATCAGGCTCGGCACCACGACGCAGCCCAGCACGAATTCACGCAGGGTCCTGCCTCGCGAAATGCGCGCCAGGAACAGGCCGACGAACGGCGCGAAGGCGATGAACCAGGCTCGCTGGAGGATGGTCCAGTCCACCTGCCATTGGCCGAGATCGGATGACACCGGCCATATCTCGACGCTCATCTCGGGGAGCGCTGCCAGATAGTCGAACAGGCTCTCCCCCATCAGGTGGAAGGCGAAGCCGGTGGCACCGAACGCCACGAACACCGCCAGCAAGACCATGGAGAGCGCCATGTTGAACTGACTGAGCCAGTTGACACCCCGCTTGACGCCGGTGACCGCCGACAGCGTCGACAGGCTCATCACCACCAGCAGGGTGATCATCAAGGGGAGGGCTCCCGGGGCCCCGTCCGGGCCGACCAGGCTGTCGATGCCGGTCACGAATTCGACCCCGGACACCAGCTGGCTCACGCCGGCCCCCATGGTCGTGGCGATGCCCAGCGTGGTGGCCACGACGGCAATGATGTCGATCAGGTGCCCCAGCACACCATTGAGGCGATCGCCGAACAGCGGCGACAGCGTCGAGCGAATCGTCAACGGCAGCCCCATGCGGTAGGCGAAGAAGGCCATGGCGAGCCCGGCCGTGGTGTAGATCGCCCAACCATGCAGCCCCCAATGGAGGAAGGTATAGCGAATGGAGCTCAATACGGCTTCGGCACTCTGCGGGGCAATGCCCTCCTCGATCAGCGCCGGATTCTGCTGGAAATGCGACAGCGGCTCGCCGATGGAGTAGAACAAGAGCCCGATGCCCATGCCGGCCCCGAACATCATCGAAAACCAGGCAAAGCGAGAAAATTCAGGGCGATCTTCCGGTGCCCCCAGGCGAATGCTTCCCCAAGGCCCGAAGCCTACGATCAGGCAGAACAAGAGCATCAGCCCGACGGCATAGATATAGTAGGCATTGAAAGACGACAGCATCGCCGCATTGATGGAGCCAAGGACGCCGACGGCCTGGTCGGGAAATGCCACGGCGAAAACGACCAGGGCGGCAACCACGAGCTTGCTGATCAGGGTCACCGGCAGATTCAATCCACGATAGATGCCCTCGGGGCATCTATCGATGATGATAGTGGGTTTCATGCAAAGAACCTCGTTATGTCATGGGCAGGATTAGCGCGAAGAATAAGCAGCCTCCTCTCAGGCCAAACGAGTGGCCTTATTCGCCAAGCAACGCTTCTTCGAAGGGGAATTGCGTCAAAAGCTCGATACCCGAGTTTGTCACGACGACCTGCTCTTCGAGCTTGACGCCTTCGTGACCGCCTTCGGCACCGATGTAACTCTCGACACAAAGGACCATCCCGGGCTCGATGACACCGTCATAGCCGGCATCTTGATAGTCGTGATGGTGATACAGATAGGGGAACTCCCCCGTCATGCCGCAGCCGTGGGCCGACAGGTAATAGCGGTTGGCATGATACTTGGCGGGAATGTTCCAGGCTTTCTCGGAGTATTCACGGAACGTCATGCCGGGCTCGAGGATGCCGAGGTTGTGGTGTACCTGCTCATGGGCCAGCCGATACAGCTCGCGCTGCGCCGCACTGGGACGGTCCGGGCCGACGTGGAAGGTGCGGGAGAAATCGGAATAGTAGCCGTGACACCCCACCACGTCGGTATCCAGAGCGACCAGCTCGTTGGCTGCCAGCCGCTTGGTCGCCGTCTCCTGGAACCAGGGGTTTGTGCGCGCCCCGGAATTCAGCAGCCGTGTCTCGCAATAGTCACCGTTTTCCTCGATCACCGACTGATGCAGCACCGACCACAGGGCGTTTTCGGTGATCCCCGGACGGATGGCATCACGCAGCTTGTGCACCGCCCGCTCCGTGGCGCGAAGCGAGGCGACCACACACTTGAGCTCTTCCGACGACTTGATGGCGCGGGCCCGCTCCAGGGGTTGCTGGGCATCGACCACCTCGACGCCCTGCCGCGACATGGCGATGGCCGTTCCGGCATTCATGCGCTCCATGCCCACCCGCGGCGAAGCTCCCACCAGGCGGCGAATCTCACCGGCCATCATCGTCGCCCACCGCACCTCACGAGACGCGATGTCGTCACCCGCGGCGACGAAGCTCGCGGTCATCGCCGGGCGCACCTCATCGATGGTCTCCAGGCCGGCGGCCAGATGCTCGCAGCCGGTGAATTCGAAGAGGATGGAACGATCCTGGGTCAACAGCAGGTACCGAGCCGGCGTATTGCGCGCCGAAAACACCTGCATGTTGCGTGCACCGGTGGCGTAGCGGATATTGACGGGATCGGACACGATCAAGGCATCGACCCGATGCCGAGCCATCTGCTCACGCACACGCTGGAGGCGATACAGGCGCACTTCCTTCAGCTTGATGCCCTGACTTTCCGGGGCGGCGTCCAGCAGTTCCAGAGGCTCGAGGCCCTGCCGTTCGGCATGCCAATCGATGTCTGCCATGGGAATATCTCTCGTCGAGGAAGGGGGAATTCGAACGAGAAAGAGTCTAGGAACCTCCCCTGATCCTGTATATGCCGTCCTTTTTCACCCTTTTTGACAACCTGAGGTTATGAAGAGCTTTCGACACCGCCTCCCTCCGCTGAACGGCCTCCTGATCTTCGAAGCCGCCGCCCGGCATCTGAACTTCACCCTGGCGGCCCAGGAACTGCACGTCACCCAGGCCGCCGTCAGCAAGCAGATCAAGGAGCTGGAGCACCACCTCGGCGTGTCGCTGTTCGTGCGCAACGGCCGTCGGGTCGCCCTCACCGGTGACGGCCACTACCTGCAGACCAAGGTCGGGGCCTCCCTGCAGTTCCTCTGCGAGGCCGTCGAGGCGGTCAGCGCCGCCACGCCGCCTCGGGGCATCGTGCTGTCGGCCAACACGGCCATGTCTCAGCTGTGGCTGGGGCCCGCGATGCGCCGCTTCGACCGGGCACACGACGACCCGGGCGGCAACATCCGGCTGCTCACCTCGGACATCACCTCGGAGCTGCTCGGCGACGAGGTCGACCTGGCCGTGCTGTATGACGTGCGGGAGCATGACGGTTGGCAGCTGACGCCGCTGTTCGCCGAGGAGCTCTTCCCGGTGGCCTCCCCGGGCTATCTGGACCTCCACGGCCGCAGGCTCGATAGCGTGTCGGCGCTGCGCGATCATGCCTTGCTGGACTTCGATCGCATCGAACCGAACTGGGTGGACTGGCGACGCTGGCTGGAGGGGCTGGGGGCCGACACCGACTGGTTGACGCCTAGTGCGCATTACAGCCACTACGCCGCACTGATCGAGGCCGCCGAACAGGGACAGGGCGTCGCGCTGGGCACCCGTCATCAGATCGATGCCCGGCTCGGGGAGGGGCGCCTCGAGCGCCTCGGTGAGATCGGCCTGCGCACGGGACGCCACTACTGGCTGGGGCTCAACCTGAACCACGCGCCGACCCAGCCGGTGGCCAGGCTGCACGACTGGCTGCTGGACACCCGCGAGTGACGCCTCCCCCTCAAACGCGAAGAGCCCGCGACACGGTCGCGGGCTCTTGGGTGCCACACAGATCGGGCCCGGTCAGGCGTTGAACTCGAGCATCCGCGTCAGCGGCTTGAGCGCGGCCCGGCGCAGCTCGTCGCCGACCTGGATCTCGCCCGTGCCCTCGCGCAGCGCGCCGGCCAGGTTGTCCAGGGCGTTCATCGCCATCCACGGGCAGTGGGCGCAGCTGCGACAGGTGGCGCCGTTGCCGGCGGTGGGCGCCTCGAACAGGGTCTTCTCGGGCACCGCCTGCTGCATCTTGAAGAAGATGCCGCGGTCGGTGGCCACGATCAGCTCCTCGTTGGGCAGCTCCTTGGCGGCCTTGATCAGCTGGGAGGTGGAGCCCGCCACGTCGGCCAGCTCGACCACCGTGGACGGCGACTCGGGGTGCACCAGCACCGCGGCGTCCGGGTACAGGCCCTTGAGGTCCTCGACGCCCTTGGCCTTGAACTCCTCGTGGACGATGCAGGCACCGTCCCACAGCAGCATGTCGGCGCCGGTCTGCTTCTGGATGTAGCCGCCGAGATGCTTGTCCGGCGCCCACAGGATCTTCTCGCCGCGGGCCTGGAGATGCTCGATCACCTCGACCGCGATCGACGAGGTCACCACCCAGTCGGCACGGGCCTTCACCGCCGCCGAGGTGTTGGCGTAGACCACCACGGTGCGATCGGGATGCTGGTCGCAGAAGGCGCTGAACTCGTCGGCCGGGCAACCCACGTCCAGCGAGCAGGTCGCCTCGAGCGTCGGCATCAGCACGCGTTTCTCCGGCGACAGGATCTTGGCCGTCTCGCCCATGAAGCGCACGCCGGCCACCACCAGGGTGTCGGCCGGATGGCGGGCGCCGAAGCGAGCCATCTCGAGGGAATCCGCCACGCAGCCGCCGGTTTCCTCGGCCAGCTGCTGGATGGCGTCATCGGTGTAGTAGTGGGCCACCAGGACGGCGTTGTTGGCCTCGAGCAGACGCTTGATCTCCTCGATGCGGGCCTCGTCCTCGGCGGGAATGCGCGTGGGGCAATAGGTACGCGCCAGCTGCTCACGCAGCTCGGCACGGGAAGTCATGATCGTCATCGTGTCTACCACTGTGACCGGCAGGGGCTCCCCCTGCATTGCACCAGGTGCCGACACGCGTGCGCTCCGCACGCCGCGACACACCGTGGGCCAGCCGCGGCGTCTTCCGCCCTGGCCAACCCGCTTTCATTCTAGCCGGAAACCGCGCCGAACACGCGTCCTGCAAGACGAAAGAACAAGCGTGGAGCATGACGTCGTCCCGTCCCGCTTGCAAGCGGCACCGATTTCCGGGCGCGCACAAAAAACGCCACTGCCTCGGGGAGGCAGGGGCGTCGAATCTGGTGGGTCGTGTAGGATTCGAACCTACGACCAATTGGTTAAAAGCCAACTGCTCTACCAACTGAGCTAACGACCCGTTGATGCATGGCGGCTCAGTCGCCATGAATCCAGGTTCGGTTGGTGGGTCGTGTAGGATTCGAACCTACGACCAATTGGTTAAAAGCCAACTGCTCTACCAACTGAGCTAACGACCCTTCCGAACGGGTGCAGATAATACGGATATGCCCCCGACATGGCAAGCGCTTTTTCACCTTCAGGCGAATTTTCTCGCCTGCCGACTCGGGAAGGCCCGCGGCGCCGTTCGCCGGCGAGCCTTCCTCGTTATGCGCGCCTTACTGACGACGCGACTTGGGCTTGCGCATCGCCTGCACCGGACGACGCTTGTGCTTGTCGCGGCTCCAGCGATTCTTCTCGTCCGGCGTCAGCTCCGGCACCTTGCGCGCCGGCAGGCCGGCCATGCCGGCGAGGTCGTCGATCTCCTCCTGGGAAAGCTCGACCCACTCGCTGGCCTTGGCCCGCTTGTCGAGGAAGATGTTGCCGTAGCGCACGCGCTTGAGGCGGCTGACGGTCAGCCCCTGGGATTCCCACAGGCGGCGCACCTCGCGGTTGCGGCCCTCCATGATCACCACGTGGAACCAGGTGTTGATGCCCTCGCCGCCGAACTCCTGCACGTCGGTGAAGCGTGCCGGTCCGTCGTCGAGCATCACGCCCTCGGCCATCGCCGTGACGTGGGACTGCTGCACGTCGCCCATCACGCGCACGGCGTACTCGCGCTCGATCTGGGTCGAGGGATGCATCAGCCGGTTGGCCAGCTCGCCGTCGGTGGTGAACAGCAGCAGGCCGCTGGTGTTGATGTCGAGGCGGCCGATGGCGATCCAGCGCTCGCCCTTGAGGCGCGGCAGGCGGTCGAACACGGTGCGCCGCCCTTCCGGATCCTTGCGGGTGCACAGCTCGCCTTCCGGCTTGTTGTACATGATCACGCGCCGCGGCACCTCCTCGGCGGCGCGCAGGGTGACCGGACGATCATCGAGGGCGACCTTGTCGCGGGGCTCGATGCGATCGCCCAGGGTCGCCACCTGGCCGTTGACCTTGACCCGGCCGTCGGCGATGGCCGCTTCCATCTCGCGGCGCGAGCCCATGCCGGCCCGGGCCAGGACCTTCTGCAGTTTCTCGGTGGTGGTACTCATCAGTCGTCTGTCTCGCTGGTAGTGGATTCCGCCCCCGGGGCAGCATCATCGTCGACGCGGCCCCGGGCACGTTCGGACAGGCGGGCCTCGAGATCGGCGAAGCTCAGGCCTGTCCGCTCGGACGCCGTCCCGGCGTGGTCATCGTCGGCCGTCCCGGCCGTCGTCTCGCCGGCCGCAGGCGCGGTGGCCTCGGCGGCGGTCGTCTCTTCATGGGTGTCGTCGCGGGGGGCAGTGTCGGACCGATCGTCCGTTTCCGCCACCTCCTCGTGGGGTTTTTCCCGTTCGTCGCCCTCGTCGACGGGCTCGTCCGCCTGGGCCAGCAGGTCGTGCTGGGGCGGCGGCGGCGTGTCCTCGAGGGTCTGCTCCGCCTCCTCGAAGCCCTTGAGCTCGTGCATCGGCGGCAGCTCGTCGAGGGTCTTGAGGCCGAAGTCGTCGAGGAAGCTGCGGGTGGTGGCATAGACCGCCGGGCGCCCCGGCACGTCACGATGGCCCACCACCCGCACCCAGCCGCGCTCGACCAGGGTGCGCATGATCTGGCCGCTGACGGTGACGCCGCGCACCTCCTCGATGTCGCCGCGGGTCACCGGCTGGCGATAGGCGATCAGCGCCAGGGTCTCGAGCAGCGCCCGGGAGTAGCGCTGCGGGCGCTCGTCCCACAGCCGCGAGACCCAGCTCGAGAGCCGCGGCCGGATGCGCAGCCGGTAGCCCGAGGCCGTTTCCAGCAGCTCCATGGCGCCGCGCTGGTGGCGCGTCTCGAGGCGCCCCAGGGCCTCGCGCAGGGCGCGCCGGGGCGGCAGCTCGTGGTCGTCGAACAGGTTCTCCAGCCGCTCCAGCGAGAGCGGCTCGCCGGCGGCGAGCAGCGCGGCCTCGAGGATCTCGTCCAGGGCATCGGGAATTTCCATGGCGGTCATGGCGACTCGCTCCCTCGGTCGTCGTCATCCGCGAAGGGGCTCTCCCCTTCTGGCTCGTCGTCAGCGTAGGCGTCCTGCGCCTCGTCGTCCTGCGGGCCGCCCCGGGCGCGCACGTGGATCGGCGACAGCGGGGCGTTCTGCACGATCTCGATCATCGACTCCTTGGCCAGCTCGAGGATCGCCATGAAGGTCACCACCACGCCGGCGCGGCCTTCCTCGAGGGTGAACAGCGCCTCGAAGGCGGTGTAGCGCTCGAAGTCGAGCAGCTCCATGATCGCCAGCATGCGCTCCCGGGTGGAGAGCGTCTCGCGGCTGACCTGGTGCGCCTGGTTGAGCTCGGCGCGGCGCAGGATGCCGGCCAGGGCGCCGAGCAGCTCGTCGAGCTCGACGTCGGGATGCACCACCCGGCTCTCCAGCGGCGGCAGCGCCGCCCGGGCCGGGAACCAGTCGCGGCCCAGCCGCGGCAGCTCGGCCAGCGCCTCGGCGGCGTTCTTGAGCCGCTCGTACTCCTGCAGGCGGCGGATCAGCTCGGCGCGCGGATCCTCCTCCTCCTCGTCCCCCCCTTCCTTCGGCGGCTTGGGCAGCAGGGTGCGCGACTTGATCTCGGCCAGCATCGCCGCCATCAGCAGGTACTCGCCGGCCAGCTCGATCTCCATGGCCTTCATCAGCTCCACGTACTCGATGTACTGGTGGGTGATGGCGGCCACGTCGATGGCCAGGATGTCCAGGTTCTGGCGCCGGATCAGGTACAGCAGCAGGTCGAGCGGCCCCTCGAAGGCCTCGAGGAAGACCTTGAGCGCCTCCGGCGGGATATACAGATCCTCCGGCAGCTCGGTGATCGGCTCGTCGAACAGCCGGCCCAGCACCGCGGCGCTCTGAGTGATCGCCTGCTGCTCGGCGTCGCCCGCCCCGGCGCCCTCGGCGACGGTCGGGTCGGCGGGGGACCCCGGGGCGTCGTCGGGTGTCTCGGTGGACGGGGGCGTCTCGCTCACGCGGGGCAGGCCTCCGGTAGCTGGTGGGGCGGCGAATGATCGACCGCACAGTCTACCAAGCGGCGAGGATCAGGGTAAGCCGTGACTCATCCCGCCTCGGCGGCGAGGCGATAGCGGCCGGTGTAGTCGAACAGCTTGCGCCGCACCTGCCAGTGGCGGCCGGCCTTGCGGCCGATCACGAAGTCCGGGGCGCGCAGCCGGTGCTGCTCGGCGACCACCTCCTCCGGCGTGGTCGGCGACCAGCGCGTGCCGGGGGCACGCAGGTGCTCGCGCAGGAAGGCCGCAGCGAAGGCGCCGCGCTGGGCCGGCGTCTCCAGGGCGAACCATTCGGCCAGGGTGGCGCCGTCCTCGTCGTGATAGACGACCTTGAGCCGCGGCAGGCCACGGCCGTTGACGGTGGCCTCGAGCTGCATGCCCGAGACGCGCAGCACCCGGGCATCGCGCAGCTTCAGCGCCTCGCGCAGCTTGTCGTCGGCGTCCACCAGCAGCGCCTCGCAGCCGTGGCAGCGCCGCGCCGCGGTGTCGTTCTCGGCGCCGCACTGATCGCAGACCTTGAAGCGGAAGCGGAAGCTGCACTGCCGCCTCTTGCCGGCGCCCGACGCCGCGCCATCCCCACGCTCTTTCTCCACCAGCCCCTGGCAGCGGCGACCGAAGTGCTCGATGACGATCTCGCCGTCGAGCCGGCCCCAGAACAGGTTGGCGTGGCCACACTGCGGGCACTCGACCTGCACCGGCTCGGTGTCGCCGGCCGGCTTGGGGCTGCCGACCTCGGGGGCATAGAGATCCCAGGGATTGCCGGCGTAGTCGAGGATCAGGCAGTCGCGCTTGCCCGGCGCCAGGCGCAGGCCGCGCCCGACGATCTGCTGATAGAGCCCCACCGACTCGGTGGGCCGCAGGATCGCGATCAGGTCCACGTGGGGCGCGTCGAAGCCGGTGGTCAGCACCGCCACGTTGACCAGGTACTTGAGCGCGCGGGCCTTGAAGGCCTGGATGATCGCCTCGCGCTCGGCGGCCGGCGTGACGCCGGTGATCAGCGCCGCTTCGTCGGCGGGCAGATAGCCGAGGACCTCCTCGGCGTGGGCCACGCTGGCGGCGAACAGCATCACCCCGGCGCGCTCGGCGGCGTGGCCGATCACCTCCTCGAGGATCGCCGGCGTCGCCCGATTGCCGGCCGCCACCCGGTTCAGCTCCGCCTCCTGGAACAGGCCGCCGCTGCCGGGCTCGAGGGCCGAGAAGTCGTAGCGCTCGACGGCGGCATCGACCAGCCGCGGCTCGGCCAGGTAGCCCTGCTTGACCATCAGCCGCAGCGGCTGCTCGAACACGCAGTCGCGGAAGAAGCAGTCGTCGCCGCCGCGCACCATGCCGTGATAGTGGCGGTGATAGAGGAAGCCCTGGCCCAGCCGGTACGGCGTGGCGGTCAGGCCCAGCACCTTGAGCCGCGGATTGCGCTCGCGCAGGTGGGCGATGACCCGCCGATAGCTGGAATCCTCGTCCAGCGATACCCGGTGGCACTCGTCGATCACCAGCAGCGTGAAGGCATCGTCGTCGAAGCCGTCCAGGTTCCTCACCACCGACTGTACCGAGCCGAACACCACCTGGCGCGCGGTTTCCTTGCGCCCCAGGCCGGCGCTGAAGATATCGGCCTCGAGCCCATAGGCCTGGTACTTGGCGTGGTTCTGCTCGACCAGCTCACGCACGTGGGCCAGCACCAGCACCCGGCCGCGGGCCAGGCGGGCCAGCTCGGCGATCACCAGCGACTTGCCGCTGCCGGTGGGCAGCACCACCACGGCGGGATCGTCGCCGGCGCGGAAGTGCTCGACCACGCGGCTGACCGCCTGCCGCTGGTAGGGGCGAAGCTGAGGAGGCGACATGGCCCGGGAGGGTGCTGACATGAGAAATCACCATCGGAATGCTGGCGCATGATACCCATACCAGAACCATCGCCCAAACCGCCTCGGGCTATTGCGGATAAGGCATCCAGCCATCCCCCTGCAGCCGGATATAGGGCACGCCGCCATACGGCATCATCACCACCGCCTCGTTTTCCGAGATCGAGGGCGTGACCGGCAGATCGGCCAGCAGCGTCGACCAGTCGGGCGACGCCGCCCCGAATACATCGCTGCCGACCAGCCTGGCGGTCAATTCCGACAGGGCCAGGTAGCTGCTCGGCTCGGATACATGCCGTGGCTCGCCCTGACGCGGCGTCTCCAGGCCGATCAGCTTGACGCCCACCGGCACATGGGTGATCAAGGGATTGGGTACCTCACGCATGCCCGCAAACTGCATCCGGTCCCCGCGCAGGGCGGCCCCATGCTCCGGCACCATGAAGACGGCGACCCGGCGCCCCTCGGCTTCGAGCTGTTTCAGGAACGCCAGCAGATCATCAAACAGCTGACGCAGTCGCACGTCGTACTCGGCGAAGCCACGCTGGCCGACGTAGCGATTGCCATCGTGAAGGGTGACCGTGTTGTAGAACATCACCTCGGGCCCTTCGGACTGCTGCGCCTCCCATTCCCGCAGCATGGTCAGATCGCGAAACACCGGCGAGTCATCGAAGGCTACCATCGGCACGTCCATTCCGGCGGTGGACATCGCCGGCACATCCAGCCCGCCCTCACGCTGCAACAGGGTCAGGTAATCATCGAAATGGCCGTCATGGTTGAGCACCATCGACGACTCGAAACCCAGCTCGGCCAGGTTGTCGAACAGATAACAGCGCGCCGGAACATCGCCATAGAGCGCCTCGTGGGACGGCTGGCCGCAACTGGCCTGAAGCAGGCGCAGACCCGCCGGGCCGCTGTAGGAGGTCGCCGAATTGAAGTTATCGAAGACCACGTCCAGGTAATCGAGCAGCGGGTGGTCCTCGAGACCGGCCACGGCGATATCGTCCCACGATAGCGAACAGACATTGAGGAACAGGATATCGAAGGGCGCCGCCCCGCTCGGCCGCTCGGTAAAGGCCGTATAGCGCTGCCGCTCGTCGGCGTAGAAGGCCTCGAGGCGATCATCGAGCACGCTGTCGCTGGCTTCCTCGGCCGGTGCGGGGACGGGCGCCGCGCCGCGCCCCGTGACACCATTCGCCTGGGCAGGCGAGCCGGGCGACACCGTCTGGGCGGGACGCACCGGCCCCGATATGCCGCCGGGAACCAGCGGCGCCACGCCCAGCCAGACGAGCGCCAGCACCACCGGGACGGTCACCCGCAGCCAGGGCGCCACGAACCCGTACCCCACCGCCAGCACGAAGAATGCCCCGACCCAGTGCCAGCTGACAATACGACTGGCCAGCTCGAGCAGGTACGCCGGGCTCATGGCGCCGACCTGGGACGATTGCGCCAGCAGGCGCTCGAACGGCGGCAGCCAGGTGTCCTGGTAGAACAGCACCACACCGATCGGTATCGCGACCAGATGGCGCAAGCTATGCAGCCAAAGAGGCGGCAGCGGAACCAGCAGAAAGGCGGCGAACACCAGGTTGGACAAGGCATCGAAATCGATTGCCCCCTGCCAGTAGAGCCCCAGCTTGCAGAGAAAGTACAGGTTCCACAGCCCCAGCCCACGCCAGTAGCGACTGACCGGGAAGGGCGAGGTAGCGGCGATCGATTCAGTTTGGCTCATGCCGTGACGTATCCTTGTCGGCCAAAGCACGACGCCTTACCCCCTGACGCGACAGGAGGCGCGGGCGTCGTGAAGAAAGTCGGGTGACGGACCGCCAGCACGGCCTCGCGATCAGCCCCACAGCGATTCCTGTCAGGCCCACCAGTATGCAGTGTTCACTCATGGGCTGAGTCCTCCTGTGCAGGGTCGTTACGCAGACGCAGCGCGCAGGGGCGCGGTATCGCGACAGGCTCGTGGGCAACGTTGGTGAACAGGTCTGGTGACGCCGGCGATACCGGGGCGGCCGCCTGCTGGTTCACGGCATCCCACCCCACCTCGACCCTGCGGCGCACCTCCAGCGCCACCGACTCGGGCGTATCGAAGTATTCCCGCGACTCGAACAGTGCCGCGGCGGGCAGCCCGAACAGGCGCTTCAAGGCGGCATCCAGATCGATCGCGCGGCAGCCGAACAGGAACAGATGAAGCCTGCCCTCCATGACCGTCGCCATGTCACCGTGCCGATGCAGTCGACACTGTTCCAGCGCCTGGTCGGCAGACAATCCCCCGGACGGCTGCAGGACCACCATCAGACTACCAACGGCCTCGCTCGATGCGCTATCCAGCCACCGTTCGACCCGTTCGAGAAAGCTCGTCGGCGACACCACGCCTCCCGACGTGACCGGCTTCAAGGAGTCAACGATGGCGTCGAAATCGGGGCCGACCTGGCGCGTGAAGCGTTGCCCCTGAATGCCCTCGAGGCGACTCAGGAACTGCGGCAGGGTCAGCGAGGCACCGGCCACCAGCGTCACCCCGCACGCCCACAGCAGGCGCTCGTCGCGGTAGCGCAGACAAGGCGACAGCTCGCGAACGACCAGCTTGATGGCATTCCCCCGCTGGGCCCTCAGGCCGTGCATCCAGCGAGCCGTCGCCTCGATATCATCGGCCTGCCCCACGCCCAGCACGACCGTCGAGGCCTGGGCATTGACCGCCTGGGCCACTACCTCCCGTGGTGAATCATGCACATGCCAGTGCTCGGACAACGCTGGCGCACCTTGCAGCACCTCGCGCTGCACCAGATATTCATGATCGTCACTGCCCGCGATCTCGTCCTGGGTCAACGAGGTCAGCAGGCGCCATCCTGACGCCGCACGCGCCAGGGTCAGATCACGCCCTCCACAGACGCGCAGGTCACTGCGCCAATGGACGACGAGGAAACGCCCCTCGTCCCCCATGGGTTGCAGATGCGCCAGCCCATCCAGCGCATCGTTGTAAGGATGCAGGCGGCCACGCATCGCCAGCCCCCGCGCACCATGACTGACGATCACGACGCAGGCGAGATGCGCATCGGCCCAATCGCGCCATCGCCGACACCATCGAGCGAGTTCATCGCTCTCATGAAGCGCGCCGTCGATCGCCGAGGCCTCGATCTCGAGGATGACCAGCCGCGATGCCGTGCGCCTCCCTCGGCGCGCTCGCGCAAGATCGTCGGGCAGACGCATCCAGGCCTCGGCCGTCATCTTCTCGGGCAACGCCAGGAAACTCAGGAGTCCCGGCCCCGCGTGGGGAGGCAGGCCCTCGGCGGACTGCCGAGCGTGATCGGCGGCGGCGATCCAGTCGACGCGCGACTCGGCCGTGGCGCCAGCCAACATGCCGAGAATCAAGGCATCCGCCTGGGCCGGCCGGTCAGCCAGCAGCCAGTACAGGCCAGGACAGCGCAAGGCATCGAACTCGGGCCACAGCCCCTCGATGCCCAACGAATAATGATGGCGCTCCGAACGCATCAACACCGGATCCGACGACAACGGCATAAGTCATTCCTTGGACATGGCGAATCAATTCCCTACCTTCCGGCTCCCGCGCGATCAACCGCCCTCTTGGTCAATAACTCAGGGGGCTTGGTCTGCCATTCTTTCATCGCCTCGATCGGCGACTGATGGTGCAGTGCCTTCTGCGGAATGTGGTGATTGTACAGCCACCTATATCGCTTCAGCATCTGCTCCAGGTCTTCGCCCGAGGGGTTCGCCAGCACGTCGCTGATATGGCCGTTGAAACGCTCCACCATGCCCTTCGCCTGGGGTCCACCCGGCTTGATCAGACAGTGCTCGATGCCATGGACTTGGCATTCTTGGTCGGACGCATGGTCTCCGCTGGGTCTTCGCTTCAATTGGACCACTTCAGATCGGCCCGTGTGACGCGATCGGTGAAGCATTTGGCATTGTGAGCATCGTTAAGGTACCGCCAGCGCCGTATGGTTGCGGTGGCGAGGCCGTACTGGCGGGCCAACTCGCTATCCGTGTTGCTGCAGGACGCTGCCTGGATCTCGGCTCGGATAGCCGGTGTGGTGGTCGCTTGCTCATGCAGCTTGATATCCATGAGCCTGCTCCCGGCTGCGTAGCTCAAGAAGACCGCTGGCGGCTCGCAGAGAATAACTTCTATTAGCGACCTGATCATCCGGTCCCCATGCCAAGCCACACCGCAGGGCTGAGTCGGCGACCGTGCAGGCTTGCCAGATGCAAAAATCATCCTGAAATGGTACTAATTGCTTAGCTGTTATCAGGCTACCTGCCCCACCGTCCGACCATCGATCATCGAGGTGATGCATGTCGATCCATGACCTGATCATTCCCCATCATGCCCCTGCCTCGCCGCGCTACGATGACGATACCCGTGCGTTGCTTCACAAGGCGGGGCTGCCCGACTTTCCCTACCACAACATCGCCGAACAGGAACGCTTGTCGGCCGATCTGGCACGCTGGCCACTGCTGGCCGAAACGGTGCTTTCCCGTGCGGGGCGCACCACGTGAAGGTCATTGCCGTGCAGGGCCTGCGGGGCGGCACCGGCGCCAGCTCGGTGGCGGCCGGCCTGGCCGAGGCCTTGTCCCAGGCCGGGGATGCGGTGCTGTGTCTCGACCTGGACCCACGCAACCTGCTGCGGCTTCACTTCAACCACGCCTGGGACGACCCCCGAGGCTGGGCACAGGCCCCGCATGAGGGCCGTGCCTGGCATGAAGCCGCCTACGTGCAGGGCGCCCAGCTGCATTTCCTGCCTTATGGCCACTGCGACGAGGCCGGACATACTGGGAACGAGCCCCACGACGACCCGGAACTCTGGCAACGGCGACTGGCCACGCTCGAGGCCGATGCCTATCGCTGGGTGGTGATCGACGTACCGGCTCATGACCGGCTGGCACAGCGTCAGGCGCGTCGCGTGGCGGATACCTGGCTACTGGTCAGCCAGGCCGACGCCGCCTGCCATGCCCTGCTCGAGGCCCATACCATCAGCGTCGGCGAGTATCTGCTGATCAATCGGCTGTCGGCCCGCAGCTCTCTGCAGAGTGACCTGCATGTCCTGTGGCAGCAGCGGCATGGCGACTGGCTGGTGCCCCTCAGCATCCATCGCGACGAGGCCATGTTCGAGGCCCTGGCCCACAAGCGTGGCGTGGTCAGCCATCGGCCCGACAGTCTCGCCAGCCAGGATCTCCATCGCCTGGCGGCCTGGCTGCTGGCCCGGCATGGAGCCTCGCCGACATGACCCTGTTGCTGCGCCGCCGCCTGATGGCTCCCCTGTCGCGCTATTATCGCGCCCTGCGCGACAAGCGCGGCGCGGGTCCGCTGACCGCCCTTCTTCTGACCCTGTGCTGGTTGTTCGGCTGGACCCTGTGGCGCTTCGAATCACCGGCCTGGCGAGCGTTTTTCGCCCGCCATGGACATGCCTTTGGCCACCTCCGGCGCCGCCGGCCGGGCCTGGCCGACCCCCTGCGCTACCTGCTTCAGATCGTCTGGTTGATCATGCTGCGCCCTAAACGCCACCGGGCATCGACCGGCCAAACACGGCCACCCTCACGCCGGGCGAGGGCCCGTGAGAGGTATCGACAGATACTGGCGTCCCTGCCTCAACGCCTGGCCCCTGCCGTCCGGCGCCCCGTTCCCGAGACAGACGACGCGTCCTCCTGGCCACTGCTGGCCATGGGCCTGTTGGCGGCCATGCTGATGCTGCTGGTGATCACCCAGCCCTTCTCGCTCACGGCGCAGGCCGTGTTCGTGGTGCTGCTGTGGGGCATCGCCATGATCGTGAAGAACATCCCCGGCCGGCTGGCGACCCTGGTCCTGATCGTGCTGTCGATCACCGTCTCGTGCCGCTACCTGTGGTGGCGCTATACCTCGACGCTGAACTGGGACGACCCGCTGGACATGACCTGCGGCCTGCTGCTGCTCGGCGCCGAAACCTATACCTGGCTGATCCTGATCCTCGGCTACGTGCAGACCATCTGGCCGCTCAATCGTCGCCCCGTGGCACTGCCGGAGGATACGACACGCTGGCCGACGGTCGACCTGATGATCCCCACCTACGACGAGTCACTCGATGTCGTGCGCCCCACGGTACTGGCCGCCCTGGGTATCGACTGGCCGCGCAGCAAGCTGCGCATCCACCTGCTCGACGACGGGCGCCGCGAGGAAATGCGCGAGTTCGCCGCCTCGGTCGGCATCAACTACATCACGCGTCGCGACAATCGCCATGCCAAGGCAGGCAACCTCAACCATGCGATGACCGTCACCGATGGCGAATTCCTGGCCACCTTCGACTGCGATCACGTGCCACAGCGTTCCTTCCTGCAGATGACGATGGGCTGGTTCCTGAAGGACTCACGCCTGGGCATACTGCAGACGCCGCACCACTTCTTCTCTCCGGATCCTTTCGAGCGCAATCTCGGGCGTTTCCGCGAGATGCCCAACGAGGGCACGCTGTTCTACGGGCTGGTACAGGACGGCAACGACCTGTGGGATGCCTCCTTCTTCTGTGGCTCCTGTGCCGTGCTCCGGCGCAGCGCCCTGGAGGACATCGGCGGTTTCGCCGTGGAAACGGTCACCGAGGATGCCCACACCTCGCTGCGCCTGCACCGCCACGGCTATACCTCGGCCTATCTGCGCCTGCCCCAGGCGGCCGGCCTGGCCACCGAGAGCCTGTCGGCGCATATCGGCCAGCGTATCCGCTGGGCACGTGGCATGGTGCAGATTTTCCGCCTCGACAACCCCCTGCTGGGGCGCGGCCTGTCGCTGGGCCAACGGCTGTGCTATGTCAACGCCATGCTGCATTTCCTGGCCGGCATTCCACGCCTGATCTTCCTCACGGCCCCCTTGGCCTTCCTGCTCCTGCATGCCTACATCATCTATGCGCCGGCCGCGGCCATCCTGCTCTATGTCGCCCCTCACATGTTCCACTCGGGGCTGACCAACTCCCGCATCCAGGGGCGACACCGGCACAGCTTCTGGAGCGAGATCTACGACGCCGTGCTCGCCTGGTATATCGCCCGCCCCACCACGATGGCCCTGATCAACCCCCGCAAGGGCAAGTTCAATGTCACCGCCAAGGGGGGGCTGGTCGCCCGGCGCTATTTCGACTGGGGGATTTCGCGCCCCTATCTGCTGTTGATCCTGCTTAATCTCACCGGGGTCGTGGCGGCCGGCTGGCGCCTCTACGTCGGGCCAACGAACGAGATCCCCACCGTGCTGGTGAGCCTCGTCTGGACGCTCTACAACCTGATGATCCTGGGGGGAGCGATCGCCGTGGCCGCAGAGGCCCGCCAGGTACGCTTCCATCATCGTGTGCGGGTCAACCAGGATGCCGCCGTGGTGCGAGAAGACGGCCATGCCTTCCCCTGTATTCTCCACGACTATGCCGAGTCGGGGGTCGGCCTCCGCCTGCCCCGGAGCGATATGCTCGAGCCAGACGAGACGGTCACGCTGCTGTTGTTCCGCGGACGCCACGAGCATGCCTTCGAGGCCCGCGTGGTCCATCGCCATGATGACCAGGCCGGTCTGATGCTGGCGCCGATGTCGCTACCGCAGCACATTGCCTATATCCAGTGCACCTTCGCCCGCGCCGACACCTGGTCACTGTGGCGTGATGATATCGCCGAGGATCGCCCCATGCAGAGCCTGCGCGACGTCATGGGGCTCGGCCTCGAGGGCTATCGCCGCCTGTTCCTGCACGCCCCGCCGTCGGTGCGCCATTCGCTGGGCTGGCTGGGTTCGTTCTTCCCGCGCCGGCCGACCAGCGCCCCCGCCGGATAACAACCCATACTGCTAGACAAGGATCGTGTTCGATGCGCTATCGCTGGCTTCTGTCACTGCTGCTTGCCATTGCCCTGCCCGCTCAGGCCCAGACGACACCGCTGGAGGAAGCCTCACTCTACCGGGCCGCGAGCGCCGACGATGCCGCTCCGGTCACCGAGCGTCAGCTCCGCCTGGGGGAAAGCGCCGGCGGCGAGCTGGAACTGAGCGGCCTGACCCCTGCACGCCAGCTCGAGTTCGGCATCCGCGGTGACCGCCTGGTCACCCAGGCGACCCTCGACCTGCGCTATACCCCCTCGCCGTCTCTGCTGGGCGAGGTCTCGCATCTCAAGGTCTACCTCAACGACGACCTGATGGGCACACTGCCGCTGCAGGCCGACGCGCCCGGCAAGTCCCAGCGGGCCCAGCTCGACCTCGATCCGCGCCTGATCCGCGACTTCAACCGTCTGCGCCTGGAACTCGTCGGTCACTACACCAACATCTGCGAGGATCCCTCTCATACCAGCATCTGGGTCGCCATCAACGGGGCCAGCACGCTGACGCTGCGTGAACAGGCATTGCCTCTGGGCAACGATCTCTCGCGGCTCCCCCGGCCGTTCTTCTATCCGCGCGACAACGCCGCGCTGGACATCCCCTTCGTGATGCCCGCCGAACCGAGCCCCGACATGCAGCGGGCCGGCGGCATCGTGGCCTCCTGGTTCGGTACCCACGCCGACTGGCGTGGGCAACACTTCCCGGTGGCCTTCGATGCCCCGCCGAAGCAGCACTCGGTGGTGCTCGCCAGCAACGACCAGCGCCCCGACTTCCTCGCCGACTACCCCGAGGTCGATGGCCCGACCATCGAGTTGATCGGCCATCCCGACTCCCCCTATGCCAAGCTGCTGCTGATCCTCGGCCGCGATGCGGACGACCTGGTCGAGGCCGCTCGTGCCCTGGCACTGGGCGAGGTCCTGCTGCGCGGACAGAGTGCCAGCGTCGAGGCCGTCGATACCCTGGAACCACGCTTTCCCTATGATGCACCGGCCTGGATTCCCACCGACCGCCCCGTGAGTTTTGCCGAGCTGATCGACTACCCGACGCAGCTGCAGGCCGATGGCATGGAACCCCGCCCGCTGAACCTCGACCTGCGGATCCCACCGGATCTGTTCGTCTGGAGCGACGACCAAGTCGACCTGGAACTCGGCTATCGCTACACCCCACCCTCCGTGGACGCCGGTTCACGACTCGACGTGAGCATCAATAACCAGTACCTGCAGTCGTTCCCGCTCACCGCCGAGGGCGACAACGCCAGGAGCAACGGCTTCCAGGTCCCCGTGCTGCAGGACTGGCTGGGCCGGCAACCCCGTGTCGACATTCCCGCGCTCAAGCTGGGCGCCCTCAACCAGCTGCGTTTCGATTTCGCCTATGCCAACCGCGTGGGCGGCGCCTCGCCCGAGGAATGTCGCACCGTGGTGCCGGTCCCCCACCGGGTCAGCATCGACGAACAGTCGACCATCGACTTGTCGGGCTTCCCCCACTATCTGGCGATGCCGGCACTGCGTACCTTCACCAATGCCGGCTTCCCGTTCAGCCGCCTCGCCGACCTGTCACAGACTCTTGTTGTGACCCCCGAGACACCGTCGGCCAGCGAGCTGTCGACCCTGTTCGACAGCCTGGGCCGCATCGGTGCCCAGACCGGCTATCCCGGCGTGGCGGTCCGCCTGACCGATGACTGGAGCGACGCCCGCGACATCGATGCCGACGTACTGGCCCTCGGCGGCCTGCCCGACAGCCTCGCCGACCACGAGTCCGTCCTGGCGCTCGGGGACGACGCGCGGAGTCGCCTGCGCATCGCCAGCTCAGGGTCCCCGCGCCCCGGCGACCTCGGCAGCGAGGCGAACCCCGCCGACCGCGAGGTCACCGTGAGTGCCCACGGCAGCCTGGCGGCGCTGGTCGGCATGCCCTCGCCGTACCACGACGAACGCAGCGTGGTCGCCATGCTCGCGCCTCGGCCTGCCGACCAGCGCCTGCTCAACGACACCCTGAATGACCCGGCGCGGGTCGCACAGATTCACGGCTCGGTCAGCCTATTCCGCGACTCGGGCGTGACCAGCCAGCGGGTCGGCGAGCGCTACTATGTCGGCCACCTGTCGTGGCACCAGTGGCTGTGGTACCACCTGTCCGCCTACCCCGGGTGGATCGCGGTCATCGCCGGGCTCGCCGTGCTGCTGGCGGCCTTCCTGCTATGGCGCATCCTGCGCCGTATCGCCGCGCGTCGCCTGGACGCCGGCAAGGAGTAGAGCATGCTGCGCGCCGTGCTACTGGCCCTGGCCCTGCAGGTCGTGGCCCTTCCGCTGCAGGCGGCCGACCACGACTGGCCCGCCTGGGCGCGATTCAAGGACAACCTGATCGACGACAGCGGCCGCGTCATCGACCCCTCCGACCCGCGTCGGATCACCACCTCGGAGGGGCAGAGCTACGCCCTGTTCTTCGCCCTGGTCGCCGACGACCGCGACACCTTCCAGCGGATACTCGACTGGACGCAGGAGCATCTGGCCAAGGGCGACATGGGCACGACGCTGCCCGCCTGGCTCTGGGGGCGGCGCGACGACGACCGCTGGGGCGTGATCGATGCCAACAGCGCCGCCGACTCTGACCTGTGGCTCGCCTATACCCTTCTGGAGGCCGGCCGCCTGTGGCAGCGCCGCGATTACCGGGTGCTGGGGCAACGCCTGGCCGGGCGGATCGCCCAACAGGAAGTCGTCGACCTGCCCGGCTTCGGCAAGATGCTGCTGCCGGGTCGCCTGGGCTTCACGGGCGACACCCTGTGGCGGCTTAACCCCAGCTATATGCCGCCGCAGCTCATGGCCCGCCTGAGCGACCTTGGCGAGCCCTGGCCGGGGATCGCACGCCGGGTACCGACCCTGCTCATCGACAGCGCCCCACGAGGGTTGGCGCCGGACTGGGCCGCCTGGCGCCCGGACCAGGGCTGGCGGCCGGATCCCCGACATGGTTCGGCCGGCGACTACGATGCCATTCGCGTCTACCTGTGGCTGGGCATGCTCGCCGACGACGCCCCCCACCGCGAAGCGCTGCTCACGCATTTCCTGCCCATGCGCGACCTCACCATCGAGCGTGGCGTCCCCCCGGAACGCATCGATGCCCAAAGCGGCGAGCCCCGGGGCGATGCCAATGTCAGCTTCTCCGCCGCCCTGCTGCCGTTCCTGGTGGCGACCGCCGGCGACGACTCCGCCGCCATGCGTCAGCGCCAGCGGATCGCCAGGAACCCCGTCGATGCCGAGGCGTACTACGGCCAGGTACTGACGCTGTTTGGCGTCGGCTGGGACCAGGGGCGCTACCGCTTCGCCGCCGACGGCACCCTACACCCGGCCTGGGATGCCCCATGAGAGATACCCGCCTGCTGTCCACGACCGCCCTTTGTGCCCTGCTGAGCGCCATGACCTCCCCCTTGCTCGCCCAGCCGCTGCCCGACGACGTGCCTCATGAAACCCGCGTCTCGCCCACCGCCTGGCTGCTCGAACAGGTACGGCTGGGCGAAGCCCGGCACAACGAGGCGATCGTCGCCCAGGCGCTGGACCGGCTGAGCGCCATCGCTCCGGACGACCCACGCCTCCTCGCCGCCAAGGCCCGGCAGGCCCTGCGCCGCGGTGATGTCGACCAGGCCGAACGACTGGTCGAGCGCCTGGGCCGGCTGGCAGCGGACAGCGACGCCTACCGGCTGGCACGCCTCAACCTGTCGCTGGCGGATGGCGAGTCCAGCAATGCCCTTGGACGGGCCCGCCTGCTGGCCACCGCGGGACGGCTCGAGGCGGCCAAGGAGGCATACGACACGCTGTTCGCCGATGGCCTGCCCACCCTGCCCCTGGCGCTCGAATACTGGCAGCTGGCCGCACGCCTGCCCGGCGGCAGCGAACGCGCCATCGAGGCGCTGCGAGACTGGGAGACGCGCTACCCCCAGAGCCCCGAGCTCGGCTTCGCCCTGGCACGCCTGCTGCTTGGCGAGGACCGCCAGGCCGAGGCCGAACGCTACCTGTCACGCCTCTCCGAGGACTCGGGCTCGCGCCTCGCCGCGGCCCGCCTATGGCGCGACATGCTGCGCGAGGCGCCGGCCAGCGAGGCCAGCGTGGCCGCCTGGGAACGCTTCCTGCGACGCTTCGACACGACCGAGTATGCCGAGGAGGCCCGGCGGACCCTGGCCGAGCAGCGGAGTCTGCTGGCCGACCCCGCCTATCGGGCACGCCAACGCGGCCTGGCCCGGCTGACCCAGCAACAGGGCACCGACGCCGAGAGCGACATCCTGCGCGCGCTGGAGGCCTACCCCGAAGACGTCGAACTGATCGGCGCGCTGGGCGTCATTCGCCTGCGCCAGGGGCGCCACGAGGCCGCCCTGGCGCGATTCGAGCGCGCCCAGGCGCTGGACACCAGCGGCCTCAGCGGCGACAAGTGGGCCACTTTGATCGCCACCGCGCGTTACTGGCAACAGATACGACAGGGCGATGACGCCCTGGCCGAGGGTGCCCTCGAGCAAGCCGAGCGGGCCTACCGCATCGCCAGCCGACTGCAGGACGACGCTCCCCGGGGCTGGCTGGGGCTGGGCGACGTGGCACGACAACGCGGTGAAGCGGGGAACGCCGAACGCGCCTACCGTCAGGCCCTCGCGCGGTCGCCCGGCTCGGCCACGGCACTGACACGGCTGACCGAGCTGTATGCCGCGCAATCCCCGCAACGCGCCCTGGCCTTCATCGACGGCCTCCCGGCGGCACAGCAGCGCCTGCTGGCCGAGACCCGGACCGCATTGCGCCTCGACACCCTGAGACGCGAAGGCGAGCGCCTGGTCGAAGAGGGCCGCTGGGACGCGGCGGCGCAGCGCTTCGATGAGGCCCGCACGCTGGCACCCGACGATGTGTGGCTGACCTACGCCCTGGCCCAGGCACTGCAACGCCAGGCCCGGACGACGCGCGCCGATGCCGCCTTCGCGGACCTGCTGTCGCGGCTCGCGACACCGGAGGCGCTCGCCCAGGGGCGCTATGCCCAGGCGCTCTACCTGTCCAGCGGCGATCGCGACCAGGCGGCGCTGGATAGCCTGGATCGCATCCCGCCGGATCAGCACGACGACGATATCCGCGCCCTGCGACGGCGCCTCGAGCTCGGCCACCTCCTGACCCGTGCCGAGCGGCTGCGCGAGGCCGGCCAGGCCGAACAGGCCAGGCGATTGCTCATGGCCCAGGGCAACCATGCCGACCTCGAGCAACGCCTGGGCGACTGGGCGCTGGCCGATGGCGCCCCCACCCTCGCCGCGCATCATTATCGGCGCGCGCTGCGCCTGGCCCCCGACAGCGTCGACGCCCGCCTCGGGCTGGTGGATGCGGCGCTGGCCGGGGGGGACGACGAGACTGCCCTGCGGACCCTCGCCGCCTTCACGCCGCCCGAGGATGATCTCAATGCACAGCGCCGCACGGCCAATGCCTGGTCGGCGCTCGGCGAACCGGCGCGGGCACAGCGCCTGGCCGATGCCTTCGTCGCCCCCCCCGCGGCGAGCGACGATGCCTTGCTGTGGCGCGACGCGGCACGCATCGCCGGCACGGCGGGAGACTCGACCACGGCCCTGACACGCTATCGACGCGCGCTGGCCATCGTCGAGTCGAGCGACCCGGCCATGCTGGACGACGATGCGGCGTTCACCCGCGCCCTGCGCACCCGGAGCGACGACGGCTGGCTGGCCGCCAGCGTGCGTGCCGACGCCTCCGACCTCTACCGGGCTGACCGCACGGAAGTCCGCATCGACCGCCTCGTCCAGAACGAAAGCGGCACGGAGGGCACCTCGTCCCTCAGCACCACCACCGACATGCTCGAAGTGGACACCCCGCTCGGGAGCGGACGCGGCGTCCTGCGGATCGACCGGGTCACACTGGATGCCGGGCGACTGGAACGCGATGCCGACGGCCTGAACCGCGACGTCTTCGGCACCTGCGCCGCCACGGGCTGCCGGCGCGACCTCGACCAGCAGGACAGCGGCGTCAGCATCGGCCTGGGCTGGTACGACGAGACCTGGCGCGTCGATGTCGGCACCACGCCGATCGGCTTCACCGAGACCGACTGGGTCGGCGGCATCGAGTACGACGGCGAGCTCGGCCCGCTGTGGGCCACCGCCGACCTCTCCCGCCGCCCGATCACCAACTCCCTGCTCAGCTATGCCGGCGCCCGGGACCCCAACACGGGCAAGACCTGGGGTGGTGTTCGCGCCACCGGCGTCGACCTCGGCCTCGGCTACGACCAGGGCGGCCCCAACGGCGTCTGGTCGAGCCTCGGCGTGCACCATCTGGACGGCGAGAACGTGCCGGACAACCAGCGCCTGCGGCTGATGGGCGGCGTCTACCACAAGCTGGTGAACCGCCCCAACGAGCGCCTCAGCATCGGGGTCAATGCCCTGGCCATGCGTTACCGCGAGAACCTTGGCGGCTACTCGTTCGGCCAGGGCGGCTATTACAGTCCGCGGCGTTACCTGTCACTCAGCCTGCCGGTCGGCTATCGGCACCGCACCTCCGACTGGAGCTACTCGCTGGAGGCCGCCGTCTCCCACTCCTGGACGGAAACCGGCTCCCGCGAGCGCTACCCACTGGGCGATGCCTTGTCGGCCTCGCTGCCCGACGCCACGGCCCGGGAGGCGAGCAGCCACGGAGGAGGCATCGGCTTTTCCGCCGCGGCCACCCTCGAGCGGCGCCTCACCGCACACTGGCGGGCCGGCCTGGCCGTCGACGCCCAGCATTCGGAGGGCTACTCGCCGAATGCCCTACAGTTCTATCTGCGTTTCTCTCCCGCGCCGTGGCAGGGCGATCTCGACTCGCCGCCGACACCGCTGACGCCCTATGCCGATGACTTCTGAGCGCACCTCCCCATATCGACACAAAGCGTCGTTGCAGCGTGAGACTTGACCACGCCGGGCTCTGCCATGCTATCTAGAAGATATCGCCATCGCCTTCGTCGACACAGGAGAGTCGCCCATGCAAGTGAAGACCAGCCCCGAGTGCCCGAAGTGCGGCAGCCGCGTCAAGCGCCTGCCCCCGGGGCGTCAGGACCAGTATCACGTCTACTGCGACGACTGCGGCCACGACTTCGGCCGCTATGACTACCTGCAGGCCCAGTTCCGCCACCTGCTCGACGACGTGGAGGCGCACCTGAAGGAGCACGAGGAGTCGGACGACAAGCCGTCCTGACGCGGTATCTCGCCTGGAAATGAAGACGCCCGGGCCAGAGGCCCGGGCGTCTTGCGTCTCGCGGAGGGAATCAGCCCAGCCAGCGACGGGCGTTGCGGAACAGGCGCATCCAGGCGCCGTCCTGGGTCCACTCGGCCGGGCGCCAGGAGTTGGTCACCGCGCGCACCACGCGCTCCGGGTGCGGCATCATGGCGGTGACGCGGCCGTCGGGCGTGGTCAGGCCGGTGATGCCCGAGGGCGAGCCGTTGGGGTTGGCCGGATAGCGAGTGGTCACCTGGCCGTAGTTGTCCACGTAGCGCAGCGCCACCTGGCTGGAACCCTGCATGCCGCGCAGGTGCGCGCTGTCGCGGAACTCGGCGCGGCCCTCGCCGTGGGCCACGGCGATCGGCAGCAGCGAGCCTTCCATGCCGGAGAGCAGGATCGACGGGCTCTCCTCGACGCGCACCATGGCCACGCGGGCCTCGAACTGTTCGGACTCGTTGCGCACGAAGCGCGGCCAGGCCTCGGCGCCGGGGATCATCTCCTTGAGCTGGGACAGCATCTGGCAGCCGTTGCACACGCCCAGGGCGAAGCTGTCGTCGCGGCCGAAGAAGCCGGCGAACTGCTCGCGGGCACGCTCGTTGAACAGCACCGACTTGGCCCAGCCGCCGCCGGCGCCCAGCACGTCGCCGTAGGAGAAGCCGCCGCAGGCCACCAGGCCCTTGAACTCCTCGAGGCCGATGCGACCCTCGAGGATATCGCTCATGTGCACGTCGACGGCCTCGAAGCCGGCGTTGTCGAACGACCAGGCCATCTCCAAGTGGCCGTTGACGCCCTGCTCGCGCAACACCGCCACCGCCGGCTTGGCGGTATTCACGAACGGCGCAGCGATGTCCTCGTCGACATCGAAGCTCGGCTGGGCGGAGAGGCCCGGATCGCGGCCGTCGAGCAGGCCGTCGAACTCGCTCTTGGCGCACTCGGCGTTGTCGCGCAGCGCCTGCATGCGATAGCTGGTCTCGCTCCAGGTGCGCTGGGCCAGCAGTCGAGTGGTCTCGAGCAGCGGCTCCTCGAACAGGGTCACGCGGACCTGGTCGTCGTAGCGCGGCCGGGCGATCACGCCGCAGCTCTCGAGGCCGGCGCCGGCGAACTGCGCCAGCACTTCCTCGGTGTGCTCGCGCGGCACCTGGATCACCGCGCCGAGCTCCTCGGCGAACAGCGCGTTGAAGGCATCGGCGGGCTCGTCGATCAGCCAGTCGAGCTTGATCTCGAGGCCGGCGTGGGCGGCGAAGGCCATCTCCAGCAGGGTCACCAGCAGGCCGCCATCGCTGCGGTCGTGGTAGGCCAAGAGCTTGCCGTCGGCGTTGAGGCCCTGGATCACGGTGAAGAACGCCTTGAGGTCCTCGGGGTCGTCCAGGTCCGGGCACTCGTCGCCGACCTGGCCGTAGACCTGGGCCAGCGCCGAGCCGCCGAGGCGGTTCTGGCCGCCGCCGAGATCGATCAGGATCAGGTCGGACTCGTCCTGGGTCAGGTCGATCTGCGGGGTCAGCGTCTTCATGGCGTCGGTGACCGGGGCGAAGCCGGTGCTCACCAGGGTCAGCGGCGAGGTGATGCTCTTCTCCTCGCCCTCCTCGTCCTGCCAGGCGGTGCGCATGGACATGGAGTCCTTGCCCACCGGCACGGCGATGCCCAGCGCCGGGCACAGCTCCATGCCCACGGCGTGAACGGCGTCATACAGCGCCTGGTTCTCGCCCGGGTGGCTGGCCGCACTCATCCAGTTGGCGGAGAGCTTGATGTCGCCGAGCTTGGCGATCGGCGCGGCGGCCAGGTTGGTGATGGTCTCGGCCACCGCCAGGCGGGCACTGGCCGCCGGATCGATCAGCGCCACCGGCGGACGCTCGCCCATGGCCATGGCTTCGCCGGCATGGGTATCGAAGGTGGCGGTGGTCACCGCCACGTCGGCGACCGGCACCTGCCACGGGCCGACCATCTGGTCGCGGGCCACCTGGCCGGTGATCGAGCGGTCGCCGATGGTGATCAGGAAGTTCTTGGAGGCCACGGTGGGCAGGCGCAGCACCCGGTCCATGGCCTCGCGCAGGTCGAGGTTGTCGAGCATGATGCCCGGCATCTCGCGGCTCTCGCGGCGGAACTCGCGGGTCATCTTGGGCGGCTTGCCGAACAGCACGCTCATCGGCAGGTCGACCGGCCTGGTGTCGAAGTGGCCGTCGCGGACCTCCAGATGATGCGCCTCGGTGGCCTCGCCGACCACGGCGTAGGGGCAGCGCTCGCGCTGGCACAGGGCATCGAAGGCGGCGAGGTTCTCCGGGGCCACGGCGAGCACGTAGCGCTCCTGGGCCTCGTTGCACCAGATCTCCAGCGGGCTCATGCCCGGCTCGGCGTTGGGCACCTCGCGCAGCTCGAAGCGGCCGCCGCGGTCGCCGTCCTTGACCAGCTCCGGCAGGGCGTTGGACAGGCCGCCGGCGCCCACGTCATGGATGAAGCAGATCGGGTTGTCGTCGCCCAGCGACCAGCAGCGGTCGATCACTTCCTGCACGCGGCGCTCGATCTCGGGGTTGTCACGCTGCACGGAGGCGAAGTCCAGGTCGGCGCTGGAGGAACCGGAGGCCATGGAGGAGGCCGCGCCGCCGCCCAGGCCGATCAGCATCGACGGCCCCCCCATCACGATCAGCTTGCCGCCGACCGGGATCTCGCCCTTCTGGACGTGGTCCTCGCGGATGTTGCCGTAGCCACCGGCGATCATGATCGGCTTGTGGAAGCCGCGACGCTCGACGCCGTTGGCGCCCATGGCGTCCTGCTCGTAGCTGCGGAAGTAGCCGGTCAGGTTGGGGCGGCCGAACTCGTTGTTGAAGGCGGCGCCGCCGATCGGCCCCTCGAGCATGATCTCGAGGGCGTTGACGATGCGCTCGGGCTTGCCGTAATCGAAGGCCTCCCAGGGCTGCACGAACTCGGGGATGCGCAGGTTGGAGACGGTGAAGCCGGTCAGGCCCGCCTTGGGCTTGCCGCCGATGCCGGTGGCGCCCTCGTCGCGGATCTCGCCGCCGGCGCCGGTGGCCGCGCCCGGGTGCGGCGCGATGGCCGTCGGGTGGTTGTGGGTCTCCACCTTCATCAGGATGTTGACCGGCTCCTGATGGGCGGCGTAAACGGCGCGCTCGGCGGCGTCGCCGGTCAGCGGCGCGGCGAAGAAGCGGCCGGCCCGGCTGCCGCGGATCACCGCGGCGTTGTCGCTGTAGGCCGAGAGGATGTCGTCCGGCGAGGCTTCAAAGGTGTTCTTGATCATCTTAAACAGCGAGCGCGGCTGCGCCTCGCCGTCCACCACCCAGTCGGCGTTGAAGATCTTGTGGCGGCAGTGCTCGGAGTTGGCCTGGGCGAACATCATCAGCTCGACGTCGGCCGGGTTGCGGCCCAGGCCCTCGAAGGCCTCGCACAGGTAGTCGATCTCGTCCTCGGCCAGCGCCAGGCCCAGTTCGACGTTGGCCTCCTCCAGCGCCGGGCGGCCGCCGCCGAGGAGGTCCACCTGACCGAGCGGCGCCGGCTCGTGGTGAGCGAACAGCCTGGCGGCATCGGAGGCGTCGAACAGCACCGTCTCGGTCATGCGGTCGTGGAGCGCCGCGAGCACCGCCTCATAGGCCTCCTCGGAGAGCTCGCCGGCGAAGCGCACCCGGTAGGCGATGCCGCGCTCGAGGCGACGGATCTGGCTCAGGCCGCAGTTGCGGGCGATGTCGGTGGCCTTCGAGGACCAGGGCGACTGGGTGCCGATGCGGGGTACCACCAGGAACAGGCGCCCCTCGCCAAGGGCGCCGCTATCGTGGGCCGGGCCGTAGTCGAGCAGGCGCTCGAGCAGGCGGCGGTCGTCGCCCTCCAGCTCGCCGTCGTGGTCGACGAAGTGCACGTAGTCGGCGCCGAGCGCCTCGACCTGTGGAGCCACGGCGTGCAGCGCTTCGAGCAGCTTGGCATGACGGAAGGCGGAGAGGGCGGGCGCGCCACGCAGTTCGAGCATATCCTGGGGCCTCTGAAACAAGCAGAATGCAGTAAAGACGGGGCCGCGGCCGGCGGCAATGAGCGCACATGATACTGGAAAGCGCGGGCGGCGAGAAATCGGCGTGGATGACAGCTTCCGAGGCGCTGGGTAAGGTGACATCACCCATCGCATCCCGACATCACTATGCTGGCATCCTTGCTCGACCATCTGCGCCGGCGGCGGCGCCACTACGCGACCCTGTGCGCGCTGCTGGGGCTCGGCCTGATCACCGATCGTCCCCACCGCGCCTCCGAGGCTCAGCTCGAGGACGTGCGGGCGCGTGACTTCCTCAACATCCAGACCCGCAACACCCCCACGACCTACTACGAGGGCCGTCAGGGGCCGACCGGCTTCGAATACGAGCTGATGCGCCGCTTCGCCGACTATCTGGGCGTCAGCCTCAACCTGGACGCCGATCACAACATCGCCGAGGCGCTCGAGGCGGTGCGCCGCGAGGGCGATCTCGGCGCCGCCGCCCTGCCGCTGGATCCGACCCGCGACGGGCTGATGTACAGCCGACCGATCATGCCGCTGCAGCCGCTGCTGGTGTATCGGCGCGGCCTGCCGCCGCCCGCCGAGATCGCCGACCTCGAGGGGCTTTCGATCGGCACCCTGAGCAATACCGGCACCGATCGGGTGATGCACGAACTGCAGGCCGAGCACCCCTGGCTGAGCTGGCAGGAGGCCGATGATATCGAGGTCTCGGCGCTGCTCGGCCGGGTGAGCGACGGCACCCTGGACGCCGCCGTGGTCTTCGAGCGCCAGTTCCGTCTCAATCGGCTGTTCTTCCCCGAGGTGGAGGACGGATTCCGGCTGGGGCGCCCGCTGTCGCTGGCCTGGGCCTTCCCCAGCGAGCGCGGGCTAGGCCTGCTGCGCGAGGCCAACCGTTTCCTCGCGACGCTGCAGGACAGCGGCCTGCTGGCCCGCCTCGAGACCCGCTACCTGGGCCGCGACGACTATCTGGAGTACGTCGGCGCACGGACCTTCATCGGCCATGTCCACGAACGGCTGCCCGAGTACGACACGCTGTTCCGCGAGGCCGCCCGGCAAAGCGGCTTCGACTGGAAGCTGCTGGCCGCGGTGGGCTACCAGGAATCCCACTGGCGCCCTCAGGCCACCTCCCCCACCGGGGTGCGCGGCCTGATGATGCTGACCAACGCCACCGCCGCCGAGATGAACGTGTCGAACCGGCTCGACCCGGCTCAGAGCATCGACGGCGGCGCGCGCTACCTGCGCTCGCTAAAGGATCGGCTGCCCGAGTCGATCACCGGGGAGGACCGCTTGTTCATGGCCCTGGCCGCCTACAACGTGGGCCTGGGCCACCTCTACGACGCCCGTCGCATCGCCGAGATGCGCGGCGGCGACCCCGATGCCTGGGAAGACGTGCGCGATGCCCTGCCCCTGCTGCAGGAACGCGAATGGTTCAGCAAGACCCGCTACGGCTATGCCAGGGGCGGCGAGCCGGTCATCTACGTTCGCAACATTCGCCGCTACCACGAGATCCTCGCCTATGTGGACCGTAGCCGGCAGCAGTTCCATCGCCTCAGCGCCCGCCAGCCCCTGCCCGCGGACGACACCCGCTTTAACCGCGTGCCGCCGAGCGGCTGAGGGCCGTTCATGAAACACGCCCCGTCGAGCTGACGCCCCGCGGGCTCAGCGATCGTCGGAGGCGGCCGAGCGACGCTCGGCGAAGAAGGCCTTCAGCAGCTTCGAGACCCGGGCGGCCAGCACGCCGCCCTCCACCGCCACCCGGTGGTTGTACCAGGGCTGGGCGAACAGGTTGGCCTTCGATTCGACCATGCCGGTGCGCGGTTCGGCGGCGCCGTAGACCACCCGCGCCAGCCGCGCGTGGATGATCGCCCCGGTACACATCAGGCAGGGTTCCAGGGTCACGAACAGGGTGCAGCCGTCGAGACGGTAGTTGCCGAGGCGCGCCCCGGCATCGCGCAGGGCGCGGATCTCGGCGTGGGCGCTGGGATCGTGGCCGGCCACCGGCGCGTTGTAGCCACGGCCCACGATCTCGCCTTCGGCGTCCACCACCACCGCGCCCACCGGCACCTCGCCGGCCTCCCCGGCCAGCCGCGCCTGCTCGAGGGCGCGATGCATGTAGAACTCGTCACTGCGCATGGCCGCCGACTCCCGTAGACTACTGACAATGAAACATTCGTATGACTGCCCGGCATGTGCGGATGCCGTGGCCCATGGAGGATACCCGGAATGAGCGACACCCTGAACGATCTGGTCGACCTGCTGCGCCTCGAGCCCCTGGAAGAAAACCTGTTCCGCGGCCGCAGCCAGGACCTGGGCCTGCCCCAGCTGTTCGGCGGCCAGGTCCTCGGCCAGGCGCTCTCCGCCGCCACCCACACGGTGGATGACAGCCGGCGGGTGCACTCGCTGCACGGCTATTTCCTGCGCCCCGGCGACGCCAGCCGCCCGGTGGTCTATCAGGTCGACGCGGTGCGCGACGGCCGCAGCTTCACCACCCGCCGTATCACCGCCATCCAGAAGGGCCGGCCGATCTTCTTCTGCAGCGCCTCCTTCCACGGCCAGGATCACGGCCTCGACCACCAGCCGACGATGCCCGAGGTGCCCTCTCCGGAAACGCTCGACCGGGCCAACCTGCACGAGCGCTTTCCCGGCCATCCCATCGAGTTCTGCCACGTCGAGGAGGACGCCGTTCCCGGTCGCCCGGCGCGCAAGCGACTGTGGTTCCGCCTCGCCGGCGAGCTGCCGGACGATCCGGCACTGCACCGCTACCTGCTCGCCTACAGCTCGGACTTCCACCTGCTGACCACCGCGCTGGTGCCCCACGGCAAGCGCTTCGGCGACCCCGACCTGCGCATCGCCAGCCTCGACCACTCGCTGTGGTTCCATCACGACGTCAGGGTCAACGACTGGCTGCTCTACGACATGGACAGCCCCTGGGCCGGCGGCGCCCGCGCCTTCACTCGCGGCAGCATCTACGACCGCCAGGGCCGCCTGGTCGCCTCCAGCACTCAGGAAGGCCTGACCCGGCTGGATGAGTGAAGACATCGACCATCTCGGCTTCAGCGCTCTAGCTCGAGAATGTTCTATGCATCCCCGAAGCCGGGTTCCTCCTTCACGGGGTCCATATCATACTCAGGGTGTCTGTCCGCTTTTTCAGGCCATCATATGATCTTACCCAGCACTGGTGGACACCGGTCTAAGCGATCATTCGAGCCTCGAAGGCATCTACAGTGACGACCAACAAGCCAGGACCCGCTTCATCCTGCGCCCGCTTCAGTACGACCTGCTCGACAGCAACTCTAGCCGCATGCCTCATGCAGCGCTGGAGATCGGCCGCACCGAAATCGATCTCGCCTCAGGAACATCCAAGCTACACGAACTCGAACTTTTCAACGTCACCAATCTGCTGGCCCGTCGGATTCCCCTGCCTTCCCTGCCGGATATGGCCTGGCATGCATCCAGCGGTTTTGCGTCCTCTCGACTGGATTGCAGCCACTGCCTAGACGGGCACGCCACGTTTCTGGCCGGAAAGTCTTTCCGTCTCGGCCACCGGTCTCTTCCCTTCATCATGACAGGAGGCCAGCTCCGCAGTGAGCGCCATCAGGAAGGACCGGCAGCCCCCATGCTTCAGCTGGGCTTGCTTTATGACTGGGAACCCGGGCAACGCAGCCTGCTGCAAATCACCCATGCCGATGGCCTGAAAGGAGAAGAAAGTCGACGCACACAATGGCTTCTCGAGCACCGCATGGCGGTGGGGCAGCAGCTGGATCTGAGAGCGAGGTGGGAAGGTGACGACAATGCCCAAGAGTTGGGGCTGGGAGTTTCGTGGTATTTCTGATGGCATTTACCGCCCTAGCCATTCGCCAGCGCCCCGCAGCAGGCTACAGCTGACTCCATCACGATAAACGGCCACTGCGAATCGTCGCAAGCGGCCGTTTTTCATGGTTTTTCTGGTGCCGGCGAGTGGACTCGAACCACCGACCTACGCATTACGAGTGCGTTGCTCTACCAGCTGAGCTACGCCGGCGTGCCGAGCATCATACGGCCCGGCACGCCGCGCTGCCAAGAGGCCTCAGCGCCCGACAGGCAGGCCAGCAGGCGTGCGCCGCGTCGACGGCCACTCCGGGTTTCACGATCGTTCATCTGACTGGCATCCCTCACGGCACGAATCGCCCTTCCCTAACGCGTCGGAAGGTTATCGGCCAGGATGGGAGAGGCTTGAGCGGGGCACCGCGTCCGGGGGAGTCCCTGTCGCCGGGAGAGACGTTCGGCGAAATGCGGGAGAAGGAAAGCAGAAAAAGAAGAGGTGGCCGGCACGCGGCGTCCGCGAGGTCGCGGACCGCCAGGATCAGGTGCCGGTCGGGCCGTGCGCCTTAGATGTAGGCGTAGGCCATGCGGCTTTGGAAGTTGCGATAGGCGTTCTCGGTCATCACTTCCAGTACGCGGTAGGCACGCTTGCCGAAGCGCTTGGCCAGGGAAGGACGGGCAGTGGCAGTCGTCATGAGGTGACCCTTGCATCGGTGAGTGTGGAATGGATTATACCTTAGTCTAACGACTTTGGTCTAATCCGCCACTGCACCTCCCTCGACGCCTCTCATCTACCACTCCTCTCCTGCCATCCCTCTCTGCCCCCTTAATGCCCGATGGTCAGGCCGATGGCACCGCCGCCTCATCGGCCATCGCCGCAGACCAGCCCATACGACGCCGCGCCTCCGCCGCGTCGTCGCGCGGATCGTGATGCCAGAGCCAGCCGAAGCGCCGCTCCAGTTCCGCGACCAGGCTCGGCTCGTCGGCACCGATGCCGGGGCCGGCGTACTCGTAGAGGTCGCCCGCCTCGCGTGACGTGGCCTGCACGCGGCAGGTACGCGCATGCCGCACCGCCTCGAAGGCCGCCAGCACCGCGGTGACGTTGCCGCGACGGCACTCCGGGTCGCCCAGCAGGCTGGCCAGCACGTAGGCATCCTCCAGCGCCTGGCCGGCGCCGGCACCCTGATGCGGCAGCATGGCGTGGGCGGCATCGCCGGCGATCAGCACTCGGCCGCGGACATATCGCGGCAGTTCGGGTAGCTCGTGCAGCGCCCAGCGGGTCGGCTGATCGATGCAGCCGAGGATCGCCCTGGAAGCGGCGCCCCAGCCAGGGAAGTCGCCGAGCATCGCCTGGCGGTCGACCTCCGCCACCCAGGGCGCGCCCTCGGGCAGCCGCGGCTCAGGCGAGGAGCGGTCGGTGACGAAGGCCACCACGTTGATCAGCGTCGCCTGCTTCACCGGAAAGGTCAGGAGATGGCGGTCCTCGCCCAGATACATCTGCGGCACCACGGCTAGCCGCTCGTCAACGCCGGCCTCGCGCATCACCTGGCGCAGTCGCTCGACGGGCACCAGCCCGCGATAGGCCTGGGTGCCGCTCCAGCGCGGCGCGAAGGCACCAAATTCCTCGACCGGCAGCACGTGCTCGCGCACCGACGACTTGATGCCGTCGTAGCCGATCAGGATATCGCCCAGAAAGGTGCTGCCGTCCTCGAAGCGCACGCTGACGCCCTCGGCGTCCTGCGTCACCTCCTGACAGCGCTTGCCGAAGTGGGCGATACCCTCGGGCAGATGGGCGACGATGGCATCCAGGAAGTCGGCACGATGGACCGAGGACTGGCCGACACCGGGCGCCAGCGAGGCGGTCAGGTAGGCGTCGTCGCGCCCGCGACGCCACTCGAACCAGACGTCCTCGAAGGGCGCCGGCGAGGCATCGGCGATGTGCCGATAGGCGTCTTCCAGGCCGAGCAGCGAGATCGCCCGCACCGCATTGGGCCCGAACGAGACCCCGGCGCCGATCTCCGAGAAGCGCTCGGCAGCCTCGAACAGATGCACCTCTAGGTCGGGATGCCGAGCGAGGGCAACGGCGAGGGCAACGCCCCCGATGCCGCCGCCGACGATGCCGATGCGAAGGCGCGATGCCGGGGAACGCGGGGTGATGTTCATTGTTGTCATGGTCGCTTCCTGTCAGGGACGAGGGATGTCGCCTCACGCTAGGCCGCCACACTGCAAGTCACCACGAAGCGCGCTTCATGGTGGACATAAACGCCACTAATATTCTTTTTTAACAAGAAGTTAACGCCCGCATGGCGAACCGACACGGGACCTTTGTCTAGGTCGCAAAATGCCGCCATCCGTGGCTTTCTCCACGGGACACGACATCCCCGGACACGGCCCATATGCGCAAGCTCTCACAGATCGATACCAACCTGCTGGTGGTATTCGACCTGCTCTATCGGCACCGCAACACCCAGCGTGTCGCCGAGCATCTCGGCCTGACCCAGCCCGCGGTCAGCCATGCCCTGAAGCGCCTTCGCACGCTGCTCGACGACGAGCTCTTCGAGCGTACCTCCCGTGGCCTGATGCCGACGCCCTACGCCACGCAGCTCCACGAGCCGGTCGAACAGGGCCTGGCCCACCTGCAGGAGGCGCTCACCCTCACCCACGACTTCGACCCGACCACCAGCCAGCGCACCTTTCACATCGCCATGAGTGACATCGGCGAGATCTACTTCCTGCCCCGGCTGATGTCGCGGCTGGCCGAGCTGGCCCCGGGCGTCTCGCTCGAAAGCGTACGCAGCGATCTTCACGACATGAAGCAGGACATGGAGGAAGGTCGGGTCGACCTGGCGGTGGGGCTGATTCCGCAGCTGGGCGCCGGCTTCTATCAGCAGCGGCTGTTCGTGCAGCGCTACGTCTGCCTGATGCGCGAGGATCATCCCCTCGCCGCAGGCGACTTCTCGCGGGACGACTTCGTCTCGGCCCGGCACCTGGTGGTGGAAGCCAGAGGCACCGGACACGGCCGGGTCGAGGAGTGGCTGGTCAAGGGCGGCATCACCCGCCCGGTGCGGCTGCGGCTGCCGCACTTCGTCGCCATGCCCTACATCGTCAGCGACACCGACCTGGTGGTGACCGTGACCGACAAGCTGGCCGAGGCCACCGCCGCTCGCTTCGGCCTGCGCGCCATGCCGCATCCGCTGTCGCTGCCCGAAGTGCCGATCAACCTGTTCTGGCACCGCCGCTTCCACCGCGATGCCGGCAATCGCTGGCTGCGCCGCCTGATCCACGAGATGTTCGCGGAGGACTGACGGCCCGGCGGCCCGGCGATCCGACCGCCGGCCGCCCTCTCCGCTCGGTTCACGCTCAGTTCGCGCTGTCGGACGCCTGCTCCGTTTCCTCGCGCCGCGCGAAGCGGCGATGCAGGACATTGTAAGCGATGGCGCCGATCACCACGCCCCAGAAGGCCGAGCCGAGACCCAGGAAGCTGACGCCGGAGGCCGTGGCCAGGAAGGTGATCACCGAGGCCTCGAGATGCTCCTTGCGCGCGGCGAAGGCGCTGACGTTGCTGGCGATGGCGCCGATCAGCGCCAACCCGGCCAGCACCGCCACGAACTCCCCGGGCAGCGAGGTGAACAGCAGCACGATGGTGCCGGCGAAGGTGCCGCCGATCAGGTAGAACAGGCCGTTGGCGATCCCCGCCACGTAGCGCTTGTCGCGGTCCGGGTGCGCCTCCTCGCCGGTGCAGATCGCCGCGGTGATCGCCGCGATCACCGTGGTGATGCCGCCGAAGCAGGCGGTGGCAAGCGACGTCAGGCTGGCCACGGTGACGATCGGCCTGGCCGGCGTGTTGTAACCGGAGGTACGCAGGATCGCCATGCCCGGCAGGAACTGCCCGGTCAGGCTGACCAGCACCAGCGGGATGGCCAGGCCGAGGGTGCCCTGCCAGGTCCACTCGGGCGCGATGAAGGTCGGCGAGGCCAGCTGCACGCTGACGCCGTCCAGGCTCGCGCCCTCCAGGGCCACGGCCAGGCCGATGCCGACGATCAGCAGCCACACCAGGCAATAGCGCGGCGTCAGGCGCTTGAACACCAGATAGGCCAGCAGCATGCCGATCATCAGCGCCGGCACCGTGGCCAGCGACTCGAACACGCCGACCCCGAACTGGAACAGGATGCCGGCCATCATGGCGCTGGCGATGCCGGGCGGAATCAGCTGGATGATGCGATCGAAGGAGCCGCTCACGCCGATCACGAAGATCACCGCCGCCGCGGTGAGATAGGCCCCCACCGCCTCGTTGAGCGAGAGCTCCGGAAACAGCGTCACCAGCAGCGCCGTGCCCGGCGCCGACCAGGCGGTCACCACCGGCACCTTGAGCCACAGGCTGAGGCCGATGCCGGAGACGGCGGCGCCGATCGAGATCGCCCACACCCAGGAGGTCATCATGGCCGGGGAGATATCGGCGCTCTGGGCGGCCTGGAAGAAGATGGCCAGCGGGCCGGCATAGGAGATCAGTACCGCCACGAAGCCGGCGGTGACGGCGGGAATCGACCAGTCCTTGAAGCGTCGCATGGCGAGTTCCTTGGCATGAACCGGGCGGAGACGCCGAGCCGGCGCCACCGCGAGAGAAAAAAGGCCCGTGCGCTGCCAGGCAGCCACGGGCCAACGGAGAAGACGGTATCGCGAAGCGGGCCCGGTGTCAGGCGCCGGGCTCGTGGGCGGCCCGGCGAATGAACTCGAAGTCCTTGGTCTCGAACACCAGCGAGATGAACACGCCCAGCACCAGGGCCCAGAAGGAGGCGCCGATGCCGAGGATCTGCAGCCCCGAGGCGGCGATCAGGAAGGCGAACAGCCCGCCCATCTCGTGCTTGCCACCGGCGAAGGTCATGTACATCGCCGAGGTGATCACCTTGAGCAGCGCCAGGCCGGCGACGATGGCGACGAAGTAGGACGGCATCGCCTCGATCAGGCTGATCACGTAGCCGTAGAACGGCGCGCCCACCACGAAGATGGCCCCGGCGATCACCGCCGCCACCCAGCGCTTGTCCAGCTTGCCGGCCTCCGGCGAGGAGCAGATGCCGGTCATCGGCGCCGCGATGCAGGTGCTGTGCAGGTTGAAGAAGGACGAGATCATGGTCGCGAAGCCGCCCACCGCGGTGATGGCGTTGGCCGGCACTTCCTTGTAGCCCATGCCCTTGACCAGCCCCACGCCGGCCGGCGTTTCCATGCCGACCAGGATCAGCGCCAGCGGCAGGCCGTAGGCCAGGAAGGCCTCCAGGGTGAAGGTCGGCACGATGAACTCGGGGAAGGTCACCGAGAACTCGACGCCGGAGAAGTCGATGCCGGCGTAGGCCATGTAGGCGATGCCGGCCAGCATGGCCACGATCAGCGGCGGCACCCGGCGCAGGAAGCGCGCCGACAGGAAGAAGGCCAGGATCATGATCGCCGCCGGCACGATGGCGTGCTCGAGCGGTGCGACCATGTTGAGGCCGAACTTGAGCAGCACGCCGCCGACCATGCCCATCACGATCGGCATGGGAATCAGCTTCATGACGATGCCCATCACCCCGGCAAGCCCGGCCACCAGCGCGATGGCCCCGGCGATCAGCGAGGCGCCGAGGGCCGCTTCCACCCCGACCACCGGGATGATGGCGGCAAACAGTAGCGCGCCGGGAATGGAGTTGGCCATCGGCAGCGGCAGCCGATAGTAGGCGGGCATGATCAGGCCGAACAGGCCGTTGATCAGCAGGTAGGCGATGACCCAGAGCATGATGAACTGCGGGTCGAGCCCGGCGGCGGTGCCGGCGCCGACGTGGATCACGCTGGCGCTGATGCCGAAGAGCCCTGCCACGATCCCCGCGCTGACGTTGTCGACGTTGAGGTCGCGGATGAAGTCAGCCGGCGCATGCCGCAGGCTGACGCCTTTCTCGAGATGTTTCATGCTGTGCTCCGAAGATTGTTGTCATTGGTATCAGGGGCTGGCCGTCGGAGGCCGCCCCTGGCGGGGCGGCTTTGGCTGGCGTTTGGCGCTACCCGAGGTCTCCCCCGGCCACCGGCAACACACTGCCGGTGATGTAGCTCGCTTCATCGGAGGCCATGAACAGGATCGGCGCGGCCATCTCGTCCAGGGTGCCGTAGCGGCCGAACAGGCAGCTCTGCCGGGTCTGGTCGATATGGGCCTGGAACCAGGCCTGCTCGGTCTCGTTGCGCGGTTCCGGGGTGCCGCGCGAGATGCGTCGCGGCGGCGCCTCGGTGCCGCCGGGCGCCGTGGCCACCACGCGGATGCCGTGCTCGGCGTACTCGAAGGCCAGCGACGCGGTCATGGCGTTGACCCCACCCTTGGCCGCCGAGTACGGAATGCGATGAATGCCGCGGGTCGCCGCCGAGGAGACGTTGACGATCACGCCGCCGCCCTGCTCCACCATGGCCGGCAGCACCGCCCGACAGCACCACAGCGTCGGCATCAGCGAGCGGGTGATCTCGGCCGAGATTTCGTCGGCGCTGAACTCGGTGAACGGCTTGAAGTTGATCGCCCCGCCCACGTTGTTGATCAGGATGTCGATGCGGCCGAAGTGCGCCAGGGCCTCGCGCATGGCACCTTCGGCTCCCTCGAAGGTCTCCAGGTCGGCCAGCAGAGCGATGGCATCGACGCTCTGTTCGGTCAGCTCGGCGGCCACGTCACGGACGATCTCGGCGCGATCGACCAGCGCCAGCCGGGCGCCCTCGGCGGCCGCCTGCTCGGCGACACGCCGACCGATGCCCTGGGCGGCGCCGGTGATCACCATCACCCGGCCCTGGAAGCGTGCTCGGCTCATGCGGCCTCCCCGGGCGCCTGGTTGGGCGTGAACTTCTCGTAGTGGAAGCTCTGCGGCGCGATGCCCTGCTCGTCGAAGTGCTTGAGCACGGCGTCGACCATCGGCGGCGGCCCGCACAGGTAGACGTCGACGTCGCCGTCGTGCAGCACCTCGGCCTCCATGTGATGGGTGACGTAGCCCTTGCGCGGATGCTCGCTGGCCTCGTCCACCACCACGGTGGCGTAGGTGAAGCTCGGCAGCCGCTGCCGGATCGCGTCCAGGGCATCGGTCTTGACCAGATGGTCGTCCTTGTTGACGCCGTAGATCAGATGGATCGGCTGGTCGCATCCCTTCTCCACCAGCTGCTCGAGCATGGAGAGGAACGGCGCCAGGCCGGTGCCGCCGGCCAGCATCAGCACCGGGCGGGTGATCTCGCGCAGGTAGAAGCTGCCCATCGGCCCGGTCAGCTCGAGGCGTTCGCCCGGCTTGCACTGATCGGTGAGATAGCCGCTCATCAGCCCGCCTGGCACGTTGCGGATCAGGAAGGTGGTCCGCGTCTCGCCCGGCCTGGAGCTGAAGGAGTAGGAGCGATGCGCGTCGGTGCCCGGCACGCCGATATGGAGGTACTGGCCGGGCAGGAAGGCCAGCTCGGCGCCGTCATCCAGGTCGATGGCCAGCTCGATGCTGTCCTCGGAGAGCTGCTCGACCTCGGCCACGGTGCCCTCGAGCCTGCCGACCGCGGTCTTGCACAGGGTCGAGGCCACCGGCACCTGGATGACGCAGTCGGTCGACGGCACCATCTGGCAGGTCAGCACCTGGCCCTCGGCGGCCTCCTCGTCGGACAGCGCCTCGTCCAGGTACTCGTCGCCCAGGTCGAAGGTGCCCTGCTCGCAGTGGCCCTTGCAGGTGCCGCAGACGCCGTCGGAGCAGTCCATGGGCAGGTTGACCTTCTGCCGGTAGGCGGCGTCGAGCACGGTCTCGCCTTCCTTGCAGCCGATGAAGCGGGTGACCCCGTCTTCGAAGTTGAGCGCGATGGTATAACTCATGGTCGTTCTCCTCACCCGGTCCGGGCGACGCGATCAGATGTGATAGACGTCGATGACCTGGTGGATGTAGTCGTTGTTCAGGATCACCTTCTTGCGGGTGATCAGCGGCACCTCGCCCGACACGTCCAGGGTGTAGAAGGAGGTACCGAAGAACTGGTTGGTCTGCTGGTAGCGGTGGCTCAGGGTGTGCCAGTTGAAGCGCAGCTCCACCGTGTCGCCCTCCTGCTTCAGCACCTCAAGGTTGCTGATCAGGTGGGTGGTGCGTGGCTCGGGAATGCTGGTCGCGCCGCTGCGCTCGGTCTTGATGCGGTAGACCCGGTCCTCCAGCCCCTCGCGGTTGGGGTAGTAGATCAGCGAGATCTCGGACTGCGGGTCCACGGTCAGCTCGTCGTCGTCGTCCCAGGCCGGCATCCAGAACTCCGCGTCCTGGCGGTAGCAGGCCAGCCACTCGTCCCACTGGCGGTCGTCGAGCAGACGGGCCTCGCGATGCACGAAGGCCTGAATATCGAGATAGTTCATGCGGAAGCCTCCTCGTTGGCGCCGACCGTGGCGATAAACTGGCTGCGTTCCTTGTCGATGGCGCGCAGCATCTCCTCGACCCAGTGCTGGTGGTGCAGCACGTAGAGCCCCTCGTCTTCCGGCGATGCCCCGCTCAGCAGGGGCTTCATGTCGATCGCCCGGGCGTTGTCATCGGCGCCCTCGATCCACTGCTTGGCGCCGCGGCTGAGGTCGTTCCACTCGGCGTCCTCGCCGGCATAGCCGGTCTGGCAGGCGCGGAACTCTTCCAGATCGTCCGGCGTGCCCATGCCCGAGACGTTGAAGAAGTCCTCGTACTGGCGGATGCGCAGCGCGCGGTTCTCGGCCGACTCGCCCTTGGGCGCGAAGCAGTAGATGGTCACCTCGCTCTTGTCCACGGACAGCGGACGGATCACCCGGATCTGGGTCGAGAACTGGTCCATCAGGTAGACGTTGGGGTACAGGCAGAGGTTGCGGGTCTGGTTGACGATGGAGTCGGCCCGGGCCTCGCCCAGCTCGGCCTCGATCTCGTCCTTGCGGGTATAGACCGGACGCACCTCGGGGTTGAGCAGCCGGGTCCACAGCATCATGTGGCCGTGATCAAAGGAGTAGAAGCCGCCCTGGCTCTTCGACCAGCCGTCGGCGTCCACCGCCTTGGTGCCGCCGGCGTCGTAGTTGCGGCGGTCCATGGTCGAGGCGTAGTTCCAGTGCACGGTGCTGACGTGGTAGCCGTCGGCGCCGTTCTCCGCGCCCAGCTTCCAGTTGCCGTTGAAGGTGTACGAGGAGGTGCCGCGCAGGATCTCCAGGCCTTCCGGCGCCTGGTCGACGATGTTGTCGATGATCTTGGTGGTCTCGCCCAGGTACTCCTCGAGCGGCTTCACGTCGGTGCTCAGGCTGCCGAACAGGAAGCCCTTGTAGTTCTCGAACACCGGCACCCGCGTGAGATCGTGGGAGCCCTCGCTCTTGAAGGCGTCCGGGTAGGCGCCGGTCTTCTCGTTCTTGGCCTTGAGCAGCTTGCCGTCGTTCTTGAAGGTCCAGCCGTGGAACGGGCAGGTAAAGGTGCCCTTGTTGCCGCGCTTCTTGCGGCACAGGGTGGCGCCGCGGTGGGCGCAGGCGTTGATCAGGGCATGCAGCTCGCCCTGCTTGTCACGGGTGATAACCACCGGCTGGCGACCCATGGTGACGGTCATGTAGTCGCCGGGCTCGGCGATCTGGCTCTCGTGGGCCAGGAACAGCCAGTTGCCCTCGAAGACGTGCTTCATCTCGAGCTCGAAGAACTCGGGGTCGGTGAAGATGCTGCGATGCACGCGGAAGGTACCGGCCTCGGCGTCGTCGACGACGGCACCGCGGACGCGTTGTTCGAGACGATCAAGCTTGCGGGTCATGATCAGGCTCCTCAGGGATGGTAAAGGGTCAGGGAAGAAGGGACTCGTCGACGCTTGCCAGGGATCAGACCTGGGCGGCGCCCGCCTGCTGGCTGGCCTGGTCCTGCTCGTCTTCCTTGGCCCGCGGACGCTTGTGGCGCACCTGAAGCTCGGTAGCGTCGGTCGGCGACAGCGCGACGTCGAACACCACCTCGGTGAAGGGTCCCTCGAAGCCGCGTGCCTCGATGGCGGCGGCATCCTCGATCCGCTGGCCCTCAACCACTAGCTCCTCGCGGGTGGCGAAGGCGAAGTCGTCGAAGGTGTAGGGGTCGCCGGCCAGGTTGATCTGGGTGGTCAGGTGCTGGTGACCCGGCGCCGAGATGAAGTAGTGGATGTGTGCCGGGCGCTGGCCGTGGCGACCCAAGGCCTTGAGCACCTGATCGGTAGGTGCGCCTTCCGGCACGCCATAGCCGGAGGGAACGATGCTGCGCACCGCGTAGCGGCCGTCGGCGTCGGTGATGATCGAGCGGCGCAGGTTGTACTCGGCCTGGGACGGGTCGAAGAAGGAATAGCCGCCCTTGGAGTCGGCGTGCCATACCTCGACCTTGGCCCCGGCAACCGGGTTGCCGTCGGTGTCGCGCACCTGGCCGGTCAGCCACATCGCCTCGCCGTCGGTGTCGGTGCCGTCGTCCATGCGGCCGCTGCCCTGGATCTCGGGCGCGCCGGCCACGTAGAGCGGCCCCTCGATGGTGCGCGGCGTGCCGCCGGTGCGGCCGGCCTCGGCGTCGGCCGCGTCCATGCGCATGTCGAGGTAGTGATCGAAACCGAGCCCCGGGGCCAGCAGGCCGAACTGGGTGCCCTGGCCGAGCGCGTTGAGCACGCTCACGGAGGACCAGAACTCCTCGGGGGTGACATCGAAATCGTCGATCAGCCGGTACAGATCGGAGAGCAGGCGATGCAGGATCTGCTTGGCGCGCTCGTCGCCGCCTTCCTGGTCGAAGCCGCTGACGGCCTTGAGAAAGTCCTGAACCTCGGGAGTATCGAAAATCTTCACGGTCATGCTGGCGTCCTCATATCGTTGTTATATCGCGTCGTCTTCGATGAGCGACGGGATCAGCTGTCGTCGTCACGCACGGAGGAGGGGTGGCGGCACAGCGGCTTGACGGCGATCTCCATGTAAGGGAACAGCGGCAGGTGGGAAACCAGTTCCTGCAGCTCGGCGTTGTCCTCGACGTCGAAGATGCTGACGTTGGAGTAGCTGCCGGCCACCCGCCACAGATGGCGCCACTTGCCGGCGCGCTGCAGCTCCTGGGAGTAGGCCTTCTCCGTCGCCTTGATCTCGGCGGCCTGCTCGGCCGGCATCTCCGGCGGCAGCTTCACGGTCATTTCTACCTGGAACAGCATGGTCGTCTCCTTCTCTGAAACAGTGTCAGCGCCCGGGATTACTTGCGCGAATAGTGCTTGAGCTTGTCGTCGTCGAGGGCGATGCCGAGGCCGGGGCCGGCCGGCAGGTCGACGCCGAAGTCGTGGTAGCGCAGCGGCTCGGCGACGATGTCGTCCTTGAGCAGCAGCGGCCCGAACATCTCGGTGCCCCAGGCCATCTCGGGCAGGGTCGCCCAGGCGTGCAGCGAGGCGGCGGTGCCGATGGTGCCCTCGAGCATGGTGCCGCCGTAGAGGCCGATGCCGGCGGTCTGGGCCAGCGCCGCCAGCTCGAGCGCCGGACGCGGACCGCCGGCCTTGGCGATCTTCAGCGCGAAGGCGCCGTTGAAGCCGCCACCGACCAGGTCCAGGCCATCGCGGGCATCGGCCACGGCCTCATCGGCCAGCATCGGCACCTCGAAGCGATCGGCCAGGCGAATCAGTCCGGCCTGCTCGCGGGCCGGGATGGCCTGCTCGATCAGCGCGATGCCGGCGTCCTGCAGGGCGGCGATGCCGCGCACCGCGGTGGCCTCGTCCCAGGCCTGGTTGACGTCGACCCTGACGCTTGCCCGCTCGCCCAGCGCCGCCTTGATGTCGGCCACGTGGTGCACGTCCCGGTCCAGGGCGTTGGCGCCGATCTTGAGCTTGAAGTCGCAGTGGCGGCCGTCGTCGAGGCGCTGGAAGGCCTCGTCGATGTCCTTGCGGGTATCGCCGGAGGCCAGGGTCCACAGCACCGGCAGATGGATCTGACGGGCGCCGCCCAGCAGCTCGGCCACCGACAGCCCCAGGCGCTTGCCCTGGGCGTCCAGCAGCGCGGTCTCCAGCGCCGACTTGGCGATGGGATTGCCACGCACGTGGCGATTCAGCCGCGCCATGAGGACGTTGAGGTTGCTCGAGGACTGGCCGACCAGCAGCGGTGCCAGATAGGCGTCGATGTTGCGCTTGATGCTCTCCGGGCTTTCCGGGCCATAGCTCAGGCCACCGATGGTGGTGCCCTCGCCCAGGCCCTCGATGCCGTCGCTGTGACGCATGCGCACGATGACCATCGTCTGGCAGGCCATGGTGGCCATGGAAAGCTTGTGGGGACGGATGGTCGGCAGGTCGACCAGCAGCGTCTCGATGGACTCGATCACGGCGGACATGAAGGCTCCTGGGCTACGCACTGAGGAAGTGTTGGCAGTGTGCTTGCCGCGGTGACCGCCAACCAATATGGTTTGAGTCCGTAGCCATACCCAGGAGGTATCATGGAGCTGCGCCATCTTCGCTACTTCTGCGTCGCCGCCAGGGAGCTGAACATGACTCGAGCGGCCGCCAAACTGCACATGGCACAACCACCTTTAACTAGACAAATCAATAATTTGGAAAAGGAGCTTGGCGTCAGGCTGTTCGACCGAGGATCTCGCGGCCTGGCCCTGACGGCGGCGGGGCACTTCTTCTATGAACATACCCTGCAGATACTGGAGAAGGTGGACACCACGGTCACCGACACTCGGCGCATCGCCCGCAGCCACCGCCAGCTGTTCAGCGTCGGCTTCGTTCCGTCGGTGTTCTACGGCCAGCTGCCGCTGCTGGTACGCGAGTTGCGACAAAAGGATGACGTGGAGCTGACGCTGGTCGAACTGACGTCGGTGCAGCAGATCCAGGCGCTAAAGGCGGGCCGCATCGATATCGGCTTCGGCCGGCTGCGGCTCGACGACCCGGAGGTCGAGCAGGAGGTGCTGTTCGAGGAGCCGCTGATGGCGGCACTGCCCAAGGGGCATCCGCTGGAGGGCACCACGCCGAGCATGGCGCAGCTGGCCGAGTACCCGCTGATCCTGTTCCCGGCCACGCCGCGGCCGAGCATGGCGGACACCGTGCTCGGCATGTTCCGGCGCCGCGGGCTCAAGATCACGGTCGCCCAGGAGGCCAACGAGGTGCAGACCGCGCTGGGCCTGGTGGCCTCGGAGATGGGCATCACCCTGGTGCCGGAACAGGTCAAGCGCGTCCAGCGCGACGGCATCAGCTTCGTCTACCTGGCCGAATCGCACATCACCATTCCGATCCTGTGCAGCCGACGCCGCGACGAGCCGCCCTCACCGGTGATGCGCGAGGCCAACGCCATCCTCGAGGTGCTGGTGGAAAACCGCCGCAGCGGCCGCTATCCGTGAGAGGCTTCAGCGCACCTTGACCCTCATCAGCTCGTTCCATCGGGTGGTGTAGCGCGCGGTACGGTGCTCGCAGCGCAGCGGCCAGGCGGCGTGCTCGCCGGGCACGCCGAAGCGCACGGTATCGCGGCCCATGCGGGCGTTCAGGCGATCGAGGGTGGTCATCAGCGCCTCGCCGCGCCGCCGCTCGGGGCCATCGCCGGCCTGCAGCAGCGACAGCTGATGACGCTCGGCGTCGACCAGGTCGAGCAGCATCACCCCGCACTTCTGATAGCGCACGCCGTCGAGGAAGATCGCCGCCAGGCCGCGCTGGGCGGCGGCGATCAGCTCCCGGGTGTCGTCGCTGGGGCCGGGCAGTGCCACCACCTGGCCGTTACGGTACTGGCGCTCGCCGAGCCGGTGCGGATCGCTGCGCACGAACACCAGTACCGCGCAGGCGCGGCTGCCCTGGCGGCGCAGCTTCTCGGCGGCCCGGGCGCCGTGCTGGCGAATCGCCGCCCGTAGTTCGGCCTGCTCGCCGGTCAACCGGCCGAAGGAGCGCGACACCATGATCCGCTGGCGCGGCTCGGTAACGTCCTCCAGGGCGATGGCCGGCCGGCCGCGCAGCTCCCAGACCAGCCGCTCCATCACCACCGAGAAGGTGCGTCGGATCTGCTTGGGATCGGCCTGGCGCAGCTGCCAGGCGGTGTGGATATCCTGCAGCGCCAGCCGCTCGGCGCTGCGCCGGGCGATGCCCCACAGCGCGTGCACCGGCAGCGCCTCGAGCACGCGCCGGGTCTCGGGCGTGTCGGCCTCGAGGCGGCAGACGCCGCCCAGTGCGGGGTGCGTCTTGGCGACGCGATTGGCGGTCTTGGCCAGCACCCGGGTCGGCGCCAGCCCCACGCAGGTCGGGATGCCGGTGTCGCGCAGCACCCGCCCGCGCACCCGATGCCCCCAGGCCTCGAGGTCGTCGGGCTCATGGCCGTCGAGGCCGACGAAGCTCTCGTCGATGGAATAGGTCTCGATCTCCGGCGAAAACTCGCTCAGCACCCGGTTCACGCGCCGGCTCATGTCGCCGTAGAGGGCGTAGTTGCTGGACAGCAGCGTCATCCGCCGGCGCTGCGCGGGCGGAATCTGGTGCGCCGGCATGCCCATCGCCACGCCCAGCGCCTTGAGCTCCGCCGAGCGCGCCACCACACAGCCGTCGTTGTTGGAGAGCACGCCCACCGCCCGGCCCTCCAGGCGCGGGTCGAAGACCCGCTCGCAGCTGACGTAGAAGTTGTTGCTGTCGACCAGGGCGATCACGGTGCCGCCCCCGGCAGGGCGTGCAGCACATGGGTGACCACCCCCCACACGTGGCACTCGCGGCCGGCCAGCGGGATCGGCGCGTAGCGCGGATTGCTGGCCTCCAGCACCAGGGCGTCGCCGCGCCGAACCAGCCGCTTGACCGTGGGCTCGCCATCCACGGCGATGATCACCACCCGCCCGGGCCGCGGCTCCAGGCTGCGGTCCACCACCAGCAGGTCGCGATCATGAATGCCGTCGCCCTGCATCGAGTCGCCCTCGGCGCGCACGAAGAAGGTCGACGCCGGGCGGCGCACCACGTGGGCGTGCAGGTCGAGCTCCACGTCCAGATGATCGTCGGCGGGGCTCGGGAAACCGGCTCGCACCCGGCATCCCAGTAACGGCTGCGCCGATCCGGCACGGCCTTTCCCGACGGCGATCGACGCTCCTGATAGCGGCATGGCAGCCTCCCTTGGACACTGTATTTATAAACAGTATCAGGCGACACCCTCGAGGTGGCAAGCCGAATGCCCCGTTTCCGAGACGCCACTTGACGCCCGTGCGGCTACCTACCTATACCCAGATATCCCCAGGCGTCCCGTCGAGCCCCCTCGGCCTCCGCCCCGGCGGCCTCGCCCGGGCACGGCTGCGGACGAAGCCTCACCGCCCAGGACGAGGCCCACAAGGAGTCAGCGCATGGCCCATACCGACGCTCCCAGCGAATCGCCCCGCGATCGCATCAATCCCGTGGTGTTCTACGGCTCGGCCATCGGCATCGTTGCCTTCGCGCTGTGGACCATGTTCTTCACCGAGGCAGCCGGCGGCGTCATCAATGCCGTGCTGGCCTGGATCTCGGACAGCTTCGGCTGGTTCTACTTCCTCGCGGTGGTGGCCTACCTGGTCTTCGTGATCGGCATCGGACTCTCCCGCTACGGCAAGCTGCGCCTGGGCCCGGCGCACTCGACGCCGGACTTCAACGTCATCACCTGGGCCGCGATGCTGTTCTCCGCCGGCATCGGCATCGACCTGCTGTTCTTCTGCATCGCCGAGCCGGTGACCCAGTTCCTCGCCCCGCCGGTCGGCGAGGGCGGCACCCAGCAGGCTGCCCGCCACGCCATGGAGCTGACCTTCCTGCACTGGGGGCTATCGGGCTGGGGCATCTACACCCTGGTCGGCATGTCGCTGGCCTTCTTCAGCTATCGCCACGGCCTGCCGCTGACCATCCGCTCGGCGCTCTACCCGCTCTTCGGGCGCCGCATTCACGGCCCCATCGGCCACACCGTGGACATCGCCGCGGTGCTGGGCACCGTGTTCGGCATCGCCACCAGCCTCGGCATCGGCATCATCCAGCTCAACTTCGGCCTCCACTACATGTTCGGCCTGCCGGAGAACACCGTCACCCAGGCGGCGCTGGCGGTGCTGATCGTGGTCTTCTCGGCGATCTCGGCGGTGACCGGGGTCGACAAGGGCATCCGCCGGCTGTCCGAGTTCAACATGCTGCTGGCGGTGCTGCTGATGCTGTTCGTGCTGTTCACCGGCCAGACGCTGTTCCTGCTCAATGCCCTGGTGATGAACGTCGGCGACTACCTGGCCCACTTCGTCCGGCTGTCGTTCGACACCTACGCCTTCGACCCGCCCGCCGACTGGCTCAATGCCTGGACGGTGTTCTTCTGGGCCTGGTGGATCGCCTGGGGCCCCTTCGTCGGGCTGTTCCTGGCCCGCATCTCCCGGGGCCGCACCATCCGCCAGTTCGTCGCCGGCACCCTGATCCTGCCGCTGACCTTCATGATGGCGTGGATGTCGATCATGGGTAACAGCGCCATCGATCTGGTGATGGCCGGCAGCGCCAGCATCGCCGACTTCGGCGAGCAGGCCATGAACAATCCCGGCTCGTCGATCTACCTGTTCCTGCAGAACTACCCCTGGATCTGGCTGACCACCGGCGTCACCACGGTGCTGGCCATCGTGTTCTTCGTCACCTCCGGGGATTCCGGCTCGCTGGTGCTCTCCAACCTGACCTCGGTGCTCACCGACCCCAACCACGACGCGCCCTCCTGGATGCGCATCCTGTGGGCGGCGATCATCGGCATCCTGACCCTGGCGCTGCTGATGGCCGGCGGCCTGGGCGCCCTGCAGAGCGCCGTGGTGATCACCGGCCTGCCCTTCGCCTTCGTGCTGTTCCTGATGATGATCGGCCTGTTCAAGGCGCTGAAGGTCGAGGGCCTCAAGGAGGACAGCCTGCGCGGCAGCATGGCCGGCCACCTGTCGGGCCGCCTGCCCGGCGAAGCCGCGGGACACTCCTGGCGCCGGCGCCTCTCGCGGGCCATGAACTTCCCCAATCACGAGCAGGCCCGACGCTTCCTCAACGAGGCGGTCCGGCCGGCCATGGAGGAGATCCGCGAGGTGCTCGGCGATCAGGGCGTCAGCGCGGCCCTGGTCGCAGGCGAGGGAGCGGAGGAACACCTCGAGTTCAACGTCGACCTCGGCGACGAGCCGAGCTTCACCTACCAGGTCTGGCCGCATCGCTGCGCCATGCCCGCCTTCTCGATCCGCGCCACCCATGCCGGGACCCACTACTACCGGATGCAGGTGCACATCGGCGAGGGCGGCCAGGGCTACGACATCTACGGCTACACCAAGGAGCAGGTGATCGCCGACATCCTCGACCAGTACGAACGCCACCTGTTCTTCCTGCACACCCAGCGGGAGCTTCCCGGCGGTGAGGCCCCCATGCCCGACGCCCCCTCCGCCAGCGGCGACTGATGACGCGACGAGGAACGACGCCATGAACGATGAGACCTTCGACCGGATCGTGGACTACGTGATCGTCGGCTCGGGCTCGGCCGGTTCGGTGCTGGCCGACCGGCTGAGCGCCGATGGCCAGCACCAGGTGCTGGTACTGGAATTCGGCGGCAAGGACGACTCCATCTACATCCAGATGCCCATCGCCTTCTCGATCCCGCTCAACAAGCCCCGCTTCGACTGGGAGTTCCACACCGAGCCGGAACCCGGCCTCGGCGGGCGGCGCATTCACCAGGCGCGAGGCAAGGTGATCGGCGGCTCGTCCTCGATCAACGGCATGGCCTACGTGCGCGGCTGCGCCGGCGACTTCGACGAGTGGGTGGAGCGCGGCGCCGTGGGCTGGAGCTATGCCGAGGTGCTGCCCTACTTCAAGCGCGCCGAGGACTGCCTCTACGGCGCCGATCCCTATCGCGCCAGCGGCGGCCCGCTCGGCGTCTGCAACGGCAACAACATGGCCAACCCGCTCTACCGCGCCTTCATCGAGGCCGGCCGCCAGGCCGGCTATGGCGAGACGGAAGACTACAACGGCTATCGCCAGGAAGGCTTCTGCCGCATGGACATGACGGTGCGTGACGGCGTGCGCTGCTCCACCGCCAACGCCTACCTCAAGCCGGCGCTGTCACGCGACAACCTGTCGCTCGAGATGCACGCCCTGACCACCCGGGTACTGATGGACGGCAAGCGCGCCGTGGGCGTCGAATACCGCCAGCGCGGCAAGACGCTTCGCGTGCGGGCGCGGCGCGAGGTGATCCTCTCGGCCAGCGCCCTCAATTCGCCCAAGCTGCTGATGCTGTCCGGCATCGGCCCCGCCGATCACCTCCGCGAGCACGGCATCGAGGTGGTCCACGATCTGCCCGGGGTGGGCGAGAACCTCCACGACCACCTCGAGGTCTGGGTGCAGCAGAGCTGTACCCGGAAGATCACCCTCAACGGCTGGCTCAACCCGCTGGCGCGGGCCTTGATCGGCGCCCGCTGGTTCTTCTTCAAGACCGGGCTCGGCGCCAGCAACCAGTTCGAGTCCAACGGCTACATCCGCAGCCGCGAGGGGCTGCGCTACCCGGACATCCAGTACCACTTCCTGGCCGGCGCCATCGCCTACGACGGCTCCAGCGCCGCCGAGGGCCACGGCTTCCAGGTCCACCTGGGCGCCAACAAGCCTCGCAGCCGCGGGCGCGTACGGCTGGCCTGTGCCGACCCCGAGGCCCCGCCCTCGATGTTCTTCAACTACCTGAACGACGAGGAAGACCGGGCCGACTACCGCCGCGCCCTGCGGCTGACTCGCGAGATCTTCGCCCAGCCCGCCTTCGACCCCTATCGCGGCGAGGAACTCTCCCCCGGCCCCGGGGTGCAGAGCGATGCCGAGATCGACGCCTGGGTCGCCGAGACCGCCGAGACCGCCTATCACCCCTGCGGCTCCTGCCGCATGGGCACCGACGCCATGGCGGTGGTCGACCCCGAGTGCCGCGTCCACGGCATCGAGGCCCTCAGGGTGATCGACTCCTCGATCATGCCCAGCGTCACCAACGGCAACATCAATGCACCGACCATCATGATCGGCGAGAAGGGCGCCGACCACGTCCTCGGCCGCGAGCCGCTGCCGCCATCCACGGCGCCGGCCTTCTCGCTGGAGGCCTGGCAGGTCAAGCAGCGCGAGGCCCCACCGCAGCGCCAGGCGGACTGAGCCGCCGGTCATCGCGGCCGCCACGCCCCGTATCGCGATACCGCGATCCGCCTACATCGCCACTTCGGCCGGCTTCACCAGGTCCTCGAACACGCCGAAGGCCAGCTGCATCACCTCGTGGTGGCTGCCGGCGCTGAAGGCGATCAGATCGGCCTCGGCCAGGTGCGGCGAGACGAACACCTCCATCTCGAACAGGTTGCCGAAGGGCGGCATCGCCCCCGGCTCGCAGTCGGGAAAGCGGTCCTGGAAGTCCGCTTCCCTGGCCAGCTCGACGCGGCTGGCGCCGACGGCCCGGGCGAAGCGCTGCAGGTCGACCCGGTCGGTGGCCGGCAGCACTGCCAGCGCCAATCGGCCGTCGATCTCGACCATCACGCTCTTGGCGAAGTGGCGGCCGGGCACGTGGGCCGCCTCGGCGACCTCCTGGGCGGTGTAGGCCGTCGAGTGCTGATGAATGACATACTTCACGCCGTTCTCGTCGAGAAAGCGTTTGACGCGCTCCATGGGCATGACAATTCCCTCCGCTATGGCATGAAAGAGCCGCTGCGCCGCCACCGGACGGCTCGAGGGTCACCTCATTTGCGGTATAGCCCATCCTCTTGCGCTCGGCGAGCTCGTCACCCGGTGTCCGTCAAGGCCTGAGCATCGACGACCAAGGCACCGGGCCAACGCGAGCGGACCGGCGCCACCGCCTATGCTGGAAACAGGCTCGATCGCATGCAGGAGTGCCGCATGGAAGAGGTCACCCAGCAGTTTCTCGCCGGGCACGACGCCGCCATCCGGCTGGCCGTGGCCCTGCTGCTCGGCGCCCTGATCGGCATCGAGCGCGGCTGGGTGGCGCGCGAACAAAAGGCCGGCGAACGCATCGCCGGGGTGCGCACCCATGCCCTGGTCGGCCTGCTCGGCGGCCTCGCCGCCCTGCTCGCCGAGGCCGTCACCGAATGGGCCTTTCCGCTGCTGCTGGTCGTCGTCGCCGCGCTGGCCGGCAGCGCCTATCGCGCGCGGCTGCCGCAGAGTCGGGACTACAGCATCACCGGCCTGGTCGGCCTGCTGCTGACCTTCTGCTTCGGCGCCGTGGCGGTGGCCGTGGACCTGGCGCTGGCCGCGGCCTGCGCGGTGGTGACCGCGCTGATCCTCGACAACAAGCGCGAGATCCACGGCCTGCTGAATCGCCTGCAGGCCCACGAGCTGGACGCAGGCCTGAAGCTGTTGCTGATCACGGTGGTGATGCTGCCGCTGCTGCCCGACCGCGGCCTGGGCCCCGGCGAGGCGCTCAATCCGCGCGAACTGTGGTGGATGGTGGTGATGATCGCCGGCATCTCCTTCATCGGCTACTTCGCCATGCGCCTCGGCGGCGCCGCCAAGGGCATCCTGTTCACCAGCCTGTTCGCCGGGCTCAGCTCTTCTACCGCCCTGACCCTGCACTTCAGCCGCCTGTCGCGCCAGCAGGCGACCCTCGCGCCGCTGCTGGCGGCCGGGGTGCTGATCGCCTGCGGCACCATGTTCCCGCGCATCCTGCTCTACTGCCTGGTGATCCATCCGGCGCTGCTGCCGCGCCTGATCCTGCCGGTGGCGCTGATGACCCTGCTGCTCTATCTGCCGGCCCTGGTGCTGTGGCGCCGCCATCGCCAGGGGGCGCGCATCGAGCGCCCCGAGCGACACCAGAACCCGCTGGAGCTGCGCATGGCGCTGCTGTTCGGCGTGCTGCTGGCGGCGATCATGCTGCTCGGCCAGTGGCTCCAGGCCTGGCTCGGCGATGCCGGCATCTACCTGCTGGCGGCGGCCTCCGGCGTGGCCGACGTGGACGCCATCACCCTGTCGCTGACCCGCCTCTCGCGGGACGCCATCCCGCCCTCGACCGCGGTGCTCGGCATCATCCTGGCCGCCTCGATCAACAACCTGATCAAGGCCGGCATGGCCGCCGGGCTCGGCAGCGCGGCGCTGGGCAAGCGGGTCGCACCGCCGATGCTGCTGTCGCTGCTGGTCGGGCTGGGCGTGGCCTGGTGGCAGTGACCCCGCTCACTCGGGAAACCGGCGCGCACGAAGGGGCCTGCGTCCAGGTGCGGCTCGCCGTCCTGGCGGAAGTCGCGATGGATGCTCACGGTGAGCAGCAGCCCGAAGGCGGCGTGGTCGGTGTCAGGATTCGGCTGGACACGCTCGAGGGAACCGCCAAGCTGGGCCAGCACCGCTCGCGGGAAGATCGGGCCGGCGTGCTGGCCGGGCTGGGCGCCAGCGACGATCCGCTGGCTCGACGGCTCGGCCGCTATGCCGAGTGCCATGCCCAGGGCATGTGCGAGACGGAATGAGAGCGCGGCCGCCGGGACCCGGGCGCGGCGCCGATCCCACGCATGGCCCCGGCTCGCCTCTTCCCCTGACACGGCGCAGACCGGCGCGAGATCGCCTCCTAGCCGCGCAGGTCGCGGAAGGCCTCGATCACCCGTGTCGCCAATGCCTCGCCGGCCTCGCCGAGGCCATCCCGACGCACCAGCGCCAGCTGGTAGTCGCCCAGCGGTGGCAGGACGCCGCTGTCGAGGCGACGCAGCGGCGGACGGATCAAGGACAGGGGAAAGGGCGACACCGCCAGGTCGGCGAGCATGGCCGCCTCCTGCCCGGTGCAGTGCTCACAGGTATAGGCGACCCGGTAACTCAGGCCGGCGCGTTCCAGGACGTCCAGCGCCGTCTGGCGCCACGGGCAGCCGTGGTTGGCCAGCGCCACCGGCAGCGGCGATCGCCGGACGGCCACGCCGCCCTCGCATCCCGTCCAGACCAGGGGCTCTCGGTGCACCACCTCATCCCGCGCCGATCGCCCTTGCAGGCCCACGATGACCAGGATCAGGTCCAGCTCGCCGGTCTCCAGGCGCTGGCGCATGGTGGCGGTGGTGCCCACCACCACATCGACCTGTACCGCCGGGTGAGAGCGGGCGAACAGCGCCAGCACGCCGGGCAGGATATGGGTACCGACATCGTCGGTGATGCCGAAGCCCACCCGCCCCTCCAGCGACGGCGCCAGGAACTGGGTCACCGCCTCCTCGTTGAGCTTGAGCAACCGACGCCCGTACCCCAGCAGCAGCTCGCCCTCCGGCGTGAGCCTGACGCGGCGCGCCTCGCGCACGAACAGCGACTGTCCCAGGGTCTCCTCCAGGCGCTTGATCTGCATGCTCAGCGCCGAAGGCGTGCGACACACCTGACGGGCGGCGCGGGTGAAGCTGCCGTTTTCGGCGATGGCGACGAAGGTACGCAGCACCTCGGTGTCCAGCAGCGGCGGCGAGGCCTGCCCGGCCTCGGGCATCCGGTTCATGGCCGTGACCCTTCAGAAAATCTGAAAAGCCAATGTAGTTCTTTTCGTTGGATTGATCAAAAGCCCCCCTCCATGCTGTCCACGAGGTCGCGACACTGCCCGGCCCCAAACCGCTTCGGCGGCCGCTGGTGCGGTTCGCCACAGGGAGGTCCCCATGCGTCATGTCGAATCATCGTATGTCGAGTCCCGGCCGCAAAAGCCGCCGGTTTCCACCATGCCGGAGCTCTATCTGCCGGCCATGCCGCCGTTGGAGGTGCTCCAGGGCCTGGCCCAGTGGTGGCATCACCTTCGCCATCGCTAGGTCCCCGGATAGACGAGCGCCCCTCGCTCACCGCTCCGAGGTCGAAGCGGACAGGTCCGCCTCGGCCTCGCCGTCGCATTCGAGCCCCAGGAAGCCGCCGGACTGGCGCCGCCACAGCGCCGCATAGAGGCCGTCGCGGGCCAGCAGCTCACGGTGGCTGCCGACCTCGACGATGCGCCCCTCGTCGACCACCACCAGCCGGTCGAGCATGGCGATGGTCGACAGCCGGTGGGCGATGGCGATCACCGTCTTTCCCGCCATCAGCGCGTAGAGCTGCTCCTGAATGGCGGCCTCGACCTCGGAATCCAGCGCCGAGGTGGCCTCGTCGAGCACCAGCAGCGGCGCGTTCTTGAGCAGCACCCGGGCGATGGCGATGCGCTGGCGCTGGCCGCCGGAGAGCTTCACCCCGCGTTCGCCGACGTGGGCGTCCAGGCCGCGCCGGCCCCTGGGATCGACCAGCTCGTCGAGGAAGCTGTCGGCGTGGGCCTGGCGCACCGCGCGCATGATCGCCTTGTCGTCGGCCTCCGGGCAGCCGTAGCGGATGTTGTCGCGCACAGAGCGGTGCAGCAGCGAGGTGTCCTGGGTGACCATGCCGATGTGCCGGCGCAGCGATTCCTGGGTGACGCCGGCGATGTCCTGATCGTCGATCAGGATGCGCCCGCCCTGCAGGTCGTAGAAGCGCAGCAACAGGTGGGCGAGGGTCGACTTGCCGGCGCCGGAGCGGCCGATCAGCCCGACCTTCTCGCCCGGGGCGATGGTCAGGTCGAAGCCGTCGAACACCGGCCGTTCCAGCGCCGCCCCGGGGCGCTCGTAGCCGAAGCGCAGCGCCTCGAAGCGGATCCCGCCGCGGCTCACGGAAAGCTCACGCGCGTCCGGCGCGTCCTGCACCGCCGGCGTGCGGGCGATGGTGTTGATGCCGTCCTGCACGGTGCCGATGTTCTCGAACAGGCTCGCCACCTCCCACAGGATCCAGTCGGACATGAAGCGGATGCGCATCACCAGGGCGATGGCCACCGCGATCACCCCCAGCGACACCATCTCCAGGTACCAGGCGCCGATGGCCAGCGTCGCCACCGAGGCCAGCAGCAGCGAGTTGAGCGCGGTCAGCGACACCGACAGCCAGGTGGCCAGGCGCATCTGGCCGTGCACCGTGGTCATGAAGCCCTCCATGGCGTCGCGGGCGTAGGCCTCCTCGCGGCGACGGTCGGCGAACAGCTTGATGGTCTGGATGTTGCTGTAGCTGTCGACGATGCGACCGGTCATGCGCGCCCGGGCGTCGGCCTGGGCCATGGACACCGTGCGCAGCCGCGGCACGAAGATCCGCATCAGGCCGACATAGCCGGCCAGCCACAGCACCAGCGGCGCCACCAGCCAGGGCTCGGCGCTGCCCAGCAGCCACATGGCGCCGACGAAGTAGACGGCCACGTAGACCAGCAGGTCCATCAGCTTCATGACCGTCTCGCGGATCGCCAGCGCCGTCTGCATCACCTTCTGCGAGACGCGGCCGGCGAACTCGTCCTGGAAGAAGGCCATGCTCTGGGCCAGCATCTGGCGGTGCGAGAGCCAGCGGCCGAGCATCGGATAGTTGCCGAAGATGCCCTGATGGGTGAGCAGCGAGCGCAGCAGCACCAGCAGCGGCAGGCCCACCAGCACCAGCGCCGCCAGCCCCGCCAGGCGCCAGCCGTGGGCGGCGAAGAAGCCCTCGCGCTCGGCGCTGGAGAGCCAGTCGACCAGCTGGCCCATGCTGTGGAAGAACACCAGCTCCACCGCCGAGACCAGCCCCGCGACCACCGACATGGCCACCAGCAGCCCCGCCACCGGGCGCGAATAGAAGCGGATGAAGGCGAACAGCCCGCGCGGCGGCACGCCCATCTCGCGCTCGGGATAGGGATCGACCAGGGTCTCGAAGAAGCGGAACATCGGCGCCTCCGGGCAGCGGGCATGTCCACAGAATGCGCGCGCCGCCGACACCCGGCAAGGGCGCGGCGGCGCGATGGGGCTACCCGCGGCTTTCAGGCGGGGGGATCACCAGGTCAGGCAGATCTTGCCGAAGTGGCGGCCGGTTTCCTGGTGGCGGAAGGCGTCGGCGATCTCGCCGAGCGGGAACTCGCGATCGATCACCGGCATCATGCCGTTGGCCTCGATGGCGCGGACCATCTCCTGCTGCTGGGTGCGGCTGCCGACGATCAGCCCCTGCAGGCGGGCCTGCTTGGCCATCAGCTTGGCCGTGGGCACCTCACCGCCGACGCCGGTCAGCACGCCGATCAGCGAGATGTGGCCGCCGATGCGCACCGCCTCGATGGACTGCGCCAGGGTGCCCGGGCCGCCCACCTCGATCACGTGGTCGACGCCCTTGCCGCCGGTCAGCTCCTTCACCTTGCGGCCCCACTCGGGGTCCTCGCGGTAGTTGACCACATGCTCGGCGCCCAGCTCGCGCAGCCGCTGCATCTTGGCCTCGGACGACGAGGTGGCGATCACCCGGGCGCCCATCATGCGGGCGAACTGCAGGGCGAAGATCGACACGCCGCCGGTGCCCAGCACCAGCACGGTATCGCCGGCCTTGAGGCCGCCATCGCCCACCAGCGCACGCCAGGCGGTCAGGCCGGCGGTGGTCAGGGTCGCCGATTGGGCGTGGGACCAGCCCTCCGGCTGGCGGGTGAAGCCGGTCGCCGGACGCACCACCGACTCGCGGGCGTAGCCGTCGATGCCGTCCCCCGGCACGGTGGCGAAGTCGCCGTGGCGCGCCGGGCCGTCCAGCCACTCGGGGAAGAAGGTGGACACCACCGCGTCACCGACGGCGAACTCGCTCACGCCCTCGCCGACCGCCTCGACCACGCCGGCGCCGTCCGACATCGGGATGCGGCCGTCCTCGGCGGGCGACGCGCCGGTCACCACCAGGTAGTCGTGGAAGTTGAGCGAGCTGGCGTGCAGGCGCACACGGATCTCGCCGGGGCCGGGCTCGCCGGGGGCCGGCTGCTCGCCGAGTTCGAGCCGATCGAGCCCGCCCGGGGCCTTGAGATTGACGACCTGCATGCTGCCTCCTGATTCGTTTAATAGCTTGCTAACGTGAAACACAATGGGGGCATCCGCGCGACCTTCAAGGCCGCTCGTGCAACTGCCAGTCATTGTCGGTGAGCGGCTCGCCCCCGCTCGGGGTGACGCGCACGGTATCGCTCACGCCGATGCCGAAGCGCCCCGGCAGGCGCAGGCACAGCGGCAGGTGAAAGACCATGTCCGCCTCGAGCTCGCGTTCCTGGCCGCGGGCGAGATAGCCGGTGCCCTCGACCCAGCTGGGCGGAAACTGGGCGCCCACCGAGTAGCCGAAGACGCCGGAGAAGAAGGCCCGCTCGGCGATCCCGGCGTTCAAGCCGGCGATGGCCACCTCGCCGGCCCGGGCCGCGTCGTCGAAGGTGTTGCCCGGCCGCATCGCCGCGCACAGCGCCTCGAAGGCGGCCCGGCAGGCGTCGCGCAGCGCCCGCATCTCGTCGTCGGCGCGGCCGGCCACGGCGGTGCTCATCATCGGCGCCGTGTAGCGCTCGAAGGCCGAGCCGAACTCCAGGAACACCGGCTCACCGGCGCCGATGGTGTGCCGCTTGTGATTGACGTGGATGGTGCCGGAACGCGGCCCGACGGTGACGATGGGCTGCAGGCTCATGAACTCGCTGCCCGCCGCCAGCATCGCCCGGGCGCCCTCCGCCGCCACCGCGTTGTCGGTGACGCCGGGGGCGATGACCTCGCGGGCGGCGCGGATGCCGAGCCCGGTGATCCGCGCGCTCTCGCGCAGGCAGTCAAGCTCCCACGGGCTCTTCACCAGCCGCAGCGCATCGACCAGCGCCCCGCCGTCGTCGCTGAAGCGCCCGGCGCCGAGCCGCTCCTGAAGCGGCGCCAGCACGCCGTGACGCAGCCCGGCACTCAGCGGGTCGAGGCCGATGGCGCGATGGGGGGCCAGCGTCTCGGCCAGCGGCGCGACCACCTCCTCCGGGCTCTCCCAACGATAGCCGAGCACCTCGTCGACCCGGGCGGTGACCACCGCCGGACCGGTCTCGATGGACGGCACCTGCAGCACCAGGCGCGCGGCATCGACCACCAGGCAGGCGTGCACCGAGACCTCGAAGGTGTGATAGCCGGTGAGATAGTAGAGATCGGCGGGATCGGTGAGCAGCAGCGCGTCCAGGCCGGCCGCGGCCATGGCCTCGCGCAGGCGCCGGCAGCGGGCATCGAGCTCGGCTTCGGGCGTCGGCAGTTCGCTGCCGGCCAGGCGTTCGGCGAGGGCGTGGCGATAGGCGTGATGATCCATGCGGCGGACTCCAGCGGGGGGCCTTGGGCCAGTGTAGACGCCAGACGCCAGGGCGGCGGCGGGAAAATCAGGGCTGTCACCCTCGCCCGCTGTCTCGTAGAATCCAGTGCCGAGAACAGTCGCAACAGGAAAACGCAATGGGCAGGGCCTTCCAGAACCGCAAGGAATCCATGGCCAAGACGGCCGCCGCCAAGACCAAGGTCTACAGCAAGTACGGCCGCGAGATCTACGTCTGCGCCAAGCAGGGCGGCGTCGACCCCCACGGCAACCTGGCGCTGCGCGGCCTGATCGAGCGCGCCAAGAAGGACCAGGTGCCGTCCCACGTGATCGACAAGGCCCTGGACAAGGCCAGCGGCGCCGGCGGCGAGGACTTCGAGCCGGCGCGCTACGAGGGCTTCGGCCCGGGCAACGCCATGGTCATCGTCGAGTGCCTGACCGACAACCCGAACCGCACCATCGGCGACGTGCGCACCTGCTTCACCAAGACCAAGAGCAAGCTGGGCACCCCGGGCAGCGTCAGCCACATGTTCGACCACTGCGCCATCCTGGCCTTCCAGGGCAGCGACGAGGAGGCCGTGCTCGAGGCGCTGATGGAGGCCGACGTCGACGTCACCGACCTCGAGAACGAGGACGGCCACATCACCGTCTTCGCGCCGCACACCGAGTACGCCAAGGCCAAGCAGGCGCTGATCGACGCCTTCGGCGAGCTGGACTTCGAGACCGACGAGATCCAGTTCCTGCCCCAGGTCACCACCCCGGTGGAAGGCGACGACGTGGCGCTGTTCGAGAAGCTGCTGGACATGCTCAACGACGTGGACGACGTCCAGAACGTCTACCACAGCGCCGAGCTGCCCTGAGCCTCCCTGGCCCCAGGGCCAACAACGACAGCGCAGGAACGACAGCGGCCGGCCTCCCTCGGGAGCCGGCCGCTGGTCGTTGATGACGCGGATCACGTCGGCATCAGGTCAGATGGCGCACCTCGAAGCGGGCGATCACCTCGCCCTCGGCGTCGAGCATGGCGAGCCGGAATATGAGACGGCTCGTCAGGTCAGATGGCGCACCTCGAAGCGCGCCAGCACCTCGCCTTCGGCGTCGAGCGGCTCGAGCCGGTCGGCCCGCACCCGATAGCCGGCCACGTGTTCGAGCATGGCGAGCCGGAATATGAGACGGCTCGTCAGGTCAGATGGCGCACCTCGAAGCGCGCCAGCACATCGCCTTCGGCGTCGAGCAGCTCGAGCCGGTCGGCCCGCACCCGATAGCCGGCCACGTGTTCGAGCATGGCGAGGAAACGCGGCTCGAGATCGTTGCCCGGCACGCAGGCCATGCGCGTGCTCGCCACGGTGCCGATGCTCAGGCCGTCGCCCTCGCGATGGTACTCCCCGGTCAGCCGGTTGCAGCCGCCGAAGCCGGCCAGCCGCCCCCGCTCGCCGTGGAAGACCAGATGCGGTTCGCGCGAGCCCTCGGCCACGTCGACGGGCTCGCCGCCCAGCCCGATCAGCTTCCAGTAGCTGTCCTCGAGGGTCTCGCTGACGAACTGCCCGGTGCGCTGCACGCGGTAGTTGAGCGAGGAATCGATCGCGTTGCCCTCGAGGTCGAGCATCTCCAGGCTGTCGGCGCCCTCGACGACCCGCCACTGGCGCGGCCCCGCGTCGCCGCCCGCCAGCGTCAGGGTCTCGCCGCTGGCATCCAGCGACCACTCGCCCTGCTCATGGAAGCGGCGACCGTCGTCGTCGCCCAGATAGACCGACGAGAGGGTGTAGACGCCGTCGGGGAACAGCGAGATCTGGTAGCGAATCCCCGCACAGTCGGCACAGGGCAGCTCGCCACGATAGCTGGCCGGCAGCTCGCCGAGTGCCGCCTCGGCCTGGGGAGAACGCTCGACGGCCGCACATCCTGCCAGCCACAGCGCCACAATCAGAAAATAGAAGAAGTGAAAGAGTCGTTTCATGGGCCATCATCCTGTTGATGAGTCAAAAAGCGTGCTTTCGACCGGCGTGATGACCCAAGGTTCGCCGTCAGGCCATCAACCGCTGATGCGGCGGGCGCGGAAGGTGCGTCCCTTCAGGCGGCCGCCGTTCAGCTGCGCCAGGGCGGGCTCGGCCAGCTCGCGCTCGACGGCGACATAGGTGCTGCGCGCGAGCACCTTGATCTTGCCGATCCGCGCCCCGTCGAGGCCGCCCTCGCCGGTGAGGGCGCCGAGGATGTCGCCGGGGCGGATCTTCTGCTGCTTGCCGGCGCCGAGCTGCAGGGTCGCCATCGGCGCCCTCAGCGGCATCGGCTCGCCCTTCAGGCGCGGCAGCGCCTCGGTCTCGAGGGTCTGGCCGAGGAAGGCCTCGAGCCGTTCCAGTCGATGCGTCTCGTTCTCGCCGACCAGGGTGAAGGCCACGCCCTGGTGGCCGGCCCGGCCGGTGCGCCCGACCCGGTGCACGTGCACCTCGAGCTCCCGGGCGATGCGGTAGTTGAACACCGCGTCGAGCGCCGCGATGTCCAGCCCCCGGGCCGCCACGTCGGTGGCCACCAGCACCGAGGCGCTGCGGTTGGCGAACAGCACCAGCAGCCGGTCGCGGTCCTTCTGCTCCAGGTCGCCGTGGAGCGCCAGCGCACTGATGCCCGCGTCGTCCAGGGCGGCGGCGAGCTCGCGGGTCTCCTGCTTGGTGTTGCAGAACACCACGCTGGTGGTCGGGCGCCGGTGCAGCAGCAGCAGGCGCAGGGCCTCGAAGCGCGCCGCGTCGTCCGCCACCCGGTAGAAGTGCTCGCGGATGGTGTCCTCGTCGTGGGGCTCCTCGATCGAGATCGCGACCGGGTCACGGGTGCGCTCCTCGGCCAGCGGGCGCACGCCGTCGCCGTAGGTGGCGCTGAACAGCCAGGTCCGGCGGCTCTCCGGGGTCGCGGCGATGATCGCCTCCAGGGTCGCCTGGAAGCCCATGTCGAGCATGCGGTCGGCCTCGTCCAGCACCAGGGTGTCGAGGTCCGACAGCGCCAGGCTGCCCTTGCGCAGGTGCTCCTCCACCCGACCCGGGGTACCGACGACGAGATGGGCGCCGTGGGCCAGCGAGGCCAGCTGCGGCCCCAGGGGCGCGCCGCCGCACAGCGTCAGCACCTTGATGTTGGGCAGGCCCCGCGCCAGCCGGCGCAGCTCCTCGGCGACCTGATCGGCGAGTTCCCGGGTCGGGCACAGCACCAGCCCCTGCACCCGGAAGCTGGCCGGCACGAGCCGCGACAGCAGGCCCAGCCCGAAGGCCGCGGTCTTGCCCGAGCCGGTCCGGGCCTGGGCGATCACGTCGCGTCCGTCGAGCATCGCCGGCAGGCTCTCGGCCTGGACCGGGGTCATCTGCCGGTAGCCCAGCGAATCGAGGTTGGCGAGCAGCTCGGCGGAAAGCGGCAGGCGAGAGAAGGCGCCGAGGGCGGCGTCCTGGGAAGGGGCATCAGTCACGGAGGGAGACCTGTCTGGAACGGCATGAAAGCGGGAGGGCGACGCTACCCAGTTGCCGGCTTCGGGGCAAGGGAAAAAGTGGCCGGCCCCGGGGCAAGGGAAAAAGTGCCCGGCCCCGGGGCAAGCGGAAGAGCCGCCGGCCCCGAGGCCAGTGAAGAAGGGTCGCGCGCGCCCTCGCCGCCGCCTACTCCACGTGAATGGTGATGGGCTCGGAGGCCACGACCGGCTCGAAGCTCAGGTGGCGATAGTCGAGAAACAGCAGCTGCAGGGTGTGCTCGCCGGGCGAGAGCTCCAGCGTGGTCTGGGTCTGGCCGCCGCCGAAGTGGCGGGTCTGCTCGGTGGCAGGCATCGGCGCAGTGAGATCCACCTCGTCGAGGGGCGTGTCGATCAGCAGGTGGTGGTGGCCGGTGTTCTCCACCTCGTTGCCGGCCGGGGCGACGCCCATGCCCTCGAGCCCCATGCGCACGGTGACGGGGCCCTCGACGGTGGCGCCGTCCTCGGGCGTGATGAAGTAGACCTCGGCGTCGGACGGCGCCGCGATGGGCTCCATCTGGGCCAGGGCGGCGGCCGGCAGCGCGGCGGCCAGCGAGACGATGCATCCTGCAAACCAATGACGCATGGCGATACCTCGATAGAAGAAGGCTGAAGTGTCAGGACGGTCCTTCGCCCGATGTCTGCCGGGCGGCCATCCGCGAGCGTGACAGTTTCAGTGTAACAACCATGAGGCATCGGGCCGACCACCGACACGCACGCGGGCCGGTGCTAGCCCTCGTCGGACGGCTCGCTCAAACGAAAGGCGCGCCGCTTCAGCTCGTCGATGCGCTCGGGCGGCGTGTCGCGCGTCACCAGCGCGATATCGCCGGCGAAGATCGCCGGCACCCGGGCCTGCTGATCGAGCATCACCAGGCGCATCGCCTCGGCCATGGCCACGCCGTTGTCGTCGTTGATGCGCATGGCGGTGACGTCCAGGCCACCGTCCTCCAGCGCCTCCAGCTCGGCCGCGCCGCCGCCCCAGCCGTTGAGCAGCACGTCCATGCGATCGGTCTCGCGCAGCGCCCGCAGCGCCGCCAGCGCCAGGTCGGTGGAGCCGGCGAAGATCATCTTCAGGTCGGGATGCTCCTGCAGGGTCTGCAGGGTGGCCCGATAGGCCTTCTCCGGGTCGCCGTCGGTGTCGTAGCTCTCCACCTCCTCCAGTTCGGGGTAGCGGGCGGCCATGGCGTTGAAGGTACCGTCGCGCATGCGGCTGACATAGCCGGACGAGAAGTGCAGCGTCATGTACTTGCCCCGGTAGCCGGCCCGCTCGAGCATCCAGTCGGCGATCAGCCGCGTGCCCTGCACGTGGTCGAAGCCGACATAGAGAAAGGGCTGATCGTCCTCCCAGTCGGCCAGCGGCGTGGTGATGTTCTGCAGGATCAGCCGCGGCCGGCCGAGCGCCAGCACGCGCTCGATCATGCGCAGATGCGGCACGGTATCGAGGGTGAAGATCAGGTAGTCCGGACGCCACTGCAGGGCCGTGTTCAGCTGCCGGGCCTGCAGGTCCACGTCCACCGTCGGCCGCGACAGGTAGATCTTCAGCTGGTAGGGAAGGCGCAGCGCGCGCAGCCTGGCCTCCATCGACGCCAGGCTGCGCCGCCAGTAGTCCGAGGCCTGCAGGGCGGGATAGATGACGGCGATGCGGATCTCGCGCCGGGGCGGCGCGGTCAGCGGCAGGGCCGGCGCCTGGACCCGCGCGTTGAAGTCCGCCATCAGCGCCTGCTGCTCGGGATGGCGCTGCAGGTAGTCATCGATGCGCATGAAGTCGTTCGCCGCTCGCGCCGACTCCCCTGGCATCACCACCATCCATAGCACGACCAGCTGCACGGCGAACCGGGCGATCGATTGGCATCCGGCCATCTTCGACCCCTTGTCATGTTACCGCCCCGCCCGCGACTCCGATCGGGGCACCAGGGGGCACTGTAGCGCATGACACGGGCCGTGGCGACGCGCCGGAACCCGCGCAACGTCGCCGAACCGGCCGCCATCATCTAATAAGATAACGCTTATATAATGTGTGCCAGCACGAGCCGGGACAGCGCGGCGGCGTCAGGCCATGGCCGCGGGCGGGGCGATGACCAGCTGCAGGGCGATGGCGGCCATCATCAGGCCGATGGCGCCGTCGATGCAGCGCCACGCCAGCGGCCGCGACAGCCACGGCGAGAGCAGCGCCCCGCCCCAGGCCAGCAGGCTGAACCACAGGATCGAGGCGCTGCCGGCGCCGACCACGAACGCCACGGCGCTGTCCTGCTGGGCGCCGATCGAGGGAATCAGCAGCAGGGTATCGAGATAGACCTGGGGATTGAGCACCGTCACCGCCAGCGTCGCCAGCAGCACCCGGGCGATGCCGGTGTCGCGAGCCTGCTCCACCGCCAGCCCGGCGCGACCGACGGCGGCGCGATACAGCGCCTGGACGGCCAGCCAGCCGAGGAAGGCCACGCCCAGCCAGCGCAGCGCCGCCAGGGTGCCGGGGAACGCCAGCAGCAGCGCGCTCATGCCGAACATGCCCGCGGTCAGCAGCAGCAGGTCGGTGCTCATGCACAGACCCGCCGACCACCAGTGATAGCGGCGCCGCACGGCAAGCCCCAGCACGTAGGCGTTCTGTGCACCGATGGCGACGATGATCCCGCCGCACACCACCAGTCCGGCCAGATAACTCTCCAGCATCGATCCTCCCGATCGTCCCGATGAACATGGCACGGCAGCGGGCATTCCCGGGCCGTCGTGAGCGCCAGACTAGCCGCGGGGCGTTATACTGAAAAATCATCTTCCTAATACTGCATCAGTTCTTCTTATGATCGACTACAAGCTGCTCGAGGCGCTGGCCACGGTGATCGAGACCGGCGGCTTCGAGCGCGCCGGCGAGACGCTGGGGCTGTCCCAGTCGGCGGTCTCGCAGCGCATCAAGGCGCTGGAGATCCGCCTCGGCCAGCCGGTGCTGATCCGCCATCCGCAGCTGGCTCCCACCCCGGCGGGCCGGCGGCTGCTCAACCACTATCAGCAGGTGCAGCTGCTGGAGCGCGACCTGCGCACCGCCCTGCCGACCCTGGACGCCGCCTCGCCGCGGCTGCGCATCGCCATCAACGCCGACAGCCTGGCCACCTGGTGGGCCGAGACCGTCGCCGAGCTGTGCCGCGAGGAAGGGCTGCTGCTCGACCTGGTCATCGAGGATCAGGACGTGGGCCTCAAGCGGCTGCGCGACGGCGAGGTGGCGGCCTGCCTGTGCGCCAGCGACCAGCCCATCGCCGGGGCCCGCTGCGTGCCGCTGGGCACCATGGTCTATCATCCCTTCGCCACGCCGGCCTACATCGCCCGCCATTTCCCCGACGGCCCCACCGAGGCGGCCTTCCGCCACGCGCCGGCGATCGTCTACGGCCCCCACGACCAGCTGCAGCACCGTTTCCTCGCCCAGTGCGGCTATCACGGCGCCTTTCCCTATCACCTCTGCCCCTCGTCGGAGGGCTTCGTGCGCCTGGCCACCGCCGGCATCGGCTACGGCATGATGCCGCGGCGCCAGGTGGCCGAGCTGGAGGACGCCGGCCGGCTCGCCAGCCTGGCCCCGTCGCACTGCCTCGAGGTGCCGCTCTATTGGCATTTCTGGCGCCACAGCGGCGCGCTGCTGGAACGACTGACGAGCGCGCTGGGCGAGGTGCAACTAACCTGAGCAGACGGTGCCAGGCCCCGAGCCGGCCGCTGTGTTCTTCTTCCGACGGAGCCTGCCCCACGATCGATCATTCATTCCAAGCCAAAGCCGATAAGGAGGTTCGCATGAAGGTCTACAAGCCCGAATGGCGCTGCACCCTGAGCGTGACCGAAGGCGCGGAAGCATCGGCCAGCTGGAAGACCCGCCTCGCCTGGCGGCTGAGACGGCTCGCCGACCGCCTGGAAGGCGGTGGAAGGACGATCAGGCTCCACTGTCATACCGAGCCGACCGTGGCCCGGGAAGACATCGACGACTGCCTCGGCAAGGGCTTCCTCCTGGCCCAGGGGCTGCTCACCGAGCTCACCCAGCAGGCCGCCTGCGAGGACATCATGCGCGATGCCAAGGCGGAGCTCTTCGAGCGGGCCGCCACCGATCCCAAACCCTGACCGCGATCCGCCGCCCTGCCATGGGCGGGGCGGCGACGGTCATCGAATCGCCATGCTGCACTGCAACAAAACGAGCTACACTGACGGTATCTCCCCCGAGAGGACCGCCATCATGCCGTCCACCACCGCGATCTTCGACAGCTATGTCCTGAAATGCTGGGCCGACACCGCCCGGCTCCAGACCCTCGCCCTGAAGGCCCTGGCCGACTTTCTCGACGCACCGGATTCGCCCCGGCAAGACACCGATCACAACTGAGTGGCGGCCTGCCTCCCTGCCCCGTTCGGGCGATGTCGTCCAGGCGCCGAATTTGACACAGCCTATGGCCGCGCCCACCGGCACTATCAGATGTTGATCGTCGGAACCCTTCCATTGGGCGGAATCCGCCCGACAGCAGGCTCTCGCCATGGGGCGGCCATCGCAGTCGACCTCGAATGAGGTCCGCCGCCCCGCGATGCGACCGAGCGGTCGCCGTCAGGTCAGAGAGTGCAATAATCTTCCGCCTTGTAGCGCCCTGCGATCTCATAGTCGGTGCGAGGCGCCAGCATGAACTCACTGACACCATGAGGCGACTCACCCTCCTCGACGCCCCAGTCATAGGTCCAGCCCTCACGCGTCCAGGGCGCGCCCTCGGCACTGTAGGCGTTCCCCACGTTATCGGCGAACCAGGCGGCATAGGACTCACGCGTCAGATCCGGCACGGAGAGGTCCTCGGGGAATTCGGCGCGACATGCATGGCCCTCGGTCCCCGGATCGGCACAGGGTCTCAGCAGGCGCTCCGGCTCGACCCACAGGGTGACGAAGCGATCGTTCAACGCATAGGGAGGCAGGCCGAGGTGCTGGGAGATCCGCTGGTAGCCAGCCGCCCGATGCGACGGGTCGTCGGAAGACCAGTCGAGTCTCGAGCACCACTGCCTCAGTTCGGGAGCCAGGGTGACCCAGACCACGGGCCTTTCGGGCGGCGTGGTACCGGACGCCTCGGAGTAGAAGCGCTCGGCGGTGGTCCTGTTCGTCCACATGGCGACCCGAATCTGATCACCTCGGTTCACCACCTCCTCGGCATCATGGGGAGTGCGCAGGACAGGCTCCGGCTCGCGATCGTCATCGGTTACCGCCGCCCCGCGCAGGGCATCGGCGTAATCCCGCCCGAGGCTTTCACACTCTGCTGTGATGCTGGCCGCCAGGGCTTTCCCACCGGACGTCTCCGGCTGAGCCTCGGAGAGGCGTTGTCGAGTCACATCACAGACCTCAGCGGCGAGCGGGTCGTCCTGTGCGTCTGAGGAGGGCATCTCCGCGTAGGCGACAGACCACAGGGGCAGCGCGGTCAAACCGACGATGGCAAAGCTTCGTTTCATCCTTGAAGTCTCCTCTTCGTATTTGCGGTCTTGAGGTCAAGTTCCCGCTGGCATGAGCGCCCTCCGCCCGGACACTCGGTAACGACCAGGGACCCTCAGTGTACAGACAAAGGCCCCTTTACATTAGCAATGATGGATATTACGGCAAGGCCATCGGCGTCATCGCCCCGCCCTCCTTCTCACCCCCGACGGCGGACAGGCCATCCCCCGGACTGCTGTCTTACGACTTCGTACTGGACGAAGCGCGGACCGTGACAGCCGCCCGCATCCCGCCGACAATGCCGGGCTGCGCCCATCGTCCACGTGGAGTCTTCCATGCCGCTCGCCGTCAGCCTCATCGCCCCATCGTCCTTCACCGCCCCCGACGCCATCGATGCCGGCATTCGCGGCCTGGAGGCACTGGGCGTGGAGGTTCACGTCGAGGCACCGCTGCAGGCCCCCGAACGCTACCTGGCCGGCAGCCGCGAGCATCGCCTGACCCGGCTGCATGCCGCCTTCGATGCCCCCGAGACCCGGGCGGTGTGGGCGGTGCGCGGCGGCTACGGCGCCGCCCAGCTGGTCGACGGCATCGACTGGGCGCGCCTGGCGCGGTCGAACAAGCCGCTGATCGGCTACTCCGACGTCACCGTGCTGCTGGACCACTGCCACCGCCACGGCGTGCCGGCGATCCATGGCCCGGTAGCCAAGGCCGCCGGCGGCCTGCTCGAGAGTGACGGAACAGGCCAGGCCGACGAGCGCGACATCGTGCGCCGCCAGCTCGAGGAGACCCTGGCGCTGATCGCCGGGCCGACCGTCCTCGACTACCCCATCACCCCCTGGGCGAACGCGCCGACCAGACTCGAAGGGCCGGTCACCGGCGGCAACCTCGCCACCATCGCCAGCCTGATCGGCACGCCCGCCGGCTTTTGCGCCCCGGCCGGCTCGCTGGTGATCCTCGAGGACGTAGGCGAGCCCTACTACCGCCTGGAGCGCGCGCTGTGGCAGCTGGTGCACGGCGGCGCCCTGGAGCACGCCGCCGCGGTGTGCCTGGGCACCTTCGAGGGCTGCCGGCCCTACGGCGACACGCCGCTCGAGGCCATCGTCGCCGAGACCCTGGCCCCGCTGGGCCTGCCGCTCTACACCGGCCTGCCCAGCGGCCACGGCCTGCGCAACCGCCCCTGGCGCTACGGCGCCACCGGCCGCATCGCCGATGGCAGGCTGGTCATCGCATCCTGAGCCCGACCGACGGCATGCTCCAGGCACGCGGAGAAAATAATCGTCGAAAGTCTTTGACCTGAGCGGGCCAGCATGACACTGTATCGGCAGTTGGTGAGCAAGCAGCATGGTTCCAGAAGCAATCGATCTCTTTCGACCGCCTGTAATTGTATTTCTTGTTGTACCCGCTACTGATCCTGGGTAATACCAGAAACTTTACTAGGCGCTTAGCGCGAGAGGATTTATACATGGCTACTGGTACCGTCAAGTGGTTCAACGATTCCAAGGGTTTCGGCTTCATTTCTCCGTCCGACGGCAGCGATGACGTGTTCGCCCACTTCTCCGAAATTCAGGCTGAAGGCTTCAAGTCCCTGCAGGAAGGCCAACAGGTCTCCTTCGACGTGACTCAGGGCAAGAAGGGCCTCCAGGCCTCTAACATCAAGGCCATCGACTGATCCCCGGATCACGATGACCCGGTGAACCTTCCGGTTCACCAGAAAGGGGCCCGCTTCGGCGGGCCCTTTTCGTTTCTGGCGTTTCCGTTCCGTTCGAGCGCCCTCGCCTCGCTTTCGCCATGCAGGCCCCGGACGATGAGTGACGCCGCATGAGAAAACCCGCCGAATGGCGGGTTTTCTCGTCTCAGCGACTCGTCTCGGCAGCGTGCCGTGACACCCCGCTCACGCGCGGGCGCCTTCCGTGGCCGCCTCGTCGTCCTCGACGGGCCGCTCGCTCAGGCGTTCGCCCTCGCTGCGGCCGATCACGGCGGTGCCGACCAGGTCACCGGTGACGTTCAGCGCCGTGCAGCCCATGCCGACCAGGGCATCGATGGCGGTCAACAGCGCCACGGCCTCGATCGGCAGGCCGACCTGGGAGAACACCGTGGCGATCATCACGATGCCCGCACCGGGCACCCCGGCGGTGCCCACCGAGATCAGCGTGCCGACCACCACGACCTGCGCCATGCTGGCCAGATCCAGCGGCGCGCCCGCCACGTTGGCGGCGAACACCGCCGAGATGGCGATGCGGATCGCCGCGCCGTCCATGTTCAGGGTCGCGCCCAGCGGCAGGCTGAAGCCATAGAGCCCGCGGGACAGCCCCAGCCGGCGCGCGGCGTCCAGGGTCAGCGGCAGGGTGCCGGAGCTGCTCTGGGTGGCGAAGGCGGTGGCCATGGGCGTGCGCGCCTCGCGGAAGAAGTGGCGCGCCTTCACCCCGAAGCCCTTGAGCAGGCCGAGATAGACCAGCAGCTGCACGCCCAGCGCCACGTAGAGCACCACCACCATGTCGCCCAGCGACAGCAGCGTGCCGACGCCCTGCTTCGCCACGGTGCCGGCGACGATGGCGAACACGCCCACCGGCACCACGTGCAGGATGCCGCTCATCACCTTGAGGGTCGCGGCGTTGAGCGCCTCGATCAGGCCATGCAGGCGCTCGCCCAGCTCGGCATGAGTCTCGGACTGGCGCAGCCTGGCCACGGCCAGGCCGAACACCAGGGCGGTGAAGATGATGCCGAGCAGGTTCTGCTCGGCGAAGGCTCCGACGATGTTGGTCGGCACGATGCCGAGCAGCACCGAGAGGATGCCGGGATTCTCCGGCACCGACACCGAGCCGGCGCCCTCGAGCGTCATGCCCTCCCCCGGCGACAGCAGGCTCGCCACCGCCAGGCCGACGACGATCGCCAGCGCCGAGGTCACCAGGTAGTAGAGGAACACCTTGCGCCCGATGCGCCCCAGGCTGCCGTCGCGGCCCTGGTTGACGCCGGACATCAGGGTGAACAGCACGATCGGCAGGATGATGAACTTCAACAGCCGCATCAGCAGCTCGCCGAGCGGGGCCAGCGCCTGGCCGACGGCCGGGCCGCCGATCAGGCCGACCACGGCGCCCAGCACCAGGGCGATGGTGACGCGCAGGATCAGCGAGCTGTCGCGATAGCCGCGCCACAGGGGAAACAGGAGAGTGGACATCTTGACCTCTTCGGAAACGATAAGCGCCGCGGACCTTAGGCCCGCGGCGCCTTGTGTGCAAAGACCAGATGGTTAGGAGCTTATAACGTCCTGCGTCTTGTACTGGAAGTCGCTGGCGTCGTGACGCTCGTGCAGCTGCGTCTCCGGCTCGCCGAAGGTGCGGTTGACCATGCGGCCGCGCTGCACCGCCGGACGGGCATCGATCTCCTTGGCCCAGCGCACCACGTGCTCGTACTCGTGCACGCTCAGGAACTCGGCGGCATCGTACAGGCGGCCCAGCACCAGCTGGCCGTACCACGACCACACGGCCATGTCGGCGATGGTGTACGCGTCGCCGGCCAGATAGGGCGACTCGGCCAGGCGGCGGTTCAGCACGTCGAGCTGGCGCTTGGTCTCCATGGCATAGCGATCGATCGGGTATTCCAGCTTCTCCGGCGCATAGGCGTAGAAGTGGCCGAACCCGCCGCCGAGGAAGGGCGCGCTGCCCATCTGCCAGAACAGCCAGTTCATGGTCTCGGTGCGCCCCTCGAGGTCGCCCGGCAGGAACTCGCCGAAGCGCTCGGCCAGGTAGAGCATGATCGAGCCGGACTCGAACACCCGGATCGGCTCGTCCGGGCCATGATCGACCAGCGCCGGGATCTTCGAGTTCGGGTTGATATCGACGAAGCCGCTGCCGAACTGGTCACCGTCGCCGATGCGGATCAGCCAGGCATCGTACTCGGCGTCCTGATAGCCCAGCTCGAGCAGCTCCTCGAACAGCACCGTGACCTTCACCCCGTTGGGCGTACCCATGGAGTAGAGCTGGAACGGGTGCTTCCCGACCGGCAGCGCCTTGTCGTGGGTCGGCCCGGCGATGGGGCGATTGACGCTGGCGAAGGTACCGCCGCTGGCCTTCTCCCAGCTCCATACCTTCGGTGGGGTGTATTCGTTGCCTTGACTCATGACGCCTCCTCGATGGCGGGTGATGTCGCACACCCTAGCATGTGGGGGCACGTTAGCATCCTATCAAACCGAAAGCGCGAGTCTATCGGTCGTCGACGATGCCAGCCACGCACACAAAAAAACCACCGCCCTCTCGGACGGTGGTCGTCATCGTCTCCACGACAGAGCGTGGCGCTGGCCGGGCCTTACTTCCCCGCCAGCCACTCCGCCACCTGCTTGGTGTAGTAGCTGACGATCAGGTCGGCACCGGCGCGCTTGAAGCCGACCAGGGTCTCGAACACCACCTGCTGTTCGTCCAGCGCACCGGCCATGGCGGCGTACTTGATGCCGGCGTATTCGCCGCCGACCTGGTAGGAGGCCAGCGGCAGGTCGGTGCGCTGGCGCAGGTTGGCCAACACGTCGAGGTAGGGCGTGCCCGGCTTGACCATCAGGATGTCGGCGCCCTCGTCCTCGTCCAGCAGCGCCTCGACCAGCGCCTGGCGGCCGTTGGCGATGTCGAGCTGGTAGCCCTTGCGGTCGCCCTGGAGCTCGCTGTCCACCGCGGTGCGGAAGGGGCCGTAGAACGCCGAGGAGAACTTCGCCGAGTGGGCGAGGATCGCCACCTGCTCGAAGCCGGCGGCGTCCAGGCCCTCGCGCATGGCGCGCACCTGGCCGTCCATCATCGCCGAGGGCGCGAGCATGTCGGCGCCGGCGCGGGCGGCGGCGACGCTCTGCTTGACCAGGTTCTCCACCGTGGCGTCGTTGCAGACGTGGCCGTCCTCAACCACGCCGCAGTGGCCGTGGCTGGTGTATTCGCAGAAGCAGATGTCCGGGATGACCACCATCTCCGGGCAGGCCTGCTTGATGGTGCGGATCATGCGGGCCAGCAGGCCCTCGTCGTTCCAGGTGTCGCTGCCCAGCTCGTCCTTGTGGCGGGAGATGCCGAACGGCATCACGTAGCGCACGCCCAGCGCGGCCAGTTCCTTGATCTCGGCCTCGACCATGGCCTCCGGGTAGCGGACGATGCCCGGCATGGCGGACACCTCCTTGGGTTCGTCGATGCCTTCCTCGATGAAGATCGGATGCACCAGATCGTTGAGGGAGAAGTCGTGCTCCCGAACCAGATCACGCATGGCCGGCGACTGACGCAGCCGGCGGGGACGACGCAGGGGTGACGCTTCGAGTTGGCTCATGTTCATGGTTCCGCTTGTCGGCCCCTCGCGGCGCGCTTGGGCGCCGCGCCAGGGCCTGGGGATGTGGGGTCAGACGCCTACGCTAACATGGCGCCCGGTTAGCGCCCTATCCACTGCGACCCTTCGCCCCACCGGGGGTGTGCGCCGGCGGTCGGCCGGATCGCCCTAGGTTCGCACCAGCCGCGTCAGCCGCACGTCCACGGTGAGGCTGAGCGAGGTCAGCGCCGCGGCCCTCTCGCGCCCCTCGGCGCTGGCGCGATGCAGGTGCGGCGTCATCGCCAGCAGGTCGGCGATGGGCTCGGCGCCCTCGAGTGCGATGGGATAGCGCAGCGCCTCGGCGGGCCGCCGCGTGAAGCCCTCGGGCGCGGCCTCGTCGTCCTCGCGGGGCGGCTTCAGGCTGGGGTAGATGATCTCGCGAAGCTCGCGCAGGTGGTCCGGCCCGGCCTCGACCAGCAGCAGCTCGCCGCCCGGCTTCAGCACCCGGGCGAACTCCGGGTAGACGGGGAAGCCGAACAGGCACAGCACGCGGTCGAGGCTCTCTGCCTGCACCGGCAGCTGGGCGTTGGTGCCCACCACCCAGGTGGCGGCCTTCTCGCGCTTGGCGGCGGCCAGCACCGCCCACTTGGAGATATCCACGCCCAGCAGCGACAGCGTGCTCGCCCCGCCCTGCGCTGTCTCGCTCTCGGCCGCCACACCGGCAAGCTCGCGCAGGGCTCGTAGATAAAAGCCCTCGCCGCAGCCGGCATCCAGGCAGCTCAGCGTGCCGCCGGCGGGCGCTTCCGCCAGCACCGCGCGGCCGACCGCCTCGGCGATGGGCCGATAGTGGCCGGCCTCGAGGAAGCGCCGCCGCGCCGCCACCATCGCCTTGCTGTCGCCGGGATCGCGGGAGCGCTTGTTCTGCACCGGCAGCAGGTGCACGTAGCCCTGGCGGGCGATATCGAAGCTGTGCCCGGCCGGGCAGCGCCAGGCGCCGTCGCGACGCTCCAGCGGGTCGCCGTCCAGCGGGCAGGCCAGCGCCTCGAACGATGTGGTGCTCATGGGTCGCCGATCCCCTTCCTTTGCTGGGTTCCTTCCGCGCGGCATGACGCGCTCATGCCGCGGCGTGTTCACGGTCGCGCCATCGGGCCCCGCCCGATGGCGCGCTGGGCGACATTATACGCGGGCGGCCAGCCTTCCGACGGCGGCGATGGTCTCGTCGCGCTCGGCGCCGATCGCATCGGGCATGAAGGTATAGGCGACGGCGATCACCGCGCCGGTGGCCACATTCATCAGCGCCACGCCCACGCGGTCGTCGGCCTAACGCTCCAGCTCGCCCAACTGCCGCTCGAGATCGGCCGCACCGGCGGACGTGGTGAACACGCTAGCAAATGCCGGCTGACCCGCGGCGAGCAGAGTCGCCGGGCGGTCTGGCGCGAGGCAAAAAACTGATCCCGCCGTTGAGTGACGTGCCCCTACAGAGCTGCACCGTTCCTGAGGGAGAATCAGGCGCCGCCGGCCAACGCCAGGTCAACCGAGGCCTCGCAGCGCCGAAGGGCCGGGCGCTCGCGCAGGCCGGCCCAGTAGGCCTCAAACTCGGGCCGGCGCGGCAGGGTGCCGAACTGCATGCCCCAGCCGATGTGCGAGCCCACGTAGACATCCGCCGCGCTGAAGGCGTCACCGGCGATGAAGGGCCTGTTCGCCACGGCGCCGGCCAGGGTCTCCATGAGGGACCAGTAGTCGCCGCAGCCCAAGCGCATTGCCTGCTCCGGGGTGGGCGTAACGCCCAGAGTGTTGAGGGCGATGGCGCTCTCCAGCGGACCGGCGGCGAGGAACAGCCAGCGGTAGTAGTCACCCCTCGCGGCCGGCGGCGGAGCCAGCCCCGCCTCTGGGAAGGCATCGGCCAGGTAGGCGCAGATGGCCGCGGCCTCGGTCACCACGGTGTCACCGTGGCGGATGGCGGGTACCTTGCCCAACGGGTTGATGGCGATGTACTCCGACGACTTCATGGCGGCGCCGTACTCCAGCGTCACCGTGCGATAATTGACGCCGAGCTCCTCCAGCATCCAGTGCACGATGCCGCCACGGGAGAGAGGATTGGTATAGAAGACCAGCTCGGCGGGTGCGGGTGCTGGCTCGGGCAAGGCACCATCGCCCTGCCCAGCCGCCTCGGGCTCCGCCAGGGCCGGCGGCGGCAGCGTGACCTCGGGCGGCAGCACATAACCCTGGCCGGGCTCGTTGACTACCTCGATCCCCACCGCGCGCAGCACGGCGATCTCCTGGTAGAGGGTGCGCAGCGAGCAGCCCAGCGCCTCGGCAAGTGCGAGGCCGGGCATGGGCTCCTGGCGATGGCGCAGGAGACGGATGAGCTCCTGCAGGCGAGTGGTACGAGTCATACTGGCCTCCCGGCGCCGTGGGCGCACGTCGATACACCGTGTATGCCACGCATGGTGCCTGCCCTTCCCCACCGGCACCAGCAGGCTCACGAATGAGCAAGGCGGCAAGATTGTCCTGCCACCCAACGATTACTCTCGTTCAAGAGAGTACCATCAGATCTCGAAGCCGAGTCCGAACGGCTCCCATCAGCGGCTCGGTGCCAGCCTCGATGGGGGCCTTATGGGCGCGGATGCGAAGATAAATTAGGGTCCGTATCCGATTGGTTCAGGCAGCTCAGCGTGGCGCCGGTCGGCGCTTCCGCCAGCACGGGGCGGCCGACCGCCTCGGCGATGGCCGATAGTGGCCGGCCTCGAGGAAGCGCCGTCCAGCGGGCAGGCCAACGCCTCGAACGATGTGATGCTCATGGGTCGCCCATCCCCTTTTGTTGCTGCGTTCATGGCGCGCGGCATGACGCGCTCATGCCCCGGCGGTGTTCACGGTCGCGCCCTCGCCCCCTGCCCGATGGCACGCCGGGCGACATTATACCCGGGCGGCCAGCCGTCCGACGGCGGCGATGGTCTCGTCGCGCTCGGCGCCGGTCGCGTTGGGCATGAAGGTATAGGCGACGGCGATCACCGCGCCGCGATCGCCCGGCCAGGCGATGCCGATATCGCTGGCGTTGCCCACGCCGTTGGTGCCGGTCTTCTCGCCCACCAGCCACGACGACGGCATGCCGGCGCGCAGCCGGGCGTCACCGACCTTGCCCTCGATCATCCAGGACGCGAGCTGGTGCCGCGACGAGGGCGACAGGGCATCGCCCAGCAGCAGGGTGCGCAGCGTCGCCATCATCGCCAGCGGCGTGGTGGTGTCGCGCTCGTCGCCCGGGTGGTCGTGGGTGTTCAGCGCGGGCTCGACGCGATCCAGTCGGGTGGTGTCGTCGCCGATGGCGCGCAGGAAGGCGGTGACCGCCTCCGGCCCGCCGACGCTCTCGATCAGCGCGTTGGCCGCCGCGTTGTCGCTCCAGGCCACCGCCGCCTGGCATAGCTCGGCCACGGTCAGGCCGGGCGCTCCCAGCCGCTTCTCGGTGATCGGCGTCCACCCAGTGAGATCGCCCTCCTCGATCACGATGCGGCGATCCAGCGTCTCGCGGCCCTCGTCCACCCGGGCCAGCACCGCCGCGGCGATGAAGCACTTGCCGGTGCTGTTGAACAGGAACCGCTCGTCGCCGCGATGGCTCGCCACCGCGCCGGTGGCGACGTTCATCAGCGCCACGCCCACCCGGTCGTCGGCCGAACGCTCCAGCTCGCCCAACTGCCGCTCCAAATCACTCGCCTCGGAGGATGTAGTGGACGCACTAGCGAACGCCGGCTGGCCCGCGGCGAGCATGGCGCCGGCGGCGCTTATCGTCCCGAGGACCTGGCGGCGTGAGAGGGTCGGCATGGTGGGGCTCCTGGGGAATCGACGGAAAGAGAGCGAGCAGAGTAGCCGGGGCACAGGCGCGAGGCAAAAAAGAACCCGCCGGGGGCGGGTTCCATTGGTGTTTATCTCAGGACACGCAGCAACGATTGCCGTCAGAGCTGTTCCTTGGCCTGCTCGAGGACGCGCTTCTGGCGGGCAATGGCGTTGCTGATCACCTTGTTACGCACCGCCTGTTTCTGCTCAGCAGTCGCGTGGCGAGAAAAATGGGTCAAGGGGGTCGACTTGGCGACGTGTTCTTTCATGCTCAACCCTCACCTTCAGTCAGATGTCCACCAATTCGATAGCAGCTCGGCCTGCCGGAGAATCAGCTCCGAATTAATTGGGGTCTGTCCCCGATTGGTTCGCTCAGTCCTCACCTACGAGCAGGCGTTCCAGCTGCTCACCGAATTAATTGGGGTCTGTCCCCGATTGGTTCTTGGGTTCTTGGACGAGCACTTCCGCATCCAGGGGCGCACCAAGTGGTACGAGGCCCTGGAAGAGATGCAGCAAGACCTGGACGATTATCTGATCGTCTACAACACGAAACGGCCGCATCAGGGCCGCAACATGAAGGGGACGACGCCCTATGCCGTCTTCAAGAAAGGACTCCCCAAGGGGGCAAAGAAGGAGCCCAGGAAAACGGCAGAAAACACTGCTTAACTATGGGGAGCCCACGGGGGCATGTGTCAGGCGAACACCATCACTGTACAGTTAATTGGGGCCTGCCCACGATTTCCGATCCGATTAATTAGTACCTGTCCCTCATTCCTTTTCCCTCATTTTTTATGTCCCGGCTTGCATAACGCTTTTGTTTACCGGCGACTACGGAGCGCAGCGTAGTAGGCGTCAGTGGAGGACCGCAAGCCCGGAACAAACCACAACAACTGGTTAAGAAATATGGCCTAATAGCGCTCCGTAAATAACGATCAATACGCCAAATACCTGCTGCTTTAATCCACCAAGGGTGGTGTTATCCAGTTTACCCTCGACACCTCTAATATCAGCTTGATTTTCAGCGACTTTAGATAAAAGCTCATTTTTCACATCAGATACTAGGCCTTTGACAGACTCTTCCCTCTGGTACATCTCCTTGTAGGCTTCATCAACTTGACGCTCAAGCTCCTCGACTCTCTCCTCCAAGGTAATCGCTCTACGCTTTACTCGACCGCTACCTGAAGCAGAAACACCAATTTCGGCTTTCAAGAAAACTTGGACGGTTTTCGGCTTACTCCAAAGAGGACAGTTTCGAAACCACCGTCCAATTAGCAACCAAATATTTTGACCACGTAATGCATCGAGGTTTCTGTCAATCGAGTAGAGAATCATCAATCCGCCGATAATTTGAAGCCCCAATGAAAAAACCGTGTTCGTTTCTTCTACTTTTTGTGGAAATGCCTGCAATGACACCCGGTGTGCTCCAACGATCAATACCGCTGCCCAAATGGGCCAAGCATCCATAAACCATCGGCAAAACCGCTTCATACACGTTCCCTGATATTCTTAACGCGAAGCTTTGCGGCAATTTTGGAGCTGCAAAGCGGTATGAAAATTGTCCAACAACAGCAATTTTTTAGCGCATTAATTGGGGTCTGTCCCCGATTGGCCTGCTAATTTCCACATTACGCATTAATTGGGGTCTGTCCCCGATTGGCCGTGCCTGCGTTTGTTAGCTGCCGTACAGGTTGGCCTGGATGTCAATGTCATTATTCTCAATGTACTCAACAAGCTTACGGTATGAGTTAAGTAGCATAGGCCTGTTACCCCAGTTATTCCCTTCGTCGCCAACTCTTGGATTGATAAATGTGCCGGACGGAGATATGAAATATTCAGGGCTCTCAAGACACGACTTAGTATGCTCCCAATCCATGTCGAATATTACGTAATATGCTGACAAAAACTCGGAAATAAGACGAAACAGATCTTTATACGCTTGGAAGCCACCGGACTTCTGGATAGCCAAAGCTCGCGATAGATCTAACACCTCCTCCAGTAGCTCCCGGTCTGACCGAAGGTCCGTTGCGGTACCATCCCCGCCTCCAGTTGCTTCGATTATCCCATTGATCCTCGATTCAAGCTCTGGCCAAAACTTCTCGAAAACTGTGTTTAGAACACCCTCTTCCAATACATTTGATGTATTGGCCTTATTTAGGTCTGACACGAGTCGCCTGAAGTCAGACTTTTCAAACAACGTTGTCTGGAACTGGGTGAGCGGACCGCTGATGTCGGAGTTCTCTAGTCCAATTAAAATGGGGCAAACCAACGATTGCTCCACCTTCTTTGATATAGCTCCAGCCTCGAACATAAGCCACTGACTGTTGAGATTTTGGCTCGTGACACAAAATATGCCGGCCATTGAGTCATCAAGCTCTTGTGCGATATCAGACGACCAGCGCGTACCCTTTTCAATGTCGCTTGGCGTAAAATAAGGCTTAACTGTCTGCAATACCGTCGGGAGCCATTCGCGAATAGCCTCTGCTACCTTGTTGCTGGTCTCCCCTGACCAACTGATGAAAACTTTCATGTTTCTCCTGTGTATCAACGGACATTTTCTAGATAGCTAACGCCTGACTCACGCGCCGGTTTGGAGCCGCGAAGCGACGGAAAACCGGTCACCGTGCAGCAGATTGTTAGCTCTTATCTTTTCTGTCGATCATAATAGAGCTAGGAGCAAACGTCTCGCAAAAGACTTCTGCACCAAACTTGATCGCCAGTGCGGCCGCACTGGCAGCGACCATTGCTACAGTGATGCTGGCAGAGTTGAATGCCGCCACTATGGCTCCGGCGATATACTTTTTATCGTAGACAACCGATAATCCTTGGCTCCACGCTTTGTAAATATCACTATCGGAACTACACACAGCTCTCCAGGCAACCCGCTTTAAGGCAGAACTTGCACGTTTTCCGAGTGCCTCCTTGTTTTCCTCTGTTATAGGAGGTGGAAGCATTTCCCTGTCAGGGCCTGAAAGCCGAAAAGTATAGGTATTTCTGACATCCTTAAGCAGATCAACTGATCGTTGCGGAACGGCCCGCCCCATTTCGAGATATATTTGCTCCTCGGATTTCGTCATCACAATCTGAACTGACTGATAATCAATTTCATCCAGATCAAGCTTCTCTCCTGATTCCTCCTTCAAACCTACTAGGATGCTTTCTTCTTCGAGCCTCTCAATTAGGCGCCTGTGGAACTGCTTCCTTCTATCTGGAGACTTAATGTTGCTGATGTTCTTTACGGCTCTGACAATCATGTCTCGAGACTTTTCCAGGTTGCCCTCTCGCAGATAGCAAATTGCTAGAAGAGAGGTCGCTTCAAGGTTTAGCCGTGTTCTCGAGCTGCTTTTCTTTATTGCTCCCTCAAACCCCATTTTGGCGAACGTCAAGCTGCCGGCTTCCATTGCAGTCTCATAAAGCCAGTTTTTAGCTTGGAGAATGCGAGTTTCATGACCAGTTGGCCGCAACAATTCTTGGATTTGGGCTGTTATCTTCTTGGCTCGATTCAGATTAGCGGCTCCCACACACGACCTCAGCTGTGGCTCAAGTTTCGCCAGCCTTTCTTTCTGCGCTTTTGATAGCGGTTGATTTTAAGTCAGAAATCTATATGTCCAAAGGAGGGGCTAACAGGTATTAGATAGCCGGCACGTTTATCCACTTGAACGTGCCGGCACGTTCATTCGTGTTATACCACACGCCAATGAAAGCCTAACCCGCTGATTTCCCTACAAACTAATCATACCTAGGCGTCATAACACCAATCATCGTGCCGGCGGTATAACACGGGTAGAAAGGAGGACACGCTACCGCCCGGGGATCACATCCTTTCCCTGCGACTCCTTTCGCATTGTGCTTTCCTGATCCGTTTTATCGGCCACAGCCTGGGCCACTGAAGCCTAGTTAATCTTAGCTGGGTTACGTTTGGCAACAAAAAAGCCTGCCGATAACGGCAGGCTTTCGTATGACACGGGTGCTGCTTAGGGCTAGGCGGCGCTCGGCCGCCCTGCCCTGGCGATCACTCCCACTCGATCGTCGCGGGCGGCTTGCTGCTCACGTCGTAGGTGACGCGGGAGACGCCGGAGAGCTCGTTGATGATGCGATTGGAGACCTTCTCCAGCAGCTCGTAGGGCAGGTGCGCCCAGCGGGCGGTCATGAAGTCGATGGTCTCCACGGCGCGCAGGGCGATGACCCACTCGTAGCGGCGGCCGTCGCCGACCACGCCCACCGACTTCACCGGCAGGAAGACGGCGAAGGCCTGGCTGGTCTTGTGGTACCAGCCGGCGTTGTGCAGCTCCTCGATGAAGATGGCGTCGGCCTCGCGCAGGATGTCGGCGTATTCCTTCTTCACCTCGCCGAGGATGCGCACGCCCAGGCCCGGCCCCGGGAAGGGGTGGCGGTAGACCATGTCGTAGGGCAGGCCGAGCTCGACGCCGAGCTTGCGCACCTCGTCCTTGAACAGCTCGCGCAGCGGCTCGACCAGCTTGAGCTTCATGGTCTCGGGCAGGCCGCCGACGTTGTGGTGCGACTTGATGACGTGGGCCTTGCCGGTCTTTGAGGCGGCGGACTCGATCACGTCCGGGTAGATGGTGCCCTGGGCGAGGAAGTCCACGCCTTCGATCTTGGCGGCCTGCTCGTCGAACACGTCGATGAAGGTGTTGCCGATGATCTTGCGCTTCTCTTCCGGGTCGGCCACGCCCTCGAGCTTGCCGAGGAACAGGTCTTCGGCGTCGGAGCGGATCACGCGCACGCCCATGTGCTGGGAGAAGGTCTCCATCACCTGGTTGCCTTCGTCCTTGCGCAGCAGGCCGTTGTCGACGAACACGCAGGTGAGCTGGTCGCCGATGGCCTTGTGCAGCAGCGCCGCGACCACGGAGGAGTCCACGCCGCCGGAGAGGCCCAGCAGCACGTGGCGGTCGCCGACCTGCTCGCGCACGCGGGCGATCTGGTCCTCGATGATCTGGGCCGGGGTCCAGTTGCGCTCGCTCTGGCAGATATCCAGCACGAAGTGCTCGAGGATGCGCTGGCCCTGCAGGGTGTGGGTCACCTCGGGGTGGAACTGCACGCCGTAGAAGCGCTTCTCTTCCCAGGCCATGGCGGCGATCGGGCAGCTCGGGGTGGAGGCGATCACGCTGAACGCGTCCGGCACCTGGGCGACCTTGTCCCCGTGGCTCATCCACACGTCGAGCAGGCTCTTGCCGGTCTCGGAGTCGATGTGGTCGGCCATGTCCTTGAACAGCGCGGTCTCGACGTCGAGGCGCACCTGGGCGTAGCCGAACTCGCGCTTGTTGGAGCCTTCCACGGCGCCGCCGAGCTGCTCGGCCATGGTCTGCATGCCGTAGCAGATGCCGAGCACCGGCAGGCCCATCTCGAACACGCACTGGGGGGCGCGGGGCGAGCCCAGCTCGGTGACGGATTCCGGGCCGCCGGCGAGGATGATGCCGTTGGGGGCGTACTCGCGGATCTCTTCCTCGGTGATGTCGAAGGCGCGGATCTCGGAGTAGACGCCGATCTCGCGGACCCGGCGGGCGATCAGCTGGGTGTACTGGGAGCCGAAGTCGAGGATCAGGATCTTGTGGGCGTGAATGTCGGTCATCTGGCCATTCCTATACGAGGCGGGCAAAACGGGGAGCAAATTTCGCGGGCCGGAAGCGAAAAGCTGGAAGCCGCCCGGCGGCGCGCTTCCAGCTCATCGTTCTACGGCGTCAGGCTGGCATCAGCCGGCACGATAGTTCGGGGCTTCCTTGGTGATCTGCACGTCGTGGACGTGGGACTCGTTGAAGCCGGCGCCGGTGATCTTCACGAACTCCGGCTTGGTGCGCATCTCGTCGATGCTGGCGCAGCCGGTGTAGCCCATGGAGGCGCGCAGGCCGCCCATCATCTGGTGGACGATGGCGCCCATCACGCCCTTGTAGGGCACGCGGCCTTCGATGCCTTCCGGCACCAGCTTCTCGACGCCGGCGTCCTTGTCCTGGAAGTAGCGGTCGCTGGAGCCCTGGGTCTGGGACATGGCGCCCATGGAACCCATGCCGCGGTAGGCCTTGTAGGTGCGGCCCTGGTAGAGCTCGACCTCGCCCGGGGCCTCCTCGGTGCCGGCCAGCAGGCCGCCGACCATCACCGCGCTGGCGCCGGCCGCGATGGCCTTGGCCAGGTCGCCGGAGAAGCGGATGCCGCCGTCGGCGATCAGCGGGATGTCGTAGGGCTTGAGCGCCGCGGCGACGTTGGAGACGGCGGTGATCTGCGGCACGCCGACGCCGGCGACGACGCGGGTGGTGCAGATGGAGCCGGGGCCGATGCCGACCTTGACGCCGTCGGCGCCGGCCTCGGCCAGCGCCTTGGCCGCCTCGGCGGTGGCGATGTTGCCGCCGATCACCTGGATCTTCGGGAAGTGCTCCTTGACCCAGGCGACGCGGTCGATCACGCCGCGGGAGTGGCCGTGGGCGGTATCGACGATGATGGCGTCGACGCCGGCCTCGGCCAGGGCGGCGATGCGGTCAGGCGTCTCGGGGCCGGTGCCGACGGCGGCGCCGACCAGCAGGCGGCCGTCCTCATCCTTGGCGGCATTGGGGAAGGTGCGGGCCTTCTCGATGTCCTGGAAGGTGACCAGGCCGCGCAGGCGGAACTCGTCGTCCACCACCAGCATCTTCTCGACGCGGTGCTCCTGCATCTTGCCCTTGATCACGGAGAGTTCGGTGCCCTCGGCCACGGTGACCAGCTTCTCGCGCGGGGTCATGATGTCGGCCACGCTGTCGCCGTGGTTGGGCTGGAAGCGCATGTCACGCTCGGTGACGATGCCCACCAGGGTCTCGCCTTCCACCACCGGGAAGCCGGAGAAGCCGTGCTCGCGGGCCATGGCCAGCAGGTCGGCCAGCTTGGCCTTGGCGCCGACGGTGACCGGATCCTTCACGATCACGCTCTCGTGCTTCTTGACCTTGCGCACCTCGGCGGCCTGCTGGGTGATGGTCATGCTCTTGTGGATGATGCCGATGCCCCCTTCCTGCGCCATCGCGATGGCCAGGCGAGCCTCGGTCACGGTGTCCATGGCGGCGGAGAGGAGCGGGATGTTGAGGTATAGGTCGCGGGTCAGGCGTGTCCGGAGGCTGACGTCCTTGGGCAGGACCTCCGAATAGCCGGGAACGAGTAATACGTCATCGAACGTAAGAGCTTCTTGGGCCATACGTAGCATAGTCGGCAACACCCAGTGCGCTGGTGGAGGGAGGGCGATGAAGTTAATCGACCATTATAACGCCGCGGGCCGCTTTCCGGCAATCCGGGGAGCGATTCGCCCTCAGTCGTCGCGCCGGAACTCTCGGCGCCAGCGGGCCAGGAAGGCGTCGCGGCGCTGGGGGATTCACGCCCGCCCGAGGCGGATCACAGCCCCTGTCGCCCGACTCGGCGCTCGCCGGTATACTGTTTAGCCTTCTCATGAACTTACCGCTCTCCTGAAGGATATCGCTTGCCCTCCACCCTTGCCGCCCTGCTGCGCTTCCTGCCCACCCTCTTCCTCGGCATCGCCGGCGGGGCGCTGGCCTTCGCCGTCAACCTGCCGCTGCCGTGGCTGCTCGGCGCCATGATCGCCACCACCGTGACGAGCCTGGCCGGGGTGCGGCTGCGCTCGCCGGGCCGCGGCCGCAAGGGCGTGCTGGTGGTGATCGGGGTGATGCTGGGCTCGGCCTTCACGCCGCAGCTGTCCGGCGACCTGGGCCTGTGGAACCTGAGCCTGGCGGTGATGCTGGTGGCCACGGCGGTGATGATGGCCTTCTCGGTGTGGTTCTCGCAGCGCGTGGCCGGCCACACGCGGGAGACGTCGCTGTACGCCGGCGTGCCGGGCGGGGTCTCCACGGTCACGGTGATGGCCATGGCCTCCGGCGCCGACCTGCGGGTGGTGGGCATGACCCATGCGGTGCGCATCCTGGTGCTGCTGGTGGCGATCCCCCCGGTGCTGCAGGCGATCGGCCACGTCGACCTGGCCGGCGCCACGCCGGACCTCGCACAGTGGCTGTGGCTGCCCGCCCCCATCGATGCCGCCTGGCTCGTGGCCGCCGGCCTCGGCGGCATCTGGCTGGCGCGCCTGCTGCGCCTGCCCAACGCGCTGCTGTTCGGCCCGGCGCTGGTGTCGGCGGCACTGCACCTCTCCGGCGTCACCCACGCCGCGGTGCCGCCGACGCTGCTGGCCCTGGCCCAGGTGCTGATCGGCATCTCGGTGGGCGTGCGCTTCGCCGGCACCTCGCTGGCCCGGGTCGGCCATACGCTGGTGATGGCCGTCGGCCAGGCCCTGGTGCTGCTGGCGATCGCCGTGCTGGCCGCCTGGATCGGCCATCTGCTGACCGGCTATTCTCCCGCCGCCGCCCTGCTCGCCTACATGCCGGGCGGCGCCCCGGAGCTGAGCCTGGTGGCGCTGACGCTGGGCATCGACCCGGCCTTCGTGACCACCCACCACCTGCTGCGCATCAGCGTGCTGGTGCTGGTCCTGCCGGCGCTGCTGAAGCGCCTGGCGCCGCCGCCCGCCTAGCGGCGAGTCTCGGGCATCCGCTACAGTACGAGGCGCCGGCGCTCTGCCACCGCCCCTTTCCCACTCAGGATGCCCATGCCCCCCAGCGACGACACCGCCCTCTCGGTCAGCGAACTCAACCGCCGCGCCCGCCAGGCGCTGGAACAGGATGTCGGCGACGTCTGGGTCGAGGGCGAGCTGTCCGGCGTATCGCGGCCCTCGTCGGGCCACGTCTACTTCACCCTCAAGGACGAGCGGGCCCAGCTGCGCTGCGCGCTGTTCCGCACACGCGCGCGCTTCGTCGCCGCGCCGATGCGCGACGGCGACCGGGTCAAGGTGCGCGGCCGGGTGTCGCTGTTCGAGCCGCGTGGCGACTACCAGCTGATCGCCGAGGCGGTACAGGCGACGGGCGAAGGCGAACTGCTGGCGGCCTATGAGCGCCTCAAGGCCAGGCTCGACGCCGAGGGGGTGTTCGCCAACACCCGCGCCCTGCCCTATCCGCCACGCCACCTGCTGGTGCTCTCCTCGCCCACCGGGGCGGCGATCCGCGACGTGCTGGCGGTGCTGGCGGCGCGCTGGCCGCTGGCCCAGGTGACGCTGATTCCGGTGCCGGTGCAGGGCCGCGAGGCGACGCCGGCGATGATCGCCGCGCTGGGCCTGCTCAACCGTCAGTCGGCGCTGGACCCGGCGCGCGATGCCATCCTGATCACCCGCGGCGGCGGCAGCCTCGAGGACCTGTGGGCCTTCAACGACGAGCACCTGGCCCGGGCGATCTTCCATTCGCGGCTGCCGGTGATGTCGGCGGTGGGCCACGAGGTCGACACGACGCTGGCCGACTTCGCCGCCGACCGCCGCGCGCCCACGCCCTCGGCGGCGGCGGAGCAGCTGGTGCCCGATGCCCGCGAACTCACACAGCGCCTGCGGGCGCTCGAGCAGCGACTGACCCGCGCCCAGCGCGCCCGGCTCGATACCGAGGCCCAGCGGCTCGATCACCTGGGCGCACGGCTGCGCCACCCCGGCGAGGTGCTGGCCTTCCGGCGGCGTCAGCTGGAGCAGCTGGAGGGGCGTTTACGGCGGGCCATGCAGGCACGGCTGGCGGCCGCCCGCCGCCACCAGGCGCAACTCGGGCGGCGCCTGGCGCTGCGCTCGCCCGAGCGCCGCCTCGAGCAGGAGACCCGGCGCCTGACGCAGGCCCGTCAGCGCCTGCACCAGGCCATGCCCCGGGCGCTGGCCCATCACCGCGAACGGCTGGGTGCCGTCGCCCGCGAGCTGCAGGCGGTCAGCCCGCTGGCGGTGCTGGGCCGCGGCTATGCCATCCTCGAGAACGACGAAGGCCGGGTGATCCGCCATGCGGCGGATACCCGGCCCGGGGAGCGCCTGGCGGCGCGGCTCGGCGAGGGCCGACTGGCCCTCGAGGTGCTGCCCGACGAGGACGCCGACTGACGCTTTCGCCTCAGGACGCCTCGCTCTGCGCGGTGCCCGGCTTGAAGGTCGAGGGCTCCAGCTCGTGGCGCGCCAGCAGCTTGTAGAAGTCGGTGCGATTGCGCCCGGCGATGCGTGCGGCCTGGGTCACGTTGCCCTCGGTGATCTTGAGCACCTTGATCAGGTAGCTGCGCTCGAAGCCGGCGCGGGCATCGCTGAAGGTGGGCAGCGCATTGTCCTCGGCGGCCAGCGCCTGGGCGACCAGCGCCTCGGGGATCATCGGCGCGCTGGTCAGGGCCACGCACTGCTCGACCACGTTGACCAGCTGGCGCACGTTGCCGGGCCAGGCGCAGCCCGCCAGCAGGTTGAGGGCCTCGCGCGAGAAGCCCTTCACGAACGGCTTGTGACGCTCGGCGGCCTGGGCCACCAGGTGCTTGGCCAGCAGCGGCACGTCCTCGGCGCGCTCCTTGAGCGGCGGCAGCTTGAGGTTGACCACGTTGAGGCGGTAGAAGAGGTCCTCGCGGAACTCGCCGTCGTGCATCGCCTGGCCCAGGTCGCGATGGGTGGCCGAGATCAGCCGCACGTCGATCGGCACCGAGGTGGTGGAGCCCAGCGGGCGGATCTGGCGCTCCTGCAGGGCGCGCAGCAGCTTGACCTGCAGCGGCAGCGGCATGTCGCCGATCTCGTCGAGGAACAGGGTGCCGCCGTCGGCCGCCTGGAACAGGCCCTTGTGCTCGCTGATCGCGCCGGTGAAGGCACCCTTGGCGTGGCCGAACAGCTCGCTCTCCAGCAGCTGCTCGGGCAGCGCGCCACAGTTGATGGCGACGAACGGCTTGTCGGCGCGGGGGCTGGCCTTGTGGATCGCCTCGGCCATCAGCTCCTTGCCCGAGCCGGAGGGGCCGGTGACCAGCACGCTGACGTCGGAGGTGGCCACCATCCGCGCCTGCTCGAGCAGCCGCTCCATCTCGGGGCTGCGGGTGATGATCGCCTCGCGCCAGCGATCGTCGCCGTCGCTGCCGCCGGCGGCGCTGGACTGGCTCAGCGCCTCGTCGATGGTGGTGAACAGCTCCTCGCGATCCACCGGCTTGGTCAGGAAGCCGAACACGCCCTGACGGGTCGCGCTCACGGCGTCGGGAATCGAGCCGTGGGCGGTGAGGATGATCACCGGCAGGCCGGGCAGCCGGCGCTGGATCTCCTGGAACAGCGCCAGGCCGTCCATCTCGTCCATGCGCATGTCGGAGAGCACCAGGTCCGGGCTGCCGGCGTCCAGGTGCTTGAGGGCCGCGCGTCCGCTCTCGGCGGTGGTCACCCGATAGCCACGGCTTTCCAGGCGCATGCCCAGCAGCTTGAGGAGGCTGGGGTCGTCATCCACCAGCAGGATGTTGGCTCCCTGATTCGGAGCTTGAGGGCTTCCGCTTGGCATCATGTTCGTGTCTCCCGCTTACTCGGTCTGCTGTCGCGAGTTGATGTTTCGCTCGATATCGGTGAGAGCGTCCAGCTTCTCGTCCAGCGCGGCCTTCTCTTCCTCCACCGCCAGGCGTTCCTGACGGCTCTCTTCCAGGCGCTGGCCCAGGGCGCGACGCCCTTCCAGCTCGTTGAGCCAGTAGCGCAGCAGCGGCTGCAGCCGCGAGGGGGCCGTGTGGAGGTCGGCCTTGAACAGTTCGGAGGCCTGGGTCCACTCACGCTCGTTGCCCCAGGCCATCACCACGGCCCGGGCCAGGCGCTGATCGTGCGAGTCGCCGGAGACGCGCATGAGCGTGACATCGCGCCATTCACGGTCGCCACGCTGGGAGGCGAGGCCCAGGGCCACCCACTCTTCCAGCAGGCAGGCCGGCTCGCCGAAGTCGGGGATCTCGGCGTAGCAGCCGGCATGTTCCTCTACCGCGGGCTCGCGGGGCTGTCCCGACAGCTGCGCGGGCAGCCACTGACAGCCGGTCAGTCCGGCCGATAGCAGGCACAGCAGCAGGGGGCGTGGGATCATCATGAATCGTTCCTTGCGTCGGCTTATTCCGCCGGAGCGGCTAGCGTTTTCTGTTGATCGGCTTCCGGGGCCGGACGCGGCAGCGACAGGCGGAAACACACCGCCAGGCGGTCGTCTTCCACCAGCGTCAGCTGGCCGTGCTGCAGCCGTGCGCAGTCGGCAGCCACCGACAGCCCGATACCGGAGCCCTTGAGCGCGCCCTTGCGGCGAATGCGCCCTTGATAGAAGGCCTCGAACAGCCGGCTCCGATCTTCTTTGGGAATCGGTTCACCGCTGTTGGCCACCTCGACGATCAGCCAGTCCTGGGTGGCACGGGCGCGAATCTCCAGCTCTCCGCCGTCCTCGCCGTAGGCGATGGCGTTGGAGATCAGGTTGTCGAGGACGCGGGCCGTGGCCGTGCGATCGAGTCGCCAGGTCCGCGGACCGTCGAAACAGTGCACCGCCATGCCCTTCTGCTGCAGCGCCAGATGGTGCTTGGCCAGCACCTCCTTGACCACGGTGGCGACGTCGAGCCGCTCGAGCTCGAGACGCTGACTGTGCTGCAGCAGGTTGTAGTCGAGCAGCTGCTCGATCAGCTGCTGCAGTTCGCTGCCGCTGGCGTCGATCAGCTCCAGGATCTCGCGCTGATGGCGGGTGAGCTCACCGGCCACGCCGTCGGCCAGCAGGGCCGAGCCTTCACGAACGCTGGCCAGCGGCGTCTTGAGCTCGTGTGACATGTGGCGCAGGAACTGCTGTTTCTGCTCCTCCAGCTCGCCGAGCCGCGAGGACAGCCAGTCGAGCCGCTCGTCGAGGCTGACCAGTTCGGCGGGCCCCTGCACAAGCGTCGGCCGGGCCGTCTTGCCGGTGCTGCCGATACTCAGGATGCGCCGCTCGAGCTGGCGCACCGGCCGCACGATCAGACGCGTGAACAGCAGCATCAGGATCAGGCTGGCCGAGACCAGCGCCGCGGTCTGCCACCACAGGCGATGCTGTACGGTCTCGGCGCGCTCGCGGATCACGTCCAGGCGGTCGTCGATGCGCCGGTTGGTGGCGTGACGCATCGCCTCGGTATGCTCGGCGAAGGGCAGGAAGTCCGTCAGCCGCCGCTGGAACGCCTCCAGCGGCAGCTCCGGCAGCTCGGCGAGACGGTCGAGCTGTCCGGACAGCGCCTCGACGTCGGGGTCATCGGGCAGCAGCTCGCGCTGCTTGGCCAGCAGGCGGCGATATTCCGCCAGGCGATCGTCGAAGATCTCGAGCAGGCTCTCCTGCTCGAGCACGGCATACTGCCGGGCGCCACGCTCCATCTCGAGCGCCAGGGCGCCCAGCGTGCGGGCGCGGCGAGTCTCGTCCACGGCCTGTCGCGCGCTCTGATCGGCCAGGCGCGAGAGTTCGGAGAGCGCCTGTCCGGCCTGAAACATCAGCACGGCCAGCGGCAGCATCACCATCAGAAAGGCGAGCAGCACCAGCTGAAGCAGCGAGCGCGGCCGCCAGCGGCGTGAAACGGCAGATGTCATGGCCAGCGTTCGGAAAAGGAGTGAGTCGGCAACCACTATCGTTTACCCGAGAATACCAGAGTTCGGCCTGTCACCCGTGCTTCAGTGGGGCCGGAAAGGCAAAAAAAAGGCCGGCATAGCCGGCCCAATACGCAGGGAACTGAAGGGGTGGGAAACCGTTCGACCGACGACTGGGCGTCGTTCGATCATTTCCCGGAGCCCGAAGGCCCATGAAGCGGCGGAATCCCCATTCAGTCAGGGAGGATTCCTGAGGCGGCTCACCGCCTCGCTTCCTCTGACGGCCCCGCCGGGGCGCGGCCGTGCAATTCGTCCCCCTATCGGGGGGAGGCATCCTTGCCAGGGCATCCTTGCCCTATCGGTACCCATCCATGACGAGGTCGTCGGTACCGTCTCATCGCAACCTAAAGTCACACATCGCTGGAGCAGACGTTGGTCGCCGTGAGGCCAGGGCACAGGGCAGTGTCGTCATCTGCCTCCCGGCGACCGGAAAGCGGTTCGAGCCGTTTGAACCGCCTTCCGCTTGCTCGCCCTGAGTATTGCCAAACCCATGCCAAAAAACCAGCAGTCCATAAAAATCATAAAGTTATAGAAATACCAAGACTGGCACGCCCGACGGGGCCTCCTCCACGGCGGCATCAGACGGGCATTTTCGTTGCCTTATGGCGACGCCATTTCCCTGGAAAACAAAAAGCACTGTCGAAACAGTGCTTTATATCGTCTCTATCTGGAGACATTCGGCGACCGGCGTGATGGCATCGGGCGACACCAAGGGCCGAATAGCGTTCAGATGAGCGACTTGATCAGGATCTTGGACTGGCGAGCCTGGTTATAGGCCTCGCGCTTGAGAGGCGGCAGGTCGTCGATGCCGGCCAGGGCGAAGCCGTGCTCGAAGAACCAGTGCGCGGTATGCGTGGTCAGCGCGAACAGCGCCTCGATGCCGCGCGAGCGGGCCAGCCGCTCGACCTCGCCGAGCAGCAGGTCGCCCCGGGCGCCGCCGCGGTAGTCGCCGTGCACCGCGACGCAGGCCAGCTCGCCCATGCGCGCCTCGGCAAAGGCGTGCAGCGCGGCACAGCCGATCACCATGCCGTCGCGCTCGATGACCACGTAGTCGTCGATTTCATACTCCAGGCGCTCCCGCGAGCGCGGCACCAGCATGCCGCGTCGCTCCAGCGGCTCGAGCAGCTCCAGCAGGCCACCGATGTCGTCGATCCCGGCGCGACGCAGCTGTTCGTAGCGATGCTGGGTGATCATGGTGCCCACGCCATCGCGGGTGAACAGCTCGCCGAGCAGGGCGTCGTGATCCTGCCACGACAGCAGATGCGTGCGCGCCACGCCGTGGCGGGCGGCGCCGATGGCCGCGCCCAGATGGCGGGCCAGCTCGCTGCCGGCCTCGGCGGCCGCCAGCTGCGGCTCGGCCTCGACCGGTGCCAGCTGGCGGCGCAGCTGGCCGCCCTCGTCGCACAGGCCGCTGGCCTCACCGAGCAGGATCAGCTTGTCCGCGGACAGCGCCGTGGCGGTATGGCGCGCGACCTCGGCGGCATCCAGGTCGAAGACCTCGCCGGTGCTGGAATACCCCAGCGGCGGCAGCAACACCAGCGAACGCTGGTCCAGCAGGCCGCGGATCGCCTCGTGGCGAACGCCACGCACCTCGCCGCTGCGATCGAAGTCGATGCCGTCGCGCACGCCCAGCGGCTTGGCCATCACCAGATTGCCCGAGACCACCGTCATCTCCACGCCGTGCAGCGGGGTATTGGGCAGCCCCAGCGACAGCCGTGACTCCAGCCACAGACGCTGCTCGGCGGCCACTCGCTCGACCCGGGCCATGATCGCCTCGTCGGCCACCCAGCGCCCGTCATGACGCCGCGGCGTGATGCCGCCCTCGGTCAGGGCCCGTTCCACCTGGGGGCGGATGCCCAGCACCACCACCAGGCGCACGCCCAGGGTATGCAGCAGCGCCAGGTCCTGGATCAGCTGCTCGCCTCGGCCCTGCGCCACGGCCTCGCCCTCGATCAGGATGACGAAGGTACATCCTCGGTGCGCGTTGATATACGGCGAGGAATTGCGGAACCAGTCGACGAAGGGAAAACGAGTGTCCAAGGGCCGCGCTCCGGCAGCAGATGAGGGGAAATGAGAGCCTTGACTATACCAGACGCAAAAAAACGGCGGCACCTTGCGGTGCCGCCGTCCATCGCCAATCAGACACGCTAAGCGCGAAGGATTGGCGTCGCGAGCGAAGATAGGCTGGCCGCCACCGGAACGCAGGAACCGCAGTTTACTTGATCGTAAATGAGGATCCCGAGTACCGCTGGCGGCCAGGATATCGAGCGCAGCAGCCAATCGCCGCGCTTAGCCGAACATGCCCTTGAACATGAAGAAAAACATGATCGCCAGGATCGCGCCGGCCGGCAGGGTGATCAACCACGACATCACGATGGTGCCGATCACGCGCAGGTTGAGCGCCGCCATGCCGCGGGCCAGGCCCACGCCCAGCACCGCACCGACCAGGGTGTGGGTGGTGGAGATCGGCAGGCCGGTGCCGGAGGCCAGCACCACGGTGGTGGCGGCCGCGAGCGTGGCGGCAAAGCCGCGGCTCGGGGTCAGCTCGGTGATGCCGGTACCGACGGTGGCGATGACCTTGTGGCCGTAGGTCACCAGGCCGACGACGATGCCGCCGCCGCCGAGCACCAGCACCCACCAGGGGATCAACGAATCGCCGCCGATCACGCCATCGCTGTAGATCACGCCGATCACCGCGGCCAGCGGGCCGACGGCGTTGGCCACGTCGTTGGAGCCGTGGGCGAAGGCCATGGCACAGGCGGTGAACAGCATCAGCACGCCGAACACGCGCTCCACGCCGTCGAAGCCGAAGGCGTCGCCCTTGCGCTTCTCGGCGCCCACGCGGCGCTCGAGCAGGCCGCCGAGCAGCATCACCACGATGCCCAACAGGACCGCATAGAACAGGCTCTCGCCGAAGCCGAGCTCGAGACCGACGTGCTTGAGCCCCTTGGTCAGGGTCACCATGGCGACGATGAAGCCGACCAGGAACACGTACATCGGCACGAAGCGCTTGGCCGCCGCGAAGGGATCACGGTTCTCGAAGATCAGGTGCTGCACGGACTTGAACAGCATGAAGGCGATCGAGCCCGACATCAGCGGCGACACCACCCAGCTGGCGGCGATCTGGCCGACCTTGGCCCAGCCCACGGCCTCCATGCCGAGACCGGCCATGGCGAAGCCGACGATGGCGCCGACGATGGAGTGGGTGGTGGACACCGGCCAGCCGCGCATGGAGGCGATCAGCAGCCAGGTCGCGGCCGCCAGTAGCGAGGCCAGCATGCCGTAGACCAGCAACTGCGGATCGTTCTCGAGCAGGGCCGGATCGATGATGCCCTTGCGGATGGTCTGAGTAACCTCGCCACCGGCCAGCCAGGCGCCGAGGAACTCGAAGATCACGGCGATGATGATCGCCTGCTTGATGGTGATGGCCTTGGAACCGACGGAGGTGCCCATGGCGTTGGCCACGTCGTTGGCACCGACGCCCCAGGCCATGAAGAAACCGAAGGCACAGGCGAGAATGATGAAGATGTCGCCGTATTGCGCGATGATCGACATAGGACGGAAACCTTGTATCGGGTCAGAAGGTGGCGGTTGTCGCTGCGGGAGGATCCCGCTCAGTTGGCCGTCATGATCTGAAGGCGACTGCCGACGCGCTCGGCGCGATCGGACAGTTCACCGACCCAGTCGATGATCTTGTAGAGGAACATCACGTCCACCGGCGGCAGCTCGCTCTCGAGCGTGAAGAGCTGGCGGCGGATGGCGACCTGCTGCTCGTCGGTCTGCTGCTCCAGGGTGTGCAGCTCGCGGATCAGCGTCTGCATCACATCGGAGGCATTGCGACCGAAGCCGGATTCGAGCAGGTCCTTGAGCTCTTCCAGGGCTTCGCGGGCCTGGGCCACGCAGGCCACCGAGGTGCGGATGTAGTCGCGCATCGGCTGCGCGAGCACCTCGGGCACCTGCATGCTGCGACCCAGCATGATGCCGGTGATGTCGCGCGCCTTGTTGGCGATCTGATCCTGGACGCTGATCAGGTCCAGCAGGTCGGAGCGCGACACCGGCAGGAACATGGTATTGGGCAGATTGAGGCGCAGCTCGGTCTTGAGCTCGTCGGCCTCATGCTCGAGCCGAGTGATCGACTCGCGCTGTCGGGCGGCTTCCTGCCAGTCTCCCGTGAGCGTAGCCTCGAAGAACGGCAGCAGGGCTTCCGAACAGTCGCTGACCTTGACGATATGAGCCAGCAGCGGCTGGAATGGCGAGCGACCGAACATCGCGGAGAAGGGATTGGATGTCACCATGGGGCATCTAGGCACTTGGAAATGGCGGCGTCAGTATAGTGACTGCCTAAGCCGGCGTCATGAGAAAATCATCTAATCTTCACGAACATGCAAATAAGGCAGTCCTTCGATGGCAAAAGAGATCGAACTGAAACTCGCCCTGGCCCCGTCGGGCCCGGAAGCGCTGCGCCGGCATCCGCGACTGGCCGGCCTCGAACCCCGCACCACGCGCCTCGGCAACACCTACTTCGACACCCCCGACGGGCGCCTGGAAGCCGAGCGCATGGCGCTGCGGCTGCGTCACGCCGACGGCCGTATCCTGCAGACGCTGAAGACCAGCGGCCAGGGCAGCGGCGGCCTCTCGACCCGAGGCGAATGGGAGTGGGAAGTGATGGGACCGGGGCTCGACCTGGCCCGGCTGGCCGACCTGCCGCCGATCGAGGCGCTCGGTGAAGGCGTGCTGGGCGAGCTCGTGCCGCGCTTCGCCACCGATTTCGCACGCGAGACCTGGTGGTGGGAGCGCGACGGCACCAGCGTCGAGATCGCCCTCGACCTCGGCGAGATCAAGAGCGACGACCGCACCGCCCCGATCCGCGAACTGGAGCTCGAGCTCAAGGCCGGCGAGCCCGCGGCACTGCTCGAGCTCGCCGAGTCCCTGGCCGAAAACGTGCCGCTGCGCCCCTCGGACACCAGCAAGGCCGCCCGCGGCGGCGCCCTGCTCGCCGGCGGCTGGACGCTGCCCGAGGGCGGCTCGGCGCCCGCCTGGCTGCACCGCGCCGTGGTGGCGCTGGACGCCCACGCCGACACCGGCGACGAGGCCTTCCGCGAGGCCGCCCGCGAGGCACTCCGGCGGCTGGCCGACGCGCTCGGCGACACCCGCGAGGAGGGCCGGCTCGCCGGCCGGCTGGCCGCGGCGCTGAGCCACGATGACTGGCTGACCGCCGACACCGGCAGTCAGCTGCTTGCCCTGTCGCGACGCCTGCCCGAGGCGGTCGCGCTGGGCTGACCCCGGGCCAGGGACGCCGCCCGTCGCGGGCGAACAGCACGAGGGAACGCCGTGAATCACGATCGCTTCAAGCCCGCCGCGGGCGGCCTGCGCACCCGGGTGTTCCAGATCATCTTCGAGTCCGACACACCGCAGGCCAAGGGCTTCGACATCGCCCTGATCGGCGTCATCCTGGCCAGCGTGCTGGTGGTGATGCTGGAGAGCGTGGCGCAGCTGGATGCCGACTACGGCGTGTGGTTCCGGCGCTTCGAGTGGGGCTTCACGCTGCTGTTCACCGCCGAGCTGATCATCCGCCTCTATTGCCTCGAGCGGCCCTGGCAGTATCTCAAGAGCTTCTACGGCGTCATCGACCTCGTCGCCATCCTGCCCACCTGGCTGGCGCTGGTGGTGCCCGGCGCCCAGTCGCTGGTGGTGGTGCGCCTGCTGCGCACCCTGCGCATCTTCCGGGTCCTGCGGCTGATGGAGTTCGTCGGCGAGGGGCGGCTGCTGATCGGCGCGCTGGTGCGCAGCAGCCATCAGATCTTCCTGTTCCTGTTCACCGTGCTGATGCTGGTGACCATCTTCGCCTCGCTGATCTACCTGATCGAGCCACCGGAGGCCGGCTTCACCAGCATTCCCACCGCCATCTACTGGGCCGTGGTCACCCTGACCACGGTGGGCTACGGCGACATCACCCCGGTCACCCCGCTGGGCCAGGCCATCTCGATGATGGTGATGCTGATCGGCTACGCGATCATCGCCGTGCCCACCGGGGTCTTCTCCGCCGAGGTGATCCGCTCGATCCGCGCCGACCGCTACTCCGACGAGGCCTGCCCAGGCTGCGGCCACGACCGCCACGAGAAGAAGGCCCGCTACTGCCTCAAGTGCGGCACCTGGCTCGACGAGAACACCCCCGACCCACGCGAAGAGGCCCACGACGAGCCCTCCGACGACGAGACTCCGAACGACGCCCCCCCGGACACAAAGACGCCCCGGGAGTGATCCCGGGGCGTCTCGCGGGCGCGTTCTCGTCGCGGCCGACTCACTCGGTCTCCAGCGGCGCCTCCCAGGCGTCCAGCTCGGCCTCGCTCCAGTCACCGTAACCGGCGTTGGGGAACACGATCCAGTCCTGACCGAAGCGCTCGGCGTTCTGCTCGACGAGAGCCTGCTGAGCGTCGAGATCGGCATCGGCGAACTCGCCGGAAAAGTCGTGCAGGGAGTCCCCGAGCTGCATCACCAGGGTATGCCCCTCTTCCACCTTGGCGCGACGCTCGGCCTTGGGCGGCCCCAGCAGCATGACGCTGTCCTCGGACACCTGGGGCAGGCCCAGGGCCTCCAGGGTCGCGATGGTGTCGGCCTCGTTCTCCTGGTAGCGGTCGGAGACGTAGTAGATGGCCACGCCGTGCTCGTCGGCATAGTCCAGGAAGCCCTCGGCGCCGGGGATCAGGCGCGGCTCGCCCTCACGCTCCCAGTGCTTCCAGGTGTCCCAGGTGGTGAAGTCGTGGCACTCGCCCATGTCACGGGCCAGCAGCGCGCTGTTGTCCAGCACCGTCTCGTCGAGGTCGGTGATGATCGCCGGGGCGGCATCCTCGCCCAGCGCCTCGAGGCGGTCCTCGAGGCGATAGCGGGCGAGCGCGAAGCCCTGGCGCTGCAGCGCCGCCACCTCGGCGGACTGCTGCTGGTAGCGCAGGCCCATCGCATAGGCCGCCTGGGCGCAGACCATGGAATCATCGGCGGCCACCGGTGCGGCCAGCGGCAGGGCCATCAGGCCGGCCAGGACGGCGGCACCGCCGGCACGATGGTAAGCGGACATCGGCATGGAGTTCTCCTTGTCGTCGGCGCGCTCGGACACGACATCGACTCGCACCCGATTACGCCTTGTTATCGAAGAAAATCGATTCGATCATATTTTATTTTAATCAACTGTTCAAATAATCCCCGGAGGCGCCACTGCCGGCGCCCCCGGCACCGGCGGCCATAAAAAACCGGCTCGGCCAGAAGGCCGAGCCGGTACGAGTGCGGCAGCGAGGCTTGCCCTGTCCTGAAAGGTCGGTCCTGAAAGGTCAGTCCTGGAAGGGGGCGACGTCGCCACGCCCCTCGCGCACCACGGTGGGCGGCAGATCGCGCAGGTCGATCACGCTGGTCGGCTCCAGGTGGCAGGCGCCGCCGTCGATCACCAGCGACAGATGCGCACCGAAGCGGTCGCGGATCTCCTCGGCGTCGGTCATCGGCAGTTCCTCGCCCTCGGGAATCAGCGTCACGCTCATCAGCGGCTCGCCGAGGGCATCGAGCAGCGCCCGGGTGATGTGGTGATCGGGCACCCGCACGCCGATCGAGCGCCGCTTGGGGTGGAGCAGCAGGCGCGGCACCTCGGTGGTGGCGTTGAGGATGAAGGTGTAGGCCCCCGGAGTATGGGCCTTGAGCAGCCGGAAGACGGCGTTGTCGACCTTGGCGTAGGTGCCGATCTCGGAAAGATCGGAGCACACCAGGGTGAAGTTGTGCTTGTCGTCCAGCGAACGCAGCCACTTGATGCGTTCGATGGCCTTCTTGTCGCCCAGATGACAGCCCAGGGCATAGCCGGAATCGGTGGGATAGGCGATCACGCCGCCCTTGCGGATGATCTCGACCGCCTGGTCGACGAGGCGCTTCTGAGGATTGTCCGGGTGGACCTGGAAGAACTGGCTCATGGGCACTCCCTGTTCTCGTGGAAATCGGACGGCGAAACGGCGGATCAGGCGGCGGCCGACGCTCGCTCGATCCAGGCCGCCAGCCGCGGATGGGTCCAGACCGGCGCCACCGAGGTGCGTGGCGTCGGGCTCATGCTGCCCGGGGCCAGGTGGCCGCCGGGGAAGTGGAAGTCGCTGCCCAGCGAGGCCATCAGGTCGCGCTCGTGCAGCTGGCGCGCCAGGTCGCGGGTGACGTCGGCATTCTGGAAGCCGCTGATCAGCTCGGCGGCGCGTCCTCCGGCCTCGCGGAAATCGTCCAGCAGCAGGCCGCGCTTGCGCCGCGTCAGCTTGTGGCGCAGCGGATGCGCCAGCACCGCCACCCCGCCGGACTCGAGGATCCAGCGCACGCCCTCGGCGAGATGCGGCCACAGCGCCTTGATGTCGCCGGCCTTGCCGTTGCCCAGATGCCTGGCAAAGGCGGTGGACATGTCCGGCACCAGGCCCGCGGCGACCAGGGCTTTGGCGAAATCCGGCCGCCCCAGCGGGCGGTCGGAGCCGGCCTGCTCGCGGGCCCGGGCCAGGGCGTCGTCGAGGCCGATCTTCTCCATGCGCTCGGCGATGGTCACCGCGCGACGCTCGCGGGCCTCGGCCTGGGCGACGAGCCCATCGGCCAGCGCGCCGCTGGCGCCCTCGGGCAGCAGCCCCACCACGTGCAGGTTGATGCCGCGCCACTGGGTCGAGAGCTCGGTGGCCGGCAGCACGGCCAGCCCCGCGTCCGCGCCGGCGCTCACCGCCTCGTCCACGCCGGCCACGGTATCGTGGTCGCTCAGGGCGATATGGGTGAGGCCGCGCTCGACGCACAGCGCCACCAGATCGGTGGGCGACAGGGCGCCGTCCGAGGCGGTGGAATGCATGTGCAGATCGATGGTGAGGGCATCGCTTCCCTCGAAGCGCGCGGGAAGTGCGGGGTTCGGCATGACGCGGGCAGGTGTCTTTGACAGAATAGACGCCCATGGTGCTCGCCCGACCCACCCCGGTCAACCGAGCCACTCGCTCCCGCGGCGCGAGCCGCTCAGCCGAGGATATTCCGAGATGCTCTACGCCATCATCAGTGAAGATGTGAACGACAGCCTGGAACGGCGCCTGGCCGCCCGCCCCGATCATCTGGCTCGCCTCGAGCAGCTGCGCGACGAGGGCCGCCTGGTACTGGCCGGTCCCCATCCCGCCATGGACAGCGAAGACCCGGGCGAAGCCGGCTTCAGCGGCAGCCTGGTGGTCGCCGAGTTCGACGACCTGGACAGCGCCCAGGCCTGGGCCGACGCCGATCCCTACATCATCGCCGGCGTCTACGCCCAGGTGACGGTGAAGCCCTTCAAGAAAGCCCTGCCCTAGGGCGAACCGCCTTGACCACGAAGCGAGCCGGCGGCAGCTGTCGCCGGCTCGCTTTTTGTGTCCCCGGGAAACGGCCGCGAAGCCACTTGTCAACAGGGGCTTTCCCCACAGCTTCTGTGGATAACATTGTTGAAACGCCGCGGAGTCCTTGCGCCAGCCCGGTCGTAAAGGCGCCGCGGCGAAATCGATCATTTTTTGACCAGCCGATTCACGTCCGGAGCCGATCTTGACCGCCGCCCCCGATCATCTGCCGCCGCTGGCCGGCCTGGAGAGTGCCCGCCTCGACTGGCGCCAGGACGACAGCGGCGAGAGCGCCCCTCACTCCAGCGCCTTCGACGACGTCTATTTCTCGCGCCATGACGGCCGCGCCGAGACCGAGCACGTCTTCCTGGCCGCCAATCGCCTGCCCGAGCGCTTCCGGGAGTGGCAGGCGACGCGCCCCTTCGTCATCGGCGAAACCGGCTTCGGCACCGGGCTCAACATGCTCTGCGCCTGGGCCTGCTTCGACGCCCACGCCCCGGCCGGCGCCCGGCTCCACCTGGTCTCCACCGAGAAGTTTCCGCTCGACCGCGATGACCTGGCCCGGGCGCTCGCCGCCTGGCCGGACCTGGCCGAGCGCGCCGCCGCGCTGGTGGCCCAGTGGCCGGAGCCGGTGGCCGGCGTGCATCGCCTGTGGCTCGACCGGCGCGTGACCCTGGACCTGCACTTCGGCGACACCACCGAGCGCCTGGCGCTGCTCGACGGCGCCGTGGACGCCTGGTTCCTGGACGGCTTCGCGCCGTCGAAGAATCCCGAGATGTGGCACGACGCGCTGTTCGCCGCCATGGCCGCGCGCTCGCGCCCGGGCGCCACCTTCGCCACCTTCACCTGCGCCGGGGTGGTCAAGCGCGGCCTCAGGGCCGCCGGCTTCGCCTGGCGCAAGGTGCCGGGCTTCGGCCGCAAGCGCGAGATGCTGGCCGGCGAGATCGAGACGCCCCCGGCGGACGAACGCCGCCGCGCCACGCCCTGGTTCACGCCGCCCGCGGCCCGACCGGCCCGCCGCGTGGCGGTGATCGGCGCCGGGCTCGCCGGCACCACCGTGGCCGCCGCCCTGGCCCGTCGCGGCGTGGCGGTGACGCTGATCGACCGCGAGGGCCCCGGCGCCGGCGCCTCGGGCAACGCCCAGGGCGCGCTCTACGTGAAGCTCGCCGCCGACACCAACCTGCAGAGCCGCGCCTACCTGGCCGGGCTGCTGCATGCCCGACGCTGGCTCGAGGCGCTGGACCCGGACCAGACGCTGTGGTCGCCCGGCGGCGTGCTGCAGCTGGCCACCGGCGAGCGCGAGGCGCGCCGCCAGGCCCGTTTCCTGGCCAACCATCCGCTGCCGGCGAGCGTGGTGCGCGGCGTCGACGCCGAGGAAGCCGGCCGGCTCGCCGGGCTCGAGCTGCCCCACGGCGGGCTCGGCCTATCCCACGGCGGGCTCGACTATCCCTTGGCCGGCTGGGTGCGTCCGGATGCGCTGTGCCGCCGGCTGGCGGCGAGCGACGGCGTGAGCGCCGTCCGGGGCGAGGTGCGCGGGCTCTCGCCCATCGCGGGGGACGACGAGAACGGCGGCTGGCGGCTGACGCTGTCAGGCGACGATGGCGGGGGTAAAAACGAAGAGCACACGCTTGAGGTCGATCAGGTGGTGATCGCCGCGGCGACCGCCTCCAACGGCTTCGATCAGACCGCCGCCCTGCCCCTGCAGCCGGTGCGCGGGCAGATCTCGCGGCTGACGCTGCCGCCAGGCGCCCCCGCGCCGGCGCGGGTGGTGTGCGCCGGCGGCTACGCCATGCCGCCGCTGAACGGCCAACTGACCTTCGGCGCCAGCTTCGCGCCCAACGACGCCGACGCCACCGCCCGCGAGGCCGATCACGCCTTCAACCTCGAGGAGCTCGAGCGCACCCTGCCCGGCTATCCCGCCGCGCTGGCCGAGGCCGGCGCCGATCTCTCGCCGGCGGCGCTGGGCGGGCGCGCCGCGGTGCGCGCGGCGAGCCCCGACAAGTCGCCCTACGCCGGCCCGGTGCCCGACGCCGAGGCCTGGCGCCACGACTATGCCGCCATGGCCAAGGACGCCACCCGGATCCCGGCGACGCCGGGCCGCCATCACCCGGGGCTGTGGATCAGCACCGCCCATGGCTCCCGCGGCCTTTCCAGCGCGCCGCTCACCGCCGAGCTGATCGCCTCGCGCCTCTGCGACGAACCGCTGCCGCTGGAGGCACCGCTGGCCGACCATCTGCATCCCGGGCGACGCGTGATCCGCGACCTGATCAGGGGCCAGGGGCGCTGACACGGTGGCGCCCGCCGCGGCCTGGCGCCGCGGTCACGCCAGGGCAAGGCGTGCGGCCTAGGCCGGCTCGCGGCGCTCGATCTCCGCGGTCACCCAGCGAATGATCTCGCCGATCAGGGCGCTGTGGGCATAGCGGGTGCGCAGGATATAGCCGTGGCTCTCGCGGCGGATCGGCGGCGCCAGCGGGATCAGGCTACCGTCTCCGAGCGCCTCCTCGACCAGCAGATCCCAGCCAAGCGCGATGCCCTTGCCGGCCTGGGCCGCATTGATCAGCAGCGGATAGTTGTTGTAGCGGAACACCGCCCCCTCTTCCTCGAACGGCACCCCCGCCAGCGCACACCACTCGCGCCAGTCGATCCAGCGCGAATTGCGCTCGTCCATGTGCAGCAGCGGCAGCGCCATCCAGCGTTCCGGGCCATCCCCCGCCTCGATCCCGTGCGCGGCGGCGAAGGCGGGGCTGCAGACCGGAAACACCTCCTCGGGGGTGAAGAGATCGCCCGGCTCGCTCTCGCGATCGCAGTGGATGGCGATATCGGCCAGGTGATCCTGATCGTCCCGGTCGACCGCCAGCACCTCGATGTCCACCCGGGGGAAGGCCGCCTCGAGCCGGGCGAGCCTGGGCAGCAGCCACAGGTGGGCGAAGCCGAAGTTGGCGGCGATCAGCACCCGGGGCCGGGTCGAGCGCGCCCGCGCCCGCAGCTCGCGGGTGGCGCCGGTGAGGCGCTTGAGCGCCGGCGCGATCTCGTCGTAGTAGCGCAGCGCCTCCCGGGTCGGCGCCAGGCCGGCGCCGCTGCGTTCGAAGAGCACCAGCCCCACCTGGCCCTCGAGGCCGCGGATGCGCTGGGAGATCGCCGGCTGGGTGGCGCCCAGGGCCCTGGCCGCCGCGGTCAGCGAGCCGAGGCGCAGGGTGGTTTCGAAGGCGATCAACGCCTTGAGGCTGGGCAGTGCGTCGTCGGTGTCGGCCATAAGGCAACTCTATGGGAGGCATAAGATGGGCGCGCCTACCTGGCGCCTGGCCGATGCGTAGAATGCCGGCCCACACGTTTCGTCAGGGCCAAGATGATGTCAGACCCCATGTTTCACGTCCAAGAATCCCCCGCCAAGGTCTTCGCCACCGATGCCTCCGGCACCCGCACCGAGCTGCCGGCCCTGTGGCTTCGCGAGCGCTGCCAGGAACCGGAGAGCCTCGACGGCCCCACCCAGCAGCGGCTGTTCAACCCGCACCGGCTCGACCCGGAGCTGACCCTGGTGGCGGCCGAGCACCTCGGCGGCCACTGGGCGCGGCTGACCTTCAGCGACGGCCACAGCGGGCGCTATGACCTGCGCCACTTCGCCGACGACTTCGATCACGAGGACGGCCTGCCCACCCCGCGGCCCTGGACCAGCGACATCGACTTCGCCTCCATCACCCGCGACTGGCAGACGCTCTCGGATCGCGACGCCTTCCGCGAGGCGCTCGAGACCTACCTGCGCCACGGGGTGATCATCCTCAGGAACGTGCCCACCGACGGCGCGCGCCTGGTCGAGGTCGGCGAGACCTTCGGCCACGTGCGCTCGACCAACTTCGGCAAGTACTTTGAGGTCTGCTCGCGCCCCGAGTCCAACGACCTGGCCTATCGCAGCGTGCCGCTGGCGCCGCATACCGACAATCCCTATCGCGACCCGGTCCCCGGTATCCAGCTGCTGCACTGCCTGACCAACGAGACCACCGGAGGCCTGTCGACGCTGGTCGACAGCCTGGCCGTCGCCGAGCGGCTGCGCGCCGAGGACCCGGAGGGCTATCGCCTGCTGGCCACCGTGCCGGTGCGCTTCCGCTTCATCGACGACGGGGTCGAGCTGATCGAGCGCCGGCCGATGATCCACCTCGATGCCATGGGCAAGATGGACGGCGTGCACTACAGTCCGCGCCTGGACTACCTGCCGCTGATGGACGAGCACAGCACCAAGGCGTTTCACCGCGCCCGCCGCCGCCTCGGCGAGCTGTTCTCCCACCCGGACTACGAGATCCAGTTCCCGCTGGGCGACGGCGAGCTGATGATGTTCGACAACAACCGGGTGCTGCACGGCCGCACCTCCTACGACCAGAACGAGGGCTTCCGCCACCTGCAGGGCTGCTACATCGACCGTGACGGCCCCACCGGCCACTACCGGGCGATCGTCAAGCAGGAGCGCGCCCAACAAGCCACCGCGACCAACGAGAGCGTGACCGCCGCATGACTACCGTATCGTTCACCCAGATGAAGGACGGCACCAAGGCCGACTACGAGCTGCTCGGCGAGCTCGAGGAACGCTTCGTCGAGGCGCTGCCCGAACGCATCCTCGAGGCCCTCAAGGCGCTGGAGAACACCCTCTCAGGCTACCGGGTCTCGCGGCTCGAGCACGTGCTGCAGTCCGCCACCCGCGCCGAGGACGACGGCGAGGACGAGGAGATGATCGTGGCGGCGCTGATCCACGACCTCGGCGACGACCTGGCGCCCCACAACCACTCCCAGTACGCCGCCTCGATCATCCGCCCCTACGTGCGGGCCGAGGTGACCTGGATCATCGAGCACCACGGGCTGTTCCAGAACTACTACTACATCCACCACTTCGGCGGCGACCCGCTGGAGCGGGACCGCTACGAGGGCCATCCCTGGTACCAGCGCTGCGTCGACTTCTGCGAGCGCTGGGATCAGGCCTCCTTCGATCCGGACTACCCGACCCGGTCGCTCGAGCACTTCGCGCCCATGGTGCGGCGCATCTTCAGCCGCCCGGCCTTCGACCCGTCGGTCGTCGGCGACGAGAGCGCCCGCCACCACCTGTGAGGCGAGACGCTCGCCGCCGTCATTCGCCCCTCAGGCCTCGATCCGCCGCAGCAGGAACACCAGCGGCACGCTGAGCAGGTAGATCGCGCCCATCCACAGGAAGATGTCGTTGAAGGCCAGCACCTGGGCCTGCTCCATCACCCGCCGCGACAGCATGCCGATCGCGGCCTGGTGGGCATCGGGCACCGAGCCGGCGAGCATCGCCTCGTAGCGGGCGATCTCGGCGATCACCACCTCGCGACCGGTGTCGATGGCCGGGATCAGCTGGTTCCAGTGGAAGTCCTCGCGCACGTCGCGCACGGTGTCGATCAGCGCCAGCCCGATGGCGCCGCCGAGGTTGCGCATCACGTTGAACAGCCCGCTGGCGTTGCCCACCTCGGCGGGCGGCAGGGTGCCGAGCGCGATGCGCGAGGCCGGGATGATGCACAGGATCAGCCCCATGCCGCGCACCACCTGGGGCAGGAAGAACTGCCAGAAGCCCGACTCCACGGTCAGGTTGGCGTTCATCATGGTGCCGATGCCGACCAGCAGCAGGCCGAGAAACAGCAGCCCGCGCAGGTCGAGGTGGTTGGAGAGCTGGCCGGCCACCGGCGCGCACAGGAACATCGTCAGCCCGGTGACGAACATCACCTGGCCGATCTGCAGGCTCGAGAAGTGGCGCACGTAGCCGAAGAACAGCGGCATCAGATAGACCAGCCCGTAGAGCGCGATGCCGAGGATGAAGCCCATGCCGGCGCCGATGGCGAAGTTGCGGTTGGCGAAGGCGCGCAGGTCGACGATCGGATGGTCGCTTCGCAGCGTGCGGGCGAAGAACCACACCCCAGCCGCGGCGCAGATCAGCGACATGGCCAGGATCAGGTCGCTGGCCCACCAGTCGTCGCCCGGCCCTTCCTCGAGCACGAACTCCAACGAGCCCAGAAACACCGCGATCAGCACCAGGCCGATCAAATCCAGGCGCTTCGCCAGCGCGTGGTTGGCGCGGTCGATGTCGAGGAAGGTCCAGGCCGCCCAGCACACCAGCACGCCGGGCACCACGTTGGCCAGGAACAGCCAGTGCCAGCTCAGCGACTCGGTGACGAAGCCGCCCACCGTGGGCCCGATCGAGGGCGCCATGGTCACCACCATGCCGATCACCGCCTGCACGCTGCCCATCACCCGGCGCGGGAAGATCGAGAAGCTCACCGCCTGGGTGATCGGGATCATCGCCCCGCCGGCGAAGCCCTGGATGGCGCGCAGCACGATCAGCTGCTCGATGGAGCCCGCCAGCGCGCAGCCGAGGCTCGCCAGGGTGAAGCCGGCGCAGGAGAGCGTGAAGGCGACCCGGGTCGAGAGGATGCGCATCAGCAGGCCCGACAGCGGGATCATCACGATCTCGGCGATCAGGTAGGAGGTCTGCACCCAGGAGATCTGGTCCTCGCTGGCCGAGAGCCCCGACTGGATCTCGTTGAGCGAGCTGGCGACGATCTGGATGTCGAGGATCGCCATGAACATGCCGAACACCGCGGCGATGAAGCCGATCCGCTGCGGCCAGGGCGGCAGGTCATCGGGGCGCGCCTCGGCGCCGGCCGCCACCTCGCTCACGAGCCGCTCCCGGCCTGGGCCACCTCGCTGGCATCGGCGACTCGCGGCTCGCGTTCAGCCCGCTGGGCAGGCTCGGGATCAAGCTCGCGGGTATCGACGCCGGGCACCGCCGAGAGGCCGGCGCGCAGCCGCGGCAGCGCGTCCTCGGGGCCGACGACGCGAATCTTCACCGGCACCCGCTGGACGATCTTGTTGAAGTTGCCGGTGGCGTTGTCCTGGGGCAGCAGGCTGAACTCGGTGCCGGTGGCCGGCGCCAGGCTGTCGACCACGCCCTCATAGGTCACGTCCGGATAGGCGTCGAGGCCCACCTCGACCGGCTGGCCGACGCGCATCCGCGCAAGCTGCGTCTCCTTGAAGTTGGCGATCACGTAGGCCGACTCGATCGGCACCAGCTGCAGCAGCGTCAGCGACGGCTGCGCCAGGGTGCCGGCCTCCACGGTGAGGTTGCCGACCACGCCGGCGCGGGGCGCGCGCAGGAGGGTCTTGTCGAGCTGATGGCGGGCATAGGCGAGGTCCGCGGCCGCGGCGTCGCGGTTGGCCTCGGCCTGACCGACCTCGGATTCCGCCACCGCCAGCTGGCGACGCGCCGACACCAGCGCCGCCTCGCTCTCGGCGAGATTGGCGCGGGCGACGCGCAGCGCGGCCTGGTCGTCCTCGCGCTGCTGACGGGAGCCGTACTGGCTGGCCGCCAGCGACGAGGAGCGCTCGAGGTGCTGGCGGGCCTGGTCGACGTCGGCCTCGGCCGCGTCGCGCTGCGCCCGGGCCTGGTCGATGGCGGCCTGCTGCAGCTCTACCTTACGTTGCGCCTGGGTCAGCGAGGCCACCGCCACGGCCTGCTGGGCCTCGGCCTGATGCACCCGATCCCGATGGCTCTCGTCGTCCAGGCGCACCAGCAGCTCGCCCCGCTCGACGTGCTGGTTGTCGTCCACCAGCACCTCGGCGACCCGCGCCGAGAGCTCGGCGCGCACCGCCACGCTGTCGGTGCGCACGTAGGCGTTATCGGTCTCCTCGACGAAGCGCCCGACCTGCCACCAGCCGATCGCCCACCAGATCAGCGCCGCCAGCGCGACGAGCGCTACCAGCCCGGCCACGACCCGCCCCCGCGAGCGGCGCGCGCCGCCGCCCTCGCTGCCGGCCTCGCCGGCGTTCGCGACCTGCTTGTCCTCGGCTGCCATGACGCCTCCTGATGGGTGGGCAAATCGCAAGTGTAATGAATGCTACACTACATGACCACCAGCGCCGTGCATCACGGCTGCGATACCATGCGCCCGTCTCCCCGACACTCGTTCCGGAGTCACGATGTCCCGCCACGCACCCGACAACGCCGATACCTCCCTCACGCCACGCGGCGTGGCCCGTCGCGAACGGCTGCTCGACGCCGCCCGCGACGTCTTCCTCGAGCAGGGCTATGCCGCGGCCAGCGTCAACGAGGTGGTGACGCGGGCCGGCGGCTCGCTGGCCACGCTGTACAAGCAGTTCGGCAACAAGGAGGGGCTGTTCACCGCGGCCATGGAGCGCCACATCGCCACCGCCTGGGAGGTGCTGGAGGCCGGGCAGCGCGACCGTCAGGCCCCGGAAGAGGTGCTGTTCGAACTCGGCCGGCGCATGCTGACGCTGGTGCTGCAGCCCGGCGTGATCCGCCTGGTGCGGGGGCTGGCCTTCGAGGCCGAGCGGGTGCCCGAGCTCGGCGAACTGTTCCTGACCCGCGGCCCCGACCGTACCCGCGCGACGCTGGCCGACTACCTGGCCGACCAGGTCGCACGCGGCCGGCTGACCCTCGAGGACCCGCGCGAGGCGGCCGGCCTGTTCATGGGCATGCTGCTCGGCGAGTGGCACTTCGACGCCCTGCTCGGGCGTCCGATGGCGCTCGATGCATCGCAGCGCGAGGCCCGCGCGCGCCGCTGCGTGGAGGTCTTCCTGGCCGGGACCTCGGCCTGAACCGTCAGGCCGAGGCGGCCAGCGCCTGCAGCGCGCCCCGGTCGAGGCAGCGGTAGGTGAAGGACGGGCGACCCACCTGGCCGTAGTGGAAGGACTCGTCGAGCAGCTCGACCTCGGCCAGATACTTCAGGTACTTGCGCACCGAGACCCGCGACATGGCGGTGGCGGGCAGCAGCGCCTCGGTGCTGAAGGTTTCCTCGTCCAGGGCCAGGATCGCCGCGGCCACCCGGGCCAGCGTCGGCACGGTCAGGCCCTTGGGCAGGTCGCCCGGGCGGCGTGGCGTGGCCGGCGTCACGGGCTGGAACAGCTTGTCGATATCGCGCTGTTCCACCTCGCCGGGCAGCTCGGCCAGCGCATCGCGGGCCTGGCGACAGGCCAGCACGGCGTCGCGGAAGCGCTCGAAGGCGAACGGCTTGACCAGGTAGTCGCTGACGCCCAGCCGCCACGCCTCGCGCACCGTGTCGAGCTCCGAGGCGGCGGTGATCAGCACCACCCCCGCGTCGCGGCCGCTGCGCTGCAGGTAGCGGGCCACCTCCAGGCCGCTACGGTTGCGCAGGTAGACGTCGAGCAGCACCAGGTCCACGTCTTCGCGCTCGAGCACCTCCAGCGCCGCCGGCACGCTCTCGCACTGGGCGACCAGCCGCATGTCGTCCAGCCGGTTGAGGTACTCGACGTTGAGGCGCATGACCATGGGGTCATCCTCGACGATCAGCACGCGCATCATGTCTCTCCCTCGCCACTCTTGCCCATCATTCGCTTTCCGCATCGCTCTCGTGTTGCTGCCCGAGGGGCAGTTCGACCTCGAACAGGGTGCCACGCCCCGCCTCGCTGTAGACCGCCAGGCGGCCGCCGGCGGCCTCGACCCGCTCACGCACCGCGGCGAGCCCCAGGCCGCGCCGCTCGCCCTTGGTGGACACGCCGGCCTCGAACACCCGCTCGCGGATGTCCGGGTCGATGCCGCCGCCGGTGTCCTGGACGTGCAGGGCGACCAGCGCCTCGTCCGCCTCGACGGTCAGCGTCACTCGCCGCTCGTCGCGCCCCTCGACCGCATCGAAGGCGTTCTCCAGCAGGTTGCCGAGCACCGTGACCAGGGTGTGGGCCAGCGTCGCCCCGCCGAGCTCGGGCATCGGCGTCTCGAGACGCACCTCGAGTCCCACGCCCCGCTCCCGGGCCTCGCTGCGCTTGCCGAGCAGGAAGCCGGCCATCACCGGATCGGCCACGTCTTCCACCACGGCCATGCCCGGCGCCAGGCGATGATCGGCCAGTTCGTCCAGGTAGCCGCGCAGACTATCGAGATCGCCCATCTGCGCCAAGCCCAGCATCACGTGACGCTGGTTCTTGAACTCGTGAGTGGCGGCGCGCAGCGCCTCGGCGTAGCGGCTGACCCCGGTGAGCTGCTCGGCCAGGGCGTTGACCTCGCTCTTGTCGCGAAAGGTGGCGATGGCGCCGATCGTCCGTCCGCGATGGCGGATCGGCAGGCGATTGGCGAGCACCACCTGGCCGTTGAGGTTGAGATCGAGCTCACGGTCGAGCGCCTGCCCCTCGTGCTCGCCGCCATCCAGCACCTCGGGCAGGCCGCTGTGCGGCAGGTAGTCGACCACCGACGCCCCCGGCGTCGGCTCGCCCAGCCCGGCCTCGGCCAGTAGCCGCCGGGCGGCCGGATTGACCAGGGTGATGCGCGCCTCCCGGTCCACCGCCAGGATGCCCTCGTGCACCGACGCCAGCATCGCCTGACGCTCCTCGACCAGCCGCGCGATCTGGTGCGGTTCGAGGCCCAGCAGCACGCGCTTGATGGTGCGTGACAGCCAGCGCGCCGCCAGCCCACCGATGATCATCAGCGCCAGCACGCCGAGGATCACGCCGCGTCGGTTGTCGGCCAGCAGCGGCGCCAGCGAGGTCAGGGTCACGCCCACCGAGACCGCACCGACCACCTCGCCGTCGCCGGCCGTCACCGGGGCGAAGCCGCGGATGCTGGTGCCCAGGGTGCCCACGGCCCGGGAGTGATAGGTCTCGCCGGCCAGCGCCCGCCCCTCGTCGCCGCCCTGGAAGTACCGGCCGATGCGCGCGGGGTCCGGATGGGTCAGGCGGATCGCGCCGGCATCCATCACCACGATGAAATCGACGCCGAGCTCGCGCCTCAGGCCGTCGATGCGCGCCTGCAGGGCGCCATCGTCGACGGGCGCCCCGAGGCGTTCGTGGAGTGCCGTCTGCACCTCCGGATCGGCGGCGAGCGTCCGCGCCAGATCGGTGACCCGAGTGGCCTGGGCCTCCTCCAGGGTATCGCGCAGCTGGACGGTGAACAGCCACAAGGCGAGCCCCAGCGAGAGCACCACCATCACCGCGACCAGCAGCGAGATCCAGGTATTCAGGCGCAGACGAAGACGAGGCATGGCGGGGGGCTCCAGAGACATCGGGCGAAGGGAATGGTTGGCCGGGATTCGACCTTGGTGGCATTCCCTACACGGCGCCGGTGTGCCGTCAAGAAGGCCGTCGTTTTCAATAGTTTCAGAACGCTTTAACAACTTGCGCAAGCTTGGCGCCAGAGATAGCGCGCCTATGCTCGTCGCCAGCCCTGCGTCCTGGCGACCGAGCCGCCCGGGCGAGATTCGAACAACGCTGTCCCGCGCGGCTCGCGCGAGGCCGTTCCCCAAGGTGAGCTCCCATGAGTCAATCTCTGACGGACACCGTCGCGACACCGTCCGCGTCGCCCAGCGCCTGGCTCGCCCAGCGCATCTTCGGCATGCCGCTGCCGTTCTTCGCCCTCGCCCTGGCGGTGATGGCGGCGGCGATCGCCACCGACAGCCTGCCCACCGGCATGATCGGCGCCCTGCTGGTGATGATGCTGCTCGGCGAGCTGATGGGCTTCATCGGCGACCGCCTGCCGGTCGTCAAGACCTACCTCGGCGGCGGCGCCATCCTGGCGATCTTCGGCGCGGCCGCGATGGTCTACCTGGAGTGGCTGCCCGCCCCGGTGGTCGACAACGTCACCGCCTTCATGAAGGGCGGCGGCTTCCTCAACTTCTACATCGCCGCGCTGATCACCGGCAGCATCCTCGGCATGGACTCCAGGGTGCTGATCAAGGTCGGCTCGCGCTACGCGCTGCCGCTGTGCTGCGCGGTGCTCGGCGCCTCCCTGTTCGCCGTGGCCATGGGCGCGCTGCTCGGCTTCTCCGCCCAGGACGCGGTGGTCGTCATCGCCATGCCGATCCTCGGCGGCGGCATGGGCGCCGGCGCGGTGCCGATGAGCCAGATCTACGAGCAGCTGCTGGGCCAGCCGGCCAGCTACTATATCTCGATCCTGGTGCCGGCCCTGGCGCTGGGCAACGTCTTCGCGATCATCATCGCCGGCCTGCTCAACGGCCTGGGCAAGCGCTTCCCGGGGCTGACCGGCAATGGCCAGATGATGCCCGGCGTCGACGTCGAGGAGCCCGAGCACACTCTGGACCTCGGCAAGCTGGGCGTGGGCATCGTCGCCGCCCTGATGCTGTTCACCGCCGGCCAGATCCTCGGCACCGTCATCCCGCTGCACCCCTACGCGCTGATGATCGTGCTGGTCGCGACCCTCAAGGTGCTCGACGTGCTGCCGGAATCGATCAACGAATCGGCCGCCCAGTGGTTCCAGTTCGTCGCCCGCAACTGGACCTTCGCCCTGCTGTTCGGCATCGGCATCGCCTACACCGACCTCGGCCAGGTGATCGACGCCATCTCCGTGACCTACGTGCTGATCGTGTTCGCCGTGGTCGCCGGAGCGGCCTTCGGCGCCGGCCTGGTCGGCAAGCTGGTGGGCTTCTACCCCATCGAGTCGGCGATCACCGCCGGCCTGTGCATGGCCAACATGGGTGGCACCGGTGACGTGGCGGTGCTGTCCGCGGCGCGCCGCATGTCGCTGATGCCGTTCGCGCAGATCTCTTCGCGGCTGGGCGGCGCCTTGATCCTGCTGATCTCGAGCGTCGTCGTGCCGCTGCTGTTCGCCTGAGGCGAGCCCGCCACCGACGCAAACGGCGCCCCTCGGGGCGCCGTTTCTGTTTCGAGGCCATGTTCGAAACGTCGGCGAGCGCGGGCAGCGTCTATCCGGCCTAGCCCTCTTCCTCATCGTCGGCCAGATCCCGCCCGAAGGCCCGCCACTGGGCCAGGGTCATCACCTCGGTGGTCTCGGTGCGCAGGTCATGGGCGATGATCAGCTCGCCGCGCTCCAGCTGGCGGCGCAGCTCGCCGACCCAGCCGCTCATGCCCTCGCCGGTGTCGGTGGTGTCGTAGCCCTGGCGCGTGACGAAGGCCTCCAGCAGGCCGTCCAGGGTCTCCCCCGGCAGCATGCGATAGGGCACTTCGACGAAACGGTCTCCGCTCATGCGTCGTTCTCCTGCGTGTCCTGTGGTGTCTGGCCGCTTTCCCAGCTCGCGAGGCGCTCGATGAAGGTCGCCTCGTCGATCACCTCGACGCCGAGCTGCTCGGCCTTGGTCAGCTTGCTGCCGGCGGCCTCGCCGGCCACCAGGCAGGCGGTCTTCTTCGACACGCTGCCCGATACCTTGGCCCCCAGCGCCTGCAGGCGCGCCTTGCCCTGGTCGCGGGTCATGGCCTCCATGGTGCCGGTGAGCACCCAGGTCTGGCCCTCCAGCGGCGTGGGGCCGGCCTCGACCTCGGCCTCCTCCCAGTGCAGCCCGGCGTCCAGCAGCGCCTGGATCGTCTCGCGATTGTGCGGCTGCTGGAAGAAGGTGTGCACGTGGGCGGCGACGATGGGACCGACGTCGTCCACCGCCTCCAGCGCCTCGCGACCGGCAGCCATCAGCGCCTCGAGGGTGCCGAAGTGGCGCGCCAGGTTGGCGGCGGTGGCCTCGCCCACCTCGCGGATACCGAGCGCGTAGATGAAGCGCGCAAGCGTGGTCGCCTTGGCCTTCTCCAGCGCCGCCACCAGGTTCTCGGAGGACTTCTCTCCCATGCGCGGCAGCGTGGCCAGGCGCTCGGCCTCGAGGCCGAACAGGTCCGCCGGCGTCTTCACCCAGTCGCGCTCCACCAGCCCGTCGATCAGCTTCTCGCCGAGGCCCTCGATGTCCAGCGCCCGGCGGCTGGCGAAGTGCTTGAGCGCCTCCTTGCGCTGGGCGGCGCAGTAGAGCCCGCCCGAGCAGCGCGCCACGGCCTCGTCCTCGAGGCGCTCGACCTGCGAATCGCACACCGGGCAGCGCTCGGGGAAGACGATCTCGCGGGCGTCCTCGGGGCGCTCGTCGAGCTGGACGCGCACCACCTGGGGAATGACGTCGCCGGCCCGGCGCACGGCCACGGTGTCGCCGATCATCACCCCGAGGCGCGCGATCTCGTCGGCGTTGTGCAGGGTGGCGTTGGAGACCGTGACGCCGGCCACCGAGACCGGCGCCAGGCGCGCCACCGGGGTGATGGCGCCGGTGCGGCCGACCTGGAACTCGACGTCGTTGAGCCGCGTGATCTGCTCCTGGGCGGGGAACTTGAAGGCGATCGCCCAGCGCGGCGCCCGGGCCACGAAGCCCAGCTCGCGTTGCAGGCGCAGGTCGTCGACCTTGATCACCGCGCCGTCGATGTCGTAACCGAGGCCATCGCGCTTCTCGCCGAGGCGGCGGCAGTAGTCGATGATGCCCGCCGCGCCCTGCACCACCTCGAGCTCGGCGCTGGTGCGAAAGCCGAGCCCGGCGAGGCGTGCCATCAGCTGGCTGTGGCTGGCATCACCGGCATCGGGCTCGATGCGCGCCACCTGGTAGGCGCTGAACTCCAGCGGGCGGGTCGCGGTGACGCGCGGGTCGAGCTGGCGCAGGCTGCCGGCGGCGGCGTTGCGCGGGTTGGCGAAGACCTTGGTGTCCTCGGCGCGGGCCCGCTCGTTCATGGCCTCGAAGGCGTCGTGGCGCATGGTGACCTCGCCGCGCACCTCGAGCAGCTCGGGCCCGGCCTCGCCGCGCAGCTTCAGCGGGACCGACCTCAGGGTCCGCAGGTTGGAGGTGATGCCCTCGCCGGAGCGGCCGTCGCCCCGGGTCACGCCGGCGGAAAGCTCGCCGTTCTCATAGACCAGCGACACGGCGGCGCCGTCGAGCTTGGGCTCGCAGCAGAAGGCCAGGCTGTCGGGGTCGGTCTCCAGGCGATCGGCGACCCGCCTGGCGAAGGCCGAAAGCTCGTCCTCGTCGAAGGCGTTGTCCAGCGACAGCATCGGCACCGCGTGCGAGATCTCGGGAAAGCCCTCCGCGGGCGCGGCACCGACCCGCTGGGTCGGCGAGTCCGGCGTCACCAGTTCGGGATGCTCGGCCTCGATCTCCTGCAGGCGGCGCAGCCGACGATCGTAGTCGGCGTCGGTCATGCGCGGCTCGTCGAGCACGTAGTAGCGATAGTTGGCGTCCTCGAGCTCGGCGCGCAGACGCGCCGCCTCGTCCTGAATCGCGGGGTCGGGCTGGGTCATGGGAATGTCTGGTTCTCGATCGATAGCGAGGGCCTCGTCGCGCGAGGCCGGGTGGCGCTAGCTTACCAAAGCAACGCCCCCCGACGGGATACCGTCGGGGGGCGTCTGGGGGCCGCGTGGCAGGCGAGGGTCAGTTGACCTGGCGATGCAGGCGATGACGCCGCTCGAACTCCTGCACCCGCTGGCGGGCGAACTCGACGGTCTGAGCGGTCATCACGCTCATGTTCTCGTCCTTCAGCTCGCCGCCGAGGTGGCGGACGATGACCATGGCGGTCTCGACCATGGCCTCGAAGGCCGCCGAGGTGTCGGTGGCGCTCGGCAGCGGCATCAGCAGGGTGACGCCCGGCGTGGAGAACTCGTCCATGGCCTCGAGGGGGAAGGTGCCCGGCTTGACCACGTTGACCATCGAGAACTGCAGCGCGCTGCCCGGCTCCTCGGTCTCGAAGCGATGGAAGATGTTCATGTCACGGCCGTAGCGCAGGCCACAGGCCATCATCAGCTCGAGCAGGGTGCTGCCGGCGAAGCCGCCCTCGTCGCGGGCCATCACGCTGATCACGATCAGCTCCTCGGCGTCGCCGAGGGCGTCGCGGGCGTGGGCGTCCTGAACGTCGTGACGCAGCGCCTTCTCGAGCACCGGGTGCGTGCGCACCACGTCGTCCCGGGGCGCCTGTTCGGCGGCGTCCTCGGACCACTCGGCCTCGTGACGGGGCGCGAACAGCGGGTCGTTGTCGTCGGCCGCGGCCGCCTGGCGACGCTCGGCCTCCAGGGCCTCCGCCTCGCGCTGACGGCGGGCCGCCTCGTCGGACTCCTGCTGCTGGCGGGCGGCCTGCTCGCGGCGTGCCTGCTCGGCCTTTTCGGCTTTCTCGGCCTTCTCGGCCCTCTCCTGCTCGCGGCGCGCCTTCTTCTGGTCGCGCCGCTCGGAGATGCCCTTCTGCAGCGAGGCGCCGAAGCGCTGCACCGAGGAGCCGACCCGCCGGGAGCCGCTCTTCAGCGAATCGCCCATGCCCTCGAGGTCGACCAGGCGATAGTGCTCCTCGTCGTAGCCGTCGTGGTCGGCCGGATCGGCGACCAGTGGCTCGGCGGCCGCTTCCTGCCGGTCGGCGTCACCGAGGGAAGGCTCGCGGCGCTCGGGCTCGGCGCTCGCTGCCGGCTCGGGCCGACGCGAAGAAGAAGCGGGCGCCGCCTCCGTCGGCTCGGGCGACGACGCCTCGCCCTGCTGGCGGCGGAATTCCGACAGCACGCGGGACGGGCCGGGATGGTCCTGGCGTTCGAGCTTGGGCTTGGCTTTCACGCCCTGCTCTTCCGCAGGCCTGATGACGCGCGCCCCTCCATTAGGCAGTTCCCAGTTGAGTTCCGCCTCCCGTGCCGCCGCCTCGGGATCGTCTTCGACGTTCTCAACCGTCGGGGCATCCTGTCCGGCCTGGTCAAGGCGCGGCACGCTGCGCTGGCGCTGCAGGCGACGCACGCCGTCGATGACGATGAGCGTCACCAGTGCCAGTCCCAGTATGATCAGCCACTCTCTAAGTTCCATGGGTCGTCATGCCTTTTTGCTAAGGCGCCATGCCTGATGGTTTCCGTGAACAGCATAGCGCGATTGCCCAAAAAAGGACCAACAATTTTGATTGTCAAGCCGGCTTTTTTGTGGCCGGACTTGCATCGGTCCTGTGCAATCGCCCTTCAAGAATCCCTTCGTCACCATGCGGTGCTATCTCGCTTTTGTTCCTTGTTAACCCGTTTGCCCATGGCGTTCAAGTCTGTCATGCCTCGGCCAGGGCCGCTGCCTCATCGACCCCGACCGCTACCAGGCGTGACACCCCGGGCTCCTGCATGGTCACCCCCATGAGACGTTCGGAGGCTTCCATGGCGATCTTGTTGTGGGTGATGTAGATGAACTGCACCGACTCCGACATCTCCTTCACCAGCTTGGCATATCGTCCGACATTCGCATCATCGAGTGGTGCATCGACCTCGTCGAGCATGCAAAAGGGGGCCGGATTGAGCTGGAAGATCGCGAATACCATGGACAACGCGGTCAGCGCCTTTTCTCCCCCGGAGAGCAGATGAATGGTGCTGTTCTTCTTGCCGGGGGGGCGCGCCATGATGGCCACCCCGGTCTCCAGCAAATCGTCGCCGGTCAGGGTCAACCATGCGGTTCCGCCACCGAAGACCTTGGGGAAAAGCGTCTGCAGACCGGTGTTGACCCGCTCGAAGGTGTCGCGGAAGCGGGTCCGCGTTTCCTGATCGATGCGCCGGATCGCCCGGTCGAGGGTCTCCAGCGCCTCGCTGAGCTCGCGGTGCTGGGCCTCCAGATAGTCGCGCCGCTCGGCCTGCTGGTCGTACTCCTCGATGGCCGCCAGGTTGATGGCGCCCAGCCGACGGATACGCTCGCCGACCTCCTCGAGGCGGGTCTGCCAGGCCGATTCGGTGGCGTTGGGATCGAGCCCCTCGGTCAGCGCCTCGGCGTCGTGGCCCAGTTCCTTGAGCTGCTCGTCCTGGGTCTCGGCCTTGAGCGCCAGCGCCTGGACCTGCATCCGCGCCTCCTGCAGCCGTTCGCGGATGCCCTCGAGCTGGCGCTCGTGGCCCTGGCGCGCCTGCTCGTCCTCGCGCAGCCGCTCCACCAGCTCGGCGGCCCGTGAGCGTGCCGCGTTGAGCTCACGCTCCTCGCGCTCGCGGCGGTGCAGCAGCTCCTCGAGGCGTTCGCGGCGCTCCTCGTCGGGCTCGTGCAGCCCCTCGCGGGCCTCCTCTAGCTCGGCGCAGCGCAGCTCGAGGCGCTCCCGGGCCTCGCCGGCGCGGCCCTGCTGCTCGGCCAGGCCGGCCCGCTCGGTGGTCAGCCGCTGATGCTCCAGCGCCAGCCGCTGCGACTGCTCGGCCAGCGGCCGCTGCTGGCTGCGCAGCTGGGTCAGCCGCTCGCGGGCCTCGTGACGCGCCCGCTCCAGACGCTCGCGGGTCTCGGCGCCGCGCTCCAGGCGCTCCATGGCCGCCTGCCAGTGCTCGCGGGTCTCCTCGATGGCCAGCCGCGTCTCCTCGGCCGACTCGGCCAGCCCCTCGAGCTCCTCGGCGAGCTCGCCGGCCCGCCCCTGGAGATGCTCGAGACGGCTGGCCAGGCCGCTGTCCTGCACCGCCAGCTGCTGGCGCTGCTGATCGAGGTCGCGCTCCTCGAGCCGCACCGCCTCGAGGCGCTCCTCGGCCTTGTCCACTCGCTCGCTGGCCTCGGCCAGACGCGTTTCCTGGGCCTCGAGGCGCTCCTCCACGGCGGCGAGCTCCTCGCGCACCTCGGCCTCGCGGCGACGGCTGACCAGCAGCGCATCCGGACCCTCGTCCTGGCCGCGGTGGCGCGCCCAGCCGTCGCCGACCCACAGCCCGCAGGCGGTGATCAGGCTCTCACCGGCCCTCAGGCCATCGCGCTCGGCCCAGGCCTGCTCGCGGCTGTCCACGCAACGCACGCCGGCGAGCCACTGGGCCGCGGCGCCGGCGCCGCTGACCCGGGCGGCCAGGCTGCCGGCCGGTGCCTCGCGCTCGGCGTCCTCGAGCAGCCCCAGCTCCGGGGCCAGCTCGGAAGACAGCACGCTATCGCCCTCGGACAGCGGCGCCAGACGGGCGCGCAGCCAGGGCGCCAGCACCCAGGACACGACGTCTTCCCAGCCGCCCTCGACCTCGAGGCGCTCGCCGAGGCGCGGCGCCTCGGCCAGGCCCCGGGCCGCCAGGTGCGCATCGAGGGTCTCGTCGTGATCGGCCAGGGCGGCCTGGATCAGCGCCTCGAGCGAGGCCAGCTCGCCCTGCAGGGTGCTGCGCCGCTGGCGGTCGGTCTCGCGGGCGGCCTCGGCCTCGCGCACCGCCTCCCGGGCGGTGTCGCGCTCGGCCTGCCACTGCTCGCGCTGCGCCTCGCGCCCGGCCAGGCGCTCCTCGAGCTCGGCCAGGCGCTCGGCGACCTCGCCGCGCTGGGCCTCGAGGCCGGCGATGTCGGGCAGCTCCTCGCGCTGCTGGCGGCGCTTGCGGGCGTCGCCCTCGAGGCGCTCCAGGGTCGCCTCCTGCTCGCGCAGGCGGTCCTGGGCGCGCTCGGCCTCGCGGGTATCGGCCTGCCAGGTCTCGCCGAAGGCCTCCCAGTCGGCGTCGGCCTGCTCGGCCAGCGGCTCGGCCTCCTCGAGGGCAGCCTCCAGCTCGGCCAGGCGCTCGGCGACCTCTTCCTGTTCAGGCCCCAGAGTCTCGAGGCGCTCGTCGAGGCGCATCAGGCGCTCGCCGTCGTCCTCGCCGAGGCGGTCGAGGTCGGCCAGCTCGCGGCGGGCGGCCTCCAGGTCCTGGGCCAGCTGCTGGTCCCGGGAGCGGGTGTGCTCCAGGTCCTGCTCGAGCCGGGCGATGGCGGTGGTCGTCTCGTGGAAGCGGTTCTGGTAGCCCTCGAGCTCCGAGGCCAGGCGATCGTGCTCGGCGCGGGCCTCCTCGAGGCGCGTCTCGCACTGCCTGAGGCCCAGCACCTCGCGCTCCACCGAGGTCTCGAGCTCGCGCACGCGGCTCTCCTCCTCGCCCTGGCTGGCGCGCAGGGCGCGGCCTCGCAGCAGCGCCAGCTCGCCCTTGAGCCGGTACTCCTCCTGCTTGAGGGTCTGGTAGCGGCGCGCCGCGTCGGCCTGGCGCTTGAGGCGCTCGAGCTGCTTGTCGAGCTCCTCGCGGATGTCCTCCAGGCGCTCCAGATTCTCCTGGGTGCGGCGCATGCGGTTCTCGGTCTCGCGGCGGCGCTCCTTGTACTTGGAGATGCCGGCGGCCTCCTCGAGGGTGGCGCGCAGCTCCTCGGGGCGCGACTCGATCAACCGCGAGATCATGCCCTGGCCGATGATGGCGTAGGAGCGTGGCCCCAGGCCGGTGCCGAGGAACAGGTCGGAGATGTCCCGGCGGCGACACTTCTGGCCGTTGAAGAAGTAGGTGGACTGGGCCTCGCGGGTGACCTGGCGCTTGACCGAGATCTCCGCGTACTGGGCGTAGGGGCCGCCCATGGTGCCGTCGCGGTTGTCGAACAGCAGCTCGATGGAGGCCTGGCCCACCGGCTTGCGGCCGGTGGAGCCGTTGAAGATGACGTCGGTCATCGACTCGCCGCGCAGGGTCTTGGCGGAGGATTCCCCCATGACCCAGCGCACGGCGTCGATGATGTTGGACTTGCCACAGCCATTGGGCCCGACGACGGCGGTCATGTTGCCGTCGAAGGGCACGGTGATGGGGTCGACGAACGACTTGAAGCCCACCAGGCGTATCGACTTCAGTCGCATGCGTTATTCCACGATGGTGTCGATGATCAGTTCTACCGGGTCGCCGCCGTTCTCGCCGACCGCCGCCGGGGCGCGTCGGCCGACGAGATCGCCGGGCCGCGGATCGGCCCGGCCGCTGGCCGAGACCCGTGCCACCAGGCGCACCTCCTCGACCTGGGACAGCCGGGCCATGGGCGCCATGGCGTCGCCGTCGTCGAGGGTCAGGGTGGTCGGCAGCGCGCCCAGCGTGGTACGCGCCACCGCCAGGGGCGGCAGTTCGCCGGCGGTGTCACGGGCCACCACGAACACCGCGGTGTCCGGGGACAGACGATCGGCCAGCTCGGGCGCCAGGCTCAAGCGCACGCGGATGCCCGGTCCCTCGGCGGCCTCGGGCGTCTGCCCCAGGCGGCGCTGGGCGGTGCGGATGCCCTGGCGCAGCGCCTCGGCGGACTCGGCGTCGTTCATGCCGGCGATGGCCCGGCGCCAGCGCTCGATGGCGGTCTCGTAGTCGGCGTTCTCGAAGGCCTCGATGCCGAGCAGGCCGAGCACCGTCGGCTGGGCCGGATCGGCGGCCAGGGCCTCGTCGACCAGCGCCTGCACGTTCGGGGTCAGCTCGCGGCCGGCGGCAAAATACCGCAACTGAGCGAGTTCGGCCAGCAGCCAGGGGCGACGCCCCTCGAGGTCGAGCAGCCGGGTCAGGGCGTGATCGGCCCGATCGACGCGGCCGCTGTCGCGATACAGCGGAAACAGCGAGCGCCAGACGTTGGGGTTGTCGGGCTGGCGCGCGGCCTCGGCCTCCAGGCGCTGGAGCAGTCGGGGCAGCGAGGCCTCGGGGTCGGCCATCACCTGCTGCTGGAGGCGATACAGCGCCAGGTCGCCCTCGGCGCTCTCCCAGCGATACCAGCTGGCGCTGGCCACCACCAGGGCGACCATCGCCAGCGGCACCAGCCAGCGCCCGGCGCGGGCGGGCTTCAGCGGCGAGCGGGCCGAGGTCGCGGTGTCGTCGAGCAGGCTGCGCTCGAGCTCGAGGCGGTCCTCGTCGAAGCGCGCCGCATCGATCTCGCCGCGGTCGCGGGCGGCCTCCAGGGAGGCCAGGCGACGGCGGTAGACGGCGACGTTCTGCCGCTCGGTGCGATCGCTGGCCTCGTCATCGGCCAGGGCACAGGCCACCGCGCCGGCGCGCCGCAGCGGCAGCACCAGCAGCCACAGCGCCGGCACCAGCAGCAGGGCGAAGGCGATCCACAGCGCGATCATCGGTCATCCTCCCGCTCGAGCAGGGCGTCCAGCCGGGCGCGTTCCTCGTCGGAGAGCCGGCCGGCCGAGGCGCGCCGGCGCGCGCGAACCAGCAGCGCCACCAGCAGGCCGCCGCCCAGCACCAGGGCCGCGGGCAGCCCCCACAGCAGCAGGGTGCGGCCCTCGAGGCGCGGGTTGTAGAGCACGTAGTCGCCGAAGCGGCGCACCATGAAGTCGAGGATCTCCTTGTCGGAGCGCCCCGCCTGCAGCTGTTCATGGACGCGCTCGCGCATGTCGCCGGCGATCGGCGAGTCGGAGTCGCCGATGGCCTGGTTCTGGCACTTGGGGCAGCGCAGGGTCGCGGTCAGCGACTCGAAGCGCTCGCGCATCACCGGGTCGTCGAAGTCGCGCACCTCGATGGCGGCCTGCGCCAGGGCCGGCGCCAGCAGCGCCAGCATCAGCAGCGCACGGATCAGTCCTGCCATGTCGCCACCTCCGGCAGGATCACCCGCTCGACGTCCTGGGGCGTGATGTAGCCGGTGTGGTGATAGCGGATCACGCCCTCGGCGTCGACCAGGAAGGTCTCCGGCGCGCCGTAGACGCCGAGGTCGAAGCCCAGGCTGCCCTCGGGATCGAACAGGTTGACCTCGAAGGGGTTGCCGAACTCGGACAGGAACTCGCGGCCCTTCTCGCGGGTGTCCTTGTAGTCGACCCCGACCAGGCGCACGCCGCGGTCGGCCAGCTCGAGCAACTGGGGCATCTCCTGCTTGCAGGTCGGGCACCACTCGCCCCACACGTTGACCAGGGTGACCCGCCCCTTCAGCAGCGATTCATCGAGGGTCCGCTCGGGATCGCTCAGGGCGGTGAGCGTGAAGGCCGGGAAGGGCTCGGCCATCAGCGCCGAGTCGCGCTCGGCGGGATCGATCGACAGTCCGCGGTAGAGGAACACCGCCAGCACCAGGAAGCCGGCCAGCGGCAGCAGCAGCAACAGACGGCGCGTCATGCGTTCACCTCCCGGGCGTGGCGTTCGGGGTCGGGCGCGGTGGCCGCGCGCCGGTAGCGTCGGTCGACCACCGCCAGCACGCCGCCCAGCGCCATCAGCAGCGCGCCCAGCCACAGCCAGCGCACGAAGGGCTTGACCTGGATGCGCAGCGCCCAGCTGCCGTCGCCCAGGTCCTCGCCCATGGCCACGTAGAGATCGCGGAATAACCCGGGGCGCAGCGCCACATCGGTCATCGGCATGCCGCGGGCGATGTAGACGCGCTTCTCCGGGGTCATGGCGAAGCCGCGCTCGCTGTCGCCGCGACGCACCTCGAGGCGCGCCGTGTCGGCGACGAAGTTCGGCCCGCGGCGATGGCCGAGGTCGGTCATGGCGAAGGTGTAGCCGCCCACCTCGACGCTGTCGCCCACCGCCATGCGCACGTTGCGCTCCACGGCGTAGTTCGACACCACGGTGACGCCGACGATGGTCACCGCCAGGCCCAGGTGGCCCAGCACCATGCCCCAGTGGGCCAGCGACAGCCGCCGCAGGCCGGCCAGGCGCCCCTCGCTGTCGCGGCTCTTCGTCCACAGGTCGCGCACCAGCGGCAGCACCACCCACAGCGCCGCCACCAGTCCCAGCGTGACCTTGAGGTTCCACTCGCCGCCGTGGAGCAGCGGCGCCAGCAGGCCGATGACCAGCGCCACGCCGCCGGCGAGCCACACCCGGCGGACCAGCTCGCGGGGCCGGGTGCGCTTCCAGTTGGCCAGCGGGCCGATGCCCATGAACAGGCACAGGATCACCGTCAGCGGCACGAACAGGGCGTTGAAGTAGGGCGGGCCGACGCTGATCTTGCCCAGGTCCAGGGCGTCGAGCAGCAGCGGATAGACGGTGCCGAGCAGCACGGTGACCGTCATGATCACCAGCAGGATGTTGTTGACCAGCAGCAGGGCGTCGCGGGACAGCCAGGTGAAGCCGGCCCGCTGGCTGACCCGGGGGGCGCGCAGCGCGAACAGCAGCAGCGAGGCGCCCACGGTGATGCCCAGCAGCGCCAGGATGAACAGCCCGCGGGAGGGGTCGTTGGCGAAGGCGTGCACCGAGGTCAGCACCCCGGAGCGCACCAGGAAGGTGCCCAGCAGCGACAGCGAGAAGGTGGAGATCGCCAGCAGCACCGTCCAGCTCTTGAAGGCGCCGCGCTTCTCGGTCACCGCCAGCGAGTGGATCAGCGCGGTGCCGGCCAGCCACGGCAGCAGCGAGGCGTTCTCCACCGGGTCCCAGAACCACCAGCCGCCCCAGCCCAGCTCGTAGTAGGCCCACCAGCTGCCCAGCGCGATGCCCACCGAGAGGAAGGCCCAGGCGACGTTGGTCCAGGGCCGCGCCCAGCGGGTCCAGGCGGCGTCCAGGCGGCCGCCGAGCAGCGCCGCGATGGCGAAGGCAAACACCACCGAGAAGCCCACGTAGCCCATGTAGAGCATCGGCGGGTGGATGATCAGGCCGATGTCCTGCAGCAGCGGATTCAGGTCGGCGCCGTCGGCAGGCGGGTTGGGCAGCAGCCGCGCGAAGGGGTTGGAGGTCACCAGCACGAAGGTCAAAAAGCCGGTGGAGACCAGCCCCATCACGCCCAGCACCCGGGCCAGCATGTCGCGGGGCAGCTCGCGGGAGAAGCGGCTGACGGCGAAGGTCCAGACGCCGAGAATCAGGCTCCACAGCAGCACCGAGCCCTCGTGGTTGCCCCACACCGCGCTGGCCTTGTAGTACCAGGGCAGCAGCGAGTTGGAGTTCTCGGCCACGGTGGACACGCTGAAGTCGTCGAGCAGAAAGCTCGCGGTCAGGCAGGCGTAGGCGACGACCAGGAACAGGCACTGGCCGGCGGCCATGGGCCGGGCATAGGCCATCCACAGTGGCCGACGCGTCGCCGCCCCGGCCAGCGGCACGCTGGCCTGCAGGGCGGCCATCAGCAGCGCGATGATCAGCGCGAAGTGGCCGATTTCGGGGATCAGCGGGGTCAGCATGGCGTCTCCGGGTCAGTCCTCGGCCTCGAGCCGTTGCCCCATCTCGGCGGCCTTGTCCTGGTAGTCCTCCGGCGCATAGCCGGCGTCTTCCAGGGCCTGGGCGACCTCGGGGGGCATGTAGTTCTCGTCGTGCTTGGCCAGCACCTTGTCGGCCCGCAGCCAGCCTGCCGGCTGCAGCTCGCCCACCACCACCACGCCCTGCCCCTCGCGGAACAGGTCGGGCAGGATGCCGCTGTAGCGCACCTCGAGGTCCTCGACATAGTCGGTGACGGTGAAGGCGACGTCGAGGCTGTCCGGGTCCCGGGCCACGCTGCCTGCCTTGACCATGCCGCCGGCGCGGATCGAGCGCTCCAGCGGGGCCTGGCCCTCGGCGATCTGCACCGGGCTGAAGAACAGGTTGATGTTGCTGCGCAGGGCGTAGAGCGTCAGGCCCACGGCGATGGCGGCCAGCGCGACCAGCCCCAGGATCGCGTAGAGTCTCTGCTTGCGCTTGGCTCTCATCGAGACACCCTCTCATCGTGGGAAGCGTTGGCCGCCTCGGCCTGGCGCCGCTCGCGGCGGGCCCGGCGCTCGAGGTCGCGCCGCACCCGGCGGCGCTCGGCCCGGGCGTGCCAGCCCACGCCCAGCAGCAGCGCGGCGGTGGCGCCGTAGGCGCTCCAGACATAGGGCGCGTGACCGCCCATGGCGAGCAATGCGGACAGCGACTCGAAGGCCATCAGCGCCCCTCCTCGACCAGCGCGCGCACCCAGCGCTTGGACGACTCGCGGCGCAGGATCTCGCTGCGGGTGCGGGTCAGGGTCACGGCGATGAAGAACGCGTAGAAGCCCAGCACCATCAGCAGCAGCGGCAGCCACATCTCGGCCGGCATGGCCGGCTTCTCGGTGATCGAGAAGCTGGCCGGCTGGTGGAGGGTGTACCACCAGTCCACCGAGAACTTGATGATCGGGATGTTGATCACCCCCACCATGGCCAGCACCGAGGCCGCCCGGGCGCCGCCGTCGCGGCTGACGAAGGCGCCGCGCAGGGCGATCACGCCGATATAGAGGAAGAACAGGATCAGCATCGAGGTCAGCCGGGCGTCCCACTGCCACCAGGTGCCCCAGGTGGGCACGCCCCACACGGCCCCGGAGAACAGCGCCACGAAGGTCATGCCGGCGCCCAGCGGCGCCATCATCGCCGCCGCCATGTCGGCCAGCTTGATCTTCCAGACCATGAACACCAGCCCGGCCGCGGCCATGGCGACGAAGATCGACTGGGCGAGGAAGGCCGCCGGCACGTGGACGTAGATGATGCGGAAGCTGTTGCCCTGCTGGTAGTCGGCGGGGGCGAAGGCCAGCCCCCAGAGCCCGCCGCCCAGGATCAGCGCCACCGCCGCCAGCCACAGCGGCGTGAGCCAGCGCGCGGTGATGGCGTAGAACCCCTTGGGGGAGCCGAGCTTGTGAAGGAAGGCCCACATGGCAGTCGATTCCTCAACCGTTGAGACTGATGCGCAGCGCCGCCGCGATCGCGAAGGGCGCGAAGATCAGCGACGCCGCCAGCAGGGCGCCGAGAATGGCCAGATGGGCCGCCACGCCGCCGCCGAGGATCGCCGACTGCACGGCGCCGGCGCCGAAGATCAGCACCGGGATGTAGAACGGCAGCACCAGCAGCGAGAGCAGCACCCCGCCGCGGGCCACGCCCACGGTGAGCGCGGCGCCGATGGCCCCGATCAGGCTCAGGCTGGCGCTGCCCAGCGCCAGCGACAGCGCCAGCACGCCGTAGCTGCCCGCCGGCAGCGACAGCATCACGCCCAGCAGCGGCGCCATCAGCGCCAGCGGCAGGCCGGTCAGCAGCCAGTGCGCCGCCACCTTGGCCAGCGCCAGCAGCGGCAGCGGCTGGGGCGACAGCAGCAGCTGTTCCAGGCTGCCGTCCTCGGCATCGTCGCGGAACACGCCGTCCAGCGACAGCAGCGCCGCCAGCAGCGCCGCCACCCACAGCAGGCCCGGGGCGATGGTCGCCAGCAGCGGGGCCTCCGGCGAGATGCCGATCGGAAACAGGGTGATCACCAGGGCGAAGAACGCCAGCGGGTTCAGCACCTCGCCGGGGCGGCGCAGCCGCAGCACCAGGTCGCGATGCAGCGTCGCCCGCCAGGCGACCGCGAGCCCGCCGGCCGGTTCCCCGGCCCCGGGCAACGGCGTCGACCGCGAGTCAGCGCGCGACATCGCCGCCTCCCTCGCCCAGCGTCAGGCGGCGCAGGCGCGTCGAGGCCCGCAGCGCGTGGTGCGTGGTGACCAGCACGCTGCCGCCGCGGGCGGTGTGCGCCTCGAGGCGCGCCTCGAGGGCGGCCACGCCGTCGCGATCGATGGCCGTGAAGGGCTCGTCGAGCACCCACAGCGGGCGCGGCGTCAGCTCCAGCCGCGCCAGGGCCACGCGACGCTGCTGCCCCGCGGACAGCTGCGCGGCGGGCAGGTCCTCGAAGCCGGCCAGGCCGACCCGTTCGAGCGCCGCCAGGCGCGCTGCCTCATCGCCGTGCTCGCCGGCCAGCGCCTGATACCAGGCGAGGTTCTCCAGCGGCGTCAGCGCCGTTTTCACCCCCGGGGCATGGCCCAGATACAGCAGGCTGGCGAGGAAGTCGCGCCGCGCCCGGCGCAGCGGGATGCCGTTCCACAGCACCTCGCCCTCGTGATCCATCAGCTGGCCGGAGAGGATCTTGAGCAGAGTGGTCTTGCCGCTGCCGTTGGGGCCCTCGACGCGCAGGATCTCGCCGGCGCGGATCTCCAGATCGAGATCGCGAAACAGCCAGCGGTCGTCACGTTCACAGGCCAGCCGGCGGGCGTTCAGGCGCAGGCTCAAGGCACTCTCCAGGCGCGGATCACATGGCCGGCACTCTACACGGAAAGGGTTTTCATCGCCAGCCGACGCCCGGGCCACGGCCGGTGCGCCTGACCTGCATCACGGCCGCGTGGAAAGGTCGCCCTTGCCAGATATCGACCGCCTGCTATGCTGGCCAAGTACTGTATGTATCAACAGTCACCGCCGACGGGAGATGCCGCGCATGTCACTCGCCCCCCAGTACCTGCTCCGCCAGCCCAATCTGCCCATCGCCGAATCCTGGGCTCCGCTCGATGACCGCGACCTGGTGGAGGTGCCGCTGCTGGGCAGCGTCGCCGCCGGCGTGCCCATCGACGCCTGCATCGATGCCGGCAGCGTCGAGGTGCCGAGGCGCATGGTCAAGCGCAACACCTATGCGCTGCGCGTGCGCGGCAACTCGATGATCGATTGCAACATCTTCGACGGGGATGTGATCATCATCGAACGTCGCGAGAGCGCCGAGAACGGCGAGACCGCGGTGGTGATGATCAATAACCAGGAGGTCACCCTGAAGAAGCTCTACATCGAGAAGTCCGGCGTGCGCCTGCAGCCGGCCAACGAGGCCATGCCGCCCATCCACCTGAAGAACAGCGACATCCAGGTGCTGGGGCTGGTGATGGGCGTGGTGCGCCAGACGGATCTGGCCGCCTGATGCGCTACCCCGTTCCCGACCTGCCCGCCGGCGAGTGGCGCGAGACCGAACTCGAGGTGGAGAGGAGCCGCTTCATCGCCTGGGTCTGCCATGCCCCGGATACCGCCGCCTTCGAGGCGCTGCTGGCCGAGGCCCGGCGCGCGCATCCCAACGCCAGCCACCACTGCAGCGCCTTCATCGCCGGCCCGCCCGGCGAACAGAACGCCATCGGCTTCTCCGACGACGGCGAGCCCGGCGGAACCGCCGGCCGGCCGATGTATCAGGTGCTGGAAGGCGCCGGCATCGGCCAGGCGGGCTGCGTGGTGACCCGCTACTTCGGCGGCACCAAGCTCGGCACCGGCGGCCTGGCCCGCGCCTACGGCCAGGCGGTGAACGAGGCGCTGGAGACCCTGCCGACCCGCGAGGTCACCGAGCGCGACCCGCTGCGGCTGAAGGTCGACTTCGCCGGCGAGGCCCAGGCCCGGGCCTGGTGCGCCGAGCGCGACATCCCGGTGGACGCCGCCGACTACGGCGCCGACGGCGTGGTGCTGACGCTCGGCTGGCCCCGGGATACCGAGCGTGACCTCTCAGCGCTCACCTCCCGCCTCAAGGGACGCCTCGAGACCCTCGACCCCGACGCCGCCTGAGGCCGCCCGCCCGGCGCTGCCCGCCTCGCCCTCCGCGCCGATATAGCGCGCCCGCTTCTCCGGCTTCAGGCGCGCCAGGTCCACCGCCACCAGGCCGTCGGTGCAGTAGCCGAAGGCGGTATCCACACCGAAGGCCAGAAAACGCGTGCCGCCGGGCTCGGTGACCTCCGTGTACTGCTTGTAGAGGGCCGGCACGCCGGCCCCCAGCGCCTGCAGCCCGTGGCGCAGGCGCTGGAAGTCCTCCTTGGCATCGTCACCGCGAAACAGCCGCGCCGCCTCCTGCTCCCCGGCCGGCGAGAGCCGCCAGGGCGCCCGCGGCCGTATCCGGCTGTCGCCGTCCCCGTGGTAGTGGCGGTAGTAGCTCACCAGCAGCTCCTTGGCCAGGAGCGGCAGATGGTTGGGCAGGGTCACCGGCCCGAACAGCCAGCGCACCTCAGGATGGCGACGCAGGTAGGCCCCGAGGCCGACCCACAGATAGTCCAGGCTGCGCCGCCCCCAGTAGCGCGGCTGGACGAAGCTGCGCCCGAGCTCCAGGCCGTGGCGCCACTGCGCCCAGGGCGCACGGTCCAGATGGAAGATGGTCGCGCTGTAGAGCCCCTCGATGCCGTGGCGCTCGAGGATCCGCCCCACCTCGCCAAGCCGGTAGGCGCCGGCGATCTCCAGGTCGCGGTCGTCCCACAGCACCAGGTGGCGGTAATAGGCATCGAACTCGTCCAGGTCGCGCTTGCGGCCGCTGCCCTCCCCCACGCGGCGGAAGGCGACCTCACGCAGCCGGCCGATCTCGCGCATCACCGCCGAGTCGGGATGGCTGTCGACCAGCAGGATGCGCTTGCCGTCGGCCGTCTCGCCCAGCGACTCGGCGTCGCGCAGCTCCTCGCGCAGCGCCTGACGCGGCTCGGGGCGGGCGATGCCGGTCTCGCCGACGAACACGCCGCGCTTGCCGCGCCCCAGCCGATAGACGTGCTTGCGCAGCAGCCTGAGCTTGACCGGCGTGGCCAGGTCGTCGCGATCGAACTGCGCCAGCGGAATCGGCCCGCCGGCCCGCAGGGCGATGTGCCGGCCGCGCTGGCGGAACATCTCCCCGGGCAGCAGCAGCGTGCCGATGTCGCTGCGCAGCGAGGTCAGGGCATAGAAGCGCGAGGAGTTGCGGCCGCGAACGTGGACCGGCAGCAGCGGCGCGTTGGTGCGACGGGCGGCGTGCAGGAAGCCCGAGTGCCACCTGCCGTCGCGCACCCCGCGCGGCCCGGCCCGGGAGACCTCGCCGGCGGGAAAGACGATCACCGCCCGCTCCGCCTCCAGCGCCTCGGTCATGCGCGCGAGGCTGCGGCGCAGCCCGCGCCGCGAGAGGTTGTCCACCGGCACGATCACGTCCGACAGCGGCGCCAGCTGCAGCAGCAGATCGTTGGCCAGGATGCTGACGTCGGGACGCACCTCGGCCACCATGCGCAGCAGCGCCAGGCCGTCCAGGGCGCCGAGCGGGTGATTGGCGACCACTACCACCCGCCCGGTCTCGGGGATCTGCTCGCGGTCCTTCGACGACAGCGTGTAGCCGACGTCGAGATGCTCGAACACCCGGTCGATGAACTCGCACCAGCCGAGCTCGCCGTGCCGGGACAGGAAGTCGTTGATCTCGCGTTCGTGTACCAGGCGCCGCAGCCCCGCCACCAGCGGCCCGAACAGCCAAGGCGGCCGGGCCGCCAGCCTCGGGGCCTTGTCACGCAGGGCCCGCTCGATATCGATCATGCCGTCCCCTCCTCGCCGAACGCCGTCGCGGCGCCGTTGCGCTCAGGCTAGGGCCGGCAGGTGACAGGAAGATGGCGCCCCGAAACGCGACACGGCGCCCCGAGGGGCGCCGTGTGGCGGGCTCATGGCGAAACGGGCTCAGCCGAGATACTTGATCATCACGCCCGCGGCTACCGCCGAGCCGATGACGCCGGCCACGTTGGGCCCCATGGCGTGCATCAGCAGGAAGTTGTGGGGGTTGGACTCCAGCCCCACCTTGTTCGACACCCGCGCCGCCATGGGCACCGCCGAGACCCCGGCGGAGCCGATCAGCGGGTTGATCGGCGTCTTGCTGACCGCGTTGAGCAGCTTGGCCATCAGCACGCCGCAGGCGGTGCCGATGGCGAAGGCCACCATGCCGAGCCCGAGGATCCCCAGGGTCTCCACGGCCAGGAAGCGGTCGGCCATCAGCTTGGAGCCCACCGAGAGGCCGAGGAAGATGGTCACGGTGTTGATCAGCGCGTGCTGGGCGGTATCGGAGAGCCGCTCCACCACGCCGCACTCGCGCATCAGGTTGCCGAAGCAGAACATCCCCAGCAGCGGCGCCGCATCCGGCAGGAACAGCACCACCAGGATCAGCAGGCTGAGCGGGAAGACGATCTTCTCGCGCTTGGACACCGGCCGCAGCTGGGTCATGGCGATCTCGCGCTCGCCCTTGGACGTCAGGGCGCGCATGATCGGCGGCTGGATCAGCGGCACCAGCGCCATGTAGGAGTAGGATGCCACCGCGATGGCCCCCAGCAGCTCCGGCGCCAGGATGCTCGAGACGTAGATCGAGGTGGGGCCGTCGGCGCCGCCGATGATGCCGATGGCGGCGGCCTGGTTGAGCGTGAAGTCCATCACGCCCATGGCGGTCAGCCCCACCGCGCCGATCAGGGTCGCGAAGATGCCGAACTGCGCCGCGGCGCCGAGGAACAGGGTACGCGGATTGGCCAGCAGCGGCCCGAAGTCGGTCATGGCGCCGACGCCCATGAAGATCACCAGCGGCGCGATGCCGGAGGCGATGGCCACGCTGTAGAACTGATACAGCATGCCGTGGGCGAAGCCGGCGCCCAGGGCCACGTCGTTGGCGGCGCGGATCAGCTCCGGCGCGGTATCGCCGTGCAGCACCTCCTCGAGGCCGTGGCGCCAGGCCTCGACGTCGCCGCCCGGGGCCAGGGTCATCTGCAGCGACGCCGCCAGCTCGCGAAGCAGCTCCGGGTGCCCCAGATGGGCCGCCTGCTCGGCGGCGGACAGCGCCAGCCCCGCCTCGGGGATGTTGGCCAGGATGCCGCCGAAGCCGATCGGCACCAGCAGCAGCGGTTCGAACTTCTTGGCCATGGCCAGCCACAGCAGCAGCAGGCAGACGGCGATCATCGCCGCCTGGCCGAGGCTCAGGTTGTAGAGCCCCGAGCCGGTCCACAGGGTCAGAATCTTGTCGATCATGGGTCCGTCCTCTAGAGCACGACGAGGGCGTCGCCCACGGCCACGCTGTCGCCTTCGCCGACGTTCACCGCCGACACGGTGCCGGCGCTGGCCGCGCGCACTTCGGTTTCCATCTTCATGGCCTCGAGGATGATCACCACGTCGCCCTCGGCGACCCGGTCACCCGGCTTGACGTTGACCTTGAAGATGTTGCCGGCGAGCGGCGCGCTGATGGTCTCGCCGGGCGACGCTGCACCCGAGGAGGCCGCCGGCGCCGCGGAGGCGGTCGAAACGGCGCCGCCGCCCTGCTCCTGGATGTGCTCGATCTCGCCGCCCTCGGCGACCTCGACCACGTAGGACTTGCCGTTGACGGTGACGGTGTAGGTCTCGGGGCCACCGGCGGGCGCCTGGGCCGAGGACGCGGCGGACCGGGCCGCCGGGGCGCTCGGCGCCGGCTCGAAGGCGTCGGGGTCGTCGCGATGCTTGAGGAACTTGAGGCCGATCTGGGGGAACAGCGCATAGGTCAGCACGTCGTCGATCTCGCGCTCGCCCTCGGCGAGGCGGATGCCCTCGGCCCCGGCCTTCTCCTTGAGCTCGGCGGACAGCCGGTCCATCTCCGGGGAGAGGCGATCTGCCGGGCGGCAGGTGATCGGCTCGCCGCCTTCCAGCACGCGGGCCTGGAGCTCGGCGTTGTAGGGCGCCGGCGCGGCGCCGTACTCGCCCCTGAGCAGCGCCTGGACCTCCTTGGAGATCGACTTGTAGCGCTCACCCATCATCACGTTCATCACCGCCTGGGTGCCGACGATCTGCGAGGTCGGCGTGACCAGCGGGATGTAGCCGAGATCCTCGCGCACCCGCGGGATCTCCTGCAGCACGTCGTCGAGGCGGTCGCCGGCGCCCTGCTCCTTGAGCTGGTTCTCCATGTTGGTGAGCATGCCGCCCGGCACCTGGGCCACCAGGATGCGCGAGTCGATGCCCTTGAGCGAGCCCTCGAAGGCGGCGTACTTCTTGCGCACCTCGCGGAAGTAGCCGGCGATGTCCTCCAGCGCCTCGAGGTCGAGGCCGGTGTCGCGCTCGGTGCCCTGCAGCATCGCCACCAGCGATTCGGTGGGGCTATGGCCGTAGGTCATCGACATCGAGGAGATGGCGGCGTCGACGTTGTCGATGCCGGCCTCGATGGCCTTCAGCGCGGTGGCGGTGGAGAGCCCGGTGGTGGCGTGGCACTGCATGTGGATCGGGATGTCCACGGCCTGCTTCAGGCGCGAGACCAGCTCGTAGGCGTCGTAGGGCTTGAGCAGGCCGGCCATGTCCTTGATCGCCAGGGAATCGGCGCCCATGGCGGCGATGCGCTCGCCGAGCTCGACCCAGCCGTCGAGGGTGTGCACGGGGCTCAGGGTATAGGACAGCGTGCCCTGGGCGTGGCCCTCGTTGGCGCGCACCGCCTGGATGGCGCGCTCCAGGTTGCGCGGGTCGTTCATGGCGTCGAAGACGCGGAACACATCGACGCCGTTGGTGCGGGCGCGCTCGACGAAGCGGTCGACCACGTCGTCGGCATAGTGGCGATAGCCGAGCAGGTTCTGGGCGCGCAGCAGCATCTGCTGGCGGGTGTTGGGCATGGCCGCCTTCAGCGCGCGAATCCGCTCCCAGGGATCCTCGCCCAGGTAGCGGATGCAGGCGTCGAAGGTCGCCCCACCCCAGGATTCCAGCGACCAGAAACCGATCCGGTCGAGCTTCTCGGCGATCGGCAGCATGTCGTCGAGACGCATCCTGGTGGCGAACAGGGACTGGTGGGCGTCTCGTAGCACCACATCGGTGATGCCCAGCGGGCGAGCGTTCTCCGTCATGGGAGTTCCTTGTCGTTGTCGTTGATGGAGTGAGAGGGTGTCGGGGCTAGCGGCGATGCTCGCGGCGATAGCGGTGGACCGCGGCGCTGATCACGGCCGTCAGGTCCTCATCCGGCGTGGCCGGCGCGCGCGTGGCGGCGGCCGGCGTGGCATCGGCCGCGGGCTCGGGGAAGAAGCGCCCGATCACGCGCGACATCAGGGTGGTGACGAACACCAGCACGGTCAGAAAGACGAACACGAACCCCATGCCGAGGCCCATCAGGGCCAGGCCCTCGTTCAATAGCTGCGAATCCTGCATGGTTGACCTCCTCGCGCGCCCCGGCACGCCCCGCCGATGGGGCGCGCGAGTTGCGCATGAACGCTGAGCGTATAAGCTGCCACACTCCCAAAGGATCGCGATGGCACCATGGTGGAAGCTGACGTTGTTAAATTACTACATTCCGGCCGCATCGGCCTAGCCCCCATGGAGGGGGTGATCGATGCCGTCACTCGCGAGATGCTGACGCGGGCGCCGGGATTCGACTGGACGGTCACCGAGTTCGTGCGCGTGGTCGACGCGCGGCTGCCGCCGCGGGTCTTCCATCGCCACTGCCCGGAGCTGGCCGACCGCCATCCGGCGACGCCGACCGGCGTGCCGGTGCACCTGCAGCTGCTGGGCTCCGACCCGGCGGCGCTGGCCGCCAATGCCCGCCAGGCGCTGAAGCTCGGCGTCGGCAGCCTGGACCTGAACTTCGGCTGCCCGGCCAAGCTGGTGAACCGTCACGACGGCGGCGCCTCGCTGCTGCGCGACCCGCGCCGGGTACATGCCGCCGTGGCCGCCGTGCATGAGGCGGTGGGCGACGCCATTCCGGTGACCGCCAAGATCCGCCTGGGCTTCGACGACCGCCGCCTGGCGCTGGCCTGCAGCCACGCCGCCGAGGACGCCGGCGCCCGCCAGCTGGTGGTGCACGCGCGCACCCGCCGCGAAGGCTACCGCCCGCCGGCCCACTGGGAGTGGATCGGCCGCATCCGCGCCCGGCTGTCGATTCCGGTGATCGCCAACGGCGACATCTGGACGCTGGAGGACTATTGGAAGGCGCGCACCCTCTCCGGCTGCCAGGACGTGATGCTCGGCCGCGGCGCCCTCGCCGATCCCGGCCTGGCGCCGCGCATCCGCCACTGGCAGGCCACCGGCGAGCGCCTGCCGGCAACGCGCTGGAGCGAGCGCGCCCGCGTCCTGTGCGACTATGCTGCGTCGCAGCGAACCATGTTACCCAGCAAGATCGTGGTCTCGCTACTCAAGCAATGGTTGAACCACATGCGGAGTCGCGACGCCGAAGCCGCGCGACGCTTTCAGGCACTGCGCCGGGTCACCGACCTGGACGACTTCCTCGCGGGACTGTCGGCCGAGGACGCCGTGCCGAGCGACAGGCTCGACGTCGCCAGCGCCTGAAGGCGCCACGCGGCGAGAAACCAGGAAGAGAGATAGAGAAGGGACAAGTCGCAAAGCAAAAAAAAGGCGCACGTCGCATTGCGACGGCGCCTTAACGATCACGGACACCGACCCCTCTGTGGGCAGGGTGTCCGGCTAGCAAAAAGCGGGGTACAAAAGACAGAAGACCCGCCCTCACGAGGAGAGCGGGTCCGGAATCTGGCGCGCCCGGGAGGATTCGAACCTCCGACCACCTGATTCGTAGTCAGGTACTCTATCCAGCTGAGCTACGGGCGCTTTCGGCAATGAGCGGACTCATCGCGGGATGATGAAATCATCATCCGGAGGAAGATGGCGCGCCCGGGAGGATTCGAACCTCCGACCACCTGATTCGTAGTCAGGTACTCTATCCAGCTGAGCTACGGGCGCTTGTCTTCCATCTGCCGATGCTGGCGGAGAGGGAGGGATTCGAACCCTCGAAGAGGCTATAAACCCCTTACTCCCTTAGCAGGGGAGCGCCTTCAGCCACTCGGCCACCTCTCCCTCATCGACAGGTGCGTATCCTACCGATCCGATTGGGGTTTGTCCATAGGGGCAGGCAATTTTTCTCCCCTTCCGGACTCACCGACGGATCGCGGGCGCGTCACTCCCTCGCCTCGCCGTCGTCATCCTCGTCGGTTCTCTCGCGCTGGATGCGCTGATAGATCTCCTCGCGATGCACGGCAACGTCCTTGGGGGCGTTGACGCCGATACGGACCTGGTTTCCCTTGACGCCCAGCACGGTCACGGTGATGTCATCACCGATCATCAGGGTTTCGCCGACACGGCGGGTCAGAATGAGCATGACTGATCTCCTTCTCAGACTTCTGACTGCGGGATGCGCTTGTGCGATGCAGGGGGCCGGCGCTCACCCGCCCCCTGCCCGCAAGCATGGCCCATGACACCCCAGAAGCTTCGTTGAATGGAAGCGCGATTCAGACGCTGCCACGGGCTCTCCTACAAGCGTAGAAGCTGACGGCAGGCTGCGAGGCCTTATTCGCTTTCGATGTCGTCCTTGTCCAGACCGAAGGCCTGGTGCAGGGCACGAACCGCCAGCTCCATGTGTTTCTCGTCGACCACCACCGAGATCTTGATCTCGGACGTGGAAACCATGCGGATGTTGATGTTCTCCTCGGACAGCACGCGGAACATCTTCGATGCCACACCGGCGTGGGAGCGCATGCCGACCCCGACCAGCGAGACCTTGGCGATCTTGTCGTCGCCCTTCACCTCGCCCTCGCCCAGGGCGGGCAGCACCTGCTCCTCGAGGATCTTCAGGGTCTGCTTGTAGTCGCCCTTGGCGACGGTGAAGGTGAAGTCGGTGTAGTCGCCGGCCGGGGCCACGTTCTGCACGATCATGTCGATCTCGATGTTGGCATCGGCGATCGGGCCGAGAATCTTGGAGGCCACGCCCGGCACGTCCGGCGTGTTGAGCAGGGTCAGCTTGGCCTCGTTGGCGGTGAAGGCGATACCGGAGATCAGCGGTTCTTCCATGGAGTCCTCGTCTTTGTCGGAGTCTGCAACGATCAGGGTGCCGGGGCCGTCCTGGAAACTGGACAGCACGCGCAGCGGGACGTTGTACTTGCCGGCGAATTCGACGGCGCGAATCTGCAGCACCTTGGAGCCGAGGCTGGCCAGCTCCAGCATTTCTTCCACGGTAATGGAGTCCAGGCGCTGGGCGCGGGAGCAGACGCGCGGGTCGGTGGTGTAGACGCCGTCGACGTCGGTGTAGATCTGGCACTCGTCGGCGTTCAGGGCCGCTGCCAGGGCCACGCCGGTGGTGTCGGAGCCGCCGCGACCGAGGGTGGTGATGTTGCCCTCCTCGTCGACGCCCTGGAAACCGGCGACCACGGCCACCTGGCCGTCGTCCAGGTCCTGGCGCATGTCGTCGGTCTCGATGCGCTGGATGCGCGCCTTGGTGTGGGCGCTGTCGGTCATGATGCCGACCTGAGAACCGGTGTAGGAGGTGGCCGGCACGCCGAGCTTGTGCAGGGCCATGGTCAGCAGCGAGATGGTCACCTGCTCGCCGGTGGAGACCAGCATGTCCATTTCGCGTGGGGTCGGCTCGTCGTTGATGTCGTTGGCCAGGCCGATCAGGCGGTTGGTCTCGCCGCTCATGGCGGAGACCACGACCACGACCTGATGGCCGGCGTCACGGAAGCCCTTGACCTTCTCGGCCACGGCCTTGATGCGCTCCACGGAGCCCACCGAGGTACCGCCGAACTTCTGTACGTATAGTGCCATGCGTCGTTGTCCCTCTGTCGATTTAGCATTGGAATGAATGAAAGGTAAGCGAGGCCGGATACACGAGGGGCCGAAGACGCTGCCGTCTTCGGCCCCGTGACGCCTAGAGCGCGCTCTCGACCCAGGCCGGAACGCTCTCCAGCGCCGCCGGCAGGGCCGCGGCGTCGCTGCCGCCGGCCTGCGCCATGTCGGGTCGGCCGCCACCCTTGCCGCCGACCTGACCGGCCACGTGGTTGACCAGCGCCCCGGCCTTGACCCTGGCGGTGAGGTCATCGGTGACGCCGGCGATCAGGCTGACCTTGCCGGCCGCCTCATCGGCCACGCCGAGCACCACGATGCCGGAGCCCAGCTTGTTCTTGAGCTGGTCGAGCATGCCGCGCAGCTCCTTGCCGGAGACGCCTTCCAGGCGCTTGGCCAGGACCTTGACGCCCTTGATCTCGCGGGCCTCGTCGAGCAGGTCGTTGCCGGCGGCGCTGGCCAGCTTGGCCTTGAGCCGCTCGAGCTCCTTCTCCAGGCCGCGGTTGCGCTCGACCAGCGACTCGACGCGCTCCTCGACCTGCTCGGGCTTGGCCTTGAGGCGCTCGCCGATGCGCTCGACGCGGGCTTCCTGCTCGCGGAAGTAGCTCAGCGCCGCCTCGCCGGTGATCGCCTCGATGCGGCGCACGCCGGAGGCCACGCCGGCCTCGCTGACGATATGGAAGCAGCCGATGTCGCCGCTGCGGCGCACGTGGGTGCCGCCACACAGCTCGATCGAGAAGTCGTCGGCGCCGATGGTCAGGACCCGCACGCTGTCGGCGTACTTGGCCTCGAACAGCGCCGCGGCGCCCTTCTCCTTGGCCTGGTCCAGGGTCATGTGCTCGATCACGGTATCGGCGTTGGCCAGCACCTGCTCGTTGACCAGGCGCTCGACCTCGGCCAGCTGCTCGGCGGTCATCGGCTCGAAGTGGCTGAAGTCGAAGCGCAGGCGCTCCGGCGTCACCAGCGAGCCCTTCTGCTCGACGTGCTCGCCGAGCACCATGCGCAGCGCCTGGTGCATCAGGTGAGTGGCCGAGTGGTTGCGCACGCTGGCCGCGCGCAGGCCGGCGTCGACCCGCGGCGTCACCGCGTCGCCGACCGCCAGCGCCCCCTCGAGCAGCACGCCGTGGTGCAGGTGGTGGCCGCCCTGCTTCTGGGTATCGGTGACCAGGAAGCGGCCGCCCTCGAATGCCAGATAGCCGGTGTCGCCCACCTGGCCGCCGGACTCGGCGTAGAAGGGCGTGCGATCCAGCACCACCATGCCGCGCTGCTCGACCTCGAGGCCCTCCAGCGGGTTGCCCTCGCGGTCGACGAGGGCGGTGACGGCGGCCCGATCCTCGAGGCGCTCGTAGCCGGTGAAGTCGGTCTCGCCTTCCAGGTCGAGCGACGCCTCGTAGGCGGCGCCGAACTGGCTGGCCGCCCGGGCGCGCTCGCGCTGGGCCTCCAGCTCGCGCTCGAAGCCGGCCTCGTCGAGGGTCACGCCGCGCTCGCGGCAGACGTCGGCGGTCAGGTCGTAGGGGAAGCCGTAGGTATCGTAGAGCTTGAACACCGTCTCGCCCGACAGGGTGTCGCCCTCGAGGCCGGCCAGCGCCTCCTCGAGCAGGCCCATGCCGTGATCGAGGGTGCGGGCGAACTGCTCCTCTTCCTTCAGCAGCACGCGCTCGATCTGAGGGCGTGCCTCGCGCAGCTCCGGATAGGCCCCGCCCATCTCGGCGTCCAGCGCGCCCACCAGCTGGTGGAAGAAGTTGCCCTTGGCCCCCAGCTTGTGGCCGTGGCGCACCGCGCGGCGGATGATCCGGCGCAGCACGTAGCCGCGCCCCTCGTTGGAGGGCAGCACGCCGTCGGTGATCAAAAAGGCGCAGGAGCGGATATGGTCGGCGATCACGCGCAGCGAGGGCGTGGCGGTGTCGTCATGACCGGTGGCCCGAGCCGCCGCCTCGAGCAGGTTCTGGAACAGGTCGATCTCGTAGTTGGAGTGCACGCCCTGCATCACCGCGGCGATGCGCTCCAGGCCCATGCCGGTGTCGATGGACGGCTTGGGCAGCGGATGCATCTCGCCGGCCGCGTCGCGATCGAACTGCATGAACACCAGGTTCCAGATCTCGATGTAGCGGTCGCCGTCCTCCTCGGGGCTGCCGGGAGGGCCACCCCAGACCTCGGCGCCGTGATCGAAGAAGATCTCGGAGCTGGGGCCGCAGGGGCCGGTGTCGCCCATCTGCCAGAAGTTGTCCTCGTCGAGCTTGGAGAAGCGCTCCGGGTCGACGCCGATCTCGTCCTTCCAGATGCGCTCGGCCTCGTCGTCGCTGACGTGGACGGTGACCCACAGCTTCTCCTTCGGCAGGCCCAGCACCTCGGTGAGGAAGGTCCAGGCGAAGCCGATGGCGTCGCGCTTGAAGTAGTCGCCGAAGCTGAAGTTGCCCAGCATCTCGAAGAAGGTGTGATGGCGGGCGGTGTAGCCGACGTTGTCGAGATCGTTGTGCTTGCCGCCGGCGCGCACGCAGCGCTGGGCCGAGGTGGCGCGGACGTAGGGACGCGGATCGCGGCCGAGGAAGACGTCCTTGAACGGCACCATCCCGGCGTTGGTGAACAGCAGCGTCGGGTCGTTGCCCGGCACCAGGGAGCTGGACGGCACGATGGTATGCCCCTGCTCCTCGAAGTAACTCAGAAAGGCCTGTCTGATGTCTGCGCTTTTCATGGGGTATCCGTGGCGATAGGCATGGTGGCCCGCAGGACGGGCACGGCAGCCATCATCGGACTGCCACCCGGGGCACTGGAAAACACTGCACAAATCAATGAGCTGGCTCAAGCGAACGGCGCAGCGAGGCGGCAAAAAAATGCCTTGGCGGCGACCGTCCTGGCGTGCAAGCGCCGCGACGCGCGGTGATCGAACCGCGCCGGCATTCAGGCAGTGTCTTCTCCGCAAAGGGAGCCATTATAGCGCAGTGGTCGGACGACTAAAGGGGGCGGGAGATCAGGGGTCGTCCCAGGCATGGGTCATGGCATGCCGCAGCTGGTCGAAATCGAAGCCGCGGCCGGCCAGGAAGCGTTCGCGCCGGGCCCGCTCGCGGGGCTCCTTCCCGGGGCCGGAGAAGCGCCGGGCGAGGGTCGCGGCGGCGAGCCCGAACCAGTCGACCTCGCCGCCGGCCTCGTCGAAGGCCCCGCGGGTGGTGGCGTCATCGACGCCGCGCCGGGAGAGCTCGGCGCGGATGCGCACCGGGCCCTGACCGCGAGCGACCCGGGAGCGCAGGAAGCTCTCGGCGAAGCGCGCATCGGACTGCAGCCCCTGCTCGATCAGCTCGTCGAGGCAGGCCTCGACCGCCTCGGGCGCGTGGCCCTTGGTGGCCAGGCGGTCGCGCAGCTCGGCCCGGGCATACTCTCGCCGGGCCAGCAGGCGGATGGCGTCGTCACGGGGCGTGGCGTCCTCCGATCGCACGGGGCCCACCATGGATCAGGACGACTCGCCGCCCGCGTCGGTGCTCGCCTCGGCCTCGGCGTCCTCTTCCTTGGGCTCCGGCGTGGACAGCAGCTGGGCGCGGATCTGGCTCTCGATCTCTTCCATGATCGCCGGGTTGTCCTCGAGGAACTGGGCGGCGTTGGCCTTGCCCTGGCCGATCTTGCTGCCCTGGTAGCTGTACCAGGCGCCGGCCTTGTCGACCAGGCCGCACTGCACGCCCAGGTCGACCACCTCGCCGGCGTGGTAGATGCCCTTGCCGTAGAGGATCTGGAACTCGGCCTGGCGGAACGGCGGCGAGACCTTGTTCTTGACCACCTTGACGCGGGTCTCGTTGCCGGTGACCTCGTCGCCCTGCTTGACCGAGCCGGTGCGGCGGATGTCGAGGCGCACGCTGGAGTAGAACTTGAGCGCGTTGCCGCCGGTGGTGGTCTCGGGGCTGCCGAACATCACGCCGATCTTCATGCGGATCTGGTTGATGAACACCACCATGCAGTTGGCGTTCTTGATGTTGCCGGTGATCTTGCGCAGCGCCTGGGACATCAGGCGGGCCTGCAGGCCGACGTGGGAGTCGCCCATCTCGCCCTCGATCTCGGCGCGCGGGGTCAGCGCCGCCACCGAGTCGATGATGATCACGTCGACGCCGCCGGAGCGCACCAGCATGTCGCAGATCTCGAGGGCCTGCTCACCGGTGTCCGGCTGGGAGACCAGCAGGTCGTCGAGGTTGACGCCGAGCTTCTCGGCGTAGCTCGGGTCCAGGGCGTGCTCGGCGTCGATGAAGGCGCAGGTCTTGCCCTGCTTCTGGGCCTGGGCGATCACCGACAGGGTCAGGGTGGTCTTGCCCGAGGATTCCGGGCCGAAGATCTCGACCACGCGGCCGTAGGGCAGACCACCGATGCCCAGGGCGATGTCCAGCCCCAAAGAACCGGTGGACACCGACGGCATCACCACGCGCGGGGTATCGCCCAGGCGCATCACGGTGCCCTTGCCGAACTGGCGCTCGATCTGGGAAAGCGCGGCGTTGAGCGCCTTGGAACGATTGTCGTCCTGAGCCATGAGGGTCTCCTAAGCGATCGCCGTGACGCACGGCGATGACGAAACATTGGCGGAATGACGGCGCAGCGGCCGCCGAAAGCACTGTATGACTGCACAGTAGTATGACGAAAAAGCGGCCGCTCGGCCACCCCGAACCACCCCCGTCGACCGAGGCCGGACTAGCCGTCTTCCAGCTCGGCGATCAGCCCCTGGAGGGCCACGTTCACGGCCTGATCGCGCACCGCATCGCGCTCGCCGGCGAAGTGGCGACGCTCGGTGCGCACCCGCCCCGGGGCGCCCCAGGCCAGCCACACCGTGCCCACCGGCTTGTCGGCGCTGCCGCCGCCGGGGCCGGCCACGCCGCTGATGGCCACGGCCAGATCGGCACCGCTCTCGGTGCAGGCGCCGGCCACCATGGCCTCGACCACCTCGTGGCTGACCGCGCCGCAGCGCTCGAGCAGTGGCTCGGGCACGCCCAGCAGGCGCGTCTTGGCGGCGTTGGAATAGGTCACGTAGCCGGTCTCGAAGTAGTCCGAGCTGCCGGCGATCTCGGTGATGGCATTCGCCACCCCGCCGCCGGTGCAGGACTCGGCGGTGGCGACGCTCGCGCCGCGCTCGCGGCACAGCGCGCCGAGGCGCTCGGCGAGACGGCGCGTCTCGGGCGATACGGACATCGGCTTCTCTCCAATTCTCGCATGCGGCCGGTCGCCACGGATCACGATGCGCGTGCGCGGGCGCCGGGGACAGATCGCCGCAACGACGGCAACGCTGGCTCCGAGGTTGTCTTGATGGCCCTGACGAAGGCCATCCTTGGGCGTAGAATACTGGCTTTGTCCGCGAGATGCATGGCACCTCACGCCATCTCGACATCCGCGTTTCTCACCGTCTCCACCGCCAGCCAGGGAAGCCCATGTCACAGGCCAGCACCAAGCCGCACACGCCGATGATGGCCCAGTATCTGAAGATCAAGCGCGAGCACCCCCAGGTGCTGCTGTTCTACCGCATGGGCGACTTCTACGAACTCTTCTTCGACGACGCCAAGCGCGCCGCGGCGCTGCTGGACATCACCCTGACCCAGCGCGGCCAGTCGGCCGGGCAGCCGATTCCCATGGCCGGCGTGCCCTATCACAGCGCCGAGGGCTACCTGGCGCGCCTGGTCGCCGCCGGCGAGTCGGTGGCCATCTGCGAGCAGATGGGCGACCCGGCCGCCGCCAAGGGCCCGGTGGAGCGCAAGGTGGTGCGCATCGTCACGCCCGGCACCCTCTACGACGAGGCGCTGCTCGACGCCCGCCGCGACAACCTGGTGGTGGCGATCCACCCGACCGGCGAGCGCTGGGGACTGGCCTGGCTGGAGCTCTCCAGCGGGCGCTTCAGCGTGCTCGAGGTGGAAGGCGAGTCCGAGATGCTGGCCGAGCTGACCCGCCTCGATCCGGCCGAGCTGCTGGTGGCCGACGGCCTGAGCCTGCCGCCGTCGCTCGAGGAGCGTCGCGGCCTGCGCCGCCAGAGCGACTGGCTGTTCGATCTGGAATCGGCCACCCGCACCCTGTGCGACCAGTTCACCGTGCAGGACCTGCGCGGCTTCGGCTGCGCCCACCTGGAGGCCGCGCTCACCGCCGCCGGGGTGCTGATCGACTACGCCCGCGACACCCAGCGCTCGCAGCTGCCCCACGTCACCGCCATCGGCGTGGAGAGCCGCGACGACGCCGTGGTGATCGACGCCGCCAGCCGCCGTAACCTGGAGATCGACATCAACCTGGGCGGCGGCAGCGACAACACCCTGGCCAGCGTGCTCGACACCACCGCCACCGCCATGGGCTCGCGGCTGCTCAAGCGCTGGCTCAACCGCCCGCTGCGCGACCGCGACCAGGTCGGCGCCCGCCAGGCCGCCGTGGCCGCCCTGCTCGACCGCGACGGCTACCTGCCGCTGGGCGAGACGCTCAAGGCGATCGGCGACGTGGAGCGCATCCTGGCCCGGGTGGCGCTGTACAGCGCCCGCCCCCGCGACCTCGCCCGGCTGCGCGACGCCCTGGCGGCGCTGCCCGACCTCGAGGCCGAGCTCGCCGAGTACGACGACGGCACCGCGCTGGACGAGCTCAAGCGCCATATCCGCCCCTATCCCGCGCTCGCCGATACCCTGAGCCGCGCGCTGGTCGAGAACCCGCCGGTGGTGATCCGCGACGGCGGCGTGATCGCCGAGGGCTTCGACGCCGAGCTCGACGAGCATCGCGGCCTGGCCGAGCACGCCGGCGACTACCTGGTGCAGCTCGAGACCCGCGAGCGCGAGCGCACCGGGCTCTCCGGCCTCAAGGTCGGCTACAACCGTGTCCACGGCTACTACATCGAGATCCCCCGCGCCCAGGCCCGCGAGGCGCCGGTGGACTACATCCGCCGCCAGACGCTGAAGAACGCCGAGCGCTTCATCATCCCCGAGCTCAAGGAGTTCGAGGACAAGGCGCTGTCGGCCAAGTCCCGCGCCCTGGCCCGGGAGAAGCTGCTCTACGACGGCCTGCTCGACGACCTCAACGCCGAGCTGGCGCCACTGCAGGCCACCGGCCGCTCGCTGGCCGCGCTGGACGTGCTGGCCGCGCTGGCCGAACGCGCCCGCTCGCTGGACCTGGTCCGCCCGGCGCTGCCGGAGGCGCCGGGCCTCGACATCCGCGGCGGCCGCCACCCGGTGGTCGAGCGGGTCAGCGAGGCGCCCTTCGTGCCCAACGACATGGTGATGGACGACGAGCGGCGCATGCTGGTGATCACCGGCCCCAACATGGGCGGCAAGTCCACCTACATGCGCCAGGCGGCGCTGATCACCCTGCTCGCCCACACCGGCAGCTTCGTGCCGGCCGACAGCGCGAGCATCGGCCCGGTGGATCGCATCTTCACCCGCATCGGCTCCTCCGACGACCTGGCCGGCGGCCGCTCGACCTTCATGGTGGAGATGACCGAGACCGCCAACATCCTGCACAACGCCACCGACCACAGCCTGGTGCTGATGGACGAGATCGGCCGCGGCACCAGCACCTTCGACGGCCTGTCGCTGGCCTGGGCCAGCGCCGAGCACCTGACCCGCACCCGTGCCTTCACGCTGTTCGCCACCCACTATTTCGAGATGACCGCGCTGCCCGAGCAGGCCGCCGGGGTGGCCAACGTGCACCTGACGGCGGCGGAGCATCGCGACGGCATCGTCTTCATGCACCGGGTGGAAGACGGCCCGGCCAGCCAGAGCTACGGCCTGCAGGTCGCCCAGCTGGCCGGCGTGCCCCAGGGCGTGATCGCCCGGGCCCGGGAGAAGCTCGCCACCCTGGAGCAGCAGGAGGTCGACCAGGGCCAGCGCACGCCGAGCGCATCGAACGACGCCGACACCGCGCCCCAGCAGAACGACCTGTTCGCCAGCGCGCCGCATCCGGTGGTGGAGAGCCTCTCGGGGCTGGCGCTGGACGAGCTGAGCCCGCGCCAGGCGCTGGAATGGCTGTATCAGTGGCAGCAGAGCCTGTAGGGCGGGACGCCGACGGCGAGCAAGTGCGATCGTCATCGACTTGACACGCCATGGCTTGCGGGCAGCATGGCGGGCCGACTAAAATGGTCCGATCAAGTTCCACTTATTATAAAAGCAAAAGTTTTTATAACCTAATTCGACATTCAAGACCGACTGGCCGCGGCGCGCCCCGGCCGAGGAAGGGAGACTGGCATGACATTCGTCGTCACCGAGAACTGCATCAAGTGCAAGTACACCGACTGTGTCGAGGTCTGCCCGGTGGACTGCTTCTACGAGGGGCCCAACTTCCTGGTGATTCACCCGGACGAGTGCATCGACTGCGCGCTGTGCGAGCCCGAGTGCCCGGCCGAGGCGATCTTCTCCGAGGATGAGCTGCCGGAAGGACAGGAACAGTTCATCGAGATCAACGCCGAACTGGCGGAGACGTGGCCGAACATCGCCGAGAAGAAGGACCCGCTGACCGACGCCGAGGAATGGGACGGCAAGCCCGGCAAGGCCGAGCTGCTGGAGCGCTGAGCCTCGGACGCCGCGTCCAGATAGCGCGCACGAAACGACGACGCCGAATGTCTCTCGACATTCGGCGTCGTCGTTTCGTGCTGCGATGAAGGAGAACATCCAGACAAAAGAAGGCGGCCCGAAGACCGCCCGCTCCTAGCCATCCTTGAGCGGCTCCCTCCGCTCGAACTCCTAGCCTTCCCTGCCCGGAAACCGCATCCTGCGACACCGGGCTCGGCTTGAGACTGCATCCCGTGGCGTCCTGCCGGGAGAGACTCCGCTCTCCCTTGTCCCGCTGCCCATTCTGTCAGCCCTGAAGGAGTTCTCAACCACCCCCTCTCGCTCCGGGCACTATCCTCTCGCGCACAAACAGGAAAAGTTTCCTTCAATAACAATGACATAAAAAAACCGGCGCCCGATGGGCGCCGGTATTCCCGAGCAAAATGTCACGAATCTCGTCAGCGCCGTGTAGGCGATCTCCTACACGAAGGCCACCGACGAGCGCCGCTCACTGCCCCTTGATGGCGCTCAGGCCCGGGTAGTCGACGCGCTCACCGAGCTCCTGCTCGATCACCAGCAGACGGTTGTACTTGGCGACGCGATCGGAGCGGCACAGCGAGCCGGTCTTGATCTGACCGGCGGCGGTGCCCACGGCCAGGTCGGCGATGGTGGTGTCCTCGGTCTCGCCGCTGCGGTGGGAGATCACCGCGGTGAAGCCGGCGTCCTGAGCCATCCTGATCGCGTCCAGGGTCTCGGACAGCGAACCGATCTGGTTGAACTTGATCAGGATCGAGTTGCCGATCTGCTCGTCGATGCCGCGCTTGAGGATGCGGGTATTGGTGACGAAGAGATCGTCACCGACCAACTGGACCTTGTCGCCGATCTTGTCGGTCAGCGCCTTCCAGCCCTCCCAGTCGGACTCGTCCATGCCGTCCTCGATGGAGACGATCGGGTACTGCTCGCTGAGGTCGGCCAGGTAGTCGGCGAAGCCGGCGGCGTCGTACTGCTTGCCCTCGCCGGAGAGGTCGTAGACGCCGTCCTTGTAGAACTCGGAGGAGGCGCAGTCCAGCGCCAGGGTGATGTCACGACCCAGCTCGTAGCCGGCGTCGGACACCGCCTGCTTGATCACCGCCAGGGCCTCGGCGTTGGACGCCAGGTTCGGCGCGAAGCCGCCCTCGTCGCCCACGGAGGTGGACAGGCCGCGGCCGGCGAGGACCTTCTTCAGGGCGTGGAAGATCTCGGCGCCCATGCGCAGGCCTTCGCGGAAGCTCGGCGCGCCCACCGGCTGGATCATGAACTCCTGGATGTCGACGTTGTTGTCGGCATGCTCGCCGCCGTTGAGGATGTTCATCATCGGCACCGGCATGCGGAACCGGCTCGGCTGACCGTAGAGCTCGGCGATGTGGGCGTAGAGCGGCGTGCCCTTGGCGTTGGCCGCGGCCTTGGCGGCGGCCAGCGACACCGCGAGGATGGCGTTGGCGCCCAGGGTGGCCTTGTTGTCGGTGCCGTCGAGCTCGAGCATGGCCTCGTCCAGGGCACGCTGGTCACGCGCGTCCATGCCGACCAGACGCTCGCGGATGACGCCGTTGGCGGCCTCCACGGCCTTCAACACACCCTTGCCCAGATAGCGGGACTTGTCGCCATCACGCAGCTCGAGGGCCTCGCGGGAACCGGTGGAGGCTCCGCTGGGGGCACAGGCCGTGCCCACGGCACCGCTCTCCAGCCGCACCTCGGCCTGAACGGTGGGATTGCCGCGGGAATCGAGCACCTCGAGGGCGCGAACATCGACGATCTTGGTCATGTTGTCTCGTCCTTATGAGTCAGCGTGAGTGAGTCAGCGTTGGGGTCAGGAAATCTCGAGCGGCGCGAAGCCCTTGACCAGCTCGTCGAGCGCCTTGAGCTGGGACAGGAAGGGCTCGAGACGATCGAGCGGCAGGGCGCAGGGGCCGTCGCACTTGGCGTTGTCCGGGTCCGGGTGGGACTCCAGGAACACCCCGGCGAGCCCCACGGCCACGCCGGCACGGGCCAGCTCGGCGACCTGGGCGCGACGCCCGTCGGCACTGTCGGAGCGACCACCCGGGCGCTGCAGGGCGTGGGTGACGTCGAACAGCAGCGGGTAGCCGGTCTCCTTCATCTCGCCGAAGCCGAGCATGTCGACCACCAGGTTGTTGTAGCCGAAGCTGGTGCCGCGCTCGCACAGGATCAGCCGGTCGTTGCCGGCCTCCTCGCACTTGCGCAGGATGTGGCGCATCTCGTGAGGCGCCAGGAACTGGGGCTTCTTGATGTTGATCGCCGCGTCGGTCTCGGCCATCGCCACCACCAGATCGGTCTGGCGGGCAAGGAAGGCCGGCAGCTGGATGACGTCGGCCACTTCGGCGGCGGGGGCCGCCTGCCAGGGCTCGTGCACGTCGGTGATGATCGGCACGCCGAAGCGTTCCTTCACCTCGGCGAGGATCTCGAGCCCCCGGTCGAGACCGGGGCCGCGGAAGGAATGGATGGAGCTGCGGTTGGCCTTGTCGAAGCTGGCCTTGAACACGTACGGCATGCCGAGCCGGCCGGTGACCTCGACGTAGGCCTCGGCCACCTCGAGGGCCAGCTCGCGGGATTCCAGCACGTTCATGCCGCCAAACAGCGTCAGCGGCTGGTCATTGCCGACCCGGAGGCCGGCAATGTCGATCAGGCGTTCCGGGACGGACATGACGCTCACTCCTGTGGGGTGCTCTGGGCGCGGGTGCGCGCCGCCTTCTGTTCCAGCGCCGCGTTCACGAAGCCGGTGAACAGCGGATGGCCGTCACGCGGCGTGGAGGTGAACTCCGGATGGAACTGGCAGGCCACGAACCAGGGATGATCGGGCAGCTCGACCATCTCCACCAGCGAACGGTCGACGCTGCGACCGGAGACCACCAGGCCGGCCTGCTCGAGGTCGGCGACGAACTGGTCGTTGACCTCGTAGCGGTGACGGTGACGCTCGACGATTTCCTCGTTGCCATAGGCCTCGCGAGCCCTGGAGCCGGCCGCCAGATGGCAGACCTGACCGCCCAGGCGCATGGTGCCGCCCAGATCGGAGGCCTCGTCACGCAGCTCGATCTTGCCTTCCGGGCTCAGCCACTCGGTGATCAGGCCCACCACCGGGTGCTGGGTGTCGTGGGTGAACTCGGTGGAGTTGGCGTCGCTCCAGCCGGCCACGTGGCGGGCGAACTCGATCACCGCGACCTGCATGCCGAGGCAGATGCCGAGATACGGGATGTCGTTCTCGCGGGCGAAGCGGGCCGTTTCGATCTTGCCTTCCACGCCGCGCTCGCCGAAGCCGCCGGGCACCAGGATGGCGTCCTTGCCGGCCAGGCGCTCCGGGCCATGACGCTCGATGTCCTCGGAGTCGATGTAGTCGATGTTGACCTTCACGCGGCTCTGGATGCCGGCGTGCACCAGCGCCTCGTTGAGCGACTTGTAGGCGTCGAGCAGCTCCATGTACTTGCCGACCATGGCGATGTTGATCGACTTGAGCGGATTGAGCTTGGCGTCGAGCACGCGGATCCACTCGGTCAGGTCGGCCTCGCCGGCCTCCAGGCGCAGCTTGTCGCAGACGAACTCGTCGAGGCCATGCTCGTGGAGCATCAGCGGAATGCGATAGATGGTATCGGCGTCCTGCAGCGGAATGACCGCCCGCTCCTCGACGTTGGTGAACAGCGCGATCTTGCGGCGCTCGGTCTCCTCGAGCTCGACCTCACTGCGGCAGATCAGGATATCCGGCTGGATACCGATCGAGCGCAGCTCCTTGACGCTGTGCTGGGTCGGCTTGGTCTTGGTCTCGCCGGCGGTCTGGATGTAGGGCACCAGGGTCAGGTGCATGAAGATCGCCCGGCTCGCGCCCAGCTCGCTGCGAATCTGACGGATCGATTCGAGGAACGGCAGCGACTCGATGTCGCCCACGGTGCCACCGATCTCGACCAGCGCCACGTCGGCGTCCTTGCCGCCTTCATAGACGCGGTGCTTGATCTCGTCGGTGATGTGCGGAATCACCTGCACGGTGCCGCCCAGGTAGTCGCCGCGGCGCTCCTTGCGCAGCACGTGCTCGTAGACGCGCCCGGTGGTGAAGTTGTTGGCCTGGCTCATCTTCGTGCGGATGAAACGCTCGTAGTGGCCGAGGTCCAGGTCGGTTTCCGCCCCATCCTCGGTGACGAACACCTCGCCATGCTGGAAGGGACTCATGGTGCCCGGATCCACATTGATGTAGGGATCGAGCTTGAGCATGGTGACCTTGAGGCCCCGTGCCTCGAGAATCGCCGCCAGCGAGGCCGACGCGATGCCCTTGCCGAGAGAGGACACAACGCCGCCGGTCACGAAGATATATCGTGTCATGGAGAACCTGTCGAAACGTGATCGGTAGGCCCGGCAGGAAGCCGCGCCAGGATGGGACGACAGGATAGCAGAGAGCGTTCCCCGGCTCAATTTGGGCTGCGCGCCGGCCGCCTCCCGCCCCACCGGCAACGAAAAACCCCGAGGCCGGCGCCTCGGGGTTGGCCGATCGAGCGTCGCTCGGCGCCTAGACGTCCAGGTAGTCGAGGATGCCCTCGCCGGCCTGGCGCCCCTCGTACACGGCGGTGACCACCAGGTCGGAGCCGCGCACCATGTCACCACCGGCGAAGATCTTCTCGTTGGTGGTCTGGAAGGCGTAGGCCCCCTGCTCCGGCGCCTTGACCCGCCCCTTCTCGTCGACCTGGATGCCCACGGTCTCGAACCAGGGCGCCGGGCTCGGCTGGAAGCCGAAGGCGATGACCACGGCGTCGGCCGGCACCACTTCCTCGGAGCCCGGCACCACCTCGGGACGCTGGCGACCGTTCTCGTCGGGCTCGCCGAGGCGAGTGCGCACGACCTTCACGCCCTCGACCCTGTCCTCGCCGACCACCGCCACCGGCTGGCGGTTGAACAGGAACTCGACGCCTTCCTCGCGGGCGTTGGCCACTTCCTTGCGCGACCCGGGCATGTTGTCCTCGTCGCGACGATAGGCACAGGTCACCGCCTCGGCGCCCTGGCGGATGGCGGTGCGGTTGCAGTCCATGGCGGTATCGCCGCCGCCGAGGACCACGACCTTCTGGCCTTCCAGCGAGACGTAGTCCGCCGGATCCTTCTCGAAGCCCAGGCAATGGTTCACGTTGGCGATCAGGTAGTCGAGCGCCTTGTGCACGCCCGGCAGATCCTCGCCCGGGAAGCCGCCTTCCATATACTTGTAGGTGCCCATGCCGAGGAACACCGCGTCGTACTCGGCGAGCAGCCTGTCGAACGGCATGTCCTGGCCGATCTCCACGCCCAGGCAGAACTCGACGCCCATCTCCTCGAAGACGGCGCGACGACGCTCCATGACGGTCTTCTCGAGCTTGAACTCGGGGATGCCGAAGGTCAGCAGGCCGCCGATCTCGGGATTCTTGTCGAACACCACCGGCTTGACGCCGTTGCGCACCAGGATGTCCGCGCAGCCGAGGCCGGCCGGGCCGGCGCCGATGATCGCCACCTTCTTGTCGGTCCAGGTGACCCGGGACATGTCCGGGCGCCAGCCCATGGCGAAGGCGGTGTCGGTGATGTACTTCTCCACCGAACCGATGGTCACCGCGCCGAAGCCGTCATTGAGGGTGCAGTCGCCCTCGCACAGGCGATCCTGCGGGCACACCCGGCCGCACACCTCGGGCAGCGAGTTGGTGCGGTGGGAGAGCTCGGCGGCCTCCAGGATGTTGCCCTCGCTGACCAGCTGCAGCCAGTTGGGAATGTAGTTGTGAACCGGGCACTTCCACTCGCAGTAGGGATTGCCGCAGTGCAGGCACCGATGTGCCTGGGTCGCGGCGTCCTGCGGCTGGAACGGCTCGTAGATCTCGGCGAACTGCTTCGCCCGCGTCGACGCCGCCTTCTTCTCGGGGTCCTGGCGACCCACGTCGATGAACTGGAAGTCGTTGTTCAAACGGTTGGCCATGTTACTCGCTCCTCTCTCCAGGCTTACTCGGGACGCCGACGGGATTCATCCAGCAGGCTGGCGAGACTCGCCGCCTTGGGCTTCACCAGCCAGAAATGGCGGATGAAGTCGCTGAAGTCCTCGAGGATGTCGTGACCGCGCCGGGAGCCGGTCTCCGCGACGTATTCCTCGATGATTTCCCTCAGGTGTCGCCGATGGGCCTCCATGGCCTCGGTGTTGACGCGGTGGATTTCCACCAGTTCATGGTTGTACTTGTCGACGAAGCTGCGGTCCTCGTCCAGCACGTAGGCGAAGCCGCCGGTCATGCCGGCACCGAAGTTGACGCCGACCTCGCCGAGCACGGTGACCAGGCCGCCGGTCATGTACTCGCAGCAGTGGTCGCCGGCACCCTCGATCACCGCCCGGGCGCCGGAATTACGCACCCCGAAGCGCTCGCCGGCGGTCCCCGCGGCGTACAGCGTGCCGCCGGTGGCCCCGTACAGGCAGGTGTTGCCGATGATCGCCGTCTTGTGGCTCTCGAAGCCGCTGTCGCGGGGCGGCACGATGACCACCTTGCCGCCGTTCATGCCCTTGCCGACGTAGTCGTTGGCGTCGCCCTCGAGGTAGAGGTTGAGGCCGCGGGCGTTCCACACGCCGAAGCTCTGGCCGGCCACGCCGTTGAAGCGCACGGTCAGCGGCGCATCCTCGAGGCCCGCCTCACCGTGCTGCTTGGCGATGGTGCCGGAGATCAGCGCGCCGACGGAGCGGTCGCAGTTGGTGATCGTGAAGTCGAACTCACCGCCGGACTTGTGCTCGATGGCCGACTCGAGCGCCTCGAGCACCTCCTGGTTCTTGGCGCCCGGATCGTGGGGCACGTTGCGGCTGACCTGACAGAACTGCGGCGCCTCGGCGGGCACGAAGTCGTTGGTCATCAGCGGCGACAGGTCCAGACGACGCTGAGAGTCCGTCACGCCCTCGATCGCCTCGAGCAGATCGGTGCGGCCGATCAGCTCGGTGAGCTGACGCACGCCCAGCAGGGCCATCAGCTCGCGTACCTCCTCGGCGATGAAGCGGAAGTAGTGCTTGACCATGTCGACGGTGCCGCGGAAGTGCTCGTCGCGCAGGGCCTGATGCTGGGTGGCCACGCCGGTCGCGCAGTTGTTGAGGTGGCAGATTCGAAGATACTTGCAGCCCAGGGCGACCATCGGGGCGGTACCGAAGCCGAAGCTCTCGGCGCCGAGGATCGCCGCCTTGATCACGTCGAGGCCGGTCTTCAGGCCGCCGTCGGTCTGCAGGCGGATCTTGTCGCGCAGCCCGTTGATGCGCAGCGCCTGATGGACCTCGGGCAGGCCGAGCTCCCAGGGGCTGCCGGCGTGCTTGATGGAAGTCAGCGGGCTGGCCGCGGTGCCGCCGTCATAGCCGGACACCGTGATCAGGTCGGCATAGGCCTTGGCCACGCCGGTGGCGATGGTGCCGATACCGGGCTCGGAGACCAGCTTCACCGACACCTGGGCGCTCGGATTGACCTGCTTGAGGTCGAAGATGAGCTGCGCCAGGTCCTCGATGGAGTAGATGTCGTGGTGCGGCGGCGGCGAGATCAGGGTCACGCCGGGCACCGCGTAGCGCAGCCGGGCGATCAGGCCGTTGACCTTGCCACCGGGCAGCTGGCCGCCCTCGCCGGGCTTGGCGCCCTGGGCCACCTTGATCTGCAGCACCTCGGCGTTGGCCAGATAGGCCGGCGTGACGCCGAAGCGACCGGAGGCGATCTGCTTGATCTTGGAGCTGCGGACGGTGCCGTAGCGCGCCGGATCCTCGCCGCCCTCGCCGGAGTTGGAGCGACCGCCGGCCTCGTTCATCGCCTGCGCCAGGGCCTCGTGGGCCTCCGGCGACAGGGCGCCCAGCGACATGCCGGCACTGTCGAAGCGTGGCAGCAGGTCCTCGACCGGCTCGATCTCGTCCAGCGGCAGCGCCGTCTCGGCGGGCTTGAGGCGCAGCAGGTCGCGGATGGTGGCCGGCTCGCGGTCGTTGACCAGGCCCGCGAATGTCTTCCATTTGGCGTAATCGCCCTCCTGCACCGCTTCCTGCAGGGCCTTGACCACGTCCGGATTGTAGGCGTGGTACTCGTGGCCGTGGACGTACTTCATCAGGCCGCCGTGGGAGATGCTCTTGCGCGGCGACCAGGCGTCCTTGGCCCTCAGCTCCTGCTGCAGCTGCAGCTCGGCGAAGCCGGTGCCCTCGATGCGTGAGGCCATACCGGTGAAGCACAGGTCCATGACCTCGGAGGCCAGGCCCACCGCCTCGAACAGCTGGGAGCCGCGATAGGAGGCCAGGGTCGAGATGCCCATCTTGGACAGGATCTTGAACAGCCCCTTCTGCAGCCCCTTGCGATAGTTCTCGCGGGCGTCGGCCGGGTTGCCGACCAGCTCGCCGGTGCGATGCATGTCGGCCATGACCTGATAGGCCAGCCACGGATAGACCGCGGTGGCGCCGACGCCGAACAGCACCGCCATCTGGTGGGCGTCGCGGGCATAGCCGGTCTCGACGATCAGGTTGACTCGCGGGCGCAGCGCCAGCCGGCCGAGATGATGGTGCACGGCACCGACCGCCAGGGCGGCGTGAATCGGCAGCTGGCCCTTCGCCACCTCGGCGTCGGACAGCACCAGCAGCACCTTGCCGTCGCGGGCGGCCTGGGCGGCCTCGTCGCACAGCGCCTGCAGCGCCCCCTTGAGCCCGATGGTCTCGGGATCGTAGGCCAGCGACAGCGTGTGGCTGTTGAAGGCCGGGTCTTCATGGTTCACCAGGGCGGTGAACTTGCGCGGCGACAGCACCGGGGTGGTCAGCACCAGACGGTGGGCGTGATCCGGAGTCGCCTCGAAGACATTGAGCTCGGCGCCGATGCAGCTCTCCAGCGACATCACGATCGACTCGCGCAGCGGGTCGATGGCCGGGTTGGTGACCTGGGCGAACTTCTGCCGGAAGTAGTCGGTCAGCAGGCGCTGCTTGCCGGACAGCACCGCCATGGGGGTGTCGTCGCCCATGGAGCCGACCGCCTCCTGGCCGCTCTCGGCCAGCGGACGCAGCACCTGGTCACGCTCCTCGAAGCTGACCTGGAACATCTTCTGGCGCACCGCCAGGGTCTCGGCATTCATGTTCTGGAAGCGGGCCAGCTCGGTCAGCGCCGACTCCAGATAGTTGGCTTCCTGCTTCAGCCAGCGCTTGTAGGGATAGGCCGACTTGAGACGCGAGTCGATGTCCTGGGTGTGCAGGACCTCGCCGGTCTGGGTATCCACGGCCAGGATCTGGCCCGGGCCGACGCGCCCCTTGGCCACCACGTCCTCCGGCTTGTAGTCGTAGGTGCCGATCTCGGAGGCCAGGGTGATATAGCCGTTCTTGGTGATCACCCAGCGCGCCGGACGCAGGCCGTTGCGGTCTAGCATGCAGACCGCCTGACGGCCATCGGTCATCACCACGCCGGCCGGGCCATCCCAAGGCTCCATGTGCATGGAGTTGTATTCGTAGAAGGCGCGCAGGTCGCCGTCCATGATCTCGACGTTCTGCCAGGCCGGCGGCACCATCATGCGCACCGCGCGATGCAGCTCCATGCCGCCGGTCAGCAGCACTTCCAGCATGTTGTCCATGCTCGAGGAGTCGGAGCCGGTGGTATTGACGATCTCGTCGAGCTCGGCGATGTCGGGCAGGCGCTCGCTGACGAAGTTCTCCTTGCGGGAGTTCGCCCAGCCGCGGTTGGCCTCGATGGTGTTGATCTCGCCGTTGTGGGCCATCAGGCGGAACGGCTGGGCCAGCGGCCAGCGCGGCGCGGTGTTGGTGGAGAAGCGCTGGTGGAAGACGCAGATGGCGGTCTCCAGTCGCTCGTCACCCAGGTCGCGGTAGAAGGCCGGCAGGTCGACCGGCATCACCAGGCCCTTGTAGGAGACGACCTCGGAGGACAGCGAACTGACGTAGAAGTCCTCGTCGTCGCGCAGCGCCTGCTCGGCGCGGCGACGGGCCATGAAGAGCTCGACGTCGAAGGTGTCCGCGGCGGTGTCGCCGGGCTCGACGAACAGCTGGCGGATGCGCGGCAGGCAGTCCAGCGCCATGGGGCCGCAGACGCTCGGATCGACCGGCACGTCGCGCCAGCCCTGAACGGTCAGGCCACGGGCCTCGAGCTCACGCTCGAGGGTCGCGCGGGCGGCGGCCTCACGGGCGTCGTCGTCGGGCAGGAAGATCGACCCCACCGCGAAGCGACTGCCCAGCTCGACGCCGAGCGATTCCTTGGCCACGGCGCGCATGAAGCCCTCGGGCATCTTCAGCAGCAGGCCGCAGCCGTCGCCGGTCTTGCCGTCGGCGGCGATGCCGCCGCGGTGGGTCATGCAGGTCAGCGACTCGATGGCCGTCTGCAGCAGATCGTGACTGGCCTGCCCCTCCATGTGGGCGATCAGACCGAACCCGCAGTTGTCACGAAACTCGCCGGGTTGATGAAGACCTCTGTTCATGGGCGTGCCTCAGGTATCGAAAGAGTTTTATTCGCAGTTTTTTATGGTATGATTGAAGGTTTTTCTTTTTATTTGATGCCCGATTCGCGGCATCGAAACTGCGCGGCAAAAGGTTCCACAGAATAGCCACCCCCCCTCGGCCGCGCAATGCCACGCCATCCTCAGGGCGCCAAAAACCTTCGACAAATCCGCGACTTGTCGCAACCCTCAACGAAAAAACCACGCTAACTCAACGAGTTGCACACGACCGACCCAACGCATTATCACCGCGACCCATGCATTAGACTTTAGTCTAAAATGGCGCTTGAGCCCCATACCGATACTGCATACCGCATACAGATTCACGCATTTCACCCGCGAAGGCATCACCCACACCCTCGGAAACGACAACGCCCGCTGCCGGAAGCAGCGGGCGTTGATCGTGTGACATGACCAGAGCGAGCGATCACTGCCGGGGAAAGGCCTCCAGCAGGGCCGCCAGGGTCTCGGGCGGCGTCTCGTCATGGATGCAGGCGTCGCCGAGTCGCCGCAACAGGATCAGCCGCAGCCGGTCGTCGAGATTCTTCTTGTCGAGACGCATGATCGACAGGAAGTCGTCGACGCCCATGTCCGCCGGCGCCGCCAGCGGCAGCTCGGCCGCCGCCAGCACGCCCCGGGTCCGCGCCACCTCCTCGCCGGACAGCCAGCCCAGCCGCTGCGACAGCTCGGCGGCCAGCAGCATGCCGGTACCGACGGCCTCGCCGTGCAGCCAGCGACCATAGCCCTGATGCGTCTCGATGGCGTGCCCGAAGGTATGCCCCAGGTTGAGCAGCGCCCTCACGCCCTGCTCGGTCTCGTCCTCGGCGACGATCTCGGCCTTGAGGCCGCAGCTGCGCTCGATGGCCCAGGCCAGGGCCTCGGCATCGAGCGTGCGCAGCGCCGCCATGCTCGCCTCCAGCCAGGCCAGGAAGTCGGCGTCGCGGATCAGCCCGTACTTGATGACCTCGGCGAGGCCGGCGGACAGCTCGCGGGGCGGCAGGGTCGAGAGGGTGTCGGTATCGATCAGCACCGCCCGGGGCTGCCAGAAGGCACCGATCATGTTCTTGCCGCGGGGATGGTTGACGCCGGTCTTGCCGCCCACCGAGGAATCCACCTGGGACAGCAGCGTGGTCGGCACCTGCACGAAGGCCACGCCGCGCTGGTAGCAGGCCGCGGCGTAACCCGCCATGTCGCCGATCACGCCACCGCCCAGCGCCACCAGAGTGCAGCGCCGGTTGAAGCCGGCCTCGAGCAGGGCATCCCAGATGCGCTCGACGCTGGCCAGGGTCTTGGTCGCCTCGCCGTCCGGCAGCACCACCTCGCGCACCGTCAGGTCGTCGTCCAGGCCGGCCTTGAGCCGCTCCAGATAGAGCGGGGCCACCGTCTCGTTGGTAACGATCATCACCTGGCGGCCGGCGAGATGCGGCCGCAGCCAGTGCGGATCGCCCAGCAGCCCGGGGCCGATATGAATGGGATAGCTGCGCTCGCCCAGGGACACCGTCAGGGTGCGCCGGGCATCGTTGGATCGCGTCATGTTCATGCCTTGCAGTGCAGGGGGTCGATCAGGCGCTCCACGCGGCGCACGATCTCGTTGACCACGGCGCGCGGGCCGCGACGATCGGTGCGCACCACCACATCGGCGGTGGCCCGGTACAGCGGATCGCGCTGCGCGAACATCTGCTCCAGCAGCTCGGCCTTGTCATCGCGCTGCAGCAGCGGACGATTGCGATCCTTGGCGGTGCGCCGCAGCTGCTGCTCGACGGTGGTGTAGAGATAGATCACCGTGCCGCTGTCGCGCAGCATGCGCCGGTTCTCCTCGCGCAGCACCGCGCCGCCGCCGGTGGCGATGACCACGCCCTCCAGCGCCGACAGCTCATCGATCATCTGGGTCTCGCGCTCGCGGAAGCCCGCCTCGCCCTCGACGTCGAAGATCCACGGGATATCGGCGCCGCAGCGATCCTGAATCTCATGATCGCTGTCGTGGAAGTCTCGGGACAGCTCGGCCGCCAGAAGGCGGCCGATGGTGCTCTTTCCGGCCCCCATGGGGCCGATCAAAATCAGATTGGGTAGTGCCGGCATCAGCGAATGGCCAGGTTGTCATCCAGTATTCGGGGCGTGATGAATACCAGCAACTCTACCTTATCGTTGGAGTCCTCGGTATAGCGGAAGAGGTTTCCGAGCACCGGGATGTCGCCCAGGAAGGGCGTCTTGAACAGGCTGCGCACCTGTTCGGTGGTCAGGATGCCGCCGAGCACCACGGTTTCGCCGTTGTCCACCAGCACCTGGGTCATGATCTCGTTGGTGTCGATGGCCGGGGCGCCATTGAAGGACTGATCGGCGACGGTGTCATTGTTGATCGCCAGATCCATGATGATGCGGTTGTCCGGCGTGATCTGCGGCGTCACCTCCAGCGACAGCACCGCCTCCTTGAACTCGGTATCGGTCGCCCCGCTCGAGGTCGACTCCTGATAGGGAATCTCGGTGCCCTGCTTGATGATCGCGGTGCTCTGGTTGGCGGTGATCACCCGCGGCTGGGAGATGGTCTGGCTCTTGCCTTCGCTCTCCAGCGCGCGCAGCTCCAGATCGAGCAGCACGTCGCCGGAGAGATAGCCGAAGCTGAAGGCCGTGGACGGATTCAGCTCGTCCCCCAGATCCACGGACAGCCCGCCGTTGTCGGCGACCCCGGACGAGGCGCCGCCGGCGTTGAGACCGTTGGGCGAGCCACCCTCATTGTTGGACAGCCCCCAGCTGACCCCCAGCTCGCGGGTGGCGCTGTCTCGGGCGATCACGATCCGCGCCTCGATCTGCACCTGACGCACCGCCACGTCGAGGCGCTCCAGGGTATCCATGATGTTGCTGATCTGGTCGGCGGTATCCTGCAGCAGCAGGGTGTTGGTGCGCGGATCCACGGCGACGCGGCCGCGCTCGGTCAAAAGCCCGAAGCCGCCCTCGCCGCGCAGCAGCTGCGCCAGATCGTCGGCCTTGGCGTACTTGACCTGGATGTACTCGGTCTCCAGCGGCGCCAGCGTTTCCAGCTGCTCGCGGGTCTGCAGCTCCAGCTGCTCCCGGGCCGCCAGCTCCTCGGCCGGCGCCACCACGATGACGTTACCCTCCTGCCGACTGGCCAGGCCGTGACTCTTGAGCACCAGATCCAGCGCCTGATCCCAGGGCACGTCCTGCAGATTGAGGGTGACGCGGCCGGTGACGCTGTCGCTGGCCACCAGGTTCAACCCGGTGAAGTCGGCGATGATCGCCAGCACCGAACGCACCTCGATGTCCTGGAAGTTGAGGGTGATGCGATCGCCGGTGTAGGAAAACTGCTCGCGCGCCTGTTGCTCGCGCTGCTGCGGCGTGACCGGCTGGGCCGAGATCGTCAGCCGACGGCCACTCTGGGTCGACAGCATGGCGAAGTCGCCGCTGCCCTGGATGTCGAGCGTGACGCCGTCACGGCCGGCCCGCGGCGTGATGCGGCGCAGCGGCGTGCCGAAATCGGTGACGTCATAGACCTGGTCGAGGGAGGCCGGCAGGCGCACACCGCTCAGCCGCGCGACGATGTCGGAGCGCCCGCTCTCGCTGACGCGCGCATCCACGCCGCCGCGATCGAAGGACACCACCACGCGTCCGGCGCCGTCCTCGCCGCGCCGGAAGTCGATGTCGGTGATGCTCGGGCCGGCCACGGCCGCCGTCGACGCGGAGACGGACGAGCCCGCGGCCGAGCCGCCGGCGGCCTCGGGCGCGGACGACGCGACGCTGCCGCCGATCGACAGCCGCAGGCGATCGCCCTGCTGGACGGTGTCGTAGGGCAGCGGCCCTTCCAGGTCGAACACCAGGCGCGTGCGGCTGCCCGCCTCCAGGGCCGTGACCCGCTCGACACCCCCGACGCCCAGCTCCTGGCGACGGCGCTCCAGGGCGCTGCGGGTCTCGATCAGATCGATGGTCAGCCGCGCCGGCTCATCGAGGCGATAGCCGCGCACCTCGGGCACGCCGCCGTCGAAGGACAGGTCGACCACCAGGGCACCGCCGGCCCCCTGACGGTAGTCCAGGCCGGTCAGCGTCGAGGCCGCCATGACCGAGGTGGACACCACCAGCATGGCCAGGGCCGCGAGAGCTCGCATCGTCGTTTTCATGGTTCCCTTTCCCCTCCAGGCCCCGCCGTCTCCGGGCGGGCTTGCGCGTGTTGTCTAGCCGTCCAGCGCTAGCTGGGTGCTGCGTTCGATCCAGCCGCCGCGTCCGGTGGGCACGATCTCCACCAGCTGCACCGAGGCGGCGGTGATGTCGACGATGCGTCCGAAATCCGAGCCCATGTGGTCGCCGACGCGAAGCCGATGCACGTTGCCGTCCGGCGCCCGCACCAGCGCCGAGGGGGCGCCGCCCACGGTGAGCGTGCCCACCAGGTCCAGCTGGCCGAGATCATAGGCCTCCAGCGGCTCCCGCGGCCGCGACGCGTCCGGCGCCAGGTCGACGTCGCCCTCCGGCAGGGTGCGACTCTCCGGCAGCCGCACCTGAAAGGGACTGCGCTGGTCGGCGAAGCGGTAGTCCACGGAGTGATAGACCGGCATCGGCGGCAGCGGCTCGAGCGCCAGCTCGCCGGGATCGGCCCGCAGCGAGGCCAGTTGCTGCTCGAGATCGCCGGTATCGGCGTCCCGGCAGGCGCCGAGCGACAGCACCATCCCCAGCAGCGCCAGGCCATGCCCCCAGCTCTTCATGGCGCCTCCTCCTCGTCGGAGGCCGCTTCCGGCGGCCGATAGCTGTAGGTCCGCGCCAGCATCGACAGCTCGAGCCGCCCGCCCTCGGTCGGCTCGAGCGTGAAGTCGTGCTGGGTCACGATGCGTGGCAGATCGGCGACGGCGGCGAGGAAGGAGCCGATGCGGTGGTAATCGCCGCGGACCTGGATATCGAACGGGTGCTCGACGTAGAACTCCCGCTCGACGGAGGTGCGCAGGCGAATGGCGTCGATGACCAGCTGACTATCGATGGCCGACTCGCTGATGTCGTCGATCAGCGACGGAATCTCGGGGCCGCTCGGCAGCATGCCCACCAGCACGTCCAGGCGCCCGTCCAGCGTCTCCACCTGCTCGCGCAGCATCGGCAGGTGGGCCGCCTGAGCCGCCTTGCTGCGATAGTCCCGCAGCAGGCGCGTCTCTTCCTGCCGCGCGCCCTCCAGCTCCTGGGCCTTGGGCGCCGCCAGATACCAGTAGAGACCGGCGAAGGTCAGCCCGACCATCAGCAGGCAGCAGATCAGCTGCAGCAGGAAGGGCCAGCCGCCGGCCTCCTTGATGTCCAGCTCGCCCGGCTCCACGTCCTTCAGGCGCCGCCATTCGGTCGCGAGGTTCATGGCGCCACCTCCTTGTTCCCGGTGTCGCTCCCGGTGTCGTTCGCGGTGCCCGGCATGTGCTGGCCGACGCTGAGATCGAAGCGGCGCGCGCCCTCCTCGGCCTCCACCTCGGAGAGCACCGGCACGTCGAGCACCGGCGAGGCCTCGAGGGCCCGCAGCTGGGCCGAGACGCGGCGATTGTCCTCGGCCAGGCCGGTCAGGCGCAGGCGGTCGCCCTGGCGCTGGAGGTCGGCGTAGTACACGCCCTCCTCGAGGCTGGCCGTCAGGGCATTGAAGACATGCACGGTCTGGGGACGCTCGGCCTGCAGTTCCTGCAGCACCGCGATGCGTCGTTCCAGGGTCTCGAGCCGCGCCTCGTATTCGCTGACGGTGCGAATATCGCGATCCAGCTCCGCGGTGCGCTGGCGGATCAGCGCGTGTCGCTGCTGCTGGGTCGTCAGCTGCTGCGCGTAGTACCCGGTCACGGCGTAGCCACTGCCCAGGCCGACCAGGGCGACCAGCCCCAGGGCCAGGTAGAAGCGCTTGCTGCGCCGCTGGCGCCGCGCCTCGCGCCAGGGCAGAAGATTGATCTCGATGGTCATCCGCGCGCCCTCATCGCCAGCCCACAGGCCGTCAGCATGGCCGGCGCATCGCCGGACAGGGTCTGCACGTCGACCCGCGAGCTCATCTTCATGCGCCGGAAGGGATTGGCGATCACCACCTTCATCCCGGTTTCCGCCGCCAGGCGGTCGGCGAGCCCCGGCAGCACGCCGGTGCCGCCGGCCAGGATCATGCGATGCACCTCCTGCTTGCGGCCGGCCGTGTAGTAGAGCTGCAGCGAGCGCCCGATCTGTTGCACCAGGGTATCGAGGAAGGGATCGAGCACGCTGCGGCGGTAGTCGTCCGGCAGCCCGCCGCGCTTCTTGGCCAGGCCGGCCTCCTCGAGGCTCAGCCCGTAGCGGTTGCGGATCTCCTCGGTCAGCGCCCGACCGCCGAAGACGGTGTCGCGGCTGTAGGTGATCCGCCCGTCGCGCAGCACGTGGAAGGCGTTCATGTTGGCCCCGATATCCACCAGGGCCACGCCGCCATCCTCGGCGCCGCCGGCCGGCAGCTGGGTCGCCAGCTCGGTGTAGGCGCGTTCCATGGCGAAGGTCTCGACGTCCACCATGGACGGCGTCAGCCCCACCTGGCTGACCGCCTCGGTCAGCTGGCTGACATCCTGCTGACGACAGGCGACGAGCAGCACGTCCTGCTGATCGCCGTAGCGATCGTTGAGGCCGAGCCGCTGGAAGTCGAAGGCCACTTCACTGAACGGAAAGGGAATGTGCTTGTCGGAGTCGAGCTGGATGCGAGTCTCGATCTCGTCGTCGGAGAGCGTCGCCGGCAGCATTAGCGTCTTGGTGATCGCCGCGCTGGCCGGCACGGCCACCGAGACGCGCCGACTGGTCGGCTTGGCGTGGTCCACCACGCGCTTGAGCGCATCGACCACCGCATCCATGTCGCGGATACGCCGCTCCACCACGGCGCCTTCGCGCAGCGGACGCACGGCGTAGCTCTCGATGCGATAGGTCCCGCCGACCCACTTGAGTTCGATCAGCTTGACGGTGGCCGACGTGATATCGACCCCGATGAGCCCCTTGCCGGTTGCCCCGATTCGCATCTAGGTCATGCTCCCGACTGAATACCTGCGTTAAACCGCTCATAATAGTATGGCGCCGGCATCAGCAACTGATACCAGCTGTCATCATGCTTATCCTGTAATTCGAGGCTACATGAATTTTCCTGATCTCACACGAACGGGTGTCGCCAGACGTCAACGCTGGTGGTCGCGCTGACGGCTTCCTATAATGGCCGGCGCATCTGTACCCTCGTTCGCCCCCGCCGCTTCGCACTCGTTCACAGCATGGATACCGCGTTTTCATGAAGTTCATCAGAACCCTGACCTTTTCGGCATTCTGGCTGCTGGTCTCGCTGTCCACCGCCTCGGTGCTGGCCGTGGCGGGGGCCGCCCTCTACTTCGCCCCCGGGCTGCCCGATGTCCGGCAGCTGCAGGATTTCGAACTGCAGACGCCGCTGCGCATCTTCACCCGTGACGGCAAGCTGATCGGCGAGTACGGCGAGGAGCGTCGTCAGCCGGTGGACTTCGAGGAGATCCCGCAGGGCATGATCGATGCGCTGATGGCCGCCGAGGACGCCTCCTACTTCGACCACCACGGCGTCGACCCCAAGGGCCTGGCCCGCGCCGCGGTGGAACTGGTCGGCAGCGGCGGCAACATCCAGTCCGGTGGCTCCACCATCACCATGCAGGTGGCGCGCAACTATCTGCTCACCCTGGACCAGACCTTCACCCGCAAGATCCGCGAGATCCTGCTGGCGCTGCAGATGGAGCAGATCCTCAGCAAGCAGGAGATCCTCGAGCTCTACGTCAACAAGATCTTCCTCGGCCATCGCGCCTACGGCATCGCCGCCGCCGCCGAGGTCTACTACGACAAGCCGCTCGACGAGCTGAGCCTGGCCCAGCAGGCGATGATCGCCGGCCTGCCCAAGGCCCCCTCCGCCTTCAACCCGCTGGCCAACGCCGAACGCGCGCTGATCCGCCGCAACTGGATCCTGTTCCGCATGCGCGACCTCGGCTACATCGACCAGGCCGCCTACGACGAGGCCGTCCAGGCGCCGATCACCGCCAGCCGCCATCAGACCAAGGCCGAGGTCACCGCCGACTATGTGGCCGAGATGGCCCGCCAGTACGCCGTCGACCGCTTCGACGACGCCTACACCGGCGGCTATCGCATCACCACCACCCTGGACAGCGAGCTGCAGCCCCAGGCGCGCCAGGCGCTGGCCAGCGGCCTGATCGCCTACGACACCCGCCACGGCTGGCGCGGCGCCGAGCAGAGCGACATTCCGCGCAGCCTGGCGGAAGCCCAGGAGAACACCGACCCCGAGGGGCTCGAGGAAGAGCTGGCCGAGTCTCCCGAGGTGATGAGCACCGCCCGCCAGGCCGCCGAGCGCAGCCAGACCGAGGTCGAGGGCATCGACGGCGACGTCAGCAACTGGCTACAGGTGCTGGAGCGCACGCCGGTGCTGGGCCCGCTGGAGCCGGCCATCGTCGCCTCCACCGAGGGCCGCGAGATGCGCGTGCTGGCCCGCGGCGGCGAGGTCCGCACCATTGCCTGGGACGGCCTCGACTGGGCCCAGCCCTATCGCAACGCCCGCTATCGCGGCGCGGCGCCGGACTCCGCCGCCGACATCGCCAGCCCCGGCGATCTGGTCCGCGTGCTGCAGCGCGAGGACGGCAGCTGGCGCCTCTCCCAGCAGCCCGATGCCCAGGGCTCGCTGGTGGTGCTCGATCCCGACACCGGCGCCATCCTGGCCCTGCAGGGCGGCTTCGACTATGACGCCAGCAAGTTCAATCGCGCGCTCCAGGCGCGCCGCCAGGCGGGCTCGATCTTCAAGCCCTTCATCTACCTGGCCGGCCTGAACAGCGGCGAGGTGAATCCCGCCACCATCATCAACGACGCCCCGGTGGTGATGGAGGACGGCAGCAGCGAACTGTGGCGCCCCAACAACTCCAGCGGCGACTTCCTCGGCCCGACCCGCCTGCGCGTCGGCCTCGCCCGCTCGCGCAACCTGGTCACCATCCGCCTGCTGCAGACCCTGGGGCTCGACCGCACCATCGGCTTCCTCGAGAACTTCGGTTTCCACCCCGAGCGACTGCCCCATGGCCTGTCGCTGGCGCTCGGCACCACCAGCCTGACGCCGCTGGAGATGACCCGCGGCTACGCGGTGCTGTCCAACGGCGGCTTCGCCATCGAACCCTGGCTGATCGAGAAGATCACCAGCGGCGAGGCGCAGACCGTGGTGCAGGAAGCCGATCCCATCGTGGCCTGCCGCGAGTGCGCCGCCGACCAGGAGACCGTCGAGCGTGACGGCAAGACCTATCGGGTCGCGCCGCGCGTGGTCGAGGCGGAGGCCGCCTACCTGATCCGCGACATGCTGCGCGACGTGGTCGAGCGCGGCACCGCTCGCCGCGCCCTGGCCCTCAACCGCAGCGACATCGTCGGCAAGACCGGCACCACCAACGAGCAGCGCGACGCCTGGTTCGCCGGCTTCAACACCGAGCTCGCCGCCACCGTGTGGGTCGGCAAGGACGACAACAGCTCGACCGCGGAATACGGCTCGCAGGCCGCCCTGCCGATCTGGGTCGACTTCATGGGCAAGGCCCTGGACGGGACCCCGGAGCACTGGCCCGAGCGCCCGGAGGGCGTGGTCAGCCGCCGGGTCGACCCGGATTCCGGCCGCCTGCTGCACGACGACCAGTCCGGCGGCATCGAGGAGATCTTCCGCGCCGACCATCTGCCCAGCTACCAGCCCCGGCGCGTCGATCAGGCCGTCGAGCAGGAAAGCGGCTCCGAGGGCACCGGCGCCTACGAAGCCATCTTCTAGATCGCCCCTTCGCCGGTGCGGCGGCCCGCCGCCGCACCGGCCTTCCTTGACACTCACCCCCGAACCGACCGCGAGAAAGCACCATGCGCTCCAAGGTGATGTTCGCCTGCGGGCTCGGCCTGCTGATGCTGGCCGGCGATGCCACGGCCTCCCCCTTCTATGCCCCGCCCGAGCCGACGGGCGATGCCCCGCCGCTGACCGGCGAGGCCGAGCTCGGCTTCACCCATCTGCAGGGCAACACCAACAGCCAGACCCTGATCGCCAAGGGCCGCCTGGTATGGCTGGATGACGCCTTCACCCACAGCCTGCGCGGCGAGGCCCGCCACGTCACCCAGGACGAGGAGACCAGCGCCGAGCAGTACCTGCTGGCGGCCCGCGAACGCTACGACATCGAAGGCCCGCACTATCTGTTTGGCTTCGCCCGCTGGGAGGACGACCGCTTCAGCGGCTACGACTATCAGGCCACCGTGATCGGCGGCTACGGCCGCCAGGTGCTGGATAACGACCGCCATGTGTTGTCGCTGGAGGCCGGGCCCGGCTACCGGGTCGACAGCGTGACCGACGAGCGCGTCCAGCGCCTCGGCGTGGTCTACGGCGCCATGGACTACCGCTGGCACCTCTCCGACACCGCCTCCTTCGCCCAGGAGCTGTCGCTGGAAGGCACCGATCGCAACCTGACCGCCCGCTCGCTCTCGAGCCTGACCTCGCGCCTCAACGAGCACCTGGCGCTCAAGCTCTCCTACGAGATCAAGCACAACACCCGCCCGCCCGACACCGCCGAGGCGCGCACCGATCGCATCACCAACGTCTCGCTGCTCTACGACTGGTAGGCCATCGAGGCGCTCTTTCCTGCGCCCCTACAGACGCAACGACGCCGGCCCGAGGGCCGGCGTCGTCGTTCACGCACCGCCTTGGCGATCAACCCCCGTAGACGTCGTCCACGGTCTTGAGCGGATAGTGCGAGGGATAGGGCTTGCGCGCCACGCCGGAGTCCACCGCCGCCTGGGCCACCGCCGAGGAGACCCGCTCGAGCAGCCGCACGTCCACCGGCGTGGGCAGGATGTAGTCGCGCCCGAAGCTCATGCTCTCCGCCTCGTAGGCCTCCAGCACCGCCCGGGGCACCGGCTCGCGGGCCAGGTCCTTGAGCGCGTGCACCGCGGCGACCTTCATCTCCTCGTTGATGCGCGTCGCCCGCACGTCCAGCGCGCCGCGGAAGATGAACGGGAAGCCCAGCACGTTGTTGACCTGGTTCGGGTAGTCCGAGCGCCCGGTGGCCATGATCACGTCGGGACGCGTCTCGCGGGCCAGGTCCGGGTGAATCTCCGGATCCGGGTTGGTGCAGGCGAACACCACCGGATTGTCGGCCATCTTGCGGATGTGGTCGGCGCTCATCAGGCCGGGGCCGGACAGGCCGATGAAGACGTCGGCACCGTCGATGGCGTCGTCCAGGGTGCGCTTGTCGGTGTCGACCGCGAACATCGCCTTGTACTGGTTGAGATCCTCGCGGCCGCTGTGGATCACGCCCTTGCGGTCCAGCATCACCAGGTTCTCGGCGCGGGCGCCGCAGGACACCAGCAGCTTCATGCAGGCGATCGCCGCCGCCCCGGCGCCGAGGCAGACGATCTTCGCCTCCTCGAGGGACTTGCCGGCGATATCCAGGGCATTGAGCATGCCCGCCGCGGTGACGATGGCGGTGCCGTGCTGGTCGTCGTGGAACACCGGGATGCTGCACTGCTCGACCAGCGCGCGCTCGATCTCGAAGCACTCCGGCGCCTTGATGTCCTCGAGGTTGATGCCGCCCCAGGTATCGGCGATGCGCGCCACGGTGTCGATGAAGGCCTGCGGGCTCTCGGCGTTGACCTCCACGTCGGTGGAGTTGATGCCGGCGAAGCGCTTGAACAGCACGCCCTTGCCCTCCATGACCGGCTTACTGGCCAGCGCGCCCAGGTTGCCGAGCCCCAGGATGGCGCTGCCGTCGGAGATCACCGCCACCAGGTTGCCCTTGCCGGTATAGAGATAGGCGTTCTCCGGATCCTGAGCGATCTCGCGCACCGGCTCGGCCACGCCCGGACTGTAGGCCAGGGCGAGATCCCTGGAGGTCGCGGTGGGCTTGGTCAGCTCCACCGACAGCTTCCCGGGAATGGGCTTCGCGTGATAGTCCAGTGCCGCCTGTTTCTTCGCGTCTGTCATGCTCAGGATCCGGTTCGAGTGGTGGTGAGGGCCAGCGAGGTTATAAAAAAAACTTCCACTTCTCAACTTAGTAAAGTTACACAATCTAGCAATCGCTTTCGCAGACGATCAACACCATTTATCGCAACTTATACTTGGCCGTCCTACCATAAAGAATCCCTTATCGAGGCGACGGCGCCGTGTGTCGGGCACGAAAAAAACCCGCCACGAGGGCGGGTTCTTTCGGATGCTGCCGAAGCCGGCGCCGGGCGCCGGCGACGCATCAACGCTTGACGGCGGCACCGAAGCGCTTGTTGAAGCGCTCGACGCGACCACCGGTGGTCGCCTGCTTCTGCTTGCCAGTGTAGAACGGGTGGCACTGAGAGCAGACGTCCAGGGACAGGTCCTGATCGCTGGTGGTGCCGACCTGGAAGGTGGCGCCGCAGGAGCAGGTGGCGTTGACCGTCTTGTAATTCGGGTGGATACCTTGTTTCATCTTGAGCCTCGCTACGCTGTATGCCGCCACCTGATCTCATGCCAGGCACCGCATACGGGTTGTCTGAACGTTCAAACCGGGCGCCGCCCCACCTAGGGTGACGCGGCGGCCGAGCATTCTAGCAGAGCCGCCTCCGGAGGCCAATTGTCCGTTTCCTCCCCCGCCGTGCTGGGCATCGCCGTCCCCTCCCCGCTTCGCCGACTGTTCGACTATCGCCCCGCCGGCGCCCCGCCGGAAGGCGGCTGGCAGCCGGGGCTGCGCGTGCGAGTGCCCTTCGGCCCGCGCCGGGTGGTCGGCGTGGTGGTGGAGTGCCGCGACGACAGCGACCTGCCGCTGGACAGGCTCAAGCCGATCGAGGACCGCCTCGACGACGCCCCCCTGCCGGCGGACTGGCTGTGGCTGTGCCGTTTCACCGCCCGCTACTACCAGCATGCGCCCGGCGACACCCTGCATCATGCGCTGCCCGCGCTGCTGCGCCAGGGACGCGCCCTGGAGGCCCGCACCCGGGAGCGCTGGCAGGTCACCGAGACCGGCGCCGGCGAGACGCCGGAGAGCCTCGGCCGGGCGCCGCGCCAGGCCGAGCTGCTGACCATGCTGTGCCAGCATCCTCACGGGCTGCTCGCCCAGGCCATCCTCGCCCAGTCGTTCACCCGCCCCCAGCTGCAGGCCCTGGAGAAGAAGGGGCTGGTCACGCGGCGCGAGGAGCCGCGCACCGGCCCCGCCGAGGCCGGCGGCCCGCTGCTGGCCGAGCCGGTGCTGCCGCTCAACCGCGAGCAGGCCGCCGCCCTGGCCACGCTTCACGAGGGCCTCGACGCCTATCATCCCTGCCTGCTGCACGGCGTCACCGGCAGCGGCAAGACCGAGGTCTACCTGCAGCTGATCGAGGCGGTGGTCGGCCGCGGCCGCCAGGCCCTGGTGCTGGTACCCGAGATCGGCCTGACGCCGCAGACCCTGGCGCGCTTCAAGCGCCGCTTCCGGGTGCCGGTGGTGGCGCTGCACTCGGGGCTCACCGATCACGAGCGGCTCGACGCCTGGGAAGCCGCGGCCAGCGGCCGGGCGCCGATCGTCATCGGCACCCGCTCGGCGATCTTCACGCCCTTGGCCACCCCCGGCGCGATCATCGTCGACGAGGAGCACGACGGCTCCTTCAAGCAGCAGGAGGGGCTGCGCTACCACGCCCGCGACCTGGCCGTGGCCCGCGCCCATCATCACGGCATCCCGCTGGTGCTGGGCAGCGCCACGCCGTCGCTGGAGACCCTGCACCGGGCCCAGAACGGCGACTACCGCCACCTGCGCCTGACCCAGCGCGCCAGCCGCCACGCGCCGGCGCGCCTGGAACTGGTCGATCTGCGCGGCCGCACCCGCCGCGGCGGGCTGATTCCGCCGGTGCTCGAGGCCGTCGAAGAGACCCTGGCCGCCGGCCATCAGGTACTGGTGTTCATCAACCGCCGCGGCTTCGCCCCGACGCTCAGCTGCCACGCCTGCGGCTGGCTCGCCGAGTGCGACCACTGCGACGCCCGCCTGACCCTGCATCGCCAGCCGCCGCTGCTGGCCTGTCACCACTGCGACCAGCGCCGCGCCCTGCCCGACGCCTGCCCCGACTGCGGCAGCGCCGACCTGCGCCCCCTGGGCAGCGGCACCGAGCGCACCGAGGAGACGCTGGCCGAGCGCTTCCCCGACGTGCCGGTGCACCGCATCGACCGCGACAGCACCCGGCGCCGAGACGCCCTGGAACAGACCCTGACCGAGGTGCGCCGCGGCGAGCCCTGCCTGCTGGTCGGCACCCAGATGCTGGCCAAGGGCCATCACCTGCCCCACGTCACCCTGGTGGTGGTGGTCAACGCCGACGCCGGCCTCTATGCCAGCGACTTCCGCGCCCTGGAACACAGCGCCCAGCTGCTCGAGCAGGTGGCCGGCCGCGCCGGGCGCGCCGCCCATCCGGGCCGCGTGCTGGTGCAGACCATGCACGCCGACGACCCGCACCTGCGCCTGCTCTCGGCCCGCGGCTACGACGCCCTGGCCGAGCAGCTGCTGGAGGAACGCCGCGTCGCCGCCCTGCCGCCGTTCCGCTTCCTGGCGCTGCTGCGCCTGGAGGGCGCCCAGGAGGCGGCGGTCACCGAGCTCGGCGGCCGCGCCGCCGAGGCGCTGCGCGAGCACCTCGAGGCGCGCGAGCTGGACGTGGACTGCCTGGGCCCGGTGCCGGCGCCCATGGAACGCCGCCAGAACCGCTATCACCTGCAGCTGATGCTCTCCGCCGAGAAGCGCAGCCGGCTCCACGAGGCCGGCGCCTGGCTGGCCGCCTGGCTGGAGGCCGAACCGGCGGCGCGGCGGGTGCGCTGGTCGCTGGACATCGACCCCCAGACGCTGAGCTGACGGCATCTAAGGCCCGTGGCGCGCCGGCGCCGCGGCCGGCCCGGGGTTTAAAGCCCGCGCGCAATTGTCGATAATGTGCGGCCAAATGCCCGCCGACGGGCGTTCGACCCGCCCGCGCCACAGGACATCAGATTCCCCATGAAAGACACCATCATCTCCCTGCTGGAGGGCGCCCTGGACGAACTCAAGCGCCAGGACGTCCTGCCCTCCGAGCTCGCCCCGACCATCAAGGTCGACCCGACCAAGGACAAGGCCCACGGCGACTACGCCACCAACCTGGCGCTGATGCTGGCAAAGCCCGCCGGTAGGAAGCCCCGCGAGCTGGCCGAGGCCCTGGTCGAAGCGCTGCCGGCAAGCGACGCCGTGTCGAGGGTCGAGATCGCAGGCCCCGGCTTCGTCAACTTCTTCGCCGCCACCGACGCCGCGGCCCAGGTCATCCGACAGGTGCTGGACCAAGGCGACACCTTCGGCCGCAGCCTCAGCGGCCAGGGCCAGAAGGTGCAGGTGGAGTTCGTCTCCGCCAACCCCACCGGCCCGCTGCACGTCGGCCACGGCCGCGGCGCGGCCATCGGCGACAGCATCTGCCGCCTGCTCGAGGCGGTGGGCTATGACGTCACCCGCGAGTTCTACTACAACGACGCCGGCGCCCAGATCTCCAACCTGGCGCTCTCGGTGCAGGCCCGCGTAAAAGGCCTCGACCCCGAGGACGACGGCTGGCCGGCCGACGGCTATCGCGGCGGCTACATCATCGACGTGGCCAACGGCTACCTGGCCGGCGACACCATCCACGCCGACGATCGCCACGTCACCGGCGCCGCCGACCCGGACGACCTGGACGCCATCCGCGAGTTCGCCGTGGCCTACCTGCGCCGCGAGCAGGACCTCGACCTGCGCGCCTTCGGCGTCGAGTTCGACGTCTACTTCCTCGAGTCCTCGCTGTACCGCGACGGCAAGGTGGCGGCCACCGCCGAGCGCCTCGCCGAGAAGGGCCACACCTACGAGCAGGACGGCGCCACCTGGCTGCGCACCACCGACTTCGGTGACGACAAGGACCGGGTGATGCGCAAGCAGGACGGCCACTACACCTACTTCCTGCCCGACGTCGCCTATCACCTCGACAAGTGGCAGCGCGGCTTCACCACCGTGATCAACGAGCAGGGCGCCGACCACCACTCCACCGTGACCCGCGTGCGCGCCGGGCTGCAGGCGCTGGAGGCCGACATCCCCCAGGGCTGGCCCGACTACGTGCTGCACCAGATGGTGATGGTCACCCGCTCCGGCGTGGAGGTGAAGCTCTCCAAGCGCGCCGGCAGCTATGTCACCGTGCGCGACCTGATCGACGAGGTCGGCCGCGACGCCACGCGCTTCTTCCTCGCCGCACGCCGCGCCGACTCCCAGCTGACCTTCGACATCGACCTGGCCCGCTCGCAGTCCAACGACAACCCGGTCTACTACGTGCAGTACGCCCACGCCCGCGTGTGCAGCATGCTGCGCAAGGCCGAGTCGCTCGAGCAGCCGTTCGACCACGGCCAGGCCATGGACCACCTGGCGCGCCTCGAGGCCGAGCAGGAGAAGGCGCTGATGAACCGCCTGGCCCGCTACCCGGAGGTGGTGGCCCACGCCGCCGCCAGCCGCGAGCCGCAGCAGATCGCCCAGTACCTGCTCGATCTCGCCGCCGAGTTCCACACCTGCTACAACGCCGTCAAGGTAATGGTCGAGGACGATACCCTGCGCAACGCCCGCATGGCGCTGTTCCTGGCCGCCCGCCAGGTGCTGCGCAACGGCCTGGACCTGATGGGCGTCGGCGCCCCCGAGGAGATGTAAGCCATGGCCAGCCGCAAGCCCGCCGACAACAGCCGCAAGCGAGGCGCCACCAGCTCCCGGAAGCGCCCCGCCAAGGCACCGGCGCCGCGGCGTGGCGTGCCCGGCTGGCTATGGGGCCTGACCGGCCTGGTGGCCGGCTTTTTGATCTCGCAGCACCAGCACGGCACCGCCCCCTGGCAGGACGGCCCGGCCTCGCCGGCGCCGCTGACCGCCGGCGAGCCCCAGGGCCAGTCCGGCGGCCAGGCGCCGGCGGACGACGAGCCGCCGATGCCGACCTTCGAGTTCTACACCCTGCTGCCGGAATCCGAGGTCATCGCCCCAGGCGAGCAGGCGGCCTCCTCCACGGCCACGCCGCCCCCGCGGCCCGCCGAGGACGATGACGAGGAGGACGATTCGAGCACCGAGTCCGTCTCGGCCGACGACCCCATCGCCCAGGTGATCGCCGCCAACAGCGCACCGGCCGAGGACACGACGCGCAACGCCGAGGACGGCAAGCGCTATGTGCTGCAGGCGGCCTCCTTCCGCCAGGCCGGCGACGCCCGGCAGCTGGCCGGCCGGCTCAAGGACTTCGGCCTGCTGGCCAACATCAGCGAGGTCCAGACCGGCAACGGCGCGACCTGGCACCGCGTCCAGGTCGGCCCCTACCAGGACCGTCGCGAGCTGTCCCGGGCCCGCGACCTGATGTCCACCCAGGGCATCGAGCCGCTGCTCATCCAACTGCAGTGACGCGCCACGCTTGAATTCCGGCCCCGGCGCCCACACCTCCCCAGTAGCTCATGCACGGCGCCGCCTCTCGCGGCGCCGCAGGGGAATCGCCGGCACGAACCGGCGAGCGGTGCGACATGCCTCGCCCGCGCCCCTTGTTCCGCCATTCCAAAGTCATCGGGAGCCGAACGCTCCCACAAGGAGAGTCCCCTCCATGACCACGATCGTATCCGTGCGTCGCGGCGACCAGGTGGCGCTGGCCGGCGACGGCCAGGTGTCGCTGGGCAACACCGTGATGAAGGGCAACGCCAGCAAGGTGCGTCGCCTCTACCGCGGCCAGGTGCTGGCCGGTTTCGCCGGCGGCACCGCCGACGCCTTCACCCTCTTCGAGCGCTTCGAGGCCCAGCTCGAGAAATACCAGGGCCATCTGACCAAGGCCGCCGTGGAGCTGGCCAAGGAATGGCGCACCGACCGCGCCCTGCGCCGCCTCGAGGCGCTGCTGGCCGTGGCCGACAAGAACGCCTCGCTGATCATCACCGGCAACGGCGACGTGGTGGAGCCCGAACGCGGCATCATCGCCATCGGCTCCGGCGGCAACTTCGCCCTGTCCGCGGCCCGCGCCCTGCTCGAGAACACCGAGCTGTCGCCCCGCGAGATCACCGAGAAATCGCTGGAGATCGCCGGCGACATCTGCGTGTTCACCAACCACAACGTCACGCTGGAAGAGCTCTGATCATGACCCAGATGACCCCGCGCGAGATCGTCCACGCCCTGGACCAGTACATCATCGGCCAGCAGGACGCCAAGCGCGCCGTGGCCGTGGCGCTGCGCAACCGCTGGCGCCGCATGCAGCTCGACGACGAGCTGCGCCAGGAGGTCACGCCCAAGAACATCCTGATGATCGGCCCCACCGGCGTGGGCAAGACCGAGATCGCCCGCCGCCTGGCCAAGCTGGCCCGCGCGCCCTTCATCAAGGTCGAGGCCACCAAGTTCACCGAGGTGGGCTACGTCGGCCGCGACGTCGAGTCGATCATCCGCGATCTCACCGAGGCCGCCATCAAGCTGGTGCGCGAGCAGGCCAAGGAAGAGGTCGGCCATCGCGCCGAGGACGCCGCCGAGGACCGCATCCTCGACGCCCTGCTGCCGCCGCCCCGCGGCCAGGAGAACGAGCCGCGCACCGAGAACGCCACCCGCCAGTCGTTCCGCAAGAAGCTGCGCGAGGGTCAGCTCGACGACAAGGAAATCGATATCCAGGTCACGCCCCAGGGCCAGGGCATGGACATCAACACCCCGCCGGGCATGGAAGAGATGACCAGCCAGCTGCAGAACCTGTTCTCCAGCATGGGCAAGCAGCAGACCGAGACCCGCCGGGTGGCCGTGAAGGACGCCTTCGCGCTGCTGCGCGACGAGGAGGCCGGCAAGCTGGTCAACGAGGACGACATCAAGAGCCGCGCCATCGAGGCGGTCGAGCAGCACGGCATCGTGTTCCTCGATGAGCTCGACAAGGTCGCCAAGGGCAGCGCCAACTCCAGCGGCGGCGAGGTCTCCCGCGAGGGCGTGCAGCGCGACCTGCTGCCGCTGATCGAGGGCTCCAGCGTGTCCACCAAGTACGGCATGGTGAAGACCGACCACATCCTGTTCATCGCCTCCGGCGCCTTCCACCTGGCGCGCCCGTCGGACCTGATCCCCGAACTGCAGGGCCGCCTGCCGATCCGCGTCGAGCTCGACGCCCTGACGCCGGACGACTTCAAGCGCATCCTCACCGAGCCGTCCGCGGCGCTGACGCGCCAGTACCGGGCGCTGATGGCCACCGAAGGCCTGGACGTGACCTTCACCGACGACGGCATCGCACGCATCGCCGAGATCGCCTGGAAGGTCAACGAAGGCACCGAGAACATCGGCGCCCGTCGCCTGCATACCGTGATGGAGCGCCTGCTCGAGGAGGCCTCCTACCAGGGCGGCGACCTGGGCAGCCCGCTGACCATCGACGCCGCCTACGTCGACGCCCAGCTCGGCGAGCTGGCGCTGGACGAGGACCTGTCGCGCTACATCCTCTAAGCGCGACGCGAAAAGGCGATCGCATGGGGAGGGAGACCCGACCTCCCTCCCCCTCGCGCCACGCATCCCTCGGACATTTCACCGGAGGTGCCCATGTCCGCCCCGATTCCCACCCGAGTGCACTACCACAAGCAGGCCCGCGAGCTGGAGCTGACCTATGAAGGCGGCGAGAGCCACCGGCTGTCGGTGGAGTACCTGCGCGTCTTCTCCCCTTCCGCCGAAGTGCGCGGCCACGGTCAGGGTCAGGAGACCCTGCAGGTCGGCAAGAAGCACGTCGGCCTGGCCAACATCACCCAGGCCGGCCGCTACGCGCTCAAGCTGCACTTCGACGACGGCCACGACAGCGGCCTCTACAGCTGGGACTACCTGCACGAGCTGATCGAGCACCGGGAGGCCAACTGGGCCGACTACCTGCAGCGACTCGAAGACGCCGGGGCCTCGCGGGAAGCGCTAGGCATCGAGATCAAGCAACTCTAAGTGTCGGCACGGCTCCAGGGGCATCCCAAGATAGTCGGGGCTGACCCGCCGAAAGGGCCTTCGAGGGGCGCTATGAACCCATCCCTGGGCGCTACTTTGGCCCTGCTTCGCTCCCTCATCCCGCTACGCTTGCAGGACCGGTGCTGGCCCTCCATGGCCAGCCCGTTCGGCGAATTCGCCTCACCCATGGCCAAAAACCCCCTCTACGCCCCTTTCGCGGCGCCCCTCTGTGCAGCGTCACCGAGCGGATCGGCACTCTGCCAACCGCCTCCGCCGTCAAGACAAGGCCCCCCGGGGGGCGCTACAATGCGGCCCAACACGCGGGGCCGTCGGCCTCGCCCCCATTGTGCAGCTGACCCGGGAGCCTCCCTCGCATGACCCCCAGCGACAAGCGCACCACACACTTCGGTTACCAGGAAGTTCCGGTCGATGAGAAGGCCTCCCGCGTGGCCGACGTCTTCCACTCGGTGGCCGCCCGCTACGACGTGATGAACGACCTGATGTCGTTCGGCATCCATCGGGTGTGGAAGCGCCTGACCATCGAACGCGCCGGCGTCCGCCCGGGTCACAGCGTGCTCGACATCGCCGGCGGCACCGGCGACCTGACGCTGAAGTTCTCGCGACTGGTCGGTCCCCGAGGGCGCGTGGTGCTGGCCGACATCAACGAATCGATGCTGCGGGTCGGCCGCGACAAGCTGCTCGATCGGGGCGTCGGCGGCAACGTCGAGTACGTCCAGGCCAACGCCGAGACCCTGCCCTTCCCGGACAACACCTTCGACTGCATCACCATCGCCTTCGGCCTGCGCAACGTCACCGACAAGGACGCCGCGCTGCGCTCCATGGCGCGGGTGCTCAAGCCCGGCGGCCGGCTGCTGGTGCTGGAGTTCTCCAAGCCCGACAACGCGCTGCTGAGCCAGGCCTACGACCAGTATTCCTTCCGCCTGCTGCCGCGCATGGGCGAGCTGGTGGCCGGCGATGCCGAGAGCTACCGCTACCTCGCCGAGTCGATCCGCATGCACCCCGATCAGGAGACCCTGAAGGGCATGATGGAGGCCGCCGGCCTGGAGCGGGTCGAGTACACCAATCTCACCGGCGGCATCGTCGCCCTGCACCGCGGCATCAAGCTGTGAGGACGAGATGGCGCTAACACCGACCCTGCTGCTGGGCGGCCTCGAACGCAGCCTCAACGCCCTGCTGGCCCGCGACCCCGCCGCGCCCGCGAGGCTCTCCCGCCTCGCCGGCCAGCGCCTGCTGGTGCGTCTCGAGGGCTCGCCGCTGGCCGTGGCCATGGCCTACCACACCCAGGGCGTGGACCTGATGCGCCCGGACGACGAGCCAGAGAACGCCTTCGACGCCGTCGTCGAACTCGACCCCGAGACCCTGGGCGAGCTGCTCGGCGGCGCCTCGGTGGAGCGGCTGATGTTCCAGGGCAAGCTCGCGGTGCGCGGGCATATCCCGCTGCTCGAGGCGACCCGCGACCTGCTGCTCGACCTCGACCTGGACTGGGAGGGCGAGCTGGCCCATTGGCTCGGCGACGTGCCGGCCCACAGCCTGGCCGAGGGCATGCGCAGCCTCGGCCGCTGGGGCCTGCGCACCCGCCAGGAGCTGTGCGCCGACGTCTCCGAGTACGTCTTCGAGGAGGCCCGCCTGCTGCCCGGCCGCCATCAGTTCGAGGGGCTGCGCGATCACCTCACCGAGCTGGAGATCGCCACCGACCGCCTCGAGGCGCGCCTGGACCGCCTGCGCCGCCGCCTCATCTCGGCGGGAGACGGCGCATGATCCGGCGGCTCGCGCGCATCGCCTGGGTGGTCACCCGCTATCGCCTGGATACCCTGATTCCCCACGAGCGGCTACCCTGGTGGCTGCGCGGCCTGCTCGCCCTGTCGCCGCTGCGGCTGGTGCCGGTGGGCCAGCGTCCGCGCGGCGAGCGGCTGCGCCTGGCGCTGGAGAGCCTGGGGCCGATCTACGTCAAGTTCGGCCAGGTGCTGTCGACCCGCCGCGACCTGTTCCCCGACGACATCGGCAACGAGCTGCGCCGGCTGCAGGATCAGGTGCCGCCCTTCCCCGGCCACCTGGCCCGCGGGCTGGTCGAGGAAGAGCTCGGCATGTCGCTGGACGAGGCCTTCTCGGAGTTCTCGTCCGAGCCGCTGGCCTCGGCCTCGGTGGCTCAGGTCCACGCCGCCCGGCTGCCCGACGGCGAGCAGGTGGTGGTCAAGATCATCCGCCCCGGCATCGAACGCGTGATGCGCCAGGACATGGCGCTGATGTACCGGCTGGCCGCGGGCCTGGCGCGCATCCCCGAGGCCCGCCGGCTGCGCCCGGTGGAGGTCGTCCGCGACTACGAGTCGACCCTGTTCGACGAGCTCGACCTGACCAAGGAAGCCGCCAACACCTCCCAGCTCAAGCGCAACTTCAAGGGCTCGCCGCTGCTGTTCGTGCCGACCATCCACTGGGCGCTGACCCGCCGCCGGGTGATGGTCCAGGAGCGCATCCACGGCATCCCGGTGGCCGATCTCGAGGCCCTCGAGGCCCAGGGCACCGACCTGCGCCGGCTGGCCGAGCGCGGCGTGGAGATCTTCTTCACCCAGGTGTTCCGCGACAACTTCTTCCACGCCGACATGCACCCGGGCAACATCTTCGTGTCCCGCGAGACGCCCTGGAACCCGCAGTACATCGCCATCGACTGCGGTATCGTCGGCAGCCTGACCCGCGAGGACCAGGACTACCTGGCGCGCAACCTGCTGGCCTTCTTCCATCAGGACTACTACGAGGTGGCGGCGCTGCACATCGAGTCGGGCTGGGTCAGCGAGGACACCCGGGCCAACGAGTTCGCCGCCGCGGTGCGCACCGTGTGCGAGCCGATCCTCGAGAAGCCGCTCAAGGACATCTCCTTCGGCCAGGTGCTGCTGGGCCTGTTCCAGACCGCCCGGCGCTTCAACATGGAGGTCCAGCCGCAGCTGGTGCTGTTGCAGAAGACCCTGCTCAACATCGAGGGCCTGGGGCGCCAGCTGTACCCGGACCTCGACCTCTGGGCCACCGCCAAGCCCTACCTGGAGGACTGGATGAAGGAGCGCGCCGGCACCCGCGGGCTCTGGGAGTCCATGAAGCGTCAGGCCCCCGAGCTCTCGCGACAGCTGCCGGAGCTGCCGGTGCTCGCGCACCAGGCCCTGGCCCGGGCCGAACACGGCCATCAGCAGCGCCAGCGCCAGAGCGAGGCCATCGGTGCCATCCAGCGCCGCCTCGAGGGTCAGGGCAGGCGCCAGCGCCGCCTGCGCCTGGGGCTCGTGATCGTGGCGGTGGCACTCGCCTGGCAGCCGCTGGTCCAATGGGCAGACGGCCAGCCCTGGCCGGTGCTGGGGGCGGTGGCCATCGGCGCGGCGCTGCTGGCCTGGAACTGATTCACCCACTGCAACGGAAACGTCTCATATGAGCGATATTCTCGACCGCCTCGACGAGGTCCTGACCAGCCGCCGCCAGGCCGCTCCCGACGACTCTTACGTGGCCAGCTTGCATCACAAGGGCCTGAACAAGATACTCGAGAAAGTCGGCGAGGAAGCCACCGAGACGCTGCTGGCGGCCAAGGACGCCGAACAGGGCGACGAGGCGGCGCGCCAGGCGCTGGTTGCCGAGACGACCGACCTGTGGTTCCACAGCCTGGTGATGCTGTCGCACATGGGGCTGAGCCATCGCGAGGTCCTCGACGAGCTGTCCCGACGCTTCGGTCTGTCCGGCCACGACGAAAAGGCCGCGCGGCCCCGATAAGACAACGACGCCGATCTCCGGCGCAGCAACCTGAGGTATACCCTATGTTAGGCGGCATCAGTATCTGGCAACTCCTGATCGTCCTCGGCATCATCATCCTGATCTTCGGCACCAAGAAGCTGCGCAACGTCGGCGGTGACCTCGGCGGCGCGGTCAAGGGCTTCAAGAAGGCCATGGGCGAGGAAGAGAAAAGCGACGAGAGCGACAAGCCCCAGGCCCAGGTGCGCCACGACGACGAAGGCCGGACCTACGACGTCCATGCCGAGCGCAAGGCCGAGGAATCGGAAGAGCGCAAGTAAGCCGCCATGTTCGACATCGGCTTTCTCGAACTCCTGTTCATCGGCGTGGTCGCCCTGCTGGTGCTGGGCCCCGAGCGTCTGCCCAGGGCCGCCCGCACCGCCGGGATGTGGATCGGTCGTATCAAGCGCACGGTCTCCGGCATGCAGCGCGAGATCAACGCCCAGCTCGAGGCGGAGGAGCTGCGCCAGAAGCTCAACGAGCAGCAGAAGAAGCTCGACGAGGGCCTCGACCGGGTCAAGCGCGACGTCGAACGCTCGGTGGAGACGCCCGGCGAGCGCGGCACCGGCGCCGCCCCCCGGGAACGCGCCGAGGCCACGCCCGAGCGTCGCCTCGACGATGCCCTGGGTCGCGCCCGCCGTCAGACCGATGACTCCGACGCCGACGCCCACGAGGACGCCTCTTCCCGATGAGCCAAACCGACGACTCCCAGGGGCCGGGCCATGCCCCGCTGATCGAGCATCTGGTCGAGCTGCGCTCGCGGCTGCTGCGCGCGGTGATCGCGATACTCGTGATCTTCCTCGGCCTCTACGCCTTCGCCAACGACATCTACGCCTTCGTCGCCGAGCCGCTGATGGCACTGCTGCCGGAAGGCTCGCGGATGATCGCCACCGAGGTGGCCTCGCCGTTCCTGGCGCCCTTCAAGCTGACCCTGGTGGTGGCGGTGTTCATCGCCGTGCCCTTCGTGCTGCATCAGGCCTGGGCCTTCATCGCCCCGGGGCTGTACGACAACGAGAAGGCGCTGGCGCTGCCGCTGCTGGCCTCCAGCGTGGCGCTGTTCTACGCCGGGGCCGCCTTCGCCTACTACGTGGTCTTCCCGCTGCTGTTCCAGTTCTTCACCCAGACCGGGCCGGAGGACGTGGCGGTGATGACCGACATCAACCAATACCTCAACTTCGTGCTCAAGCTGTTCTTCGCCTTCGGCGTGGCCTTCGAGATCCCGATCGCCACCTTCCTGCTGATCCTGAGCGGGGCGACCACGGTGGAGAGCCTGTCGAAGAAGCGCCCCTACGTGGTGCTGGGCTGCTTCGTGGTGGGCATGCTGATGACCCCGCCGGACGTGGTCTCCCAGAGCCTGCTGGCGGTGCCGATGTACCTGCTCTACGAGGTCGGCCTGCTGTTCGGCCGGTTGGTGCGTCGCAGGCGCGACCGGGACGCCGCCGACGAGGAATAAGCCGCGAGCCGCACATCGCCCGGAGCAAAAGAAACCCCGAAGGCCTGGGCCTTCGGGGTTTCTTGTCGCCCGGCACTCGTAGCTCGGCGCTTACAGATCCATCATCTCGTCGATGCGATCCACCAGCTTGAAGATGCCGGTCGCCGCCTCGCCGAGGCGGGTGGCCAGCATGTAGGCCGGGGTGGTGACCACGCGGTTGTCGAAGTCGACCACGATGTCCTCCACGCCGCAGCTGCGATGCAGCCCCCCCATGCTGCTGATGGCGCCCGCCACGCCCGGGTCGTGACCGATGGTCACGGCGATGCCCGGCCCCAGCAGGCGCGGCACCATCACCGGCGCGATGCACATCAGGCCGATCGGCTTGCGCTCCTCGTGGAACTCGGCCATGGCCTCCACCAGCCCCTCGTGAATCACCATGTCGGCGCCGGCCACGGCGAAGTTGGAGAGATTCTTGGCCGCCCCGAAGCCGCCGGGCAGGATCACGGCATCGAACTCGTCGGCCTCCAGCTCGGCCAGCGGAGAGATCTCGCCGCGCGCCAGGCGCGCCGACTCGACCAGCACGTTGCGGCGCTCCCCGGCCGCCTCGCCGCTGCGGTGATCGACCACGTCATGCTGGTCGATGTCCGGGGCGAAGCAGCGATAGCCGATGCCCAGCTGATCCAGGCGCAACAGGGTCAGGGTGGTCTCGTAGATCTCAGAGCCATCCTGGACACCGCATCCCGACAGAATGACCGCCACCTGCTTGCTCATTATGCGTCTCCTTGTGCGCCCCCCGCCGGTCGTCGACGGGGCCGATGAACATGAAGCCACCACTTTAGAGAGTCCCCGTAAGCGCGACAAGGCGCGTCTTTCGGCGTCGAAGCGTGCTGATATACTCAGGACATCGCCCCCCGGCGGAGGGCTGTCATCATTCTGTCATTTATGGGCACCAGACTTGCCACGGCGGCCGAGCCCGGCCCCGCCTGCCCCTGATCGTCTCCCGCAACAGGCGATGCATGACGCCTCCCGGCGCCACGGGCAGGACGGCATCATGAACGATAACGCCCGGCGAGCGACGCGGCCGCCCGCGGGCCGACGACAGGGTACTTCCATGGACGACTCACGTAGCCCCGACACCTCGATTACCTCCGAGCCCGCCGCGACAGGCGAGCCCCAGAGCGAGATGCCCGCCCCGCGCATCAACCAGACGCGCACGGGGATCAAGCCCAAGGCGCTGCCGGACCCCGAGGCCGACCTCGCAGATCCCGGGCTCTACTTCAACCGCGAGCTCTCGCACCTGCAGTTCAACGTGCGGGTGCTGGAACAGGCCCTGGACGAGGCGCACCCGCTGCTCAACCGGCTGATGTTCCTGCTGATCTTCTCCTCGAACATGGACGAGTTCTTCGAGATCCGCGTGGCCGGCCTGAAGAACCAGATCATGGTCGGCGACGCCTCCTCAGGCGCCGACGGCCGCTCGCCGCGCTCGGTGCTGAGCGAGATCTCGCAGATCGCCCACGAGCAGGTCGATCGCCAGTACCGCATCCTCAACGACACCCTGCTGCCCGCCCTCGAGGGCCAGGGCCTGCGCTTCCGCCGCCGCGGCGACTGGAGCGAGGCCCAGCGCACCTGGGTCAAGGCGTACTTCGAGAGCGAGATCATGCCGGTGATCAGTCCCATCGGCCTCGATCCCTCGCACCCCTTCCCGCGCCTGGTCAACAAGAGCCTCAACTTCATCGTCGAGCTCGAGGGCAAGGACGCCTTCGGCCGCGAGGGCGGCCTGGCCATCCTGCCCGCCCCGCGCTCGCTGCCTCGGGTGATCGCCCTGCCCGACGAGCTCTGCGAGGGAGGCTTCACCGAGTACGTCTTCCTGTCGTCGATGATGCACGCCCACGCCGAGGAAGTGTTCCCCGGCATGAAGGTGAACGGCTGCTACCAGTTCCGCCTGACCCGCAACGCCGACCTCTCGATGGACCCCGATGACGTCTCCGACCTGGCCTCGGCGCTGCGCGGCGAGCTGCTCTCGCGCCGCTACGGCAGCGGCGTGCGCCTCGAGGTCGCCAACAACTGCCCGGAAGAGCTGACCGAGTTCCTGCTCAAGCTGTTCAAGCTCGAGGGGGCCGACCTCTACCGGGTCAACGGCCCGGTGAACCTGACCCGCATGATGTCGGTGCTGGGCGAGGTGGAGCGCCCGGAGCTGTGCTACCGCGCCTTCACCCCCGGCCTGCCCAAGGCGCTGCGCAAGCGCGACAGCGTGCTGCAGGCCATGGCCGAGCAGGACATCCTGCTGCACCACCCCTTCCACTCCTTCTCACCGGTGGAGGAGATGTTGCGCGAGGCCGCCCGCGACCCCGAGGTGCTGGCCATCAAGCAGACCCTCTACCGCACCGGCGCCGACTCCCCCATCGTCAATGCCCTGGTGGAGGCCGCCGGCAACGGCAAGGAAGTCACGGTGGTGATCGAGCTGCGGGCGCGCTTCGACGAGGCCGACAACCTGGCCCTGGCCTCGCGGCTGCAGGAGGCCGGCGCCATCGTCATCTACGGCGTGATGGCCTACAAGACCCACGCCAAGATGATGCACATCGTGCGCCGAGAGAAGGGCCAGCTGCGCCACTATGCCCACCTGGGCACCGGCAACTACCACTCCAAGACCGCCAAGCTCTACACCGACTACAGCCTGCTGACCGCCAACCCGGTGCTGTGCGCCGACGTGCACAAGGTCTTCCAGCAGCTCTCGGGCATGGGCCGGGCGCGCCAGATCGAGAAGCTGCTGCACGCGCCCTTCACTCTTCACGAGCGACTGGTGGCGATGATCGATCGCGAGGCCGAATTCGCCCGCAAGGGCAAGCGCGCCCACCTGATCATCAAGTGCAACTCGCTGACCGAGCCCAAGCTGATCCAGGCCCTCTACCGGGCCTCCCAGGCCGGCGTGGAGTGCGACCTGATCATCCGCGGCATGTGCTGCCTGCGCCCCGGCCTGCCCGGCATCTCCGAGACCATCCGGGTGCGCTCGATCATCGGCCGCTTCCTGGAGCACACCCGGGTGTTCCACTTCCACAACGACGGCAAGCCCGAGGCCTGGGGCTCCAGCGCCGACTTCATGGCCCGCAACATGTTCCACCGGGTCGAGACCTGCTTCCCGCTGCTCGACAAGAAGCTGGCGGCCCAGGTGCGCAAGGACCTGGAGACCTACCTGGTCGACAACTGCCAGAGCTGGCTGCTGCAGCCCGACGGCACCTACATCAAGCAGGCCCCCGGCGACGCCGCGCCGATCAGCGCCCAGGAGACGCTGCTCTACGCCTACGCCGCCCACGCCTGACGCGATCGATCGAGGCGACAATGCAAAGCGCCTCCCCGGTCCGCCGGGGGAGGCGCTTTTGCGTGCGCGCGTGTCGCGTCGGGCTCAGGCGTCGCGCAGGCGCTCCGCGGCCGTGGTCAGCAGATGCTCGGTGGTGTCCCAGCCGATGCAGGCATCGGTGACCGAGACGCCGTGGCGCAGCGCGCCCGGCACCAGCGGCTGCTTGCCCTCGTGGAGATGGCTCTCCAGCATCAGCCCCGCCAGCGAGGCATCGCCGGCCAGCCGCTGGTTGAGGACGTCGAGCATCACCTCCCTCTGGCGGCGATGATCCTTCTGCGCATTGGCATGGCTGCAGTCGACCATCAGCCGCGGGTTCTGGCCGGCGTCCTCCAGGGTCCGGCGCGCCGCCGCCACCTGGGGCGCGCGGAAGTTGGGCTCGCCGTGGCCGCCGCGCAGTACCGCATGGGTATGCGGATTGCCGGGGGTCTCGCACATCTCGGGCCGGCCGTCGGGGCCCATGGCGAAGTGCTGGTGCGGATGGGCGGCGGCGCGCATGGCATCCACCGCCACCTGCAGGTCGCCGCTGGTGGCGTTCTTGAAGCCGACCACCGCTTCCAGGCCGCTGGCCAGCTCGCGATGCAGCTGGGACTCGGTGGTGCGGGCGCCGATCGCCACCCAGCTCAGCAGGTCGTCGAGGTAGGGCGCCAGCATCGGCTGCAGCAGTTCGGTGGCCACCGGCAGGCCGAGGCCGGCGATCTCGCGCATCAGCGAGCGGGAGAGCTCGAGGCCGCGGGCCAGGTCGCCACTGCCGTCCAGATCCGGGTCGTAGGCCAGGCCCTTCCAGCCGACGGTGGTGCGCGGCTTCTCGACGTAGACGCGCATCACCGGGAGCAGGCGATCCTCGACCCGCGGCGCCAGCTCGGCCAGGCGGCGAGCGTACTCGAGGGCGGACTCGGGGTCGTGGATCGAACAGGGCCCGACCACCACCAGCAGGCGGTCATCGCGGCCGGCGAGAATGTCGCGAATGCCCTGGCGCTGGCCCTCGATGCGGCGGGCCAGGGCCGGCTCGAGCGGCAGGGCGTGGTGGAGCTCGGCCGGCGTGGGCAGCGCGCGGGCGCCGCGGCGGGAGACGGATTCAGCGGTGGTGGCGAGGGAAACGGGGGCATTCATGAGCATCAACTCCGTGAGCGTGAGGGTCGGGACAGGGTCATGCCACCGGCAAGCCCACGGTCGGAGGTGGCGCACTGAGCCGACCGCACGTCGATAAATCGCCAGCCATAGCCATAATAGTCCCGGCCCAGGGTACGGAACTCGGCGTGGTGGCGATCGAATGCGGTCATGAGTGTCTCCTCGAATCTCGAATGCAGCGTGTCAGGCCAGAAACGCAGAACCCCCGGGCGGGGTTGCCGTCCGGGGGTTCTGAGTGTCGGAGGCAACCCTTGGCGGGCGTGCCTCGCGGCGTCGTCCTGTGCGATCAGGACACGGCCGCCGGCACGCCGGCGCTAAACCAGTAGCCCTGCCAATAATAGGCGTCACCGACGACGGCCTCGTGACCACGGGCCATCGCCGCCGGGAAGGCGGTCATCGGGCGGCGCGGGGTCAGGGACGGGCTCGGTGTCATGGGGCGCTCGGTATTTCGCGACGGTTCGCGTGAGGGTGATCCTGAATGTCAGGCTCCATCCTGCCCGCTCCCGGGCCGGATGGCAAGGCTCAGCCGGTGGCGAACCGGATCCAGGCGATGGTGGCCGGCAGGCCGCTCATGCCGACCAGCACCGCCAGCCCCAGGAAGACGGCCAGCAGCCCGCTGTCGTCCTTGACGTCATCGTCATGCTCGGACATGGCACCCTCCTCGCCTCGTCGGGAATACCGCCAGTCTAGGCGGAATGCCGTGCGACGGCGAGCCCTCCCCCGACGCTAGCGGAGATGGCGCCCGCCATCGACCGGCAGGGTGATGCCGGTCACGTAGCGGTTGTCGAGCAGGTAGCGCAGGCTCTGGTGGATCACGCCCGGCCCGGGGATCAGCCCCATGGCCGACTTGGCCCGGGCCTTCTCGGCATAGGCCTCGTCGTCGTCCTCGTTGAGCATGATCATCGCCGGCGCGATGGCGTTGACCTGGATCGACGGCGCGTACATGGCGGCGAACGACAGCGTCAGGTTCTCGAGCCCGGCCTTGGAGGCGGCGTAGGCGGCGTGCTTGCGCGAGCCCTTGGCGGCCACGAAGTCGGTCATGTGCACGATGTCGCGCATCGGCTCGCTGCAGGCCTCGAGCAGCTCGCGGGCGCCGAGGTTGATCAGGTAAGGCGCCAGCATGTGCACCCGGAACAGCCGCTCGAAGTTCTCGCCGGCCTCGGGCCCGGCGACGTCCGGCGCCCAGTCGCTGGCGTTGTGGACGATGGCGCGCAGCGAGGACGTCTCGGCCCTGAGGCGCTCGAGGAAGTCCTCGATACCCGCCTGGCTGTCGAAGTCGGCCTGCAGGGTGACGACGCCGCGGCGCCGCAGCGCCTCGAGGGCCTCGCGCTCGCGGCGGTAGCTGACGATCACCGGATGGCCCTCGTCGACCAGCCGCTCGGCACAGTGACGCCCCAGGCGCTGGGCGCCGCCGGTGATCAGGATCGGCGAGGCGCTCATGCCCGGCCTTCCCTCACCAGGCTGCCCACGGTGGGCACCAGCGGGTCGCGCGGCGCGTAGGCGAAGACGTCGGAGAACACCCGCGACGGCTCGAGCCCCAGCGACGCCAGCACGTCGACGCAGGCATAGACCATGCCCGGCGAGCCGGAGAGATAGACGTCATGGCCGGAGACGTCGACGTCGTCGAGCGCCGCGCCCAGCGCCGCGTCGATGCGTCCGGCATGGCCCTGGACGCGCTCGTCGCCGAAATCGTCGCCCATGCCCTGCTCGCTGACGCCGTGGAAGGTCAGGTTCGGGTGCTGGGACGCCCACTCCCGGGCCAGGCTCTCGAGGTAGAACTCGCGACGCTCCTTGGCCGCCCACCACAGGGCGATCTCGCGCGCCGGGTCGGCGTGGAGTGCCGCCTCGACGATCGCCTTCAGCTGGGCGAAGCCGGTGCCGGCGGCGACCAGCAGCAGCGGGCGGGTGCTGTCCGGGTCGAACACGCAGTCGCCGCTCGGCAGCCGCAGGGTCAGGTGCTGCGCCTCCACCAGCAGCTCGCGCAGCCGCGCCGAGTTGGAGCGCTCCGGCCAGTGCTGGATGTGCAGCTCCAGCCGGCCGTCGCCCTCATGGGCATTGGCGATGGAGAACGGCACCCAGGTCTCGGGGTCGAGCTCCATCTCCAGATACTGGCCGGGCGCGTGGGCCATGGCCTCGGCGCGGCCTTCCAGGCGCACCCGGAAGACGTCGGGGGTGAGGTCCTCGACCTCGACGACCTGGCAGGTCAGGGTCCTTGCCGTCATGAATGCCTCTTGTGGTAATCAGGGGTATCGATGCCCAGCTCGTCCCAGCGCTCGCTGACGCGGGCCTTGACGGCCTCGTCCATGACGATGGGCGTGCCCCACTCGCGATCGGTCTCGCCGGGCCACTTGTCGGTGGCATCCAGGCCCATCTTGGAGCCCAGCCCCGCCACCGGCGAGGCGAAGTCCAGATAGTCGATGGGGGTGTTCTCCACCATCACCGTGTCCCGCGCCGGGTCCATGCGGGTGGTGATGGCCCAGATCACGTCCTGCCAGTCGCGGGCGCTGACGTCGTCGTCGAGGACCACCACGAACTTGGTGTACATGAACTGGCGCAGGAAGCTCCACACGCCCATCATCACCCGCTTGGCGTGGCCGGGATACTGCTTCTTCATGGTCACCACCGCCATGCGGTAGGAGCAGCCTTCCGGAGGCAGGTAGAAGTCGACGATCTCGGGGAACTGGCGGCGCAGGATCGGCACGAACACCTCGTTCAGCGCCAGCCCCAGCACCGCGGGCTCGTCCGGCGGACGGCCGGTGTAGGTGGAGTGATAGATCGCGTCGCGGCGCATGGTCATGCGCGTGACCGTGAACACCGGGAAGGTCTCCACCTCGTTGTAGTAGCCGGTGTGGTCGCCGTAGGGGCCTTCGGGGGCGGTGTCGTCCGGGTAGAGGAAGCCCTCGAGGATGATCTCGGCGGAGGCCGGCACCTCGAGGTCGGCGTGGCCGCACTTGACCAGCTCGGTGCGCGAACCTCTCAAGAGCCCGGCGAAGGCGTACTCGGAGAGCGAGTCCGGCACCGGCGTCACGGCGCCGAGAATGGTCGCCGGGTCGGCGCCCAGCGCCACCGCCACGGGGAAGGGCTCGCCGGGATGCTCGCGACACCATTCCTGGAAGTCCAGGGCGCCGCCGCGATGGGACAGCCAGCGCATGATCAGACGATTGCGCGAGAGCTTCTGCTGGCGGTAGATGCCGAGGTTCTGGCGCGTCTTGTGCGGCCCCTTGGTGATCACCAGCGGCCAGGTGACCAGCGGCGCGGCGTCGCCGGGCCAGCAGTGCTGGATCGGCAGGCGGTCGAGGTCGACGTCGTCGCCCTCCAGCACCACCTCCTGCACCGGCGCGCGCTTGAGCCGCTTGGGGCCCATGCTCATCACCTGCTTGTAGACCGGCAGCTTGTCGAGAGCATCGCGGAAGCCCTTGGGCGGCTCCGGCTCCTTGAGGAAGGCCAGCAGCTCGCCGACCTCGCGCAGCGCGGTGACGGACTCCTGGCCCATGCCCAGGGCGACCCGCTTCGGCGTGCCGAACAGGTTGCCGAGCAGCGGCATGTCGTGGCCCTTGACGTTCTCGAACAGCAGCGCCGGTCCGCCGGCCCGCAGGGTGCGGTCGCAGATCTCGGTGATCTCCAGATAGGTATCCACCTCGGCGGTGATGCGCTTAAGCTCGCCCTGCTCTTCCAGCGCGGCGATGAACTCGCGCAGGTCCTTGTACTTCATGCGGCCTTCCCGTTATCCCGAACGACGCAAAAGGGGCAGCATAGCATGCTGCCCCTTCGGGATGCTGCGCCTGAACCCCCACCCCGGCCGAACGAATCGAAGACGGGAAAGAGCGGCGAGGACCGACGCGCAAGCCCTTAGCCGAGCGCTGATGCAGAGTGAAGCGGCGCGCGGCGCTCGCCAAGGATGGCGAGCGAGCGGTACCCGTGAGGGATTATGTTGTACCGCGACGCGCAGGCCGCAAACGACGCATCAGGGTTTCGCTCGGCGTGGCGCCGGCGGCGGTCCTCGTCGCCCATCAAGGCGGCGTAGCGTCAACGCCGCTTCATGGCCTCGAAGAACTCGAGGTTGGTCTTGGTATCCTTCAGGCGATCGATCAGGAACTCGGTGGCCGCGGTATCGTCCATCGGGTTGAGCAGCTTGCGCAGGATCCACATGCGCTGCATCTCGTCCTCGGAGGCGATCAGGTCCTCGCGGCGGGTGCCGGAGCGACGGATGTTGAGGGCCGGATAGACGCGCTTCTCGGCCAGCTTGCGGTCCAGGTGGGCCTCCATGTTGCCGGTGCCCTTGAACTCCTCGAAGATCACCTCGTCCATCTTGGAGCCGGTGTCGACCAGCGCCGTGGCGATGATGGTCAGGCTGCCGCCTTCCTCGATGTTGCGCGCCGCGCCGAAGAAGCGCTTGGGCTTCTCGAGGGCGTGGGCGTCGACGCCGCCGGTCAGCACCTTGCCGGAGGACGGCACCACGGTGTTGTAGGCGCGCGCCAGACGAGTGATGGAGTCGAGCAGGATCACCACGTCCTTCTTGTGCTCGACCAGGCGCTTGGCCTTCTCGATCACCATCTCGGCGACCTGCACGTGGCGGGCCGGCGGCTCGTCGAAGGTCGAGGCCACCACCTCACCGCGCACGGTGCGCGACATCTCGGTGACCTCCTCGGGCCGCTCGTCGATCAGCAGCACGATCATGTGACACTCGGGATTGTTGCGCGTGATCGAGGTGGCGATGTTCTGCAGCATCAGCGTCTTGCCCGCCTTGGGCGGCGAGACGAGCAGGCCGCGCTGGCCCTTGCCGATGGGGGCGGTCAGATCGATGATCCGCGCGGTGAGATCCTCGGTGGAGCCGTTGCCGATCTCCATGCGCAGCCGTTCCTGGGGGAACAGCGGCGTGAGGTTCTCGAAGAGGATCTTGTGCTTGGCGTTCTCGGGCTTGTCGAAGTTGATCTCGCTGACCTTCAACAGCGCGAAGTAACGCTCCCCTTCCTTGGGCGGACGAATCTTGCCGGAGATGGAGTCGCCCTTGCGCAGGTTGAAGCGCCGGATCTGTGAAGGCGACACATAGATGTCATCGGGGCCGGCCATGTAGGATGAGTCGGCACTGCGCAGGAAGCCGAACCCGTCCTGCAGGATTTCCAGCACGCCGTCGCCGTAGATGGCCTCGCCGCTCTTGGCGTGCTTCTTGAGGATGGCGAAGATGATGTCCTGCTTGCGGGAACGTGCCAGGTTGTCGATGCCCATCTCACGGGCGATCTCCAGGAGTTCCGGCACGGGCTTTTGCTTGAGTTCGGTAAGATTCATCGGTGTGTTCAGAAGTTGCTCGTGAAAGCCGGGCAGTCGTGCGCCGTATGGGAAAAGAGGCGAGACATTAACGCCGCGTGGATGCGTTCAGAGCCCGGACAGGCTGCCTCTCGTCGAATGCGGGTCATGGCCACGGGCGGGCAACCGCTGAGGATGCCGGGCCAGTCTCGGGAGCGAGGGAGCAGGTTCGTTTTCGCCTGAAATCAGCGCAACAGGCCATGGGCCGGGAAGAGGGCTGATTGCAGAGGGCTATCTGACGACTTGGATAACATGACCGTGGCGTGGTTGCCATGCGCGGTCGGGAAGCATTCGGAACAGGCGAACGCCCCGATACTAGTCAAGGGTGACGGGAAACGCAATACCCGCGCCGGCCCCGCCCCGACGCGATTGACAAGCCCGATGGACGACCGCAACCTTTTGGCCAGTCTCCCTGAAGGACCCGCCATGACCGCGCCTACGGACCGGCACGACGCCGATGCCAGCGAGCCCGAGCTCGCTCCCCGCCGACTCGCCGCCATCGATCTCGGCTCGAACAGCTTTCACCTGCTGGTGGCCAACTATCGGGACGACCGCCTGCAGGTCGTCGCCCGCCAGGGCGACAAGGTCCAGCTGGCCGCGGGCCTCGGCGACGACGGCTGCCTCACCGAGGAGGCCATGACCCGGGCGCTGGACTGCCTGGCCCGCTTCGCCCCCTTCCTCGAGGGCATCGCCCCACAGGACCTGCGGGTGGTCGGCACCAACGCCCTGCGCGACGCCGACAACAGCCAGGCATTCATCGATCGCGCCGAGGCCCTGCTCGGCACCCGCATCGAGATCATCGCCGGCCGCGAGGAGGCCCGCCTGGTCTATCTCGGCGCCGCCCACGCCGTGGCCGAGGACGGCCGGCGGCTGATCGTCGACATCGGCGGCGGCTCCACCGAGTTCATCATCGGCGAACACTTCGAGCCCCAGGCCCTGGAGAGCCTGAGCATGGGCTGCGTGACCTTCACGCGGCGCTTCTTCGACGGCGGCGAGATCACCGAGAAGCGCATGCGCCGCGCCGAGCTGGCCGCGCTGTCCGAGCTCGCCAACATCAAGAAGCCCTTCCAGAAGCTCGGCTGGAGCGACCCGGTCGGCTCCAGCGGCACCGTCAAGGCCGCCGCGGCGGTGATCGCCGCCGCCGGCAAGTCGCCCGAGGGCGTGATCACCCGCCAGGGCCTCGCCGACCTGCGCAAGCGGCTGCTCAAGTGCAAGCGCCTGGACAAGGTCGCCATGGACGGCCTCAAGGACGACCGCGCCCGGGTCTTCCCCGCCGGCATCGCCATCCTCGGCGCGATCTTCGAGGCCTTCGACCTGCAGGAGATGCGCTATTCCGACGGTGCCCTGCGCGAGGGCGTGCTCTACGACCTGGCCGGCCGCAACAGTCCCGAGGACTCGCGGCTCAAGACGCTGACCAACCTCCAGCGCATCTACGGCGTCGACGCCCGTCAGGCCGATAACGTCGCCGCCACGGCGCTGGCGCTGTTCGCGCAGGTGCGCGAGGCCTGGCGGCTGGACGAGGATCAGGCGCGCTTCCTGGAGTGGGCCAGCCGGCTCCACGAGGTCGGCCTAGCGATCTCCCACAGCCAGTTCCATCGCCACGGCGCCTACCTGCTGGAGAACTCCGACCTGGCCGGCTTCTCGCGCCCCGACCAGCGCCAGCTGGCCTTCCTGGTCCGCGCCCACCGTCGCAAGTTCCCGCTCAAGGAGTGGCAGGCGCTGCCCGCCACCGAGCGTCCCGCCATGTCGCGGCTGGCCCGGCTGCTGCGCCTGGCGGTGATCCTCAACCACTCGCGTCCGGAACAGCCGCCCGACACGCCGACGCTGGCGGCCGACGACGAGGCCACGCTGCGGCTCGGCCTGGTGGAGGAACAGGAACCCAGCCTGCTGCTCGCCGATCTGGAGCAGGAGGTCGGCTACCAGCAGGCCGCCGACCTGACGCTGATTCTCGACGCCGACTGACCCTGGACGCCGGCCGAGCCCGCTCAGCCGCTGCGCCAGCCCTCGGCGCAGGCCAGCCAGCCCGAGGGCCGCCCCACCGCGACCACGTCATCGCCACGCCAGGCGACGATCAGCCCGCCCCGCTCCCAGGGCGGCAACCCCCACTCCTGCAGCAGGCGCTTGAGATCGCGGCGTCCCCGGCCCGTCAGGCGCAGCCGCTCGCCGCCCAGCCGCGGCGCCAGCGTCAGCCTGACCGGCTCCCCGTCCTCGCGAAGCAGCCCGCTCGCCAGCGGCCCCAGCGGCGTGGACAACGGCACGCGGCCGTCCCAGGCGGCCCGCCATTCGGCCGGCAGCGACACGACCGGCGCCAGCAGATACAGGCTCCCGCGCCAGACCCGCGCCTCGGCGCCCGCCCAGACGATGCGCACCTCGGCGTCGCCGCGCGCGCCGAGCTGCTCGAGCAGCGTCGCCAGCCGGGCGGCCGGCGGCCGCGGCAGCCCCTGTCGCTCGAGGCAGTGGCGGATCAGCAGCCGACGGCGCGGGATAGAGAGCCCGAGCAGGGTCTCGCAGGAAAGACGCGCGGGGTCGCCGCCGAGTCGCGCCAGGTCCTCGGCGGCGAATTCCTCGAGCAGGCCGTCGGCCTCGCCGGCGAGCGCCGCACTGCGCGAGAGCGCCGCCGCGGCGTCCGGCCAGCGCTCGGCCAGCCGCGGTAACGCCCGATGGCGCAGGAAGTTGCGGTCCAGGGCGGTGTCGGCGTTGCTCGGATCCTCGACCCAGGCGAGGGCCAGGCGTCCGGCCTCGGCCTCCAGCGCCGGGCGGGAAGCGTCGAGCAGCGGGCGGACGAGGCGACGCCCGTCGAGGTCGCGCATCGGCGGCATGGCCGCGAGGCCGCGGGGGCCGGCGCCCCTAAGCGCGGCCAGCAGGAAGGTCTCGGCCTGATCGTCGCGATGCTGGGCCAGCCACAGGGTCTCGCCGGCACCGACGCGGCGGGCGAAGGCCGCATGGCGCGCGGCCCGCGCCTCGCCCTCGAGCCCCCGCCCCGCCGAGGCATCGACCGCGACACGCTCGACGAACAGCGGCACCCCGAGCCGCGCGCACAGCCGCCGGCAGTGGCACTCGAAGTCGTCGGCGGCGGCCTGCAGGCCGTGATGCACGTGCAGCGCCCGCAGCGGGCGCGGATGACGCCGGCAGGCGTCGGCGGCCAGGGTCAGCAGCAGCGCGGAATCGAGCCCGCCGGAGAGCGCCACCCAGACGCCGCGCCCCGGCAGGGTCTGGGCCAGGGCGCTGTCGATCGTGGCTTGCAGGGAAGAAGGCGCGAGGCTCATGGGCAGATAGACCGCTCAGGCATGTTGAAGGGGAAGCTTCCCCACGCCAGATACCGGCAGCGGATCCCCCAAAGCCAGCGCCCTCTTCGAGCGAAGGCCAGACAAGGCAAAAATCGGCAAGAAAGCGCAGTTTACTCGTCGGTAAATGAGCATTTCGCGCCGATTTTTAACGCCGTATGGCCGAGCGCAGAAAGGGCTTTACACCGGGGCGCCGTAGCTCATCAGGCGCTTGTACCGCCGCTCGAGCAGGTCGTCGGTCTCCATGCCCTCGAGGCGCTCGAGGCTCTCGGTCAGCGCGGTGCGGATGCGCTCGGCGGTGTCCGCCGGCTTGCGATGCGCGCCGCCCAGCGGCTCGGGGATCAGGGTATCGACGAAGCCCAGCTCCTTGAGGCGCTCGGCGGTGATACCCATGGCCTGGGCGGCCTCGGAGGCCTTCTCGGCGCTCTTCCACAGGATGGAGGCGCAGCCCTCGGGCGAGATCACCGAGTAGGTGGAGTACTGCAGCATGGCCAGCTCGTCGCACACGCCGATGGCCAGCGCGCCGCCGGAGCCGCCCTCGCCCACCACGGTGGAGACGATCGGGGTCTTGAGCCGCGACATCACCGCCAGGTTGTAGGCGATGGCCTCGGACTGGCCGCGTTCCTCAGCGTCGATGCCCGGGTAGGCGCCCGGGGTGTCGATGAAGGTCAGCACCGGCATCCTGAAGCGCTCGGCCATCTCCATCAGGCGGCAGGCCTTGCGGTAGCCCTCGGGGCGCGGCATGCCGAAGTTGCGACGCACCTTCTCCTTGACGTCACGGCCCTTCTGGTGGCCGATGACCATCACCGGCTTGTCGTTCAGCCGCGCCACGCCGCCGACCAGGGCGGCGTCGTCGGCGAAGTTGCGATCACCGTGCAGCTCGTCGAAGTCGGTGAAGACGTGCTCGAGGTAGTCGAGCGTGTAGGGGCGCTGCGGATGGCGCGACAGCTGCGACACCTGCCAGGCGGTCAGATCCTTGAAGATCGACTCGGTGAGCTTGCGACTCTTCTCCTCGAGCCGACCGATCTCGTCGCTCAGGTTGACCTGGCTGTCGTTGCCGACCAGGCGCAGCTCCTCGATCTTGGCCTGAAGCTCGGCGATGGGCTGTTCGAAATCTAGGTAGTTGGGGTTCATGGGATAGCCTTGTCTCGTCGGCCGAAGGGGCGACCGGGGGGAAGCGTCAAACGGCGTTCATTATCGCACCCTGACACGCCCACGCAAGGCGAGCCAGGGTGCCTGCACATTGTCGGAGCGGCGCGAATCAACGGTAGCGCAGGCGCACGCCGTCCTGGCCCTCGACCTCGCGCAGGGCGATCAGCAGCTCGTCGGAGGGCGTGACCCGCCACTCCTCGGCCAGCTCCAGCCAGCCGCTGGCCGCGGCGCTGCGGTAGCGCAGCCGCACCGGCAGGCCCTCGTCGCTGCGATAGGGGGCAAGGCTGTCGCGCAGGCTGTCCACCAGCCGGCCGTTGGCGCGCTCGCCGTCCAGCGCCAGCTCCACCGCCTGGCCGTAGCGAGTGCGAGCGTCGACCATCGGCGTGATCTCCTTGCCGCGCAGGCGCAGGCCACCCGAGTAGTCGTCGCTCTGTACCTCGCCCTCGACGATCAGCACCTGATCGGTGTCCAGGCGGCTGCGCACCTGATCGAACAGCTCGCCGAACAGCGAGGCCTCGATGCGGCCGGTGCGGTCGTCCAGGGTGACGAAGGCCATGGTGTCGCCGCGCTTGGACTTCATGGTGCGCATGCCGACCACCAGCCCGGCGATGCGCTGGGGCTCGCGCGACGGCTTGAGATCGCCGATGCGGGTGGAGACGAAGCGCTCGAGCTCCTTCTCGTACTCGTCGATGGGGTGGCCGGTCAGATACAGCCCGAGGGTGTCCTTCTCGCCGCCCAGGCGTTCCTTGTCGGTCCAGTCGCGGGCGCCACGATAGTCGGCATAGACGTCGGTGTCGTCCTCTTCATCGGAGGCGGCGAAGGCCTCGCCGAACATGTCCATCATGCCCAGGTTCTGGTTGGCCTGGTTCTGGGCCGCGGCCTTGAGCGCGGCTTCCAGCGAGGCGGCCATCACCGCGCGGCTCGGCCCCAGGTTGTCCAGCGCCCCGGAGCGGATCAGCGCTTCCAGGGTGCGCTTGTTCATGCGCTTGGGATCGACCCGCTTGCAGAAATCGAACAGGTCGCTGAAGGCGCCGCCCTCCTCCCGGGCCTCGACGATGGCGCCGATGGGGCCCTCGCCGACGCCGCGGATGGCGCCCAGGCCGTAGACCACCCGGCCCTCGTCATCGACGGTGAACTTGTAGCCACCGACGTTGACGTCCGGCGGCGTCACCGTGAGCCCGATGTGGCGGCACTCCTCGATCAGCGGCACCACCTTGTCGAGGTTGTCCATCTCGGTGGACATCACCGCCGCCATGAAGGGCCCGGGATAGTGCGCCTTGAGCCAGGCGGTCTGGTAGGACACCAGGCCGTAGGCCGCCGAGTGCGACTTGTTGAAGCCGTAGCCGGCGAACTTCTCCACCAGGTCGAAGATGTTGCCGGCGAGGTCCTTGTCGATACCGTTCTCGGCGCAGCCCTCCATGAAGCCGGCGCGCTGCTTGGCCATCTCCTCGGGCTTCTTCTTGCCCATGGCGCGGCGCAGCATGTCGGCCTGACCCAGGCTGTAGCCGGCCATCACCTGGGCGATCTGCATCACCTGCTCCTGATACAGGATGATGCCGTAGGTGGGCTCGAGCACCGGCTTGAGCAGCTCGTGCTGGTAGTCCGGGTGCGGGTAGGCGACCTCGGCCCGGCCGTGCTTGCGGTTGATGAAGTCGTCGACCATACCCGACTGCAGGGGCCCCGGCCGGAACAGCGCCACCAGGGCAATCATGTCCTCCAGCGAGTCCGGCAGCAGGCGCTTGATCAGCTCCTTCATGCCGCGGGATTCGAGCTGGAACACCGCCGTGGTCTCGGCCTTCTTGAGCATCTCGAAGGTCGGCTTGTCGTCCAGCGGGATGGCGTCGATGTTGAGCGCCCCCAGTCCTTCCTTGACGCGCACCTTGTCGACCATCTCCAGCGCCCAGTCGATGATGGTCAGGGTACGCAGCCCCAGGAAGTCGAACTTGACCAGCCCGGCGTCCTCGATGTCGTTCTTGTCGTACTGCACGCGCAGGCCGCTGCCGTCCTCGTCGCAGATCAGCGGCGAGAAGTCGGTGAGCTTGGTCGGCGCGATCACCACGCCGCCGGCGTGCTTGCCGGTACCGCGGGTGATGCCCTCGAGCTTCACCGCCATGTCCCAGATCTCCTGGGCCTCCTCGTCGGCGTCGAGGAACTCCTTGAGCTGGGGCTCGTCCTCGATGGCCTTGGCCAGCGTCATGCCGACCTCGAAGGGAATCAGCTTGGAGAGCTTGTCGCCCAGCGAGTAGGGCTTGCCCTGGGCGCGGGCCACGTCGCGCACGACGGCCTTGGCGGCCATGGTGCCGAAGGTGACGATCTGCGAGACGGCGTCGCGGCCGTAGCGCTCGGCCACGTAGTCGATCACCCGGTCGCGCTTCTCCATGCAGAAGTCGACATCGAAGTCGGGCATCGAGACACGCTCGGGGTTGAGGAAGCGCTCGAACAGCAGGTCGTACTCGAGCGGGTCCAGGTCGGTGATCTTCTGCGCGTAGGCCACCAGCGAGCCGGCACCGGAGCCCCGCCCCGGGCCGACGGGGACGTCGTTGTCCTTGGCCCACTGGATGAAGTCCATCACGATCAGGAAGTAGCCCGGGAAGCCCATCTGCAGAATGATGTTGAGCTCGAAGTCGAGCCGCTGGCGGTAGCGGGCATCGATCTCGGCGTACTCGTCACCGTCGCGGGGATACCTTTCCACCGGGTAGAGGAAGTCCAGGCGCTCGGTCAGGCCGTCGTGGGAGATCTTGCGGAAGAACTCGTCCTGGGTCATGCCCTCGGGGATGCCGTATTCCGGCAGGAAGATCTCGCCCAGGCGCACGTCGACGTTGCAGCGCGCGGCGATCATCACGCTGTTTTCCAGCGCCTCGGGGAGGTCCGAGAACAGCTCGGCCATCTCCTCGGGGCTCTTGAAGTACTGCTCCTCGGTGTAGCGACGCTCGCGGCGCGGGTCGTCCAGCGCCTTGCCCTCGCCGATCGAGACCCGGGTCTCGTGGGCCCAGAAGTCCTCGCGCGCGAGGAAGCGCACGTCGTTGGTGGCCACCACCGGGGTGCCGGTCTCGACGGCCAGATCCACCGAGAGGTGCACGCACTCCTCCTCCAGCGGCCGGCCGGTGCGGGTCAGCTCCAGGTAGTAGCGCCCGGGGAAGGCGGCCTGCCATTCGTCGAGCAGGACCCGGGCCTCGGCGTGGTGATCGGTCAGCAGGTGACGGCCGACGTCGCCCTCACGCCCGCCGGACAGGGCGATCAGCCCCTCGCTCTGCTCGAGCACCCAGTTCCGCTCCAGCAGCGCCATGCCGTCCTTCTGTCCCTCGACCCAGCCCCGCGAGATCAGCTCGGTGAGGTTGCGATAGCCCACATCGTTCATGGCCAGCAGCGTCAGGCGATAGGGATGGGCCTCATCGTGGGGGTTGGCGAGCCAGAAGTCGCCGCCGATGATCGGCTTGAGGCCGGCCCCCTGGGCGCCGCCGTAGAACTTGACCAGGGCGAAGAGGTTGGCCTCGTCGGTGAGCGCCAGCGCCGGCACGCCCTGGCTGCCCGCCGCCTTGATCAGCGGCTTGAGACGCACCAGGCCATCGACCAGGGAGAATTCGCTGTGCACACGGAGATGAACGAAGGGAGCGGTCATGGCGGACTCGGGCTTGATGATGGGAAATGGGTCGACGCTGTCACGGGAGCGGAGACCGGCCGGCACGGCCCGTCTCGACGCCCCGTCCAACAGGCTAGATGATCTAGAGCAGGTTCAGCTGGCGCTTGACGGGCGCAAAGGAGCGACGGTGCTCGGGCAGCGCGCCGAGGCGCGTCAGAGCGGCCAGGTGCTCGGGCGTCGGGTAGCCCTTGTGGCGGGCGAAGCCATAGTCGGGATGGCGCGCGTCCAGCGCCAACATGTCGGCGTCGCGGGCCACCTTGGCCAGTATCGAGGCCGCGGCGATCGCCGGATGACGCGCATCGCCCTTCACCACCGCCTGGCCCGGCACATGATGCCCGGGGAGCCGATTACCGTCCACCAGCAGATATTCCGCGGCCGGCGACAGCGCATCGATGGCGCGTCGCATGGCCAGGTGCGTGGCGTGATAGATGTTCAGGCTATCGATCTCGTCGGGGCTGGCCTCGGCCACGGCGAAGGCCAGCGCCCGCTCGCGGATCCGGGCATCCAGCGCCTCGCGGCGTTTGGCGGTCAGCTTCTTGGAGTCGGTCAGCCCGTCGATCGGCGCGGCCGGATCGAGGATCACCGCGGCGGCCATCACCGGGCCGACCAGCGGGCCGCGCCCGACCTCGTCGACCCCGGCCAGGTGCGTGCCGCGATAGTCGACGACCAGCGGCGGGAAGTCCTCGGCCTTCATGCGCCCTCCTCCAGCGCCTCGGGCGCCACCGAGGCCGGCAGCGCGCGGCGCGCCACCAGTGCCTCGACGGCGTCCACCGCACGGCGGCTGGCGTCGCGCTGCAGGCCTTGATGCATGGCCGCGAAGCGCGCCTCGAGGGCGTGGCGCGCCTCGGCGTCATCGAGCAGTGAGGCGAGCTCGGCGGCGATGCCCTCGGGGCTGGCGTCGTCCTGGATCAGCTCCGGCACCAGCGCCTCCCGGGCGATCAGGTTGGGCAGCGAGATCCATTCGGTCTTGACCAGCCGCTTGGCCAGCCAGTGGGTCATCGGCGCCATGCGGTAGGCCACCACCATGGCCCGGTGGCACAGCATCGCCTCCAGCGCCGCGGTGCCGGAGGCCAGCAGCACGGCGTCGGCGGCCACCATGGCCTCGCGGGACTGGCCATCGACCAGCGTCACCCGCTCGCGCAGCGTCTCGCGGCCCTCGAGCAGCGACTCCAGCTCGGCGCGGCGCGCCGGGGTCGCGGCGGGAATCACCACCCGCAGCGCCTCGCGCTCGCGGCACAGCCGCTCGGCGGTATCGAGGAAGGTCGCGCCCAGAAAGCGGATCTCGTTGGCCCGGGACCCGGGCAGCACGGCCAGCAGCGGCGCCGCGTCGGACACACCCCGGGCGGGCAGGCCGAGCGCTTCCCGAGCCTCGCCGCGGTCGTTGACCAGCGGCAGCTCGTCGGCCAGCGGATGGCCGACGAAGGCCACCGGCACCCGGTGACGGGCGTAGAAGGCGGCCTCGAAGGGCAGGAAGGTCAGCATGGCATCCACCGCGCGGGCGATGCCCTTGACCCGGCCCTGGCGCCAGGCCCACACGGAGGGGCTGACGTAGTGGGCGGTGGTCAGGCCGGCCTCGCGCAGCTGGCGCTCGAGCCCGAGGTTGAAGTCCGGCGCGTCGATGCCGATCACGATGTCGGGCCGCCAGTCGAAGGCGTCCTGGCGCAGGGTACGGCGCACGCGCACCAGGCCCGGCAGGTGCTTGAGCACCTCGACCAGCCCCATCACCGAAAGGGTCTCGAGCGGGAAGCGACTGTCGATGCCCTGCTCGATCATGCGCGGCCCACCGATGCCCCGGAACTCGACGCCCGGATGGCGGGCCTTGAGCTCGCGCATCAGGCCGGCGCCGAGGATGTCGCCGGAGAGCTCGCCGGCCACCAGGTAGACGCGCGCGATCGTCATGGCGTCAGCGCACGATGCCGCGGGTCGAGGCCTCGATGGAGGCGACGAACGCCTCGGTTTCCGGCAGCGCGTACTGGGTGCGGATCTCGGTCAGCGCCTGCTCCACGGTCAGGCCCTGGCGATAGACCAGCTTGTAGGCCTCGCCCAGGGCGCGGATCGCCTCGTTGGAGAAGCCGCGGCGGCGCAGGCCGATCAGGTTGAGGCCGTGGGCCGCGGCGGGGTTGCCGTTGATCATCACGTAGGCCGGCGTGTCCTTGGTGATGATCGAGCCGCCGCCGGCCATGGCATGGTCGCCGAAGTGGCAGAACTGGTGGATCGCCGACAGGCCGCCGATGATCGCGAAGTCGCCCAGCTTGACGTGGCCGGCCAGGGTCACCTGGTTGGCCAGGATGCAGTCGTCACCGAGCACGCAGTCGTGGCCGACGTGGACGTAGGCCATGAACAGGTTGCGCGAGCCGATGGTGGTCTCGCCGCGATCCTGGACGGTGCCGCGGTGCAGGGTCACGCCCTCGCGCACGACGTTGTCGTCGCCCATCACCAGGCGGGTGGGCTCGCCGGCGTACTTCTTGTCCTGGCACTCCTCGCCGACCGAGGCGAACTGGAAGATCCGGTTGCGCTCGCCGATCAGCGTCGGGCCCTGGATCACCACATGGGGGCCGATGCGCGAGCCGGCGCCGATCTCGACGTCGGCGCCGATCACGCTGAAGGGGCCGACCTCGACGTCATCGGCCAGGCGCGCGGCCGGATCTACGATGGCGGTGGGATGAATCAAGCGACCTTCCTCTCGGCACAGGTGATCTCGGCCTCGCAGGCGACCTCGCCGGCCACGCTGGCCTTGCACTGGAACTTCCAGATACCGCGCTTCTCGCGGATCACGTCGGCGCGCAGTTCCAGCTGGTCGCCGGGCATCACCGGGCGCTTGAAGCGGACGTTGTCGCTGCCCACGAGGTAGTAGACGTAACCGTCGGCGGGCAGCTTGTTGACCGTCTTGAAGCCGAGGATGCCGCAGGCCTGGGCCAGCGCTTCCACCACCAGCACGCCCGGCATGATCGGGTGATGCGGGAAGTGGCCATTGAAGAACGGCTCGTTGATGCTGACATTCTTGTAGGCAACGATGGATTCGCCGTGGGTAAGCTCCGTCACCCGGTCCACCAGCAGGAAGGGATACCGGTGGGGCAGATACTCACGAATCTCGTTAATGTCCATTACCATCGTAGCAACCTCTGAAATGACAGAATGCCCCGCATCGCGGGCGCGACCGTCGCCGCGCGCGTGGCGACGGACGGGCGGGATTATACCGCCCGAGGGGGCGGCCTCAAGCATCGCGCCCGGCTTTTTCCAGGCGATTCAGCCGGCGGGCGATGTCATCGAGCTGCTTGAAACGCACCGCACTGCGACGCCACTGGGCATTCTCCATGGCACCGGTCCCGGAAGAGTAGACCCCCGGCTCGTGAATCGAGTTGGTGACCAGGCTCATGCCGGTGACCTGGACGCCATCGCACACCGTCAGGTGGCCGGAAAGCCCCACGCCGCCGCCCAGCATGCAGTGCCGCCCGACCCGGGTCGAGCCGGCGATGCCGACGCAGCCGGCCAGCGCGCTGTGGGCGCCGACCTGCACGTTGTGGGCGATCTGCACCTGGCTGTCGATCTTCACATCCTCGCCGATCACGGTGTCGCCCAGGGCGCCGCGGTCGATGCTCGAGCAGCTGCCGACCTCGACGTCATCGCCCAGCACCACCCCGCCGAGCTGGGCGATCTTGTGCCAGCCGGCCCCGTCATGGGCGAAGCCGAAGCCGTCGCCGCCGATCACGCAGCCGCTGTGCAGGATCACCCGCGCGCCGATGCTGACTCCATGGTAGACGGTCACGTTGGCATGCAGCCGCGACTCGGCGCCGATCCGGGTGTCGGCGCCGACCACGCAGCCGGGCCCGATCACCACGCCGTCGCCGAGCTCGACGCCGGCCTCGATCACCGCCTGGGGGCCGATCACCACGCCCTCGCCCAGCCGGGCATCCTCGGCGACCGTCGCCGCGGGATGCACGCCCGATGCCTCGCGGCCGGCCAGCGGGTCGAACAGCCGCGACAGCTGGGCATAGCCCAGATAAGGATTGTCGAGGGTCAGGCAGGGCACGGGGGATTCCCCGGCATGGCTAGGGTGCAGCAGCACCGCCGCGGCGCGGGTCTCGGGCAGGTCCTTGAGGTAGGCGCGGTTGGCCAGGAAGGCGATCTGATCGGGCCCGGCATCGCGCAGCGTGGCCAGGCCACGCACGCGGCGCTCGCCGTCACCCTGGAGGCCGGCCCCCAGCTGCGTGGCGATCTCGGCCAGCGTCAGGGAAGGAGAGTCTTGTGTCATGGGAACCCGATGTCGGTTGGGAAAACACTCTGCGCTGGCGACGGCCGCCGCGCCGGTTCGATATCGATGGGCCCCGACGGCGTCGATGACGCGAGTCGAGGCCCCGGAGCCGTGGCATGGGCCGCCTCTCCCGTTCCGGACGAGGCGGCCCGCCGGCGGCCGGTCTAGAAGGTCTGACCCAGCGAGAACTGGAAGAACTGGGTATCGTCGTCGCTCTTGTCGTTGAGCGGCTCGGCGATGCTGAAGGTCAGCGGGCCCACCGGGGTCAGCCAGGAGACGCCGAGGCCCACGCTGTAGCGCAGCTCGCCCAGGTCGACGCCGGAGCTGCAGTTCGACTGGCCGGCCTCCTCGTCGCGCACCTCGTAGCAGTCGGTGAGGAAGGTGTTGCCGGCGTCCACGAACACCGAGGGCTGCACCGAGCGCTTGTCCTCGACGAAGGGCATCGGGAAGATCAGCTCGGCGCCGCCCTCGATCAGCACGTTGCCGCCCAGGGTGCGGTCCTCGTCGTCGCTGCTGTCCACCGGAGGCGTGGTGTTCGGCCCCAGGGTGTTGCTGGTGAAGCCGCGCACCGAGCCCAGGCCGCCGGTGTAGAAGTTCTCGTAGAACGGATAGGGGCCGTCACCGATGCTGTCGGCATAGCCCACCTCGCCGCGCAGCTTGAACGACCAGGTCTGTTCCTCGTTCATCGGGAAGAACTGCCGGGCGCGGGCGCGCAGCTTGTAGTACTCGGAATCGCTGCCGGGCACCGCGGTCTCCAGCGACAGGCGCTGGTAGTTGCCGGCGGTGGGCATGATGCCTCGGTTCAGGTCGTTGCGGGTCCAGCTGGCGGTCAGCTTGAAGGCCTGGGCGTTGTCGCCCTCCTCGTCGACGTAGCGCTGGATTTCCGAGGCCGTGTCGTCGTAGGTCTCGATGGTCAGGTCCTCGACGTCGGCCCCGAAGTTGAGCCGGGTCAGCTCGTTGATCGGATAGCCGAAGTTGATGCCGCCGCCGTAGGCATCCGTCGAGTAGGTCGAGATGTCGGAGTCCTCGTAGTCGGTCTCGCGGTAGAACAGGTTGTAGCCGCGGGAGATGCCGTCGAGGGTCCAGTAGGGATCGGTAAAGCCGAAGTTCAGGTTGGTGTAGGTGTCACTGCGCTGGGCGCCGATGTTGACCCGGTTGCCGGTGCCCAGGAAGTTGTTCTGGGACAGCGAGGCGCCGTAGATCACGCCGGCGCTCTGGGAGAAGCCGATGCTGGCGGAGATCGAGCCGGACGGCTGCTCCTCGACGTTGTAGGTCACGTCGAGCTGGTCGTCGGAGCCGGCCACCGGCTCGGTCTGCACCTCGACCTGCTTGAAGAAGCCCAGCCGCTCCAGGCGCTCGCGGGACTGGCTGATCGACTCGGTGGAGGCCGGCGCGCCCTCCATCTGGATCATCTCGCGGCGCAGCACCTCGTCCTGGGTGGTGGTGTTGCCGACGAACTCGATGCGGCGCACGTAGGCGCGGTTGCCCGGCTGAATGCGGAAGGTCAGGTCGACGGTGCCGTCGCTGCGCGTCTCGGGGATGCCGTCGACGTTGGCGAAGGCGAAGCCTTCGGCACCGAGCCGCGAGCGCAGCGCCTCGGAAGAGGCGGTCACGTCGCTGCGCGAGAAGACCTCGCCGCTCTGCACCTCGAGCAGCTCCCGGGCCTCGCGCTCGGCAATGCGCAGGTCGCCGGCGAAGTCGATGTCGCCGAGGCGGTAGCGCTCGCCCTCGCTGACGTTGATGGTGATGAAGATCTTCGACTTGTCGGGGCCGATGGAGACCTGGGTCGACTCGATGGCGAAGTTGACGTAGCCGCGATCGAGGTAATAGGAGCGCAGTCGCTCCAGGTCGCCGGACAGCGCCTGGCGCGAATATTCGTCGCTGGAGAACCAGCCGAAGAACCAGCCCGGCTTGTCCTCGAGCTCGAGCACGTCGCGCAGGGTCTCGTCGTCGATGTCCCGGTTGCCGACGATGTTGATCTGGCGGATCTTGGCCACCGCCCCTTCATCGATGTCGATGTTGACCTGAACGCGGCCCTGGCCCAGCTCCTGGACCTCGGTGTCGATGCTGGCGCTGTAGCGGCCCTGGGCCTGATAGACCCCGGACAGCTCGCGCTGGATCTCTTCCAGGGTGGAGAGCTGCAGCACCTGTCCCTCGTCGAGGCCGGCCTCGCGCAGGCCGTCACGCAGATCCTGCTCGGGAATCTGGCTGTTGCCCTCGATGTTGAGGCTGGTGATGGTCGGGCGCTCTTCCACCTCGATGATCAGCACGTCGCCGTCGCGGGCCAGCTGGATGTCCTCGAACAGGCCGGTGGCGAACAGCTGTCGGGCCGCCTCGGCCAGCTCTCGGTCGTCGACGGTGTCCGGGGCATTGACAGGAAAGGCATTGAAGACGGAGGCCGCCGATACGCGCTGCAGCCCCTCCACTCGTATGTCCTTTACGTCGAAGGTTTCCGCCTGTGCCGTGCCGCTGCCGGCACCGGCGAGCAGCAGCGCCGCCAGTCCGATGGTCTTGATCTTCATGCAGTCGATTCGCTCGCGTTGATCTGCCTACCTGTCCAGACAGGCACCTTATACATTTGCACGGGTAACTGACAAGCCAGGGGCCGGCTACCAGAGCCGCATCAGGTCGAAATACAGCGCCATCAGCATCAGGGTCCCGACCAGCGTCAGGCCGACGCGCAGGCCGATCGCCTGGGTCCGCTCGGACACCGGCCGCCCCCGGGCCGCCTCCACCAGGTAATACAGCAGGTGGCCACCATCGAGCACCGGGATCGGCAGCAGGTTGAGCACGCCGAGGCTGATCGACAGGTAGGCCAGGAAACTGATGAAGCTCTCCAGCCCCGAACGGGCGGAATCACCGGCGATGCGGGCGATGGTGATGGGCCCGGAGAGGTTGGACGGCGAGATCAGCCCGACCAGCATCTTGCGGATCGAGTCCAGCGTCAGCACGGTCATCTCGCCGGTACGCGACACCGCCTGCCCCACGGCGGCCAGCGGCCCATAGCGGATCTCGCGGCGATACTCTTCCGGCCACGAGACCGACGCGACGCCGGCGCCCACGTGGCCGACGGTGGAGCCATCATCGAGGGTCCGGGGTCGCGGCGTCAGCGACAGCGAACGCCGCTCGCCGTCGCGGTCCACGCTCAGCGACAGGGTGTCGCCGGGGCGGCCGCGGACGCGCTGGACGAAGTCGCTCCATTCGGCCACGGGCTCGCCGTCGATGGCCAGGATCTCGTCGCCGGCCGCGAGGCCGGCCTCGGCGGCCGGTTCGCCCTCGACCACCTGGCCGAGCACCGCGGGAAGGGTCGGCCGCCAGGGGGTCACGCCGAGGGTCTGCAGCGGCCGCGGCGGGTCCTGGCGCACCAGCCAGTCCTGCACCGGCAGGCGATGCTCGCTGGCCCGACTGTCGCCCTCGTCGCGGGCCTTGACCGTCAGCTCGCCGCTGGCGCCGATGGCCGCGACCAGCTCGAGATTGATGTCTTCCCAGGAGTTGACCGCCTCGCCTCGCACCGCGGTGATCTCCTGGCCGGCGACCAGGCCGCCGCGGGCGGCCGGCGAGTCGGGCGCGACCTCGCCGATCACCGGCACCACGGTGGTGGTACCGGCCACGAACAGCAGCCAGTAGGCGACCAGCGCCAGCAGGAAGTTGGCCACCGGGCCGGCGGCGACGATGGCGATGCGCTGCCACACGCCCTTGTGGTTGAAGGCCAGGTGACGCTCGTCGTCGGGGACCGGCGCCTCGCGCTCGTCGAGCATCTTGACGTAGCCGCCCAGTGGGATGGCCGCCACGGCGAATTCGGTGCCGTGGCGGTCGACCCGCGACCACAGCGGCTTGCCGAAGCCCACGGAGAAGCGCAGCACCTTGACGCCACAGCGCCGGGCGACCCAGAAGTGGCCGAACTCATGGAAGGTGATCAGCAGGCCAAGCACCACGATCACGGCCAGCACGTTCTGGATCAGACCCATGGCTATCTCCGGTAAAGTTGACGAAAGAAGGCGCTAGCGGCGCCCCAGCCAGGCCTCGGCCTCACGGCGCGCCCGGGCATCGGCGGCGAGAATCCCTTCCAGCGCATCGGCGGGCTCGAGGGGGCAGGCCTCGCGCACCCGCGCCACCAGCTCGCCGATCCCGGCGAAGCCCAGCCGGCCGTCGAGGAAGGCCGCCACGGCCACCTCGTTGGCGGCGTTGAGCACCGCCGGCGCCGTGCCGCCGTCCGCCATGGCCTCGCGGGCCAGCCGCAGGCAGGGGAAGGCGGCCTCGTCGGCGGGCTCGAAGTCGAGCCGCGCGATCTGGAACAGATCGAGCGCCTCCACGCCGGCATCGATGCGCTCCGGCCACGACAGCCCGTAGGCGATCGGGGTACGCATGTCCGGGTTGCCCAGCTGGGCCAGCACCGAGCCATCGGCATAGGCGGCCATCGAGTGGATCACGCTCTGCGGGTGCACCACCACCTGAATCTGCGACGGCCGGGCATCGAACAGCCAGCAGGCCTCGATCAGCTCGAGGCCCTTGTTCATCAGGGTGGCGCTGTCCACCGAGATCTTGCGCCCCATCGACCAGTTGGGATGGGCGCAGGCCTGCTCGGGGGTGACCCCGGCCAGCGCCTCGGCCGACCAGCCGCGGAAGGGGCCGCCGGAGGCGGTCAGCAGCAGCTGGGTGACGCCGTGGCGCGCGAGCCCGCCGCGATGCTCGAGGGGTAGACACTGATAGATGGCGTTATGTTCGGAATCGATCGGCAGCAGGGTCGCGCCGTGACGGTCCACGGCGTCCATGAACAGCGACCCGGACATCACCAGCGCTTCCTTGTTGGCCAGCAGCACCCGCTTGCCGGCGCGCACCGCGGCGAGGGTCGGCAGCAGCCCGGCGGCGCCGACGATGGCCGCCATGACCACCTCGACCTCCGACGCCTCGCTGACCTCGACCAGCGCCTCGGGGCCGCAGCGCACCTCGGTGGCGAGCCCCGCCTCGCACAGCCGCTCGCGCAGCCAGGCGGCGTCTTCCTCGCGGTCGAGCACGGCCAGCGCCGGGGCATGGGTCCGGCACTGCGCGAGCAGCGCCTCGCGGGAACGGTGGGCGGTCAGGGCATGGACGCGATAGCGTTCGGGATGCCGCGCCAGCACGTCCAGGGTGCTGGCGCCGATCGAACCGGTGGCGCCGAGAACGGTGACGGCCTGGGGCTGGCTCATGCGCCGAACCCTCCGACCTGCAGCAGCGCGAACAGCGGCACCGCGGCGCACAGGCTGTCGATGCGATCCAGCACCCCGCCGTGACCGGGGAGCAGCTGGCTGGAGTCCTTGATGCCGCGGTGACGCTTGAGCATGCTCTCGAGCAGGTCGCCGACCACCGAGGCCAGGGTGACCACGGCGGTCGCCGCCAGCAGCGCCAGGGTCGCGCCGAACGACAGGGCCTGCCAGTCGGCGAACACCAGCGCCAGCAGCTCGGTCACCACCAGCCCGCCGATCACGCCCTCGCGGGTCTTGCCGGGGCTCACGCGGGGCGCCAGCTTGCGCTTGCCGAGCGACTTGCCGACGAAGTAGGCGCCGACATCGGCGCCCCACACCAGCAGCAGCACGAACAGCAGCCACACGCCGCCGGCCTCGCGCAGCGCGTTGAAGCCGACCCAGGCCGGCAGCAGCACCCACAGCCCCATGGCCAGGCGCCTGCCGGTGGAGCCCCACTGCTCGAGGCGCGACGGATAGCCGACCACCCAGCGCAGGTTGAGCAGCCAGCCCAGGGCGCCGAGCCACAGCACCCAGCTCGCCTGGTGCTGGCCGGTCAGGCCCAGCAGCGCCATCAGGACGGCGAGCCCCAGCACCGGCTTCAGCCGGCGGGCGCCGGCCTCGAGGCCGGCCAGATTGGCCCATTCCCAGGCCCCGAGCAGCACGATGGCCGCGGTGAACAGCGCGAAGGCGACGCCGTCGAGCCCGAACAGCCCGACCAGCGCCAGCGGCGCCAGCCAGGCGGCGGTGAGAATGCGTTGTTTAAGCACCTTGCTGAGCCTCGACCTGGTCGTCGGTCATGCCGAAGCGGCGCTTGCGCCCGGCGAAGTCGGCCAGGGCCGCGTCGAAGGCGTCGCCGTCGAAGTCAGGCCACAGCAGCGGAGAGAAATAGAGCTCGGCGTAGGCCAGCTGCCAGAGCAGGAAGTTGGAGATGCGCTTCTCGTCGCTGGTGCGGATGCACAGGTCCACCGGGGCGGTGAGACTCAGCTCGGCCCCGATCGCCGCCTCGTCGATCGCCTCGGGGGCCAGCTCGCCCGCGGCCACCCGCTCCCCCAGCCGCCGGGCCGCCTGGGCGATGTCCCACTGGCCACCGTAGTTGGCGGCGATCACCAGATGCAGCCCACGGTTGTCGCCGGTCAGCGCCTCGGCCTGCTCGATGTGCTTCTGGATGGAGGACGAGAAACCGCTGCGATCGCCGATCACCGAGAGGCGGATGTCGTGCTGATGCAGCTTCTTGACCTCACGCTTGAGCGCGATCAGGAACAGCTCCATCAGGGCGTTGACCTCGACGGCGGGCCGCTTCCAGTTCTCGCTGGAGAAGGCGAACAGCGTCAGGGTCTCGATGCCGCGCTCGGCGGCCCGGCGGATCACCGCACGCACGGCCTCGACGCCGGCATGATGGCCGCGCACGCCGGACATGCCGCGGGCCTTGGCCCAGCGGTTGTTGCCATCCATGATGATGGCGACGTGATGCGGCAGGCGGTCCCCGTCGGCTCGGGGCTGGGGAGACTGGGGTGACGTCATGATGTCTCGCATGGCGGGTGGGACGGGGCATTCCATGAACGACGGCACCCTGGGGTGCCGTCGGCCCGTCCGTCAGACCTGCATCAGGTCGTGTTCCTTGGTTTCCAGGGTCTTGTCGATCTCGGCGACGACCTTGTCGGTCAGCTTCTGGATGGCATCCTCACCCTGACGCGCCTCGTCCTCGGTGATGTCCTTGTCCTTCAGCAGCGCCTTGATGTCGCCGTTGGCGTCGCGGCGCACGTTGCGCACCGCCACCCGGGCGTTCTCCGCTTCCTGACGCGCCTGCTTGATGTAGCCCTTGCGAGTCTCCTCGGTGAGCATCGGCATCGGCACGCGGATCACGTTGCCGGCGCTCGCCGGGTTGAGGCCCAGCTCGGCGGTCATGATGGCCTTCTCGACCTTCGGCACCATCTGCTGCTCCCAGGGCACCACGGTCAGGGTCCGGGCGTCCTCGATGTTGACCGAGGCCACCTGATTGATCGGCACCTGGCCGCCGTAGTAATCGACGGTCACCGCCTCCAGGATGCTGGGATGCGCCCGGCCGGTGCGGATCTTGTTGAAGTTGTGATGAAGAGAGTCGAGGCTCTTCTTCATGCGACTTTCTGCGTCCTTCTGGATCTCGTCAATCACGTTCTCACCCTCTGTCAATCAGCGTGCCTTCCCGGCCGCCTACCACCAGGTTCAGCAGCGCCCCCGGCTTGTTCATGTTGAACACGCGTACCGGCATGTCATGGTCCCGCACCAGGCAGATGGCGGTCAAATCCATGACCCCGAGCTTCTGGTCGATGGCGTCATCGTAGGACAGCTGCTCATACTTGACCGCATCGGGATACTTGACCGGGTCCTTGTCGTACACCCCGTCCACCTTGGTGGCCTTGACCACCACGTCGGCGTCGATCTCGATGCCGCGCAGGCAGGCCGCGGAGTCGGTGGTGAAGAAGGGGTTGCCGGTTCCCGCGGAGAACATCACCACGTCGCCGGAGGTCAGGTAGCGGATCGCCGTGCGGCGGTCGTAGTGCTCGACCACGCCGCTCATGGGAATCGCCGACATCACCCGCGAACGGATGTTGGAGCGCTCCAGGGCGTCACGCATCGCCAGGGCGTTCATCACCGTGGCCAGCATGCCCATGTGGTCGCCGGTGACCCTTTCCATGCCCGCCTCGTGCAGTGCGGCGCCGCGGAACAGGTTGCCGCCGCCGACCACGATGCCGACCTGAACGCCGATGCCGACCAGCTGGCCGATCTCCAGCGCCATGCGGTCGAGCACCTTGGGGTCGATGCCGAATTCGGCGTCGCCGGTCAGGGCCTCCCCGGACAGCTTGAGCAGGATGCGCTTGTACTTAGAGACCTCGGCGCGAGGCTTGTCGGTCTTGGTGGAAAGTGGCTCGGCACTGCTCATGGCATGTCTCCCGGAAACTCGAGGAATCTGGATGGCCGGATGCACCGGCCGGATACGCGAAGGCGTGCGCTCTCGCGCACGCCATCTTCATGCTGGAACCGGCTGGCGCCTTAGCTGCGCTGCGCCTGTTCCATGACTTCCTTGGCGAAGTCGACCTCTTCCTTCTCGATGCCCTCGCCCACTTCGAAGCGGGTGAAGCCAATGACCTCGCCACCGGCGGCCTTGACGTACTCGGCCACGGTCTGGTTCGGGTCCTTGACGAAGGCCTGCTCGGTCAGGCTGTTCTCGGCCAGGTACTTCTTCAGGCGGCCCTGGACCATCTTTTCGGCGATCTGCTCCGGCTTGCCGGCCATGTCCGGCTGGGCCAGGATGATCGCCTTCTCGGCGTCCAGCTTGTCCTGCGGCATGTTTTCCGGCAGCGCGACGGCCGGGTTGATGGCGGCCACGTGCATGGACACGTCCTTGGCGGCCTCGGCGGAGCCACCCTTGAGGGTGGTCAGCACGCCGATGCGGCCGCCGTGGACGTAGGCGCCCACCAGACCGCCTTCCGGTGCATCGACGACGACGCTGCGGCGCACGCCGATGTTCTCGCCGATCTTCTGCACCAGCTGCTCGCGGGCTTCTTCCAGCTCGCCTTCCATGATGGCGGCGACGTCTTCGCTCTTGGCGGCGAAGAAGGCATCGGCCACACGGTCGGCGAAGGCGGTGAAGTTGTCGTCGCGGGCGACGAAGTCGGTCTCGGAGTTGATCTCGACCATCACGCCGTAGCTGCCGTCTTCGGCAACGCGGGTGACGACGGCGCCTTCGGCGGCGGTACGGCCGGCCTTCTTGGCGGCCTTGAGACCGGAGTTCTTGCGCAGGTTCTCGATCGCGGTGTCGATGTCACCGCCGGCCTCGGTGAGGGCCTTCTTGCACTCCATCATGCCGAGCCCGGTGCGCTCGCGAAGTTCCTTGACCTGAGAGGCGCTGATAGCTGCCATGGTAGTGTCCTCTGAATGGTTCGACCTGAAATAATAGCGGGGAAGAAGAGAGAAAAGGGGGCCTGAGCCCCCTTGCGCCTGCTCGGCGAGCCGTCACCGAAGTGACGGCAGTCGGGCCGACCCAGGCGGGCCGACGATCACTCGGCGGCGTCGCTCTGGCTCTCTTCGGCTTCGGTCACCTCGACGAACTCGTCCGGACGACCTTCCTTCGCACGACCGCAAGCGTCGGCGATGGCCTTGACGTAGATCTGGATGGCGCGGATGGAGTCATCGTTGCCCGGGATCACGTAGTCGACGCCATCGGGGTTGGAGTTGGTATCCACCACGCCGATAACCGGAATGCCCAGCTTGTTCGCTTCGTTGATGGCGATGCGCTCGTGATCGACGTCGATCACGAACAGGGCATCGGGCAGGCCGCCCATTTCCTTGATACCGCCCACGGACCGCTCGAGCTTGTCCTGCTCGCGGGTCGCCATCAGCACTTCTTTCTTGGTCAGCTTCTCGAAGGTGCCATCCTCGTGCATGGCCTCGAGTTCGCGCAGACGCTTGATGGAAACGCGAATGGTCTTGTAGTTGGTCAGCATGCCGCCGAGCCAGCGGTGGTTGACGAACGGCTGACCGACGCGGTTGGCCTCTTCCTTGATGATCTTGCTCGCGCTGCGCTTGGTGCCGACGAACATGATCTTGTTGTTGGCCGCTGCCATCTTCTCGACCACGTCGATCGCCTCGTTGAGGGCCGGCAGGGTGTGCTCGAGGTTGATGATGTGAATCTTGTTGCGAGCGCCGAAGATGAACTTGCTCATCTTCGGGTTCCAGTACTTGGTCTGGTGACCGAAGTGAGCGCCTGCTTTGAGCAGGTCACGCATATTGACGTGTGCCATGGATGACTCCTGAAAAATCGGGTTAGGCCTCCACGCACCCCATGGATCCGACCGCCGCGTCATCGAGGATGGCCACGACAGCACCCGGGACCATGTGCCGGTGCATGTGTGTTTTCAAGGCATTGCGTTGATTGACGTACTCCCCTGTGGTTCGCCGAGGTGCCGAGGACTCGGTAAGGCTCCGCGATTGCAGGAAAGCGCGCAGCTTTATACCATGGATCACTCCCAAGATGAAGTCGCCCGACGCCTCCCGCGCCCTCGAGCCCGGCGACACCACCTCCGATTCCGAGATTCCATGAACGTACCCATCAAAACGCCCGACGAGATCGAGAAGATGCGTGAAGCGGGCCGCCAGGCCGCCAGCGTGCTCGAGATGATCGCCCCTTACGTCCAGGCCGGCGTCAGCACCGGCGAGATCGATCGGCGCTGCCACGACTACATCGTCGACGAGCTCGGCTCCACACCCGCCCCGCTCAACTATCACGGCTTCCCCAAGTCCGTGTGCACCTCGATCAATCACGTGGTCTGCCATGGCATCCCCGACGACGGCAAGAAGCTGAAGAAGGGCGACATCATGAATCTGGACATCACGGTGAAGACCCCGGACGGCTATCACGGCGACTCCAGCGTGATGTTCATCGTCGGCGAGAGCATCCAGGGCAGCCGCCTGTGCCGCGTCACCCAGGAATGCCTCTACAGGAGCATCGCCCTGGTGCGTCCCGGCGTGCACCTTTCGGAGCTGGCCCGCGCCATCCAGCAGCACGCCGAGGCCAGCGGCTACTCGGTGGTGCGCGACTTCTGCGGTCACGGCATCGGCGCCGGCTTCCACGAGGACCCGCAGGTGCTGCACTACGACGGCTACGCGTCGGAGGCGGACATCGCCCTCGAGGAAGGCATGTGCTTCACCATCGAACCGATGATCAACGTGGGCGACCACCGCACCAAGGTGCTGCGCGACGGCTGGACCGCGGTCACCAAGGACAAGGGCCTCACCGCCCAGTGGGAACACACCCTGCTGGTCACCGCCAGCGGCGTGGAGGTGCTGACCGCGCGCAGCGACGAAGACCTCTCCTTCCTCGCCCACTGAGCCGGCCGCCATGCTGCTGCACCACTACGCCTTCACGCCCGACGAGAGCCTGTTCGACGTCGAGGACTTCCGCGCCGAGCTGACCGGCAGCCGATCGCCGATCGCGCCGTTCAAGGCGGCCCTGGCCACGATCCAGGCGCGCCTCGACGAACGCTTCCACGCCGGTGCCGACATCCGCGACCTGGTGCACGGCCGTGCCTGGTGCCTCGACCGCCTGCTGGCGCTCGCCTGGCAGCAGCATGACTGGCCCGACGGCATCGCCCTGCTCGCCGTGGGCGGCTACGGCCGGGGCGAGCTGCATCCCCGCTCCGACATCGACCTGCTGCTGCTGCTCGAGCACGATGACGACGAGCCGTTCCGCGAACCGCTGACCGCCTTCATCACCTTCCTGTGGGACATCGGCCTGGAGATCGGCCACAGCGTGCGCTCGCTCTCCGACTGCGAGCGCGAGGCCGCCGCCGACGTCACGGTGATCACCAACCTGCTCGAGTCGCGCACCCTGGCCGGTCCCGAGCGGCTGCGCGAGGCCATGCAGGCGCGCATCGCCACCGACCGACTATGGCCGGCGGACCGCTTCTTCGAGGCCAAGTGGCAGGAGCAGATCGCCCGCCACTACCGCTTCAACAACTCCGAGTATCACCTCGAGCCCAACATCAAGAGCTCGCCCGGCGGGCTGCGCGACATCCAGATGATCGGCTGGGTCGCCAAGCGACACTTCGCCACCGAGCGCTACGAGGACATCGTCGACATCGGCTTCATGAACGACGCCGAGCTGCGCATCCTCAGCCAGGGCCAGGCCTTCCTGTGGCAGGTCCGCTATGCCCTGCACATGCTCACCGGGCGCGCCGAGGACCGCCTGCTGTTCGACCACCAGGCCACCATCGCCGAGCTGTTCGGCTATCAGGACACCCCGGAGCGCCTCGCCGTCGAGCAGTTCATGAAGCGCTACTACCGGCATGTGACGGCGCTCGCCGGGCTCAACGACATGCTGCTGCAGCACTTCGACGAGGCCATCCTGCGCGACGGCGAAGAACTCGAGACGGTGCCGCTCAACGCCCGTTTCGAGATCACCGGCGGCTACATCCAGGCCCGCTCGCGGACGGTGTTCCGCGAGGCGCCCTCGGCGCTGCTCGAACTGTTCCTGCTGATGGCCGAGCACCCCGAGATCGAGGGCGTGCGCGCCGACACCATCCGCCTGATCCGCGATCATCGCCACCTGATCGACGACCGCTACCGCGAGGACCCGCGCCACCAGCGGCTGTTCATGGCCCTGCTGCGCTCCAGCGGCAACGTCGCCCGCCAGCTCAGGCGCATGAACCGCTACGGCGTGCTCGGCAAGTACCTGCCGGTGTTCGGCCAGGCCGTGGGGCTGATGCAGCACGACCTGTTCCACATCTACACCGTGGACGCCCACACCCTGCGCCTGCTCAAGTCCTTCCACAACTTCCGCAAGGCCGAGGCCCGCGAGACCTACCCGGTGGCCGCGGTGCTGATCCAGCAGCTGCCCAAGCTGGAGCTTCTGTGGATCGCCGGACTGTTCCACGACATCGGCAAGGGCCGCGGCGGCGACCACTCGATGATCGGCGCCCGCGACGTGGAGGCGTTCGCCGCCCTGCACGGCCTCTCCGTCCGCGACACCCGGCTGGTGGCCTGGCTGGTGGAGCATCATCTGCTGATGTCGATGGTCGCCCAGAAGCGCGACATCAGCGACCCGGAAGTGATCAGCGAGTTCGCCCGCGAGGTCGGCGACGAGACCCGCCTCGACTATCTCTACGTGTTGACCGTGGCCGACATCACCGCCACCAACCCCACGCTGTGGAACGGCTGGCGTGCCTCGCTGCTGCGCCAGCTCCACGCCGAGACCAAGCGCGCGCTGCGCCGCGGGCTCGAGAACCCGATGGAGCGCGACGACTCGGTGCGCGAGACCCGCGACGAGGCGCACTCGCTGCTGGCCACGGTGGGCGCCGACATGGACCGGGTCGACCGGCTGTGGGAGTCGCTGGGCGAGGACTACTTCCTGCAGTACGCCCCCAGCGAGATTGCCTGGCAGACCCAGGGCATCCTCGACCACCAGGGCAGCGAGCTGCCGCTGGTGATGATCAGCGCCCCCACCGCCGACATGGCCGAGGGCGGCACCAAGGTGTTCATCCATACCCGCTCGGTGGACAACCTCTTCGCCGCCACCTCGGCGGCCATGGAGCAGCTCGGGCTGTCGATCCACGACGCCCGCATCGCCACCTCGAGCAACGACTGGACGCTCAACACCTTCATCGTGCTCGACGACGACAACCTGGCGATCCGCGAACCGGCGCGACTGGAGGAGATCCGTCGCCACCTGGTGGAAGAGCTCGACGACCCGGACGACTACCCGCAGATCGTCAGCCGTCACACCCCGCGCCAGCTCAAGCACTTCCGGGTGCCGACCCAGGTCATCATCGAGCAGGACCCGACCGGCGGCCGCACCCTGCTGGAGCTCACCGCCCCGGACCGTCCCGGCCTGCTGGCCCGGGTCGGGCGCATCTTCATGGAGCAGGACATCGCCCTCTCGGCGGCCAAGATCGCCACCCTGGGCGAGCGGGTCGAGGACGTGTTCTTCATCACCGACCGGGCCGGCGACCCGATCACCGACCCCGAGCGCCAGCAGCGCCTGCGCGAGCGGCTGATCGAGACGCTCGACATCCGCGGCTGAGCGGCGCGGGCACCGGGTCAGCCTGCGCAGTGTCTCGCGTTTGAGGCCCCACCGGGGGTTCCCTATAATCGGCGTCTTGCCCAGCGCTCGATCGAACCACCAGCATCATAACGACGCCGATAACGGCCCCACTGGACGCGCCATGAACCCCGATCTCGACGCCCTGCAGCCCTACCCCTTCGAGAAGCTCGCCGCTCTCAAGGCCGACGTGAAGACGCCGGAGGACCTGACGCACCTCCCGCTGACCATCGGCGAGCCGCGCCACGCCCCCTATGCCGGCGCTCTTGAAGCGCTGACCGCGCACATCGGCGACATGGCCCGCTATCCGGCCACCCCCGGCATGCCCGAGCTGCGCGGCGCCATCGCCGACTGGGCACGGCAACGCTTCGCCCTCGAGGGCCTCGACGCCGGCACTCAGGTGCTGCCGGTCAACGGCACCCGCGAAGCGATCTTCGCCTTCGTCCAGGCGGCCCTGGACCGCAGCCGCCCGGCGCGAGTCGCGGTGCCCAACCCCTTCTACCAGATCTACGAGGGCGCCACCCTGCTGGCCGGCGGCACACCGCTCTACCTCGACTGCCGCGCCGAGCACGGCTTTCGCCCCGATCTCGACGCCGTGCCGGCCGAGGCCTGGCGCGACGTGCAGATCGTCTTCACCTGCTCGCCGGGCAACCCCACCGGCGCGGTGACACCGCTCGACGAGCTCAAGAAACTGATCGCCCTGGCCGACGAGCACGACTTCATCGTCGCCGCCGACGAGTGCTATTCGGAGCTCTACCTGGACGAGGCCGCCCCACCCCCGGGCCTGTTGACGGCCTGCGCCGAGCTCGGCCGCCACGACTACCGGCGCTGCCTGGTGTTCCATTCGCTGTCCAAGCGCTCCAACCTGCCGGGGCTGCGCTCGGGCTTCGTGGCCGGCGACGCCGCGCTGCTGGCGGCCTTCCGCCGCTACCGCACCTATCACGGCTGCGCCATGTCGCTGCCGCTGCAACACGCCTCGATCGCCGCCTGGAACGACGAGGCCCACGTGCGTGCCAACCGCGACGCCTATCGCGAGAAGTTCGCCGCGGTGACCGAGATCCTCGCCCCGGTGATGGATTTCCCCGCGCCCGAGGCCAGCTTCTACCTGTGGCCGGCGGTGCCCGGCGGCGACGACGAGGCCTTCACCCGCTCGCTGTTCGCCGAGCAGCACGTCAGCGTGCTGCCGGGCAGCTACATGGGCCGCCCCGGCGCCAACGGCGTGAACCCCGGCGCCGGCCGCATCCGGCTGGCGCTGGTGGACGAGCTCGACGCCACCGTCGAGGCCGCCCGCCGCCTGCGTCGCCACGTCGAACGACACGCCTGATCAGGAGAAACCGCCATGATGACGCTGTTCGGGATCAAGAACTGCGACACCTGCCGCAAGGCGCGCAAGGCCCTGGAAGGCCAGGGGCAACCCTTTCAGTTCCACGACCTGCGCGAGGACGGCCTGTCCGCCCCGCTGCTCGAGGACATCCTCGAGCGGGTGCCGGTGCTGACCCTGCTCAACAAGCGCAGCACCACCTGGCGCCAGCTGCCCGACGAGGACAAGGCCGACATCGACGGCGACAAGGCCCGCCGGCTGATGATGGCCAACCCCACCCTGATCAAGCGCCCGCTGCTCGACACCGGCGACGACATCCTCGTCGGCTTCCGCGACGGCGACTACGACAATCTCTAGGCGGCCAAGCGGCCGACCTGCCCCCCATCGAGAGGACCCCACATGCTCAGCTTTGCACTCGGAATCGGCACCCAGAACACCCAGGGCGACTGGCTGGAGATCTACTACCCGGCGCCGCTGCTGAACCCGGACGCCGCCCTGGTCGAGGCCGCCGCCAAGGTGCTCGACGCCCCCGCCGGCAACGCCGCCGTCAGCTTTCTGCCCGAGCAGTGCACCGCGCTCGCCGAGGCCCTGAAGGCCGCCGGCCACGCCGACCAGGCCGAGCTCGCCGAGGTCATGGCCGCCAGCCGGCGCCCGCTGGTGGCGACCTTCATCGCCGAGGACCTGCCGCCGCAGAGCGCCCCGGAGGTCTACCTCAAGCTGCACCTGCTGTCGCACCGCCTGGTCAAGCCCCACGGCACCGACCTGACCGGCATGTTCGGCTTGCTGCGCAACATCGCCTGGTCCAGCGAAGGCCCGATCGACATCGAGGAGCTGCCGGCCCGCCGTCTCAAGGCGCGCCTGGAAGGCCGCACCCTGTCGGTGGACTGCGTCGACAAGTTCCCCAAGATGACCGACTACGTGGTGCCGACCGGCGTGCGCATCGGCGACACCGCCCGCGTGCGCCTGGGCGCCTACCTCGGCGAGGGCTCCACCGTGATGCACGAGGGCTTCGTCAACTTCAACGCCGGCGCCGAAGGCCCGGGCATGATCGAGGGCCGCATCTCCGCCGGTGTGATGGTCGGCAAGGGCTCCGACCTGGGCGGCGGCTGCTCCACCATGGGCACCCTGTCCGGCGGCGGCAACATCATCATCAAGGTCGGCGAAGGCTGCCTGATCGGCGCCAACGCCGGCATCGGCATCCCGCTGGGCGACCGCTGCACCGTCGAAGCCGGCCTCTACATCACCGCCGGCGCCAAGGTCGCCGTGCTCGATGACCAGGGCCAGGAAGCCGAGGTCGTGGCCGCCCGCGAGCTGGCCGGCCAGGACGACCTGCTGCTGCGCCGCAACTCCCAGAACGGCCGCATCGAGTGCCTGACCAACAAGAGTGCCATCGCACTCAACGAAGCCCTGCACGCCCACAACTGAGCCCTGCCCCGGCGCCTCACGGCGCCGGGGTGCGGCCCGCCGGAATCCCGCATGACCTCGACCAGCTCCGACCCCACGCTCTCCCCGACCCTCGAGCTCGCCATGGCGCTGATGCGCCGCCCCTCCGTGACCCCCGACGACCTGGGCTGCCAGGACATGATGATCGAACGCCTGGAACGCCTGGGCTTCGCCATCGAGCACCTGCCGTTCGGCGACGTCGAGAACTTCTGGGCGGTGCGCGGCCATCACGGCCCGGTGCTGGCCTTCGCCGGCCACACCGACGTGGTGCCGAGCGGCCCCGAGGTCAACTGGGAGCACCCGCCCTTCGCGCCCTGCATCGATGACGACGGCATGCTGTGCGGCCGTGGCGCCGCCGACATGAAGGGCAGCCTGGCCGCCATGGTCACCGCCGTGGAGCGCTTCGTGACCGCCCACCCCGATCACCCGGGGCGCCTGGCCTTCTTGATCACCTCCGACGAGGAAGGTCCGGCGGTAGACGGCACCCGCGCCGTGGTCGAGCACCTGCGCGAGTCCCACGACCGCCTCGACTACTGCATCGTCGGCGAGCCCTCCTCCACCGACCGGCTCGGCGACGTGATCAAGAACGGCCGGCGCGGCTCGCTGGGCGGCGTGCTGCACGTCAGGGGCGTGCAGGGCCACGTGGCCTACCCGCACATGGCGCGCAACCCGATCCACGAGGTCGCCCCGGCGCTGGACGCCCTGGTGCGCGAGCACTGGGACGGCGGCAACGCCTTCTTCCCGGCGACCAGCTTCCAGGTCTCCAACATCCGCTCCGGCACCGGCGCCACCAACGTGATTCCGGGCGAGGTGGAGGTGGTGTTCAACTTCCGCTACTCCACCGCCCTGACCCACGAGACGCTGCGCCAGCGCACAGAGGCGATCCTCGAGGCCCACGGCCTGGACTTCCACATCGACTGGACGCTCAACGGCGAGCCCTTCCTGACCTCGGAAGGCGCGCTGGTGGAGGCCGCGGTCGGCGGCGTCGAGGACGTGATGGGCCATCGCCCCGAGCTGTCCACCGCCGGCGGCACCTCCGACGGCCGCTTCATCGCCACCCTGGGCAGCCAGGTGGTCGAGCTCGGCCCGCGCAACGACACCATCCACAAGGTCAACGAACGGGTCCGCGCCGCCGACCTGGACGACCTCAGCCGGGTCTATGAAGCGATCATGACCCGGCTGTTCGTCGACGGCACGTCACGCCCCTGAGGACACCATGGAACGCTATCCCGACATCGAGATCTATCTGGCCCGCGTCGAGCCCGACGCCCTGAACGCCTGGCTCGGCGAGACCCTCGACGCCGCGCCGCTGAAGCCGGCCGGCAAGCACCGCTGGCGCACCCAGGGCCGCCACGACGGGGCCGAGATCCCGGTGCTGCTGGTCGAGAAGGCCGCCGACGGCTTCGCCAGCCTGTGGCTGGACAGCGCCGAATCGCCCTGGCCCACCGACGGCGACCTCGCCCGCGCCGCCGCCGCGCGACTCGGCTGCGAGGTGCGCTGCTCGCTGGGCGGCTGGCAGCCCGGCGACGACCCGGACCGCTTCCTGCAGGTGCTGCCCGACGGCGCCGAGGCCACCATCGACTGGCCCGATTCGGGGCAGTGATAGCTCGACGGCTGATGAGCGCCGGTGACAAGGCGGAGCGAGGGGTTTTTGCCATGGGTGAGGCGATTCTCGACGAACGGGCTGGCCATGGATGGCCAGCACCGGTCCTGCAAGCGAAGCAGGATGCGAGACCGCTGCAGGGCAAAAGGTGCGCCCAAGGACGGGTTTACAGCGCCCTCGCGCAGGCTTGTGACCGGATCAGCTCATCATGCGGCTAGAACGGCGACTCTTGAAACGACATCGCCCCGCGGATGCGGGGCGATGTCGTTGGCGGGGGCTAAAGCCTGACGCTCTTCACGTGATGACCGTTACGTCGTCGGCCTGCAAACCTCTGTCATTGCGCGAGACGTGATACTTCACCTTCTGACCCTCGGCCAGGGTGCGATGACCGCGGCCGCGGATGGCACGGAAATGGACGAAGACATCCTCGCCGCTGTCGCGGGTGATGAAGCCATAGCCCTTGTTGACGTTGAACCACTTGACCTCGCCGATCTCGCGGCCGTCGTCCTCGACCTCGGCGATGTTGGACAGCTGGGGCGTCAGGGCGTTGATCGCCAGGGTGGCCACCAGCATCAGCAGGAAGACCGCCAGGGCCGCCGCGACATAGACCACCGCCAGGCCGCCGACCTCGAGGCTGGCAAACAGCTCGCGGGACAGCTCACCACCGGTGAGATGGACGAACAGCGCGATCAGCAGCGGCGCCGGCGCGGCCAGCAGCAGACTGACGATACTGCAACGAAACACGACCTTTCGATTCATAAACCTCGGATGCTCTCTTGTCGTAGGGAACGGATGTGATGGGGGCGAGGCACCGAACGGCACGAAGGCCGCCCTCGCCCCGACTGCGTCGGCACCATGCGAACCATCGGTGAACGCCAACGATGCGGACAGGCCACGGCAGGCCGCGCCAGGATGAGCTTGACACGGCATAAGGAGTCTATCATGCACGACGACGACACGCCCTCCGACGCGGCGGCGCGACTGGAGGCCCTGGAGAGCCGGCTGGCCTACCAGGAACACTGGCTGGATACGCTGGACCGCACGGTGGCCGCCCAGGAAAGGCGCCTGATGCAGCTGGAGCGCCTCAACGAGCTGATGCAGCACAAGCTGCGCGAACAGCGTCAGGCGCTCCAGGAGGCGGATACAGCGACACCCCGCCCGGAGGACGAGGTGCCGCCGCATTACTAGCGATGGCTCGGGCCCGCCAGGCGGGCCCAGGCTCAAAGCGTTTCCAGATAGCGCTCGGCGTCCAGGGCCGCCATGCAGCCGGTGCCGGCGGAGGTCACCGCTTGGCGGTAGACGTGGTCCATGACGTCGCCGGCGGCGAACACGCCCGGCACGCTGGTAGCGGTGGCGTTGCCCTCGAGGCCGGACTGCACCTTGATGTAGCCGTTGGCCATGTCCAGCTGGCCCTCGAAGATGCCGGTGTTGGGGCTGTGGCCGATGGCGATGAACACGCCCGGCGCGCCGATCTCGCGCGTGCTGCCGTCCTCAGTGGACTTCAGCCGCGCCCCGGTGACGCCGGTGTTGTCGCCCAGCACCTCGTCCAGGGTGTGGTTCCAGATCAGCTCGACGTTGCCGTTCTCGGCCTTCTCGAACAGCTTGTCCTGGAGAATCTTCTCGGCGCGCAGGCTGTCACGGCGATGGACCAGGGTGACCTTGGAGGCGATGTTGGAGAGATACAGCGCCTCTTCCACGGCGGTGTTGCCGCCGCCGACCACCACCACTTCCTGCTGGCGATAGAAGAAGCCGTCGCAGGTGGCGCAGGCGGACACGCCTTGGCCCATGAACCGCTGCTCGGAGTCCAGCCCCAGGTAACGGGCGCTGGCGCCGGTGGCGATGATCAGCGCGTCGCAGGTGTAGGTGCCGTTGTCGCCCTTCAGGGTGTAGGGCTTCTCGCGCAGCTCGACCTCGTGGATATGGTCGAACAGCACCTCGGTCTCGAAGCGCTCGGCATGGCGCTTCATGCGCTCCATCAGCTCGGGGCCCTGCACGCCGGTGTCATCGCCCGGCCAGTTGTCCACGTCGGTGGTGGTGGTCAGCTGGCCGCCGGCCTGCATGCCGGTGATCAGCAGCGGCTTCAGGTTGGCGCGGGCCGCGTAGACGGCAGCGGTGTAGCCGGCCGGACCGGAGCCGAGGATGATCAGGCGTTCGTGGCGTGCTTCGCTCATGGGAAACCTCGCAATTCTCGAAAGGGGTGGAGCAACGGGCTTGGCGATGGCGGCGAGCCGTCGGCATCGCGAAGGCCGCTATCGGGGACGCGAGGGGCGGCCCGCAGGCCGCCCCCAGGGACATCACACGGGCTTAGAGGGCGCCGGCGTGGTTGCCCAGGTAGCTCGCGACACCTTCGGCGGTGTCCTTCATGCCTTCCTGGCCTTCGTCCCAGCCGGCCGGGCAGACTTCGCCGTTCTTCTGGTGGAACTGCAGGGCCTTGACCATGCGCAGCATCTCGTCGACGTTGCGGCCCAGCGGCAGGTTGTTGACGACCTGGTGCTGGACGACGCCGTTCTCGTCGATCAGGAAGGAGCCGCGCATGGCGACGCCGGCTTCCGGATGCTCGATGCCGTAGGCCTGGGTGATCTCGTGCTTGACGTCGGCCACGATCGGGAAGCCGACTTCACCGATGCCGCCCTTCTCCGGCGAGGTCAGGCGCCAGGCGTGGTGGGTGAACTGGGAATCGATGGAGACACCGATCACCTCGACGCCGAGCTCCTTGAACTGCGCCAGACGGTTGTCGTGGGCGATGATCTCGGACGGGCACACGAAGGTGAAGTCCAGCGGCCAGAAGAACAGCACGCGGAGCTTGCCGTTGCTGTCGGACAGCTTGAAGTTGTCGACGATCTCGCCGTTGCCGAGGACGGCGGCGGCTTCGAAATCGGGTGCTTGACGTCCAACCAGTACGCTCATGCAGATCTCCTTGGAGTGAGTGATGACATTCGTCGGGGGTAGAAGCGGAATGCCTACGCTAGGTCAGGCATCCTCGCCGCACCACTGAAGCGAGTCAATGGCACGGATAGTCAAAATCGATGGCCGGCATCGGGGCGGCCCATGCGCGGCATGGCGGCTCACGGCACCGGTTTTACAGCACCTCGTCGTCGCGCCCCAGGGTCAGCGACTCGAGCTCGCCGCTGAGAAGCGACACCTCGATGCGCATCTGGATCGGCGAACAGCACTGCGGGCAGTCCTCCCAGGTCGTGTGGCTGCCCTGGGAAAGATCGACCAGCAGCTCGAAGCCGGTGTCGCAGTAGGGGCAGCGCACCGCGTGGCTGTCCAGAGCTTCCTCGTGCACGATGTCCTCCCCGGCCGGATCACTGCCCCGTTAGATGGGGCGCCGCGGCCGTCTTTTCAAGGGCGCCGGGGCCAGCGTCGGCGCGATGGTTGAAAAGGCCATCTATCATGACCATGTAATCTATAGCGGACCAGGATGGTTCGATCTTACCCGCCGTGACAGGAGGACCCCATGAGCACTTCGTCCCTACCGGAGACGCTGCAGACCCTCGACGCCGCCGGCACCACCTTCCACTACCATAGCCTGCCCAAGGCCGCCGAGACGCTGGGCGACATCGAGCGCCTGCCGATGACGCTGAAGATCCTGCTCGAGAACCAGCTGCGCTTCGCCGATCAGGAAGGCGTCGAGCGCGAGGACATGCAGGCGCTGGTCGACTGGCAGAAGACCGCCTCGTCCGATCGCGAGATCGGCTACCGCCCGGCCCGGGTGCTGATGCAGGACTTCACCGGCGTGCCCGGCGTGGTCGACCTGGCCTCGATGCGCGCCGCGGTCGAGACCCTCGGCGAGCAGCCCTCGCGCATCAACCCTCTGTCGCCGGTGGACCTGGTGATCGACCACTCGGTGATGGTCGACCACTTCGGCGATCCCAGCGCCTTCAAGGACAACGTCGCCATCGAGATGGAGCGCAACCGCGAACGCTACGAGTTCCTGCGCTGGGGCCAGCAGGCCTTCGACAACTTCCGCGTGGTGCCGCCGGGCACCGGCATCTGTCACCAGGTCAACCTCGAGTACCTGGGCAAGACGGTGTGGACCAAGGAGGAGGATGGCAAGACCTTCGCCTACCCCGACACCCTGGTCGGCACCGACTCCCACACCACCATGATCAATGGCCTGGGCGTGCTCGGCTGGGGCGTCGGCGGCATCGAGGCCGAGGCCGCCATGCTCGGCCAGCCGGTGTCGATGCTGATCCCCGAGGTGGTGGGCTTCAAGCTCACCGGCAAGCTGCGCGAGGGCATCACCGCCACCGACCTGGTGCTGACGGTGACCCAGATGCTGCGCAGCCGCGGCGTGGTCGGCAAGTTCGTCGAGTTCTACGGCGACGGCCTCAAGGACCTGCCGCTGGCCGACCGCGCCACCATTGCCAACATGGCCCCGGAATACGGCGCCACCTGCGGCTTCTTCCCGGTCGACGACGAGACCCTCACCTACATGCGCCTGACCGGCCGCGACGAGGAGCAGATCGCCCTGGTCGAGGCCTACTGCAAGGCCCAGGGCCTGTGGCGCGAACCCGGCGCCGAGCCGGTCTTCAGCGATACCCTCGAGCTCGACATGGGCGACGTCGAGGCCAGCCTGGCCGGCCCCAAGCGGCCTCAGGACCGCGTCAACCTGGCCGACATGCCGACGGCCTTCGCCAAGGTGATGGAAGACGACGGCAAGCCGCTCGAGGCGCCCTCCGAGAAGGGCAAGCTGATGTCCGAGGGCGGCCAGACCGCGGTCGGCGTCGAGGAGAGCTACGAGCACCACGACAGCAAGCAGGTCGACCTCGAGGGCGAGACCTTCCGCCTCGACCCCGGCGCGGTGGTGATCGCCGCCATCACCTCCTGCACCAACACCTCCAACCCCAGCGTGATGATGGCCGCCGGCCTGCTGGCGGGTAACGCGCGGGAGCGCGGCCTCGACACCAAGCCCTGGGTCAAGACCTCGCTGGCCCCCGGCTCCAAGGTGGTCACCGACTACCTGGCCGCCGGCGGCGTGCAGGACGACCTCGACGCCCTGGGCTTCCACCTGGTCGGCTACGGCTGCACCACCTGCATCGGCAACTCCGGCCCGCTGCCCGGCCCGATCGAGCAGGCCATCACCGACGGCGACCTGACCGTGGCCTCGGTGCTGTCCGGCAACCGCAACTTCGAGGGCCGCGTCCATCCGCAGGTGAAGACCAACTGGCTGGCCTCGCCGCCCCTGGTGGTGGCCTATGCCCTGGCCGGCAACGTGCGAAAGGACCTGGCCCGCGACCCGCTGGGCATCGACCGCGACGGCAAGCCGGTCTACCTGCAGGACATCTGGCCCTCCCAGGCCGAGATCGCCGAGGCGGTGGAGAAGGTCCGCACCGAGATGTACCGCAAGGAGTACGCCGAGGTGTTCGAGGGCGACGAGGTGTGGAAAGCCATCGACGTCCCCGAGAGCGAGGTGTATCAGTGGGACGAGGCTTCCACCTACATCCAGCACCCGCCGTTCTTCGACGGCATGGGCCGCGACCCCGCCCCCACCGAGGACGTCCACCGCGCCCACGTGCTGGCCATGCTCGGCGACTCGGTGACCACCGACCACATCTCGCCGGCCGGCGCCATCAAGCCCGACAGCCCGGCGGGCCGCTATCTGCAGGAGCGCGGCGTCAAACCGGTGGACTTCAACTCCTACGGTTCGCGGCGCGGCAACCACGAGATCATGATGCGCGGCACCTTCGCCAACGTACGCATCAAGAACGAGATGCTCGACGGCGTGGTCGGGGGCGAGACCCGCCACGTGCCCTCCGGCCAGCAGATGGCCATCTATGACGCGGCCATGCAGTACCAGCAGGAAGGCACGCCGCTGGTGGTGATCGCCGGCAAGGAATACGGCACCGGCTCCTCCCGCGACTGGGCCGCCAAGGGCACCCGGCTGCTCGGCGTGCGCGCCGTGCTGGCGGAGTCCTACGAGCGCATCCACCGCTCCAACCTGATCGGCATGGGCGTGGTGCCGCTGCAGTTCCCCGAGGGCGAAACCCGCGAGACCCTGGGCCTGACCGGCGACGAGCGCGTCTCCATCAAGGGCCTCGACGCTCTCACCCCGGGCGGCAGGGTCGAGGTGGCCATCGAGAGCGACAAGGGCGAGCAGACGCTCGAGGCGCTGTGCCGCATCGACACCGCCAACGAGCTGGAGTACTACCGCCACGGCGGCATCCTGCACTACGTGCTGCGCAAGATGATCGGTTCAGCCTGACGGGGCCGCCTAGGCGGTTCGGCCTGATTCCACAGCACCATGAAAAAGCCCCCGCCGGTGACCCGGCGGGGGCTTTCTCGTCAATGGCTTGCCTTCAAGCCATCATCATTTTCCAGGGAGCGCAGCAATAAATCCGCGTTTCCTCAGAAGGAGCGGCGGCGATAGGCGCGATACTTCGGCGTCCAGAAGTTGCGCTCGATGGCATGGCGCAGGGTCTGTTCGTCGGACTTCAGCGCCACGCCCTCGCGCTGGGCCTCGGCCCCCACCTCGAAGGCGATCGCCTTGGACAGCTCGCGGATGTCGGCCAGCGCCGGCAGCACCGCGCCCTCACCGGTCCTGGCGACCGGCGCCGCGTCGGCCAGCGCCCGGGAGGCGGCCATCAGCATGGTGTCGGTGATGCGCTTGGCGCCGGACGCCACCACGCCGAGGCCGATGCCGGGGAAGATGTAGGCGTTGTTGCACTGGGCGATCGGGTAGGAGCGGCCGTCGTGCTCCACCGGGGCGAAGGGGCTGCCGGTGGCGACCATGGCCTGGCCGTCGGTCCAGCGGATCACGTCTGCCGGCACCGCTTCGGCGCGGGAGGTCGGGTTGGACAGCGGCATCACCAGCGGCGAGGCGCAGCCGGCGTGCATGTTGCGGATCACCTCTTCGGTGAAGATGCCCTGCTGGCCGCTGACGCCGAGCAGCACGGTCGGCTTGACCCGCTTGACCACCTCCAGCAGCGACTGGCCGTCCCAGTCGGCGACCAGCGTCACTTCCTGGGCCAGGCGACGCTGGAAGTCGCGCAGCCAGTCCTGGTCGCCGGTCACCAGGCCCTCGCGGTCGACCATGTAGATGCGCTCGCGGGCCTCGGCCTCGGACAGGCCCTCGGTCTGCATGGCCACGACGATCTGCTCGGCGATGCCGCAGCCGGCCGAACCGGCACCGACCACCGCCACGCGCTGGTCGCTGACGGTCTCGCCGCGGGCCTTGCAGGCCGCCATCAGGGTGCCGACACAGACGGAGGCGGTGCCCTGGATGTCGTCGTTGAAGCAGCACAGCTCGTCGCGGTAGCGGTCGAGCAGCGGCAGGGCATTGGCCTGGGCGAAGTCCTCGAACTGCAGCAGCACGTTCGGCCAGCGACGCTTCACGGCGGTGATGAACTCGGCCATGAAGGCGTTGTACTCCTCCTGGGAGATACGCGGATGGCGCCAGCCCATGTACATGGGATCGTCGAGCAGGGTCTGGTTGTTGGTGCCCACGTCGATCTGGATCGGCAGGGTGTAGGCCGGGCTGATGCCGCCGCAGGCGGTATACAGCGACAGCTTGCCGATCGGGATGCCCATGCCGCCGATGCCCTGGTCACCGAGGCCGAGGATGCGCTCGCCGTCGGTGACCACGATCACCTTGACGTTGTCCTTGGTCGCGCTGCGCAGGATGTCGTCCATGCGGTCGCGGTCGGGGTAGGACACGAACAGGCCGCGGTGATTGCGGTAGATGTTGGAGAACTCTTCGCAGGCCTGACCGACCGTCGGCGTATAGATGATCGGCAGCATCTCCTCGAGATGCTCGGAGACCAGGCGGAAATACAGGGTCTCGTTGTCGTCCTGGATGGCGCGCAGGTAGATGTGGCGATCCAGGTCGGTCTGGCACTGACGATACTGGCGATAGGCCCGCTCCGCCTGCTCCTCGATGGTCTCGACGTTCTGCGGCAGCAGGCCGACGAGGTTGAACTCGAAGCGCTCCTCCCGGGTGAAGGCGCTGCCCTTGTTGAGCAGGGGCATTTCGAGCAGAGGCGGCCCGGCGTAGGGCACATAGAGGGGGCGCTTGGCTTCGCTGGTCATCAAGTTCTCTCTTTCCATGTCGGGAATGCGGGCCGTGGCGCTCTGCGGCGCCTTGGGGCGTACTCTACCACAACGGCGCCCCCGACCAGGGTCGGAGGCGCCGTTGTGGATCTCAACCTTGGGGCACCGTGGCTAGACGAACTGGCCCAGGCCGGCCGCCTTGCGCAGGCGGTCCATGAAGGGCGCGGCCTCGGCCCGGGCGCGCTCGGCGCCCTGCTTCAGCACGGCCTCGATGTGGCCGGGGTCTTCCAGCAGCGCCTGGTAGCGCTCGCGGGGCTCGCGCAGGTGGGCATTCAGGTACTCGAAGACGCGGTTCTTGGCGTCGCCCCAGCCGATGCCGTTCTCGTACTCGGTGCGCATGGCCGCGGTCTCCTCGACGCTGGCGAAGGCCGAGTAGATCTGGAACAGGGTGCAGGTATCCGGGTCCTTGGGCTCGCCGGGCTCCAGCGAGTTGGTCTTGATCTTGCGCACCAGCTTCTGCAGCTTCTTCTCGGAGACGAACAGCGGAATGGTGTTCTCGTAGCTCTTGGACATCTTGCGACCGTCCAGGCCATTGAGCACCTGGACCCGCTCGTCCACCACCGCCTCGGGCTGGGTGAAGTACTGACCCTTGAACAGGTGGTTGAAGCGCCCGCCCATGTCACGCGCCATCTCGATGTGCTGGATCTGGTCGCGGCCGACCGGCACCTTGTTGGCGTTGAACATCAGGATGTCCGCCGCCATCAGCACCGGGTAGCCGAACAGGCCCATGGTGATGCCGCGGTCGGGATCGGGGCTTCCTGCCTCCTCGTTCTCCGCCACCGCCGCCTTGTAGGCGTGGGCACGGTTCATCAGGCCCTTGGCGCAGACGCAGGACAGCATCCAGTTCAGCTCGCCGATCTCGGGGATGTCCGACTGGCGATAGAAGATGGCGTTGTCGGTATCGAGCCCCAGCGCCAGCCAGGTGGCGGCGATCTCCAGGCGCGACTGCTGGACCCGCTTGGGGTCCTGGCACTTGATCAGCGCGTGCAGGTCGGCGAGGAAGTAGTAGGACTGGACGCTCGGGTCCTGGCTCGCCGCGATGGCGGGCTTGATGGCCCCGACGTAGTTGCCGAGGTGGGGCGTGCCGGTGGTGGTGATACCCGTCAGCACACGGGTCTTGTCGGACGATGCGGTCATGAAAGCGGGACTCAGCTGACTCTCGAATGCCCGCTATGGTAACGCGGCGCCCCGGCCAAGGCGACCTGCCGGAAAAGCACGAGAGGGGCCGGGCTCCCACAGAGGAGTTCCGGCCCTCAGTGCCAGGCGTGTGACCACCCTAGCCAATCAACCGATCGACCTCCACGTAGTCGAGCCCGAAGGCCTCGGCCACGGCGCGATAGGTCAGCTGGCCGTCGTGGACGTTGAGCCCCGCGGCGAAGTGGGCGTCGTCGGCCAGCGCCTGCTGCCAGCCCTTGTCGGCCAGGGCGACGACGAACGGCAGGGTGGCGTTGGTCAGCGCCTGGGTCGAGGTGCGCGCCACCGCGCCGGGCATATTGGCCACGCAGTAGTGCACCACGCCGTCGACCACGTAGGTCGGCTCGGCGTGAGTCGTCGGTCGGCTGGTCTCGAAGCAGCCGCCCTGGTCGATGGCCACGTCCACCAGCACGCTGCCCGGCTTCATCTCCGCCAGCATGGCACGGGTGATCAGCTTGGGCGCGGCGGCGCCGGGCACCAGCACGGCACCGATGATCAGGTCGGAGTCGCGCACCGCCTCCTCGAGGGCGTCGGCGGTGGAGAACACGGTCTTCATGCGACCCTGGTAGCGGTCGTCCAGGGTCTCGAGGCGCGGGATGGACTTGTCCAGCACCGTCACCTCGGCGCCCAGCCCCAGCGCCATGCGCGCGGCGTTCTCGCCGACCACGCCGCCGCCGATCACGGTAACCCGCGCCGGCGCCACGCCGGGCACGCCCGGCAGCAGCACGCCGGCGCCGCCCTGGGCCTTCTCCAGGCTGTGGGCGCCGGCCTGCACCGCCATGCGGCCCGCCACGGTGCTCATCGGCGCCAGCAGCGGCAGCCCGCCGTCGGCCGCGGTGATGGTCTCGTAGGCGAGGCAGGTGGCCCCGCTCTCCATCAGCCCGCGGGTCAGCTCTTGCTCGGCGGCCAGGTGCAGATAGGTGAACAGCGTCTGCCCCTTCGAGAGCCGCGCGACCTCCTCCGGCTGGGGCTCCTTGACCTTGAGGATCAGCTCGGCCTCGGCCCACAGCCTGGCCACGTCGGGCTCGAGGCGAGCGCCGGCGGCCTCGAAATCGGCATCGGGAAAGCCCGCGCCCTCGCCGGCGCCGGCCTGCACGACTACCGCGTGGCCGCGGCCGATCAGCTCGCGGGCGCCGCTGGGGGTCAGGGCGACGCGGTATTCGTGGTTCTTGATTTCCTTCGGAACGGCGATCTGCATGGATGATCCTCCGCGGTTGGCCGATGGATGAGAATGGCTCACCACCTCATTACAGCACAGCAGAACAATCACGCAGACGGGCGCGCTTCAAAAGACAGGATTTTCAGGAAAGTGCCGAGCGGCACAGGACGTCGTTCTGCCAGAAGGGCTTCACGCCACAATTCCCTCGACGACCAGGCCTCGGCCCGAGGCGCCCGGTATCAGGGCCGAGAGCCGCCACAGTTCCAGCAGGCGTCGAACGCGCCTTCCAGCCGCTCGCCACAGCCGGGGCAGGTCCAGGCCGGGCGGTCTTCGCGACCGTCGAGGGCCTCGTGGATCAATGCCTCGGCCCGGGCCCGATTGTGAGGGGCGACCCAGACCTCGGGCTCGCACTCCCCCGGCGGCAGCTCGCCGGCGCCGCCGCCCAGGGTCAGGTTGCGCCGCTCGACGGGGATGCCGGCGACCTCCAGCAGGTTGGCCACGTGGCCGACCAGCAGCGGATTGGCGTGGGAGAAGACGCGGACGAAGGCGAAGTCGTTCATGGGCACTCGCGGTCAGGAAAAACGGGGCGCGCCGGATGGCGCGCCCCGTTTCATCGGGCCTCGATCAATCGCGGAAGACGCGCACGCCGAGGGCCTTGAGGTAGGAGGTCTCGGGGATCGCCGGGTGCACCGGGTGATCCGGGCCCTGGTGGCCCTGGAACAGGATCTGGGCGTGGCGATCCTGGTGGCGGGCGGCGCCGCGCACGGTGTCCACCAGGCGCTCCGGCGCCAGATGCATCGAGCAGGAGGCCGAGAGCAGCAGGCCGTCGCGGCCCAGCAGGCGCATGGCCTCACGGTTGAGCTTGCCGTAGGCGCGCTCGCCGGCGGTGGTGTCCTTGCGCTTCTTGATGAAGGCGGGCGGATCCAGGATCACCACGTCGAACTGTTCGCCGTCGGCCTTGAGCGCGGCCATGGCCTCGAAGGCATCGCCCTCGCCCACCGCCACCTGCTCGTGCAGGCCGTTGAGGGCGGCGTTATCGGCGACCCGCTCCAGCGCCGGGGCACTGGCGTCCACGCACAGCACCTCGCTGGCACCGCTGGCGGCGGCCTGCACGCCCCAGCCGCCGATGTAGCTGAACAGGTCGAGCACGCGCTTGCCGGCCACCTGCTGGTTGAGCCAGGCGCGGTTGACGCGGTGGTCGTAGAACCAGCCGGTCTTCTGGCCGTCGAGCACCGGGGCGACGAAGCGCACGCCGTTCTCCTCGAGCTCCACCGCCTCCGGCAGCGTGCCCTTGACCACCTCGATCCGGCTCTCGAGGCCTTCCAGACGGCGACCGGAGGTGTCGTTGCGCAGCACCACGGCGCTCGGGGAGACGACCTTGTCCAGGGCGTCGAGCAGCGGCTCGAGCTGGGCCTCCATGCCGGCGGTGTTGAGCTGCACCACCAGCACGTCGCCGAAGCGGTCGATGATCAGCCCCGGCAGCAGGTCGCCCTCGCCGTGCACCAGGCGATAGAACGGCTTGTCGAACATGCGCTGGCGCAGGGCCAGGGCCTGGTTCAGGCGATGGACCAACAGCGAGCGGTCGAGCTGCATGCCCGGATCGCGGGACACCAGGCGCGCGCAGATCAGCGAGTGGGCGTTGACGTAGGCCACGCCCAGCGCCTTGCCGTTGGCGGCCTCGACCTGGGCCTGCTCGCCGGGGGCGAAGTCCTTGAGCGGCGTGGCCCGGGTGTCGATCTCGTTGGAGTACAGCCAGAGATGTCCCGCCTTGAGGCGGCGATCGGCGTTCTTCTTCAGGCGCAGTGAGCGTAGGGCGGTCATGTCGTGGCTCTCATCATGGAGGTCGTGGGCGTCGCTTCGTGGGCGTCGCAGAGACGTTCGGGGGATGCCGGCCTCGGGCCCGGGCATCGGAATCGGGTGGCGGCGCTCAGGTCTGGCACTCGCCGCAGAAGACGCTGGCCCGCTGGCCCAGGGTCACCAGGCGCAGCTCGGCGCCGCAGCGCCGGCAGGGTTCGCCGTCGCGGCCGTAGACGTTGAGCCGCTGGGCGAAGTAGCCCGGCTCGCCGGTGCCGCTGACGAAGTCTCGCAGGGTGGTGCCGCCCTGGGTGATGGCGGCGGCCAGCACCTCGCTGACCGCGGCCGCCAGGCGGTCGTAGCGCTCGCGCGAGATGCGCCCGGCGGCGCGCCGGGGGTCGATGCCGGCCAGGAACAGCGCCTCGGCGGCGTAGATGTTGCCGACGCCGACGACCACGGCATTGTCCATCAGGAAGGGCTTCACGGCCATGCGCCGCCGGCGCGACAGCTCGTACAGCCGTCCGCCGTCGAAGGCCTCGGAGAGCGGTTCCGGGCCCAGCTTCGCGAGACGCGCGTCGTGCTCGGCGTCGCCGGCCAGCCAGTCGACGAACCCGAAGCGCCGCGGGTCGTGGTAACGCAGCACCGCGCCGTCGTCGAGCACCAGGTCGACGTGGTCGTGCTTCTTGGGCAGCTCGCCGACCCGGGCGACGCGCAGGCTGCCGGACATGCCGAGATGCCAGAGCAGCGTGCCGCCGTCGCCTTCCACGGGGATCAGCAGGTACTTGGCACGACGCGAAAGCGGACCGATGCGCGCGCCCACCAGGCGGTCGACCAGGTCGTCCGGCACCGGCACCCGCAGGCGGGGCTGGCGCACGATCACCTCGGTGATCTCGCGGCCTTCCACGTGCGGGGCAATGCCGCGCCGGGTGGTCTCGACTTCGGGCAACTCGGGCATGGAACGACCTGCTATCGACGGCGTGCGGCGATCACACGCAAGAACCCGACCATCGGGCCGGGTTCTTGAGGACAGGCCGAGGCCTGCGGCGGAAGCGATCTCGGGAACCGCGGGGATCCCGACTTACTTGATCTTGGCTTCCTTGTACATCACGTGCTTGCGAACAACCGGATCGAATTTCTTCATCTCCATCTTGTCAGGAGTGTTCCGCTTGTTCTTGTCGGTGGTGTAGAAGTGGCCGGTACCGGCGCTGGACACCAGACGAATCTTGTCACGCATGAGTCTTCTCCCTTATGGAAACGCTTAGACGGTTTCGCCGCGCTTGCGAATGTCGCCGAGCACCGCTTCGATGCCCTTCTTGTCGATGATGCGCATGCCTTTGGAGGAGACGCGCAGCTTGACGAAGCGCTTCTCGGACTCCACCCAGAAACGGTGGCTGTGCAGGTTCGGCACGAAACGACGACGCGTCTTGCGCTGGGAGTGTGAAACGTTGTTACCAGTCACCGGGCGCTTGCCGGTAACCTGACATACTTTGGACATGAGAGCCTCCAACCGCTTGGCCAGGTACGAATACCTGATTGTTCAAAACCTGTCGGGCAAAACCGGGACGACCCCGCTGTCATTTGACCCAAGGGAATTCAAAGGCTGCACTTTATACCAGAGTCAACGTTGCCAGACAAGCGACGTGCAGAAATGTGCAGCGACATCGCCGGCCAACGTGGCCTCGGGGCCAGTCTCGGGCGAGCACGACTGCGTCTGCGGATTTTGATCGCGGCGGATTATAGCAGCCCTCGCTCGGCGAATGACACCACCTCGCCGTCGCCGACCACGAAATGATCCAGCACCCGGATCTCGAACAGCCCGAGCGCCTCCTTGAGACGCTCGGTGATGCGCCGGTCGGCATCGCTGGGCTCGGCCACCCCGGAGGGGTGGTTGTGGGCGAAGATGATCGCCCCGGCGCCCAGCTCCAGAGCGCGGCGCGCCACCTCGCGGGGATACACCGAGGCGCTGTCGAGGGTGCCACGGAACAGCGACTCGAAGCGGATCACCCGATGCTGGCTGTCGAGGAACAGCGCCGCGAACTCCTCGTGGCCGAGATGGCGCAGCCGCGAGGCCAGATAGGCACGCACCAGCGACGGCGAGGTCAGCGCGTCCTCCCGCGCCAGCTGGCTGGCCAGGTGGCGCCGTGACAGCTCCAGCGTGGCCTGCAGCTGCACGAACTTGGCCTCGCCCAGCCCGCGCTCGGTGCAGAAGCGCCTGCGATCGGCTTCCAGCAGCGGCCGCAGGCCGCCGAAGGCCGACAGCAGGTCGCGGGCCAGGTCCACCGCCGAGCGCCCGGTCACGCCCACGCGCAGAAAGATTGCCAGCAGCTCGGCGTCGGAGAGCGCCTCCGAGCCCAGCGCCAGCAGCTTCTCCCGGGGGCGCTCGCCCTCCGGCCAGTCACGAATCGACATCCCGGTCTCCCTGCCCGCCTGTTCATCCTCAGGATAGTGTAGTCCCGGGATCGGCAGGCGATATCCCAGCGGGAGCCCCCAGGGCGACGCCAAGGAGCGCGGCTACGCAAGGGTGCGGCCGAATGGTAAGGTAGACGGCCGGATTCACCCGCGGATACGACCATGTCGACAGCCCTTCCACGCCGCGTTCTGCTCGGCATCAGCGCCGGCATTGCCGCCTACAAGAGCGCCCAGCTCGCCCGCCTGCTCAAGCAGGCCGGCTGCGAGGTGCGCGTCGTGATGACCGACGGCGCCCAGGCCTTCATCACCCCGCTGACGCTGCAGGCGCTGACCGGCGAGCCGGTGCGCACCTCGCTGCTCGACCCCGAGGCCGAGGCCGGCATGGGGCACATCGAGCTGGCCCGCTGGGCCGACCTGATCCTGATCGCCCCGGCCACCGCCGACCTGATGGCGCGACTGGCCAACGGCCACGCCGACGACCTGCTCACCACCCTGTGCCTGGCGAGCGACGCCGACAAGGCCATGGCCCCGGCCATGAACCAGGCCATGTGGCGCCAGCCGGCCACCGCCCGCAACGCCCGCCGGCTGGCCGACGACGGCTGGACACTGCTGGGCCCGGACAGCGGCGATCAGGCCTGCGGCGACGTGGGCCCCGGCCGCATGCTCGAGCCCGACGCCATCCTCGCCGCCCTGAGCGCGCCCGCCGACCGCCCCGCCGAGGGCCTGCACGTGGTGATCACCGCCGGCCCCACCCGCGAGCCGCTGGACCCGGTGCGCTACCTCTCCAACCACAGCTCCGGCAAGATGGGCTACGCCCTGGCCACCGCCGCCGCCGCTCTCGGCGCCCGGGTGACGCTGATCAGCGGCCCGGTGGCGCTGCCCGCCCCGGCGGGCGCGACGCGCATCGACGTGGAAAGCGCCCGGGAGATGCACGACGCCGCCCAGCGCCTGGCCGGCGACTGCGACCTGTTCATCGGCTGCGCCGCGGTGGCGGACTACCGCGCCGAGGCGCCGGCCGAGCACAAGCTCAAGAAGCAGGACGGCGAGGACACCCTCACCCTGCGCCTGGTCAAGAACCCCGACATCATCGCCGCCGTCGCCGCGCGCGCCGACCGCCCCTTCGTCGTCGGCTTCGCCGCCGAGACCCGGGACCTCGCCGCCTACGCCCACGACAAGCTCGCGCGAAAGGGGCTCGACATGGTGGTGGCCAACGACGTCTCCCGCGCCGGGCTCGGCTTCGGCGCCGACGACAACGCCGCCCTGCTGCTGTGGCGCGAGGGCGACACCACCGGCCAGGCCGACCTGCCGCCCCAGCCCAAGGCCGAGCTCGCCGAGGCCGTGATCCGCCGCGCGCTGGAACGCCTGGCCTCGTCGGCCGGCGACGCCGACTGATCCCCGACGCCGTTCGTCTTTTACCGTTCTATATTTCTGGAAGCCACACCATGCCGACCTCCGCCGACCGCCCCCGCCTCGCCGTCAAGCTGCTCGACGAGCGGATGCGCGACCACCTGCCCCACTACGCCACCCAGGGCTCCGCCGGCATGGACCTGCGCGCCCTGCTCGACGAGCCCCTGGTCATCGAGCCCGGCGACTGCCAGCTGGTGCGCACCGGCCTGGCCATCCACATCGCCGATCCAGGCCTGGCCGGCATGATCCTTCCCCGCTCCGGGCTCGGCCACAAGCACGGCATCGTGCTCGGCAACCTGGTCGGGCTGATCGACTCCGACTACCAGGGCGAGCTGATGATCTCGGTGTGGAACCGCGGCAGCACCACCTTCACCCTCGAGCCCTTCGAGCGCCTGGCCCAGTACGTGCTGGTGCCGGTGGTGCAGGCCGAGCTCGAGCTGGTCGACGACTTCGACGAGAGCCTGCGCGGCGACGGCGGCTTCGGCAGCTCCGGTCGCCACTGACGTTTCGGGCCGCCACTGACGCCGCCCTTTCCCCTCACCAGGATGACGAGCGACATGACACAGGACAGCACTCGCCAGGCCCCGGCCTCGATCTTCCGCGCCTACGACATCCGCGGCATCGTCGATGACACCCTCACCGAGGCCGGCGTCGAGGGCATCGGCCAGGCCATCGGCAGCGCTGCCCTCACCCGCGGCGAGCACCGGGTGGTAGTGGCCCGCGACGGCCGCCTCTCCGGCCCGCGGCTCAAGGACGCCCTGACCCGCGGCCTGACCGCCAGCGGCTGCGACGTGATCGACATCGGCATGGTGCCGACCCCGGTGCTCTACTTCGCCACCCACGTGCTGGACGGCACCGCCTCCGGCGTGATGGTCACCGGCAGCCACAATCCGCCGGACTACAACGGCTTCAAGATCGTGCTCGGCGGCGAAACGCTGTCCGGCGAGGCGATCACCGACCTGCATCGCCGCATCGAGCAAGGCGACCTGGCCGAGGGCGCCGGCGAGGTGCACCAGGAAGACGTGCGCAAGGCCTATCTCGAGCGCATCCTCGGCGACGTGAGCCTGGCCCGCCCGCTCAAGGCGGTGGTGGACTGCGGCAACGGCGTGGCCGGCGAACTCGGTCCCGAGCTGGTCGAGCGCCTGGGCGCCGAGACGATCCCGCTGTTCGCCGAGATCGACGGCACCTTCCCCCACCATCATCCGGACCCGGGCAAGCCCGAGAACCTCGAGGACCTGATCCGCGCCGTGCGCGAACATGAGGCCGACATCGGCCTGGCCTTCGACGGCGACGGCGACCGCCTGGGCGTGATCACGCCCCGGGGCCGGCTGATCTACCCCGATCACCTGATGATGGCCTTCGCCGAGGACATGCTCGAGCGCAACCCCGGCGCGCGGGTGATCTTCGACGTCAAGTGCACCGGCAACCTGGCCCGCGTCATCGATGAAGCCGGCGGCACCCCGGAGATGTGGCGTACCGGCCACTCGCTGATCAAGGCGCGCATGAAGGAGACCGGCGCACAGCTGGCCGGCGAGATGAGCGGCCATATCTTCTTCAAGGAGCGCTGGTACGGCTTCGACGACGGCCTCTACGGCGCCGCCCGGCTGCTGGAGGTGCTGTCGCGTCATGCAGAAGACGCCGACGCCTTCTTCGACCGCTACCCGCAGGACATCGGCACCCCGGAGATCAACGTCGCCGTCACCGACGAGACCAAGTTCGAGCTGGTGGCGCGACTGGCCCGGGAAGGCGACTTCGGCGACGATGGCATCAAGACCACCCTCGACGGCATCCGCGTCGACTATCCGGACGGCTGGGGCCTGTGCCGCGCCTCCAACACCACGCCGGTGCTGGTGCTGCGCTTCGAGGGCAAGAGCGACGCGGCGCTCGAGCGCATCCGCGCCCGCTTCGCCGACGCCCTCGCCCAGGTGGCCCCGGACCTCGAGCTGGCGCTGTGAACCACGACAAAGACACGACCAGGAAGGAAGACATGAGCGAACAGAACCGCGACCCGCGCCAGGTAGTGGAGGTGCTCTCGGAGGCCCTGCCCTACATCCAGCGCTTCTCCGGCAAGACCGTGGTGGTCAAGTACGGCGGCAACGCCATGACCGAGGACACCCTGATCGACTCCTTCGCCCGCGACATGGTGCTGATGAAGGAGGTCGGCATCAATCCGGTGGTCGTCCACGGCGGTGGCCCGCAGATCGGCGACCTGCTCGGCAAGCTCAAGATCGAGTCGCGCTTCGTCAACGGCATGCGGGTCACCGACGCCGAGACCATGGACGTGGTCGAGATGGTGCTGGGCGGGCTGGTCAACAAGGGCATCGTCAACCTGATCAACCAGAGCGGCGGCAAGGCCATCGGCCTGACCGGCAAGGACGGCGGCCAGATCCGCGCCCGCCAGCTCCGGGTCGAGCAGCAGACGCCGGACATGGCGGCCTCCGAGATCATCGACATCGGCCACGTCGGCGAGGTGGAGCATATCTCCACCGACCTGATCGAGATGCTCGCCGAGCGCGATTTCATTCCGGTGATCGCGCCGATCGGCGTCGACGAGGACGGGCGCAGCTACAATATCAATGCCGACCTGGTGGCCGGCAAGGTGGCCGAGGCGCTGGACGCCGAGAAGCTGATGCTGCTGACCAACGTCTCCGGGCTGATGAACGCCGAGGGCGAGGTGCTTACCGGGCTGACCACCGCTCAAGTCGACGCCCTGATCGCCGATGGGACCATTCATGGCGGCATGCTGCCGAAGATCCGCTGCGCGCTGGACGCCGTGAAGGGCGGCGTGGCAAGCGCTCACATCGTCGACGGCCGGGTGCCCCATGCGACCCTGCTGGAGATCTTCACCAACGCGGGAGTGGGCACGTTGATCACCAACGCGAACCGATGATGACGCCGGGGTCTCGGCCCCGGCTGCCCCTCTTATCAAGGACCGACAAGAAAAGAACATCATGACGCAGGCAACTCACACTCCCAGCCGCCGGGAGCAGATCCTCCAGGGGCTGGCGCTGATGCTGGAGGAAGACAGCGGCAAGCGCATCACCATCGCCGCCCTGGCGCGACAGGTCGGCGTCTCCGAAGCCGCCCTCTACCGCCACTTCCCCAGCAAGGCACGCATGTTCGAGGGGCTCATCGAGTTCATCGAACAGACGCTGTTCGAACGCATCGGCCGCATCCTCGAGGAGGTGCCCGAGGCGCTGCCTCGCTGCGGCCAGATCCTCACCCTGGTGCTGGCCTTCGCCGAGAAGAACCCGGGCCTGTCGCGGCTGCTCGGCGGCGACGCCCTGACCGGCGAGACGGCGCGGCTGCGCCAGCGCATCCACCAGCTGTTCGAACGCCTCGAGACCCAGCTCAAGCAGGTGCTGCGGGAGGCGGAACTGCGCGAGGGGCGTCGCCCGTCGCTGCCGATTCCGGCCGCCGCCAACCTGCTGGTCGCCCAGGTCGAGGGGCGCATCGCCCAGTACGTGCGCAGCGACTTCCGCCACCGGCCCACCGCGCACTGGGACGACCAGTGGCCGGTGCTGTCGGCAGGGCTGCTGCGCGAGGCGGTACAGACCGCCTGACGCCGCCCGAACCAGACGGCAACAAAAAACCCCGAAGGCCTGGCCTTCGGGGTTTTCTTCGTTTGGCGCGGCGGCCCGTGCCGTCAGGCCGCGAGCGTCTCGCCGATCTGCTGCTTGATCTTCTTCATGGCGTTCTTCTCGAGCTGACGGATGCGCTCGGCGGACACGCCGTAGACGTCGGCCAGCTCGTGCAGGGTCGACTTGTCGTCGCTCAGCCAGCGCTGCTGGAGGATGTCGCGGGAGCGCTCGTCGAGCCCCTCCAGCGCCATCTGCAGGCGGCGGGTGGCGTCGGCCTCCCAGTCGCTGTCCTCGAGCTGGGTCGCCGGATCCTGGCTGGCGTCGTCCAGATAGTGGACCGGCGCCTGGTAGGCGGTCTCCTCGTCCTCGCCCGGGGCGGCGTCGAAGCCGGCATCGTGGGCGGACAGGCGGCCCTCCATCTCGCGCACGACCTCGGGCTTGACGTCGAGGTCCTTGGCGATGGCCTCGACCTCGTCGGTGTTCAGCCAGGCCAGGCGCTTCTTGGCGCTGCGCAGGTTGAAGAACAGCTTGCGCTGGGCCTTGGTGGTGGCGATCTTGACGATCCGCCAGTTGCGCAGCACGAACTCGTGAATCTCGGCCTTGATCCAGTGCACGGCGAAGGACACCAGGCGCACGCCCTGGCGCGGGTCGAAGCGCTTGACCGCCTTCATCAGGCCGACGTTGCCTTCCTGGATCAGATCGGACTGAGCCAGGCCATAACCGGAATAGCTGCGCGCGATGTGTACGACGAAGCGCAGATGCGACATTACCAGACGGCGAGCCGCCTCGAGGTCGCCTTCGTCGTGCAGACGGAAGGCCAGGTCACGCTCCTCGTCGACGGTCAGCATGGGAATGCCGTTCACCGCCTGGATATAGCCGTTGAGGTCGTGGCCCGGGGAAAGGTGGCCCACCGGCAGAAGACTGGTGCTCATGTGCAAAATGTCTCCGTTGAAGCCCGTGTGTGGAATCCCTCGTATGGAAACCCGTACTTGGAACCCGAGTCGCCGCATTGGATAGCGGCTTACCGATTTGGTTCCGCAGTATTCCCGATTCGAAAATGCTTCGCTAGCGGGGCCGGATCTGCGCCAGGTGACGACTCACGGCGATCCAGGCGCCCAGCCAGCCCAGCAGTGTACTACAGCCGAGCAGGATTGCCGACCCCGCGAACCCCAGCCCCGGCAGCGTGAACCCCGCACCGTAGCTGGCCGCCAGCGCGGCGATCGGCGTGGCCAGCCAGTTGCCGCCGAGGGTCAGCAGCAGGCAGGCGAGCGCCCCGCCGCCCAGCCCGTACCAGGCCCCGCTGTAGAGGAAGGGACGGCGCACGAAGGCGTGGGTGGCGCCGATCAGGGTCACCACCTCGATCTCCTGACGCCGATTCTCCACCGCCAGGCGAACGGTGTTGCCGACCACCAGCAGCACCCCCAGGCCGAACAGCACCGCGAGCCCCAGGCCGACCCGGCGGCCCAGCTCGGCCAGCTGGCCGAGCCGCTCCAGCCACGCCAGGTCCAGGCGCACCTCCTCGACCCCGGCCATGTCCTCCAGGCCGCCCGCCAGGCGCTTGACCGCGTCCGGCGACGGATCGTCGGGGCGAATCACCACGCTGGCCGGCAGCGGATTGCCCGGCAGCCGCGCCAGGGCATCCTCCAGCCCCAGCGCCTGCTGGAACTCGGCCATGCCCTCGTCGGCGGTGATCAGTCGCGTGTCGGCCACGCCGTCATGGGCGGCCAGGGCCTCGACGATGCGCCCCGCCTCGGCATCGCCGACGCGCTCTTGCAGATAGACGGTGAGGGTCGCGCTCTCGTCGAGCTCGGCGTCGAGCAGCCGCGCGCCGTCCAGGGTCAGCCACAGTCCGGCCGGCAGCACCAGGGCGATGGCGATGGCCAGCATGGTCAGCAGGCTGCTCAGGGAGTGGCGCAGCAGCCGGCGAGCGCTGTCCAGCGCCATGGCGCGATGGTGGCGCAGCCAGCCGCGCCAGCGGCCGCCGGAGGAAGGGCGCTGGGCACGGGCGCCGCGGCGCGTGGACATGTCACGGCTCATGAGGCCTCCTCGTCGGCGACCAGGCGCCCCTCGCTGAGGCGCAGGGTACGGTGGCGCAGCCGGGCGATCAGCGCCAGATCGTGGCTGGCGATCATCACCGTGGTGCCGATGCGGTGGAAGTCCTCGAACAGCCGCATGATGTCCGCCGACAGCTGGGGGTCCAGGTTGCCGGTGGGCTCGTCGGCGAGCAGCAGGGACGGCTTGTTGACCACCGCCCGGGCGATGCCCACGCGCTGCTGTTCACCGCCGGAGAGCTCGATGGGCAGCGCCTTCTCGCGATGCAGCAGCCCGACCTTGTCCAGCGCCGCGCGCACCCGGCGGGCCGCCTCGCGCGGCTCGGCGCCCTGGATCTCCAGCGGCAGCGCCACGTTGTGATAGATCGAGCGGTCGAACAGCAGCTGGTGATCCTGGAACACCACGCCGATCTGGCGCCGGTAGAACGGCACCTGGCTGTGATGCAGGCGGTCGATGTCATGGCCGGCGACCAGGATGCGCCCGCGGCTGGGCCGCTCCAGGCGCATCAGCAGCCGCAGCAGCGAGCTCTTGCCGGCCCCGGAGTGGCCGGTGAGAAACACCATCTCGCCGCGGCGCACGCGGAAGTCGAGATTGGCGAGCGCCTCGAAGCGCCCGCCGTAGCGCTTGCCGACGTGCTCGAAGGCGATCATGCCGAGGCGTCGTCGCGGTCGAACAGGGCGTCGACGAACTCCCGGGCATCGAAGGGACGCAGATCGTCCAGGGTCTCGCCGACGCCGATGAAGCGGATCGGCGTGCCCAGCTGCTGGGCCAGGGCGAAGATGACGCCGCCCTTGGCGGTGCCGTCGAGCTTGGTCAGGGTGATGCCGGAGACCGGCACCGCCTCGTTGAAGGTGGACGCCTGGGACAGCGCGTTCTGGCCGGTGCCGGCATCCAGCACCAGCATCACCTCGTGGGGGGCCTGCTGGTCGAGCTTGGCCATCACCCGGCGCACCTTCTTGAGCTCTTCCATCAGGTGGGCCTTGTTGTGCAACCGGCCGGCGGTATCGGCGATCAGCACGTCGACGCCGCGGGAGCGGGCCGCGGCCAGGGCATCGTAGACCACCGAGGCGCTGTCGGCGCCGGTGTGCTGCGCCACCACCGGCACGTCGTTGCGCTCGCCCCAGACCTTGAGCTGCTCCACCGCGGCGGCGCGGAAGGTATCGCCGGCGGCCAGCATCACGCTGCGGCCCTCGCGCTGGAAGCGCTGGGTCAGCTTGCCGATGGTGGTGGTCTTGCCGACGCCATTGACGCCGACCACCAGGATCACGAACGGGCCCTCGCCCTTGGGCGGCAGCGCCAGCGGCGCGGTGACGCCGTCGAGCAGGGTCGCCAGCTCCTCCTGCAGCGCCTGGTAGAGCGCCTCGGGATCCTTGAGTTCCTTGCGCGAGACGCGGTCGGTGAGCCGGTCGATGATCTCGGTGGTGGCCTCGATGCCCACGTCCGCCATCAGCAGCTGGGTCTCGAGCTCTTCCATCAGATCGTCGTCGATCTGCTTGCGGCCCATGAACAGGCCGGCGAGCCCCTCGGTCAGGTTGGCGCGGGTCTTGCCCAGCCCCTCGCGCATGCGCGCGAACAGGCCCTTCTTCTTGCCCTGGGGCTTCTCGCGGGTCTCGGCCCTGGGCTTCTCCACCGGTGCAGGAGCGGGTTCGGGCTCCGGCTCAACCGCAGGCTCGGGCGCGGCGGCCTGTTCGGGTTCGGGCTCGGGTTCGGGCTCGGGTTCGGGCTCGGATGCCGGCTCGGCTGGCGACGGGACGGGTTCTGCCTCGGGCTCCGCGGCCGGCTCGGCGTCCGCCGCCTCGGGAGTCTCGGGAGTCTCGGGTGTCTCGGACGCGGACGCCTCGGGTTCGACGTCGGCGGCCCGGGGCGCTTCAGGCGCCTCGACGAGCGCGGGTTCGGCGTCTGCCGCAGGGGGCTCGGGCTCCTCGGCCGGCTCGGGCGCGGTGGACGCTGCGGTTTCATCGTCGCGCTCGGCGACGGGGGCGGACTCGGTCGCCGGGGCGGGCTGCGCCTCGCTCGGCGTCTCGGCCTCCGGCTCGGCCGTCGCGGCATCCGGCGCCTCCTCCTGCTCGACCTCGGGGGCCTGCCGGGGCTCCTGCTGCTCTTGCTGCTTCTTCTTGCGCTTGAAAAAACCGAACATGGGGGGATTCAGCCTCGCGGGTGAACGAATCGCCACATCCTACCATCGCGCACCATGACTGTGGACAAGGCGCCCGCTACAATCGGCGCCCATGAGCCGACGACGCCCCTCCTCCCGATCCTCGACGCCTGCCCGCGGCCGCGGCAAGCAGGCGACCTCCCGCCCCGCCGGGCAGCTGCGCATCATCGGCGGCGAGCATCGCCGCCGCCGGCTGCCGGTGCTGGACAGCCCGGGCCTGCGCCCCACGCCGGACCGCGTCCGCGAGACGCTGTTCAACTGGCTGGGCATGACCACGCCCGGCGCCCGGGTGCTGGACCTGTTCGCCGGCACCGGCGCGCTGGGCCTGGAGGCCCTCTCCCGCGGCGCCGCCGAGGCGACGCTGGTGGAGCGCGACGCGCGGGTCGCCCGGGTGCTGTCCGACAACCTGGCCACGCTTGGCATCGCGTCCGCCGAGGTCAGCGTCGCCGACGCGCTCGGCTATCTCGAGGCGGGGCTCGCCGAGGCGCGATCGCCCTTCTCGCTGGTGTTCCTCGATCCGCCCTTCCGCCAGGGCCTCGCCGCGCCCTGCTGCCGGGCCCTCGAGGCCGGCTGGCTGGCGGCGGACGCCTGGATCTACGTGGAGACGGAGTCGGAGCTCGCGCCGGAGGTGCCGGACGGCTGGCGGCTGCATCGCGAGGTGCGGGCCGGCGACAGCACCGGGCGGCTGTATCACCGCCCGGGCGCGGCCGACGCGCTGCCCGACGAAGACGCTTGCTGAGCCCCGTCCACGGCGTTAGTCTGCCGCTGCAGGACGCCAATCACGGGCCCAGCCCCGCCGACATCGTCAGGAGAAACGGATGAGCATCGAACTCTTCAACCAGCTCGAACAGAAGGTCGCCAGCGCCGTCGAGGCACTGGAGTTGATGAAACTGGAAGCCGAGGAGCTGCGCGAGGAAAACGCCCGCCTCAAGCAGGAGCGCGAGGAGTGGGAACGCCGCCTGTCCGCGCTGCTGGGCAAGTTCGACGATGTCGAGACCGACAGCACCGCCGAGCAGCAGGCCGGCTGACGAGCCGAGCGTCGCCGCCCCTGGCCGCCCCGTCGTGCGTCAGGCCAGGGGGCGGGACATCAGCAGCGCGTCCTCGCGTTCGGTGCCGGCCAGCGGCGGATAGTAGCCGCGCCGGCGCCCGTCCTCCGCGAATCCCGCCCGCATGTACAGCGCGATCGCCGGGGCATTCCCCGCCCGCACCTCCAGCAGCAGCCGCTCGGCGCCCCTTGCGCGGGCGCGCTCGACGACCGCGGTCAGCAGCCTTCCCGCCAGCCCCTCGCCGCGCCGCTCCGGTGCGATGAGAATGCTCTCGAGCTCGGCGTCGAAGGGCTGACGCGACACCACCGCGTGGCCGATCAGCCCCGCCGCGTCCTCCAGCCCCAGCACCGCGTACTCCTCCGCCGCCAGCGCCTGCTCGAGCCGCGTCGCCGACCAGGGATGCGCCTGGCCGCCTGTCTCCAGCGCGACCAGCGCCTCCAGATCGGCGCCGCCGAGCTCCCGCAGGCGAGGCTCAGGCATCGCCTTTCGCCTCACCCTTTGCCTCACCATGCCACTCACGGCGCCAGTCGAGCAGCCGCGGCCAGAGGTCGCGCTTGGCCTCGGCGCTTCCCGCCAGGGTCTCCAGCGCGGGCCCCTGCCAGGCCGGCAGGTCCAGCGCCGTCGAGCGCCCGTCGTCGATGGCCAGCACCCGCGCCAGGGTGGCCTCGTCGCCGAACACCAGCAGCCGCTCCGGGGCCCAGCCGCGCCGCGCGCGGCCGGCGAGGAAGGCGCCGAGCCCCTGGCGCGCCTCGTCCAGCGGCGCCTGCACGTCCAGCCCCTCGATCTGGGGCCAGTGGAAGGCCTCGAAGGCCGGCGGATGCTCCGGCGTGACGCCGGCGGCCCGCAGCAGGTTGGCCAGCAGCCGCTGCGCCAGCGGCGAGGGCGCCGCCTGGCCGGGCTGCACCACCAGCCAGCGCCCGTCCAGGCAGGCCACCTGCAGGGCGAAGCGCAGCGCCTCCCGGGGCTCGTCCGACTCGACGCTCCTGGCCGGCTCAGGCGCCGCGCCCGGGGCGGCCTCTTCGCTGGCCGCCTCGGGCACCAGGCCGCCGAGCAGCGCGCGCGCCTTGCGCTCGCCCGCCGGCGGACGCTCGCGGGGCTCCGCCGCGGGGGCGGCCGGCGCCGGGACAGACGGCTCGGCCGGCGCGTCCAGCAGCGCATGAAGGCGCTCGCCGGGGGCCTGGCGAGCGCCGTCGTCCGGCACGGGCAGCTCCCACTCGCAGGCCTCGGTCGGCCGGGCGTTGGGCATCCGATAGCGCGCCGTCCAGGCCGTCAGGCCCATGGCCTCCAGATACTGCAGCCGCTGGGGCTCGGTGGTCACGAGTTGCCGCCGCCCCGACAGTTCGGGGAGTCCGGACGCGCTTCACCGCGGGCCTGCCACTCCTCGGGGGTGTAGGGATGCAGCGCCAGGGCGTGCACGGGGCCGGCCAGCTCGTCGGTCAGCAGGGCGTAGATCTGCTGGTGACGCTTGACCGGCATGATGCCGGCGAAGCGCGGCGACACCACGGTCACCTTGAAGTGGGTCTCGGAGTTGGGCGGCACGTGATGCATGTGGCTCTCGTTCTCCACCTTGAGGAAGGTGGGCTCGAGGGCCTGGAGCTTTTGCTCGATGGTCGACTGGATGCTCATCTCGGCGTTCCGCTGGTGAGTGTCGGGGTCATTGTACGCGTTCGACCGCGGCGCGACGACGGGCACGCTGCGCCTCGCCGGCCAGCGAGACGCGCCCGAGGCTGGCCATCAGCGACAGCCCGGTGGCGATCACCCCGGCCCACAGCGCCACCTGCACCGGGGCCCCGGCGGCCAGGCAGGCGCCGACCAGCGCCACGCCCAGCGACTGCCCCACGGTGCGCGTGGTGCTCATCACGCCGGAGGCATTGGCACTCTTCTCGGCCGGCACGCTGCCCATCAGCTCGCGATTGTTGGGCGGCTGGAAGAAGCCGAAGCCGAGCCCGCACAGCGCGGTGCGCCACAGGCAGTCGATCACCTCGGCATCGGCCTCGAGCCTCGCCAGGCTGCCGAGGCCGACCATCAGCAGCACCAGGCCGGCCGAACTCAGCAGGCTGGGATTGAGACGATCGGCCAGGCGACCGGCGAGGGGCCCGGCCACCATGATGGTCAGCGGCCAGGGGGTGAACAGCCAGGCGGTCTCCAGCGGCGAGAAGCCCATCTCCTGCTGATAGAGGAAGGACAGCGCGACGAAGGCCAGGCCCTGACCGATGAAGGCCAGCCCCTGGGAGGAGACGGCCAGGGTGAAGCGACGCTCCTCGAACATCGACAGCGCCATCAGGGGATAGGGCGCGCGGCGCTGACGGGCCAGGAAGGCGGCGCCGGTGGTCAGGCTGAGGGCGAGCCAGCCCAGCGTCTCGAGCCCGGGCAGCTCGGCGCCGTTGCCGTCCAGCGCCATGAAGAAGCCGCCCAGCGTGGCCATGGCCAGCAGCGCCCCCCAGCCGTCGAAGCCGCCGCGGCGGCCCGGCTCCCTGGGCAGCGCCCGCCAGGCCAGCGCTACCGCGCCCATGGCCGGCAGCGCCGGCAGCGCGAACAGCCACGGCCAGCTGGCCACCGAGAGGATCGAACCGCCCAGCGCGGGACCCGCGGCGTAGCCGATGCCCACCACCAGCGAGCTCAGCCCCAGGGCGCTGCCCAGCAGCCGCGAGGGGAAGATGGCGCGATACAGCGAGGGCCCGATCGACAGCGTCGCCGCCGCCGCCATGCCCTGCAGGGCGCGGAACGCCAGCAGCGCCTCCAGGCTGCGCGACAGCGCGCAGCCCAGCGCGGCCAGGGCGAACAGCACCAGCCCGCCCATGTAGACCCGCCGCCGGCCGACCAGCTCGCTCACGGCGGCGAAGACCAGCAGGAAGGCGGCGCAGGTCACCTGGAAGAGGTTGGTCACCCACACCGCATCGGCCGACGCCACCTCGAGATCGGCGGCGATGGACGGCAGCGCCAGATTGACCATGGAGTTGTCCATCACCGCCATGGTGGTGCCGAGGATCAGCGCCAGCACCGCGAGACGGCGTTCGGCCCCCGGCAGGCCATCGTCGCCGGGGCGGTTCGAGAAGAGTCGGCTCATGTGTGATCGTCGCTGACAAGAAAACCGGCCGAAGCCGGTTTTCTCGAGGTTTGCCTGCCGGATGGAAGCAGAATCAGTCCTGATCCGTTTCCAGCAGCAGATTATCGTCCACTTCGGCCACTTCCAGGGCCGTCTCGTCATCGAGGTCGACCGCCAGGTAGCTGTACTCGAAGTGCAGGAAGCGCTGGAACAGCGCCCAGTCGAGGGTCTCGGGCCACTGGCGCTCGTCTTCTTCCCAGGCGCGCAGCTCGGTCTCGAGGATCTCGAGATAGCGCTCGCGGACGAAGCCCTCGAGGGCCTCGGGAGAATCCATCTCCGGGATCAGATAGACGGTGCTTTCCCTTTCGACGTCGCCGAGCGAGAGGTCGTCGTCACCCATGGTGGGCTCCAGGGCATTGACCCAGTCGACGAAGTGCTGGGTCGGCCTGACGCTCAGGGCGGAACGGTTGAGCAGTTTCATCACGGTCTCCTCGACGTCGAAACGCTGCCATTATGGGCGCCAGGGGCGCTCCTTACCAACACTTCCCGACCAACCTGCCGGAAGTAGGGCTAAGCGGTCACCCAAGAAGCCCGCGGAAGGCAGCGAGCCAGATTCAGACTAGGCGGCTGGCGCAGGGGAAGAGCGAACCTCATTCTTCATGGATGAAGAATGGAGCGCCCAGGGACGGGTGCACAGCGTGTTCGCGTTACCCTGCGCCAGACCGGTATCCGATGCCTCAGTCAGCAGACGGGCGCATGGCCGGGAACAGCAGCACATCGCGGATGGAAGCGCTGTCGGTCAGCAGCATCACCAGGCGGTCGATGCCGATGCCCTGACCGGCGGTCGGCGGCAGGCCGTACTCCAGCGCGCGCACGTAGTCGGCGTCGTAGTACATGGCCTCGTCGTCGCCGGCCTCCTTCTCGGCCACCTGGGCGGCGAAGCGTTCGGCCTGGTCCTCGGCGTCGTTGAGCTCCGAGAAGCCGTTGGCGATCTCGCGGCCGCCGACGAAGAACTCGAAGCGCTCGGTGACGAAGGGATCGCTGTCCTTGCGACGCGCCAGCGGGCTGACCTCGGTCGGATAGTCGGTGATGAAGGTCGGCTGCTGCAGGCGATGCTCGACGGTCTTCTCGAAGATCTCGATCTGCACCTTGCCCAGGCCCCAGCCGTCCTTGACGTCGATGTCCAGGCGCTCGGCGATCTGGCGCGCGGCGCTCTCGTCGGCCAGCGACTCGGCATGGATGTCCGGGTTGTACTCGAGGATGGCGTCGAACACGCTCAGCCGGCGCAGCGGCTGGCCGAAGTCGTACTCGTAGCTCTCCAGCACCTCGCCCTCGGCGTCACGCACGGTGTTGGTGACCACGGTGCTGCCCAGCACCCGCTGGGTGACCTCGCGCAGCATGGCCTCGGTCAGATCCATCAGGTCCTGATAGTCGGCGTAGGCCTGGTAGAACTCGACCATGGTGAACTCGGGGTTGTGCCGGGTCGACAGCCCCTCGTTGCGGAAGTTGCGGTTGATCTCGAAGACGCGCTCGAAGCCGCCCACCACCAGGCGCTTGAGGTAAAGCTCCGGCGCGATGCGCAGGTACATGTCGATGTCCAGCGCGTTGTGGTGGGTGATGAAGGGCCGGGCCGTGGCGCCGCCGGGGATCGGCTGCAGCATCGGGGTCTCGACTTCCATGAAGCCGTGATCCTCGAAGAAGCGGCGCATGGCGCTGATCACGCCGGCGCGGGTCTGGAAGACCTCGCGGGAATCCGGGTTCATGATCAGGTCCACGTAGCGCTGGCGATAGCGGGCTTCCATGTCGGTCAGGCCGTGGAACTTGTCCGGCAGCGGGCGCAGGCTCTTGGTCAGCAGGCGCGCCTCTTCCATCATCACGTAGAGGTCGCCCTTGCCCGACTTGTGCACCGGGCCGCGGCCGGCCACGATGTCGCCGATGTCCCAGCCCTTGATGTCCTCGAGCACGTCCGCCGGCAGGCCCTTCTTGTCGACGTAGAGCTGGATCTGGCCGCTGGCGTCCTGGATGACGATGAACGGCCCGCGCTTGCGCATGATGCGCCCGGCCACGGCCGCGGGACGCGCCAGCGCCTCGAGCTCGGGCTTGTCCTTGTCGCCCAGCTCGGCGGCCAGTTCGGCGGCGGTGCTGTCGCGACGGAAGTCGTTGGGGAAGGCACTGCCGCCGTCGGTGGCGGCGCGCTCGCGGCGCTCGGCCAGCTTGCCGCGGCGCTCCGCGATCAGGTGATTCTCGTCCTGGGAAGTGTCCTGGTTAGCCATGTCGCTACCTGTTGAAATCATGGTGTCGAATACAGAGACATCTCACCTAGAGCCGCGCGAGCGACGCCGAGACAAGGCGCCCCTCGGACAGAGCGCGGAGTTGACGAGTCGTCAATGAGCATCTCTGGCCGAGGGGCAACGCCGTATCGGCGAGCGCAGCAGGCTATAGGCCTTGTTTGAGGCTCGCCTCGATGAACTGGTCCAGATCGCCGTCCAGCACCTTGTCGCAGTTGCTGGACTGCACGCCGGTGCGCAGATCCTTGATGCGCTGGTCGTCCAGCACGTAGGAGCGGATCTGGCTGCCCCAGCCGATGTCGGCCTTGGAGTCCTCGGCGGCCTGCTTGGCCGCGTTGCGCTTCTCCATCTCGTGTTCCCACAGCTTCGCCTTGAGCTGTTTCATGGCGAAGTCGCGGTTGGCGTGCTGGCTGCGCTGGCTCTGGCAGGCCACCACGATGCCGGTCGGCTCGTGGGTGATACGCACCGCCGAGTCGGTGGTGTTGACGTGCTGACCGCCGGCGCCGCTGGAGCGATAGGTATCGGTCCGCAGGTCCGAGGGATTGATCTCGATCTCGAAGCTGTCGTCCACCTCCGGCGACAGAAACACCGAGGCGAAGGACGTGTGGCGACGGCCGCCGGAGTCGAACGGGCTCTTGCGCACCAGGCGGTGCACGCCGGTCTCGGTGCGCAGCCAGCCGAAGGCGTACTCGCCCTGGACATGTACGGAGGCCGACTTGATGCCCGCCACCTCGCCGGCGGAGAGCTCGGTGAGCTCGGCCTTGAAGCCGTGATGCTCGGCCCAGCGCAGGTACATGCGCAGCAGGATGTTGGCCCAGTCCTGAGCCTCGGTGCCGCCGGAGCCGGCCTGGATGTCGAGATAGGCGTTGTTCTCGTCCATCTCGCCGGAGAACATGCGCCGGAACTCGAGCTTCTCGAGGCTGGCCTGGAGGCCGTCGAGCTCCTTCTGGACCTCCTCGACGGTGCCCTCGTCCTCCTCCATCTCGGCCAGTTCCAGCAGGTCCTGGCTATCTGCCAGCCCCTGGTCCAGCTCGTCGATGGTGGCGACGATGGCCTCGAGGGTCGCCCGCTCCTTGCCCAGCTTCTGGGCGTGGTCCGGGTCGCTCCAGACGTCGGGGTCCTCGAGCTCGCGGGTGACTTCCTCTAGCCGATCCTTCTTTTCGGCATAGTCAAAGATACCCCCTCAGGACGTCTGTCCGCTCAGACAGGTCCTTGATGAGGTGGTTGATCGGATTGGTTTCCAGCATGGGGTTCGCCTGAATCCAAGGGAGATGAGGCGCGCGCCGGCGCCGGGCGCCGGCGGCGGAGAAAAGACGGGCATTGTAGCGAAATGCACCGCCAGCGGCCATCCCGCAGGGGCCAGCGCAGCTGGGGTATCGAATTCGTGGATGAACTCATGCGCAATTTCAAATGGACCCCGACCAGGGTCACGAGGGAGGGTAAGTCATGGCCGCTTCGCGGCCGAACACTACAACAAGCACAAGCCTCAAGGAGTGATTCATGAGCAAGCCCCGTCTTGCCGTCGGCAGCCTGTTGCTCGCCACCGGCCTGGCCGCCTCGCCCCTGCAGGCCGACACCCTGCGCCTGGCCATCATGGGCGAACCCGCCTCCCTCGACCCGCACAAGATCAGCGGCACCTGGGAGAACGATGTGGTCGGCGACCTCTTCGAGGGGCTGGTGACCGAGGCCGCGGACGGCGATCGCATCCCCGGCGTGGCCGAATCCTGGGAGGTCTCCGAGGACGGCACGGTGTACACCTTCTCGCTGCGCGACGACGCCGAATGGTCCGACGGCACCCCGGTCACCGCCGATGACTTCGTCTTCGCCTTTCGCCGCATTCTCGACCCGGCCACCGCCGCCAGCTATGCCTACCTGCTCTACCCGGTGAAGAACGCCGAGGCGGTCTACGCCGGCGAGGCCGACTCCGACACCCTGGGCATCGAGGCCCTGGACGAGCGGACCCTGCGCATCACCCTGGAGCGCTCCACGCCCTACTTCCTCGACCAGCTGGCCCACTACACCGCCTACCCGGTGCCGAAGCACGTGGTGGAGCAGTACGGCGACGACTGGTCCAGGCCCGAGCACATGGTCTCCAACGGCGCCTTCATGCTGGAGGACTGGCGGTCCCAGACCCGCATCGAGGCCGTGCGCAACCCACACTTCCATGACGCCGAAGACGTCGCCCTCGACGAGGTGGTGTACTTCCCCATCGAGGAGCGCAACACCGCCCTGAACCGCTTCCGCGCCGGCGAGATCGACATCGCCCGGGAGTTTCCCACCCAGCAGTACGACTGGCTCCAGGACAACCTGCCGGACGCCGTGCGGGTCGCGCCCTATCTCGGCATCTACTATTACGCCTTCAACACGCGGGACGGCCATGCCACCAGCGACCCGCGGGTGCGCGAGGCGCTCAGCCTGGCGGTGCGCCGCGAGGTGATCACCGGCCGCATCCTCGGCACCGGGGAAGAGCCGGCCTACCACTTCGTGCCGCCGGACGTGGCCCACTACGATGGGGCGGAACTCGAGTTCGCCGACCTCGACCAGGAGGCGCGCCTCGAGCGGGCCCGGCAGCTGATGCAGGAGGCCGGCCACGGTCCGGACAACCCCCTCGAACTCCAGCTGCGCTACAACACCAGCGAGGACCATCGCAAGGTGGCGATCGCCGTGGCCGCGATGTGGAAGCCGCTGGGCGTCGAGGTGGAGCTCTACAACTCGGAGGTGGCGGTGCACTACGCCGACATCCGCCAGGGCGACTTCGACGTGGCCCGGGCCGGCTGGATCGGTGACTACAACGACGCCCAGAACTTCCTCAGCCTGCTGGAGGGCGGCGTCGCCAACAACTACGGCGCCTACGCCAACCCGGCCTTCGATGAGCTGATGGACCGGGCCGCCGGGACCCAGGATCTGGACGCTCGCGCCGAGCTGATGGCCGAGGCGGAACGGCTGGCCCTGGATGACCACGCCGTCCTGCCGATCTACGACTATGTCTCGCGCAACCTGGTCAGCCCGACGCTGACCGGCTGGGAACCCAACATCGAGGACATCCACCGCTCGCGCTGGATCGGCTTCGACGACTGAACCCATCTTCCTCCCACCGGCAACGGCCCCGGGACACCCCGGGGTCGCGGGGACTCTCATGCCTGGCTACATCCTCAAGCGCCTGCTGCAGGCGATACCGACGCTGTGGATCGTCATCACCCTGTCGTTCTTCCTGATGCACCTGGCACCGGGCGGCCCCTTCGACGGCGAGCGCCAGCTGCCGCCGGAGATCGAGGCCAATCTGCTGGCCACCTATCATCTGGACGAGCCGGTGTGGAAACAGTACCTGATCTACATGGGCAACCTGCTGCAGGGCGATCTCGGCCCCTCGTTCAAGTACAAGGACTTCAGCGTCACCGAGCTGGTCGCCCAGGGCTTCCCGGTAAGCCTGGAGCTGGGGCTATGGGCCATCGGCCTGGCGCTGTTGATCGGCCTGCCGCTGGGCGTGATCGCCGCGCTGAAGCGCAACTCCACCGTCGACTACCTGGTGATGGGCGCGGCGCTGGCCGGGGTGGCGATCCCCAACTTCGTCATCGCGCCGCTGCTGGCGCTGGTGTTCGGCGTCTTCCTGGCCTGGCTGCCGGTGGGCGGCTGGAACGACGGCCAGTGGCAGAACCTGGTGCTGCCGGTGGTGGCGCTGTCGATCCAGCAGATCGCCTACATCGCGCGCATGATGCGCGCCAGCATGATCGAGGTCCTCGGCAGCCACTTCATCCGCACCGCCCGCGCCAAGGGCCTGACCGAAGCCGAGGTGATCTGGCGCCACGCCCTGCGCCCGGCGATGCTGCCGGTGGTCTCCTATCTGGGCCCGGCCGTCGCCGGGATCATCACCGGCTCGGTGGTGATCGAGCAGATCTTCGGCATTCCCGGCATCGGACGCTACTTCGTCCAGGCCGCCCTCAACCGCGACTACACCCTGGTGATGGGCACGGTGGTGTTCTACGGCGCCCTGATCGTGCTGCTCAACCTGCTCGTCGACCTGACCTACTCGGCCCTGGACCCGCAGATTCGCCATGACGACTGATACCGCTGTCTCGACCCCCGATCTCGCCGGCGACAGCCTGGCCCGCGAGGCCTGGCGCCGCCTCAGGCAGAACCAGGCCGCCACCCTCAGCCTGGTGCTGCTGGCCCTGACCACCCTGGCCTGCGTGATCGGCCCCTGGTTGACGCCCTGGGGCCTCGACGAGGTGGACTGGAACGCCTTCCTCACGGCCCCGAGCCTGGCCGACGGCCACTATGCCGGCACCGACGCCAACGGCCGCGACCTGCTGACCCGCGTGCTCCACGGCGGCCGGGTGTCGCTGTCCGTGGCGCTGGTGGCCACCCTCGTCTCGCTGCTGATCGGCGTGCTCTACGGCGCCGTTGCCGGCTTCTTGGGCGGGCGCGTCGACAACCTGATGATGCGCTTCGTCGACATCATGTACTCGCTGCCGTTCATGTTCCTGGTGATCCTGCTGATGGTGGTGTTCGGCCGCAACATCCTGCTGATCTATGCCGCCATCGGCGCCGTGGAGTGGCTGGACATGTCGCGCATCGTGCGCGGCCAGGTGCTGGCGCTCAAGCGCCGCGAGTTCGTCGAGGCCGCCCGGGCGCTCGGGGTGCGCGGCCACAAGATCGTCACTCGCCACCTGATTCCCAACGCCATCGGTCCGGTGATCGTCTACGTCACCCTCACCGTGCCCAAGGTCATCCTGCTGGAGAGCTTCCTGTCCTTCCTGGGGCTCGGCGTCCAGGAACCGCTGACCAGCTGGGGCGTGCTGATCAGCGAGGGCAAGGACATGATGGAGACCGCGCCATGGATGCTGCTGGTGCCCTCGATCTTCCTCGCCCTGACCCTGCTGTGCCTGAACTTCCTCGGCGATGGCCTGAGGGACGCCCTGGACCCGAAAACCCGCTGATGACAGCGCCCCGGAATCCCATCAGGAGAGGAACATGCAACAGCCACTGCTCGAATTCGATCGCCTGCGGGTCGACTTCAGCCTCCCGGGCGGCACCGTCACCGCCGTCCGGGATATCAGCTTCACCGTGCACGAGGGCGAGACCCTGGCGCTCGTCGGCGAGTCCGGCTCGGGCAAGTCGGTCTCCTCCACCGCGGCCATGGGCCTGCTCCCGGACCTGGCCCGCCCCTCCGGCGCCATTCGCTGGCACGGCGGCGAGGGCGACGAGGACCTGCTGACGGTCGCGCCCGGGCGCCTGCGCCGCCTCCGCGGCAACGAGATCTCGATGATCTTCCAGGAGCCCATGACCTCGCTGAATCCGCTGCATCGGGTGGGCCGGCAGGTCGTCGAGGTGCTGGCCAAGCACACCTCGCTGCGTGGCCAGGCCGCCCGCGCGCGCGCCCTGGAACTGCTCGAACAGGTCGGCATCCCCGAGCCGGCGCGACGCATCGGCAGCTACCCCCACGAGCTCTCCGGCGGCCAGCGCCAGCGGGTGATGATCGCCATGGCGCTGGCCTGCGAGCCGAAGCTGTTGATCGCCGACGAGCCGACCACCGCCCTGGACGTCACCGTCCAGGCCCAGATCCTGACCCTGCTCGAGGACCTGAAACAGCGCTACGGCATGGCCATCCTCTTCATCACCCACGACCTCGGCATCGTGCGCCACTTCGCCGATCGGGTCTGCGTGATGCGCCAGGGCGAGCTGGTGGAGAGCGGCGAGACCGCGTCGCTGTTCGCCGCCCCCCGGCACGACTACACGCGGATGCTGATCGACGCCGAGCCCCGCGGGCGCAAGGCGCCGGTGGCCGAGGACGCGCCGCTGCTGCTGGAGGCCCGCGATCTTCGCGTGCGCTTCCCACTCGGCAAGCGCCTCTTCCGCCCGATGGAGGTCTTCGAGGCGGTGCGCGGCATCGACCTCTCGATCCGGCGCGGCCAGACGGTGGGCATCGTCGGCGAGTCCGGTTCCGGCAAGTCGACGCTGGGGCGCGCCCTGCTGCGCCTGCTCGAGAGCCAAGGCGACATCCGCTTCGACGACACGGCGCTGGACGGCCTGGACAGCGCCGGCATGCGTCCGCTGCGCTCGCGGATGCAGGTGGTCTTCCAGGACCCCTTCGGCTCGCTGTCACCGCGCATGACGGTGGGCGAGATCATCGGCGAGGGCCTGCGGGTGCACGCCCCCGAGCTCGGCCGGCGCGAGCGCGACGCCCGGGTCCAGGAGGCGCTCAATGACGTCGCCCTGGACCCGGCGATGCGCCACCGCTATCCCCACGAGTTCTCGGGCGGCCAGCGCCAACGCATCGCCATTGCCCGCGCCCTGGTGCTCAAGCCCGAGTTCCTGCTGCTCGACGAGCCCACCTCGGCCCTGGACCGTTCGGTGCAGGCCACGGTGATCGCGCTGCTGCGCGACCTGCAGGCGAGACACGGCCTCACCTACCTGTTCATCAGCCACGACCTCGCCGTGGTGCGGGCCCTGGCCGACAGCGTGCTGGTGATGAAGGACGGCGCGGTGGTCGAACAGGGCGACACCGAGGCGCTGTTCCAGGCGCCCCGGGAGGCCTACACCCGGGAGCTGATGCGCGCGGCCTTCCTCGACGGCGAGGCCGCCTGACGTCAACGACGCGGCCATGACAAAGCCCCGGCCGATGGCCGGGGCTCTGGGTCGAAGCGGATCACGCCAGGCGGCTAGAAGCGATAGTCCAACGACAGGGCGAAGACGTCGGCCTCCACCTCGTAGGTGCCGGACAGGTTGCCGCGGCTGGCGTTCTCGTTGGTCGGAGTGGCGTCCTGATCCATGTCGACATCGTCGCCGAAGATGCGCAGATAGCCCGCGGTGATGCCCAGGTTCTCGGTCGGCTGGTAGGTGGCGCCGAGGGAGGCCCAGCGGCGATCGGCATCCGGCACCCGGGGGGTGCGGAACTCGGCGCTCGGCACCGGCGTCTCGTCGATGCCCAGGCCGGCCCGCAGCAGCCACTGTGGGTTCAGGGCATAGTTCGCGCCCACCGAGAAGGCCCAGGTATCGTCCCAGTTCTCGGTCGTGTTGCTGTCGGGAGTGCTGTCCTCGAACTCGACGGTCAGCTCGTCGAAGCTGCTCCACTCGGTCCACTCGGCGTTGGCCATCAGCGCCAGCCGATCGGTCAGCTGGTGATAGACGCCAAAGTTAAGGTTGGCGGGCGTGGTGAGTTCGGCGGAACCACCGCCGTTCGTCAGCGTATTTCGGGCACGGGCGCCATCAAGCACAATTTGACCGGAGGGGTCGTCAGCGCTGAAGCGGGCATCGCCTTCGAGTGTCAGGTCGATCTCGGAGCGGTAGCTGGCCCCAAGACGAGTCTTGTCGGTGGCCTGATAGAGCACGCCCAGGGTATAGCCGAAGCCCCAGTCGTCGCCGGTGACTTCAGCGAAGCCGTCGTTGCCGCCAGGGGCTGCTCCGGGCACGCCAGCTTGAGCGCCACGCGCGCCCAGGTCGACAGCATTGGACAACGTCGCATCCGCATACTGCGCCCGCAGGCCGACCGCCAGGTTGAGTCGCTCGGTGGCCCGGTAGTTGAGCGTCGGCTGGAAGTCGATGGTGGTGAGCTCGGTCTCCACGGCGTGATAGCGGCCGATCCAGTCCTTGTCGTACTTGGTGGAGAGCCCGTAGGGCGCATAGATGGCCAGGCCCAGGTCCCAGCGCTCGTCGAGCTGCGTCTTGGCGGCGAAGCTCGGCACGGTAGCCGTCTCGCCGCCCTGACGGGAGCCGCCTCGGTCATAATTGGTACCGACTAGACTTGTTGCTTCGGCATCCTGCAGTTCGAAGCTGGCATCGATATAGGCCACCCCGCCGGCGACCTGATTGCCGTCGATGTTGCCGATGGCGGCCGGGTTATGGGCCATGAAGCTGACGTCCTCGGCGCCGGCGGCGGCGTTGGAGAAGGCGTTGGCGAGGCTCTTGGCGCTCTGCTCGCGCACCTGGAAGCCGGTGGCGGCGGCCTGGGCGGACACGAGCGCCGCGGAGGCCAGGGCGACGGCGACGGCGAGCTTGCGAGACGTGAAGGGCAGGGGCATGGCGCGGCTCCTTGGCATTGCTGTTGTTATGGTGATGCAGCGACTGACCGACAGTGTCGTCAGAACTCATCGCAAGGATCAAGGACAAACGCCCGTTTAAATCCAGTTTTCACTAATACTTTAGTGGCACGACTGTTTGAACATGAAGCGCAACAATAACTTGCACTCTCCTCCCGCCCCTCCCCTGCCGATCCCCTCGCGGCCATCTTGACCCTTGTGTCACCCAAGGGTTTTACACTCTGGGTATTCCCTCATCAGGAGACGCGAGCCATGAAGGTCAGCGAACTCGCCCGCCAGGCCGGCGTCACCGCCGAGACCGTGCGCCACTACACCCGCGAGGGGCTGCTGCGCCCCGAGCGCAACCCGGCCAACGGCTACCAGCTGTTCGACGACGCCGACCTGCGCCGGCTGCGCTTCATCCAGCGCGCCCGCACCCTGGGCTTCGGCGTCGCCGAGATTCGCGAGATCCTCGAACAGTCCGATCACGGCGACTCGCCCTGCCCGCTGGTGCGCGACCTGCTGGCGCGACGCCTGCCGGAGATCCGCCATCGGATCCGCGAGCTCGAGGCGCTTGCCGGACGCATGGAGGAGGCGCTGGCCGCCTGGGAGGACCTGCCCGACGGCACCCCGGACGGCCACAGCCTGTGCCGCCTGATCGAGAGCTTTCCCGAGCCGCTGGCGCCCGACGCCAGGACAGCCGAGCCCAAGGAGACCTCATCATGAGCACCCCGACACGCCGCGAGCGCACCGTGCCCGGCATGAGCTGCCAGGGCTGCGTGAGGCGCATGCGCGAGGCCATCCAGGCCCAGGACGCCGAGGCCGAAGTCAGCGGCACGCCGGCCGAGCATCGTCTCGAGGTCGTGAGCGCGCTGAGCGACGCCGAGCTGGACCGGGTGCTGGCCGACGCCGGCTATCCGCCCGAGACGTCCACCGAGGCGTCGCCCATCGAGCCGGCCGCCGACGCCGAGACCGATGTCGAGCCCGAGCCGGCGCCCGACTCCGCGCCGGAACCGGCACCCGCCAGCGACGGCGCCACCCAGCGCCTGTCGATCACCGGCATGACCTGCGCCGGCTGCGTGAAGAGCGTGCAGCAGGCGCTGGAGCGCACGCCGGGGGTCGAATCGGCCACGGTCAACCTCGGCAACCACACCGCCCAGGTGCGCGGCCGCGCCGACACCCAGGCGCTGATCGACGCCGTGGGCGCGGTCGGCTACGGCGCCGAGCCGATCCTCGACCTGCGCCAGGCCGAGCGGGTGCGCGCCGAGCGCGACGCCGAGGAATATCGCCGCCGGCTGCGCGGCAGCGCCCTGTCGCTGGCGCTGGCCGTGCCGCTGATGGTCGGCATGTTCGTCTATCACCCCCAGCCGCTCGGCGCCGGGCGCGGGTTCTGGCTGGTGGTGGGTCTCTTGACCCTGGCGGTGATGGCCGGCCCCGGCCGCCACTTCTTCCGCAACGCCTGGAAGAACCTGCGCCATCACCAGGCCAACATGGACACCCTGATCGCCATGGGCACCGGCACCGCCTGGCTCTACTCCATGGCGGTGGTGGCCTTCGCCGGCGCCCTCCCCGAGATGGCCCGCGGCCTCTACTTCGAGGCCTCGGCGATGGTGATCGGCCTGGTGCTGCTGGGCAACGCCCTGGAGCTCAAGGCCAAGGGCCGCACCAGCGACGCCCTGCGTCGCCTGCTCGACCTGCAGAGCCGCACCGCCCGGGTGATCCGCGACGGCCGGGAGCAGGAGGTCGAGATCGACGAGGTGCGCGAGGGCGACCGGCTGCGCGTGCGCCCCGGCGAGCGCCTGCCGGTGGACGGCGAGGTGCTCGAGGGCGAGAGCCATCTCGACGAGTCGATGCTCACCGGCGAGCCCGCCCCGGTGGCCAAGGCGGCCGGCGACGAGGTCAGCGCCGGCACCGTCAACGGCCAGGGCGGCCTGGTCTATCGCGCCACCCGCGTGGGCGCCGACACCCGCCTCGGCCGCATCACCGAGCAGGTGGCCCGCGCCCAGGCCTCGCGGCCGCCCATCGGCCGGCTCGCCGACACCATCTCCGGCATCTTCGTGCCCTCGGTGATGATCATCGCCGTGCTCACCGCGCTGGTCTGGTACAACGTCGGCGCCGAGCCGCGGGTGCTGCACATGCTGGTCACCGCCAGCACCGTGCTGATCATCGCCTGCCCCTGCGCGCTGGGCCTGGCCACGCCGATCTCCACCATGATCGGCGTCGGCAAGGCCGCCGAGCACGGCGTGCTGGTGAGAAGCGGCGAGGCGCTGCAGACCGCCAGCCATCTCACCACCCTGGTGGTGGACAAGACCGGCACCCTCACCGAGGGCAAGCCGCGCCTCACCGAGGCCCACTTTTTCTCCGACACAGGCCTCACCGGCGACGAGCAGGAGGCGCTCGGCTGGGTGGCGGCGCTGGAGCGCGGCTCCGAGCACCCGCTGGCCGCGGCCCTGCTCGCCCACGCCGAAGAACAGAACGCCGAGGCGGCCGAGATCCAGGACTTCACCAGCGTGACCGGCGGCGGCGTGCGCGCCCGAACGCCCGACGGCCGGACGCTGCTGCTCGGCAACGCCCGGCTGCTCGAGGAGGCCGGTGTCGATCTCGACGCGGGCCAGGCGCGCGTCGCCGAGCTCGAGGGCCAGGCGCGCACCGTGGTCCAGCTGGCGGTCGACGGCGAGCTCGTCGCCCTGTTCGGCGTCAGCGACCCGCTGCGCGCCGATGCCAGGGCCGCCGTCGCGCGCCTGCGGGACGAGGGGCTGACCCTGGTGATGCTGACCGGCGACAACGAACACACCGCCCGCGCCATCGCCGACGAGGTCGGCATCGACGAGGTCCGCGCCGGGCTGCTGCCCGAGGACAAGCACGCCGAGATCGAGCGGCGTCAGGCCGACGGCGAAGTCGTGGGCATGGTCGGCGACGGCATCAACGATGCCCCGGCCCTGGCCCGCGCCGACGTCGGCTTCGCCATCGGCCAGGGCACCGACGTGGCCATCGAGAGCGCCGGCATCACCCTGATGCGCGACTCGCTGCACGGCGTGGCCGACGCCATCGCCATCAGCCGCGCGACGCTTGCCAACATCAAGCAGAACCTGGTGGGCGCCTTCGGCTACAACGTGCTCGGCATCCCCATCGCCGCCGGCGCGCTCTATCCGCTGACGGGCAGCCTGCTGTCGCCGGTGATCGCCGGCGCCGCCATGTCGGCCTCGTCGATCACCGTGGTCGGCAACGCCAGTCGCCTGCGCGCCTTCCGCCCTCAGGGGGCCGACGCGCCCGACGAGGCCTCATCTTCCGGCCAACAGGAGGCATCCGCATGAGCTGGATCGTCAATCTCGCCGGCCTGGCGCTGATCGCCCTGATCGCCTGGTGGTTCTGGGGCCAGCGTTGACCGACGCCCGGGGCCGCCGCGGCTACGCTGAAGGCAGATAGCCACCAGGGAGGACGCCCGATGCCCGAGCTCGACGGCGTGCTGGAAACGGCCCTCTACGTGACGGACATGCCCCGGGCCAGACGCTTCTTCGAGACGGTGATGGGGCTCAGCCCCTTCACCGCCGACCATCGCTTCACCGCCTATGACGCCGGCGCCGGCACGGTGCTGCTGCTGTTCCTCGACGGAGAGACCGCCGAGACGGTGGTGCTGCCCGGCGAGATGGGCACCATCCCGCCCCACGACGGCGCCGGCCGGGTGCACATGGCCTTCGCCATCGCCGCGCCGGCGCTGGCCGACTGGGAGGCCCGACTGGGCGAGCACGACATCGAGATCGAGGGCCGCACCCACTGGCCGCGGGGCGGCGAGAGCGTGTATTTCCGCGATCCCGACGGGCACCTGCTGGAGCTGGCGACCCCCGGGGTGTGGCCAACCTACTGAGGCCGCTCTCGGGAGAGCGTGCTCTTTATTCGACCGCGACCCCGACGGCCACCTGCTGGAGCTGGCGACCCCGGGGGTATGGCCGACCTACTGAGCCCGCTCTCGGGAGAGCGTGCCCTTTATTCGGCCGCGACCCCGACGGGCACCTGCTGGAGCTGGCGACCCCCGGGGTGTGGCCAACCTACTGAGGCCGCTCTCGGGAGAGCGTGCTCTTTATTCGACCGCGATCCCGACGGGCACCTGCTGGAGCTGGCGACCCCCCGTGTGTGGCCAACCTGCTGAGGCCGCTCTCGGGAGAGCGTGCTCTTTATTCGGCCGCGATCTCGACGGGCACCTGCTGGAGCTCGCCACCCCCGGGGTGTGGCCAACCTACTGAGGCCGCTCTCGGGAGAGCGTGCTCTTCATTCGGCCGCGATCCCGCCGGCCACCTGCTGGAGCTCGCGACCCCCGGGGTGTGGCCGACCTACTGACCGCTTAACGCACCGGCGCGGCGTGCTCGACCATCAGCTGCAGCGATTCGCGACCGCGCCAGCGGTTGCGGTTGAGCTTGTAGGCGCAGTGCAGCCGGTCGCCGACGCCGAAGGCCGGTACCTCGCCCGGGGTCAGCGCCCGGAACCAGATCGCCTTGGTCGACACCGGGCCGGCGGAGAGCTCCATCATCAGGTGATTGCCCTCGGCGCCCACCGGGCGCAGCGACTCGACCAGGAACTCGCCTTCGAACAGCGGCGGGTCGAACTCGCGGCCGTAGGGGCCGAGCGCCTCCAGCTCGTCGAGGGTGGCGAGGCTCAGCTGGGCCGGTGCCAGTTCGCCGTCGGTGAAGACCCTGGGAAACAGCTCGGTGTCGCCGAGCTGCTCGCCGACCGCCTGCAGGAAGGCGGCGCGGAAGGCCTCGAGGGATGCCACCGGCACGCCGACGCCGGCGGCGCCGCGGTGGCCGCCGAAGCGCGGCAGCGCCTCGGGGGCGAGCTCGAAGGTGCGCTGCAGGGCGTCGCGCAGGTGCAGCGCCTCGATGGAGCGCCCCGAGCCGGTCAGCATGCCGGCCTGGGCGGCCGGGGTCAGCACCAGGGTCGGCCGGCCGAAGGCCTGCACCAGCCGTGAGGCGACGATGCCCTGCACGCCGGGATGGCCGTCCTCGAGATAGACCACCAGCGCCGGCGCGCCCGCGGCCAGCTGCGGCCGGGCCAGCGCCCGCGCCTGCTCGGCCATGTCCGCCTCGATGGCCTTGCGCGACTGGTTGTCCTGGTCGAGCGTCTCCAGATGCCGCGCCGCCGTGGCGTCGTCCGCCGCCAGCATGAAGTGCAGCGCGGCGTAGGGGTCGTCGAGCCGCGAGCGGGCGTTGATCCGCGGGCCCATCTGGAAGGCCAGGGTCTCGGCGTCGAAGGGCACGCTGTCGGCGCCCAGCCGCTCGGCCATGGTCCGCCAGCAGGCCGCCTCCATGCGATTGATCAGCGCCAGGCCCTGGGTGACCACGGCGCGGTTGGCGGCGCTGCCGCCCAGCGACACGCAGTCGGCCACGGTGCCCAGCGCCACGTAGGAGAGCCAGGGCGAGAGCTTGGGCGTGGCGGCCGCCAGCACGCCCCACTCGATCAGCACCGAGCGGGCCAGCGACATGGTCAGCCAGGCGACCATGCAGCCGGCGATGGTCGGGTCCGGGTAGTCGCAGTCGTCGCGGGTCGGGTTGACGGTGGCGAAGGCCGAGGCCGGCGGACCCTCCACCGGCAGCGCGTGGTGGTCGCTGACGACCACGTCGATGCCGGCGGCCTTGAGCCGGGCGATGCGCGGCTCATCGGAGCTGCCGCAGTCGGCGGTGATCACCAGGCTAGGCCGCGGCGAGAGCTTCAGCGTGCGCTCCACCAGCGGCAGGCTGATGCCGTAGCCATCGTGGATGCGATGGCCGATCAGGCTGCGCAGCCGGTCTTCCGGGACGCCGAAGAGCTCGTTCAGGGTGCGCCGGATCACCACGTGGGAGGTGATGCCGTCGACGTCGTAGTCGGTGAGGATGCCGATGTGCTCGCCCTCGACCACCGCCTGGGCGATGCGCTCGGCCGCCGGGCGCGCATCCTTGAGGCGCTCGGGATGCGCCAGGTGGCGAAGGCTCGGCGACACCAGCGGCGCGAGCTCGCCGGCATGGCCGGGCAGGCGCCCGGCCAGCACGCGGGCCTGCAGCGGCGTCAGTCCCTCCGCCAGGGCACGGGCCTCCAGGGCCTCGTCGCGGGGACGCGGCAGGATGCGGGGCGTCAGCGAAGCGTCGGGGTCGGGCGTCGGGATAGCGTCCACGGAAACTCCTGGAGATGACGGCAAGACGCCCGGCGAACCGGGCGTCATGGGTGCAACGGCGATAACTGGGAGCCGCCGGGGACGGGCGCCCCCGGAGCGGCCTGCGAGCCGGGACCGACTCAGCGCCGGTTGTCGGCCACGAACTTCTGCACCTCGGCGAGCTCGGCCGGCAGCACGCTGTAGCGCTCCTCGCGCTCCAGCAGGTCGTCCATGTGCGGCGGCAGCGGCACGCCCGGGAAGCCGGCCTTGACCACCGCCTCGGCGAACTTGGCCGGGTGCGCGGTGGCCAGGGTGATCATCGGCACGCTCTCGTCACCGCGCTCGCGCTCGGCGGCGCGATAGCCGGTGGCGGTGTGCGGGTCGAGGATCTCCTGGGTGCGGTGATGCGCCTCGCGGATCACCTCCAGGATGGTGGCATCGTCGATGCTGTGGCTGGCGAACATCTCGCGCAGCCGCGCCAGCGGTGCATCGGCCAGCGCCGAGGGCTCGTCCTGGAAGCGCTCGAGCAGCGCGTCCACGGCGGCGCCGTCGCGCTGGTAGGCCTCGAACAGCAGGCGCTCGAAGTTGGACGACACCACGATGTCCATGGACGGCGCCAGGGTCGCGACCAGCTCCTTCTTGGAGAAGTCGTTGTCGGCCAGGGTGCGGTGCAGGATGTCGTTGGCGTTGGTGGCGATCACGAAGCGCTCGACCGGCAGGCCCATGCGATAGGCCATGTAGCCCGCGAAGACGTTGCCGAAGTTGGCCGACGGTACGCAGAAGCTCACCTTGCGGTGCGGCGCGCCCAGCGCCACGGCGGAGGCCACGTAGTAGACGATCTGGGCCATGATGCGCGCCCAGTTGATCGAGTTCACCGCCACCAGCCGGGTGCCGTTCAGGAAGTCCTGGTTGGCGAAGCTGGCCTTGACCATGGCCTGGGCGTCGTCGAAGTTGCCCTCGATGGCGACGTTGAAGACGTTGTCCGCCAGCACGGTGGTCATCTGGCGACGCTGGACCTCGGACACCCGCTGGTGCGGGTGCAGGATGAAGATGTCCAGGTTGTCGCAGTGGCGGCAGCCCTCGATGGCGGCCGAGCCGGTGTCGCCGGAGGTGGCGCCCATGATCACCGCGCGCTCGCCGCGCTTGTCGAGGAAGTGGTCGAGCAGCCGGCCGAGCAGCTGCAGGGCCACGTCCTTGAACGCCAGCGTCGGGCCGTGGAACAGCTCGAGCAGGAAGTGGTTGGCGTCGAGCTGGTTCAGCGGCACCACGGCGTCGTGGCTGAAGGTGGCGTAGGCGTCGCGGACGATCTCGCGGAAGGTGTCGTCGTCGATCTCGCCGCCCACGTAGGGCTGCATCACCCGGAAGGCGATCTCGGCGTAGGAGCAGCCGGCCATGTCGGCCAGCTGCTCGTGGCTCAGCCTGGGGACGGTCTCGGGTACGTAGAGGCCGCCGTCGCTGGCCATGCCGGTGAGCACGACCTCCTCGAAGGAGAGCGCGGGCGCCTGCCCGCGAGTACTGATATAGCGCATTGTTCGATTCCTTTGCTCGCTCGGGACCGACCCGGCGACAAGCCTTCGAGGAGGCGCTGAGACCCCATCCCTGGGCGCTACCGACGCCATCCCTGGCGCAGGACCTCCTCTACGGCCTATCCCCGACGTCCCTCGTTGCCAGCGATAGCCGCGCGGCCGATATGATTAGTTCTCTTCCAGCGACTCGACGCGAATGCGAGTGACGGAACCGGCGATGTCGGCCATGGCCTCGATCTTGCGGATCGCCTCGTTCATGTGCTTCTCGCGGGTGCGGTGGGTCATCAGGATGATCGGCACCAGCTCGCCCCCGGTCGCCTCCTTCTGGATCAGCGCCTCGATGGAGATGCCTTCCTCGGAGAGGATGGTGGCGACGCGGGCCAGCACGCCGGGGCGGTCGACCGCCAGCAGGCGCAGGTAGTAGGCGGTGCTGATCTCTTCCATGGCCAGGATCGGCGGCTGGTCGGCGTTCTCGCCGATGCCGCTGAAGGCCAGGTAGGGCACGCGGTAGTGGTGATCGGTGGCGATGTCGCGGGCCACGTCGAGCACGTCGGCGACCACCGCGGAGGCGGTCGGCTCGGCGCCTGCGCCGGCGCCATAGTAGAGGGTCGGGCCCACGGCGTCGCCCATCACGGCGATGGCGTTCTTGACGCCGTGCACGTTGGCCAGCAGCCGCTCCTTGGGAATCAGGGTCGGGTGCACGCGCAGCTCCAGGCCCTCGTCGGTGCGCTTGGAGATGCCCAGGTGCTTGATGATGTAGCCCAGGTTGTCGGCCTGCTCGACGTCCTCGGCGGTGACCCGGGAGATGCCCTCGGTGTAGGCCTTCTCGAACTGCAGCGGCACGCCGTAGGCGATGGAGGCCAGGATGGTCAGCTTGTGGGCGGCGTCGATGCCTTCGACGTCGAAGGTGGGGTCGGCCTCGGCGTAGCCCAGCGCCTGGGCCTCGGCCAGCACGTCCTCGAAGGCGCGGCCTTCGTCGCGCATGTGGGTGAGGATGAAGTTGCCGGTGCCGTTGATGATGCCGGCCAGCCACTCGATGCGGTTGGCGCCCAGGCCCTCGCGCAGCGACTTGATCACCGGGATGCCGCCGGCCACCGCGGCCTCGAAGGCCACGATCACGCCCTTCTCGTGGGCGGCCTGGAAGATCTCGTTGCCGTGCACCGCGATCAGCGCCTTGTTGGCGGTGACCACGTGCTTGCCGTTGTCGATGGCGGTCAGCACCAGCTCGCGGGCCACGTCGTAGCCGCCGATCAGCTCGACGACGACGTCGATGTCGGGGTTGGCCGCGACCTCGAAGATGTCCTGGGTGCTCTTGATGCCGGTGACGTCACACTCGGGATTGGGCGTGCGGTAGGCCACCTGCTCGATGACGATCGGGCGCCCCGCCCGACGAGCGATCTCGTCGGCGTTGCGCGTCAGTACGTTGAAGGTCCCGCCACCGACGGTGCCCAGGCCACAGATTCCCACTCTCACCGGTTTCAATGTCTTTCCCCTCGTTACTGCTAGTGTCTCAGCGTTGGTCGGCCTCAAGGGCCGGTGCGCGCTCGGTGGCGCCTATTGCTCGTTCAGGCCCAGCATGGTCGCCAGGCGTTCGGCCGGCACGTAGCCGGGCACCAGGCGCCCGTCGGGCAGCACGATGGCCGGGGTGCCCTGCACGCCCAGCTGCATGCCCAGATGATACTGTTCCTCGACCGGATTGTCGCAGCTTGCGTTGCCCTCGAGCGCCTCTTCGCGCTTGGCCGCCGACATCGCCTCGCTGGGATTGTCCGCGCACCATACCCGCTGCAGCTCGCGGGCGCCCGGCGAGCTCATGCCGCCACGCGGGAAGGCCAGGTAATCGACCTCGATGCCCATCTCGTTGAGGCGCGGCACCTCCTCGTGCAGGCGGCGGCAGTAGGGGCAGGTGGTGTCGGTGAACACCGTGACCCGCGCCTTCGGCGCGTCGGTGCCGCGGAACACGACCCGCTCGTCGTCGGGGATCGCCGCCACCCGCGCGGCCCGCTCGGCGTTGCGCGACTGCTCGGAGAGGTTCACCAGCCCGCCCACGGCGTTCTCGTAGAGGTCGCCGACCAAGAAGTAGTCGCCCTCGGCGTCGGTGTAGAAGCGCTCGCCGGTCTCCAGGCGCACCGCGTAGAAGCCTTCCAGCGGCGTTTCCTCGATGCGCTCCACCGGCATCTGCTGGCCATCGACGGCGAGCCGCTCGGTCAGCCGCTCGATGGCCGGATCCTGGGCCAGGGCGGGGAGTGACAGGGCGGCGAGCATGCCGCCGGCGACAACACGGGAGATGGGTCTCATGATTCAGCCTCGGGGATGATGATCGGCGTGCAGGGCCTCGAGCCGGGCCTGCGCGACATGGGTATAGATCTGCGTGGTCGACAGGTCGCTGTGACCGAGCAGCAGCTGTACGACACGCAGGTTGGCCCCATGATTCAACAGATGAGTGGCGAAGGCGTGGCGCAGGGTGTGCGGCGACAGCGGCCGGTCGATGCCGGCGACCAGCGCATGGGCCTTGATGCGATGCCAGAAGGCCTGCCGGGTCAGGCAGGCGTCGCCGCGACCGGGGAACAGCGCCGGCCGCGACGGATCGTCCATCAGCGCCGCACGCCCGGTGCGCAGGTAGCGCGACAGCCAGTCCAGCGCCTCCTCGCCGAGCGGCACCAGGCGCTCCTTGTCACCCTTGCCGCGCACCCGCACCACGCCCTGGCGCAGGTTGACGGCGTCGGTGGTCAGCCCGACCAGCTCGCTGACGCGCAGCCCGGCCGCGTAGAGCACCTCGAGCATGGTGCGATCGCGCAGGCCCAGGTCGCTACCGAGGTCCGGCGCGGCCAGCAGCCGCTCCACCTCGTCCTCTTCCAGGGTGTCCGGCAGCGACGGCCGGGCCGGCGGCAGCTTCACCTCGGCGATGGGGTCGTGGTCGATGCGCCCCTCGGCCAGCGCCCAGCGATAGAAGCGGCGCAGGCTCGACAGCAGCCGGGCATTGCTGCGCAGCTTGTAGCCGTCCTCGCGCCGGGCGTCGAGCCAGGCCGGCAGCGCCTCGCCACCGGGCGCCAGCAGCGAGGCGTCGCGCCCGTCGAGCCAGGCCGCCCAGGCGGTCAGGTCGCGGCGGTAGGCCGCCAGGGTGTTGTCGCTGGCGCCCTCCCCCAGCCACAGGTCGTCGAGGCAGGCCTCGATCAGCGCCAGAGCCTCGTCAGCGATGGTCGTCATGGCGCTCCTCGGTCCCTGAACGACGAAACCCCGCCCCGCGGCTGCGGTGACGGGGTTTCGATGTCACGCGGACTGACACGCCGCGTCACCACTGGCCGGTGAGGCGTTGCCTCAGGCCAGCTTTTCCTTGATGCGGGCGGACTTGCCGCTGCGCTCGCGGAGGTAGTACAGCTTGGCCTGGCGAACGTCACCGCGACGCTTGACGCTGATGGAGTCGACCAGCGGGCTGTAGGTCTGGAAGGTACGCTCGACGCCGACGCCGTGGGACACCTTGCGCACGGTGAAGGCGGAGTTCAGGCCGCGGTTGCGCTTGCCGATGACGACGCCTTCGAAGGCCTGCAGGCGCTCACGGCTGCCTTCCTTGACCTTGACCTGGACGGTCACGGTGTCGCCCGGGGCGAATTCCGGCACTTCCTTGCTCATCTGCTCGGCTTCGAGCGCCTGGATCACCTTGTTCTTGCTGCTCATGACATAACTCCTCGATAACATACATGATTCGTCGATCCGGCAGTGGGTGGCCGACGAATCGTGATCCCGGCGCTCGAATGCCTCGAGGCGCGGGAGTCCTGTTGGTGACGCAGGTCACGGCCGCTATGGGCGCGTCCTGCACCTCCGCCTGACCTACTCGCTTTCGGCCAGCGCGTACTCCTCGATGAACTCCTTGAGCAGAGTCTGCTGCTCGGCGTCCAGCGTCCTGCCCTCGAGCAGGTCGGGTCGCCGGAGCCAGGTCCGCCCCAGGGACTGCTTGAGCCGCCAGCGCCGGATGGCGCCATGGTGGCCGCTGAGCAGGACATCCGGCACTCGTCGCCCGTCGATCACCTCGGGGCGCGTGTAGTGCGGACAGTCCAGCAGTCCGTCGTTGAAGGAGTCCTCGACCGCGGAATCCTGATGGCCCAGCACGCCAGGTACCAGCCTTGCCGCGGCATCGATCAGCACCATCGCCGGCAGCTCGCCGCCGCTCAGCACATAGTCGCCGATCGACCATTCTTCATCGATGTCGGCCTCAACGACCCGTTCATCGATGCCTTCGTAGCGTCCGGCCACCACCACCAGGGGTGGGCCTTCCGCCAGCTCCTGCGCGCCGCGCTGATCCAGCTGACGCCCCTGGGGCGAAAGATAGATCACCTTCGGGCGCTGCCCGGTGGCGTCCTCGGCCCGCTCGCGGGCATCGTGGATGGCCGAGCGCAGGGTGTCGACCTTCATCAGCATCCCCGGTCCGCCGCCGTAGGGGCGGTCGTCCACGGTGCGATGCCGGTCGGTGGCGTAGTCCCGGGGATTCCAGAACTCCAGGGCGATCTGCCCCTTGTCCACCGCTCTGCCCGTCACGCCCTGACGGGTCAGCGCCTCGAACATCTCGGGGAACAGCGATACCACGCCGACCCACATGGAGGCGTCGCTGCGACTCAAAAGTCCGGATCCCAGTCGACGGTCATCACGCCGGCCTCGAGATCCACCTTCTGCACGACCTCGTCGGGCAGGAAGGGCAGCAGTCGTTCGCGATCGTCGATGGCGTCGCCGTCACGCCCCTTCACGACCATGACGTCGTTGGCGCCGGTCTCGAAGAGGTAGTCGACGCGGCCCAGCTTGACGCCGTCACGGGTCACCACCCGCAGGCCTTCCAGCTGGTACCAGTAGAAATCATCGTCGCCGTCGAGCTCGGGCAGCTCGGCCGTGGGCAGCAGCACTTCTGCGCCGGCCAGGGCCTCGGCCTGATCTCGACCGTCGACGCCTTCCAGGCGGGCCACCAGGCCCTTGCCCTGCGGGCGTCCCTGGACGAGACGATAGCGCACGAGACGGCCCTGATGGCGCAGCACCCACTCGTCGTAGTCGAGGATGCCTTCCATCGGGCTGGTGTACGAATACACCTTCAGCCAGCCCTTCACACCGTAGGGGCTGGTCAACTTGCCCAGCACCACGTGCTCATTGGCCGGTGTCGGCTCGACGCCTGCGCTCATCGCGATCCTGCCTCAGACATTCGGGGCATCAGGCCGATCAGGCCTGCTTGCGGGCTTCCTTGACCAGCTCGGCAACGCGGCCGGACAGCTGGGCGCCCTGGTCCTGCCAGTGCTGAATGCGATCGAGGTCGACGCGCAGACGCTCTTCCTGGCCGCGGGCGACCGGATTGAAGAAGCCGAGACGCTCGATGAAACGGCCGTCACGAGCCTTGCGGGAATCGGTCACGGTGAGGTGGTAGAAGGGACGCTTCTTGGCGCCACCACGTGCCAGACGAATGGTAACCATGCGTTGACTGTCCTTCGGTTGAGTTACGGAGGTTGTCGGTCGGGGCCAGGCCCTCGACAGTCGGATCGACCGCACCCCGGAGGGTGCGCCGCCGGGTGTTCGGTCACGAGAAGGCCCGCGAAAAACGCGGACCTGCCAGTGAAGACGCCGCATTCTACGGAAATCTCCCCGGCTTGGAAACCTTTTTGGGCCGCGAGCCGGGCGCCTCAGCGCCGCGGCAGGCCACCGCCCGGGCCGCCCATGCCGCCGGGACCGCCCATGCCACCCATGCCGCCGGGGCCTCCCGGGCCGCCGCCCATCATGCCGGACATGCCACGCATCATCTTCTGCATGCCACCCTTCTTGCCGGCCTTCTTCATCATCTTCTGCATCTGCTTGTGCTGCTTGAGCAGGCGATTGAGGTCCGGCACCTGCAGGCCGGCACCGGCGGCAATGCGGCGCTTGCGCGAGCCGTTGATGATGTCGGGGTTGCGGCGCTCCTTGGGCGTCATCGAATTGATCAGCGCCTCGAGCTTGCCCATCTCCTTCTCGGGGCCCGGGCCCTGGGCCATCTCGGCCATCTGGCCCATGCCGGGCAGCTTGCCGAGCAGGCCGCCCATGCCGCCCATCTTCTTTAGCTGCTGGAGCTGGTCGCGGAAGTCCTCGAGATCGAAGCCGTCGCCCTTCTTGACCTTCTTGGCCAGCTTCTCGGCCTGCCCCTTGTCGACGGTGCGCTCGGCCTCCTCGATCAGCGACAGCACGTCGCCCATGCCGAGGATGCGCGAGGCCACGCGGTCCGGGTGGAAGGGCTCGAGGGCGTCGACCTTCTCGCCCACGCCCATGAACTTGATCGGCTTGCCGGTGATGTGGCGCACCGACAGCGCCGCGCCGCCGCGGGCGTCGCCGTCGGCCTTGGTCAGGATCACGCCGGTCAGCGGCAGCGCCTCGTGGAAGGCCTTGGCGGTGTTGGCGGCGTCCTGGCCGGTCATGGAGTCGACCACGAACAGCGTCTCGTCCGGCGACACGGCGTTCTCGAGGGCCTGGATCTCGGCCATCATCGCCTCGTCGATGGCCAGGCGGCCGGCGGTGTCGACGAGCACCACGTCGTGGAACTGGATCTTGGCGTGCTTGATCGCCGCCTCGGCGATGGCCACCGGCTGCTGATCGCTGCTCGACGGGAAGAAGTCGACCTCGACCTCCTTCGCCAGCGTCTCGAGCTGGTCGATGGCCGCCGGACGGTAGACGTCCGCGGAGACCACCAGCACCTTCTTCTTCTCGCGCTCGCGCAGGTAGCGCGCCAGCTTGGCCACGGAGGTGGTCTTGCCCGCGCCCTGCAGGCCGGCCATCAGCACCACCGCCGGGCGGCCCTTGAGCGACAGGCCCTCGTTGGCCTCGCCCATGATCGCCTCGAGCTCCTGCTGGACGATCTTGACGAACTGCTGACCCGGCGAGAGGCTCTTCGAGACCTCCTGACCCACGGCACGCTCGCGCACCCGGTCGATGAACGCCTTGACCACCGGCAGGGCGACGTCGGCCTCGAGCAGCGCCCGCCGGACCTCGCGCAGGGTGTCCTTGACGTTGTCTTCGGTCAGGCGCGCCTGACCCTTGATCGATTTGAGCGTCTGGGACAGACGATCGCTGAGATTCTGAAACATGGGGCCTCTCCGCAAACGATGGCCTGGGAAGCCGCATCAGCCCCCGGCATGGCGCGTCCGGGCGGGACTTTCCCACAATGGGACGAAATTATACGCCTTGTGGCCGCGAGTCTCCATGGCAGCGGCCCGCGCCCGGCTGGGCGGCACGCGGAGGATTCGGTATAGTGGCGACTCCATTTCCTCTCGCTGGACGCTGGCGAAGGCGCACGGATAGCCATCGATGTACGCGCTCCCTCTGGCCCTGGTGGCCTTCATCTTCTACATCGCCGCCGCTTCCTGGCAGGGCCTGACCCTGTTTCGACGCGTGGCGCCGCGCGACACCCTGGTCCGCGGCCTCGGGGCCGCCGGCCTGCTCTGCCACCTGCCGCTGGCCGTGGGCCTGCTCGACCAGGGCGCCTCCCTGCTGCCGGGCTTCTCGACCAGCGTGGTGCTGGCCGGCGCCCTCGCCGTGCTGGTGCTGCTGCTGGTCAGCCTGTTCAAGCCGGTGCTCAACGTCGCCACCGGCCTCTTCCCGCTGGCCGGCGCGGTGCTGCTGCTGGCCGCCGAATGGCCGAGCCCCGAGAAGGGGGCAGGCATGACCCCGGGCATCGCCCTTCACGCCCTTAGCGCGGCGCTGGCCTTCGCCCTGCTGGCCATCGCCGCCGTCCAGGCGGTGCTGCTCGGGGTGCAGAACCAGGCCCTTCGCCACCATCACATCCGCGGCGTGGTCCAGTCGCTGCCGCCGCTCACCACCATGGAGCGGGTGTTGTTCGAGCTGCTCTGGGGCGGCATGATCCTGCTGACCCTGTCGATCGCCAGCGGCTTCGTCTTCGTCGACAACATGTTCGCCCAGCACCTGGTGCACAAGACGGTGCTGTCGCTGGCCGCCTGGGTGATCTTCGCCGCCCTGCTGATCGGCCACCATCGCCAGGGCTGGCGCGGCATGCGCGCGGTGCGCTGGACGCTGGGCGGCTACCTGATGCTGCTGCTGGCCTATTTCGGCAGCAAGTTCGTGCTCGAGATCCTGCTGGCGCGTTCTTGACACCATCGGGCCCCGTCCCTACAACTCAAGCCTTGATACGCGATTGAGGACCCTTCGACTTGAACGACGACTTCCCCCTGGGATTGCTGTTCGGCCTGCTGCTGCTGCTCATCTGCCTCTCTGCCTTCTTCTCGAGCTCCGAGACCGGCATGATGTCGATCAACCGCTACCGCCTGAGCCACCGGGCCAACGAAGGGGAGCGCCGGGCCCGGCGGGTGATGCGCCTGCTCGGTCGCCCCGACCGCCTGATCGGCGTGATCCTGATCGGCAACAACTTCGTCAACAACCTCGCGGCCTCGATCGCCACCATCATCGCGATTCACTTCTTCGGCGAGGTCTCCGGGCCGGCCGTCGCCACCAGCCTGCTGACCATCGCCATCCTGATCTTCGCCGAGGTCACCCCCAAGACCTACGCCGCGGTGAAGCCGGAGCGCATCGCCTACCCGGCCTCGCGGATCCTGGAGCCGCTGCTCAAGCTGCTCTACCCGCTGGTATGGCTGGTCAATGCCATCTCCAACGGCCTGCTGCGGCTGCTCGGGGTCAAGACCCTCGAGGGCGGCGGCGACAACCTGACCCGCGACGAGCTGCGCACCGTGGTCCACGAGGCGGGGCCGCTGATCCCGCGCCGCCACCAGGCCATGCTGGTGTCGATCCTCGACCTCGAGAACGTCACGGTGAACGACATCATGGTGCCCCGCCACGAGGTGATGGGCATCGACCTGGACGACGACCTCGACGCCATCCTGACCCAGATCCGCACCAGCCAGCACACCCGCGTGCCGGTCTACAAGGGCGACATCAACAACATCATCGGCATGCTTCACCTGCGCAACGCGGCGCGCTTCCTGTCCCGCGGCGAGGTGACCAAGGCGGCCATCGTCCAGGAGGCCCGGGAGCCCTATTTCATTCCCGAGTCGACGCCGCTGCACACCCAGCTGCTCAACTTCCAGAAGCAGAAGCGACGCATCGGCATCGTGGTGGACGAGTACGGCGACGTGGAAGGACTGGTGACGCTGGAGGACATCCTCGAGGAGATCGTCGGCGAGTTCACCACCGACGTGGCCGGCCAGGATCAGGAGATTCACCCCCAGGACGACGGCAGCCACGTCATCGACGGCACCGCCAACATTCGCGACATCAACAAGTCGCTGGGCTGGCAGCTGCCCACCGACGGCCCCAAGACCCTCAACGGCCTGATCCTCGAGCACCTGGAGTCCTTCCCCGACGGCCCGACCTGCCTGCAGATCGGCGCGGTGCGCATGGAGCTCCTCGAGGTGCGCGACAACCTGATCACCTCGGCGCGCTGCTGGCAGGCGGTGCGCCTCCCCGCCGCGGCCAACGCCTGACTCAGCGGCGGGAGCGCCCCGCCGCCCACTCGTCGGCCTCGCCCTTCAGCGCCCTGACCCTCTCCTCCAGCCGCTGGCGATCGGCCTCGGCCGGGGCCAGCGGGGCACCGAAGTAGAGCGCCACCCGGGCCCGAAAGCGCCGCGGCGGCGTGCCCAGGGCCCGGCCGTGGCGGTGCGAGGTCCAGGAGCCCCATAGCCCGGCCAGCCCCGCCGGCACCACCGGCACCGGATCGCGGGCCAGGATCAGGTCCAGGCCACGCCGGAAGGGATGAATCTCGCCGTCCTTGGTCAGCCGCCCCTCGGGAAACACCATCACCACCTCGCCGGCGCGCAGCGCCTGGCTGACCTGATCCAGCGCGCGTCGCAACCCGCCGGGATCACGGCGCTCGGAGTCCACCGGGATCGCCCCCGCCAGCTTGAACAGCCAGTGCAGCCAGGGCGACTCGTAGATCGGCCGGTCCATCAGGAACCGCAGCGGTCGCGGGCTGGCGCCGCCCACCACCAGGGCGTCGACGAAGCTGACGTGATTGCAGACCACCAGGGCGGGGCCATGGGCGGGAATGTGGCGGCGGCCACGGAAGCGCAGCCGATAGAGCAGATGGATGATCAGGAACACCAGCCGACGCAGCACGCGGCGCGGCGAGCGCAGGCACCAGCCCAGCGCGGCGGCCACCGCCAGGGTGGGAAGCCCCCAGGCCATCAGGGCGGTCAAGAGATGCCGGACCCCGCCCTCAGGCCGGCCAGCAGGGTCGTGAGCAGCTTGTCGAGCAGCTCTTCCACCTCCAGCGGCTCGCTTTGCCAGTAGCCGAGGCGCTCGTTGAGCCCCAGTTGCACCAGGCCGTGGACGCTGCCCCACAGGGTCCGCCCCAGCCGGCGCGCCTCGAGGTCGTCGAGCGTCGGCTGGTATTCCTTGAGGGTGCTCTCGACGCGCAGGAACAGCGCCTCGATCATGTCGTTCTGGCGCTGATCCAGCTCGCCCTCCTGGGCCAGCGGGTAGTCGAACATCAGCTGCCAGCGGAACGGTTCGCGGCGGGCGAACTCCCAGTAGGCCCTGGCCAGCGCCTTGATGCGATCGTCCGGCGCCGCCTCGTCGAGCAGCGGATCGATGGCGGCGCGCAGACTCGCCAGCGACTCGATGTTCACGTGCTGCAGCAGGTTGCCGAAGCTGCCGTAGAGCTTGAGCAGCGTGCTGGGGGCACAGCCGACGTCACGCGCCAGGGAGCGCAGCGACAGCGTATGCACGGGCCGCTCCTGCAGCCAGGCATCGCAGGCCGACATCACCTGGGCATGAAGCGCCTCGGGGGCGTGCTGTCTGGGACGGGCCATCGACATCCTCGCGGGCCGGGCCGGTGCCACCCGGGGGCGACACCGGCCACGATCTGAAATGAAAACACTGTTTCCGCTAGCATATCGCGCCTGAAGCGCAACGCAAGTCCGCGCCGAGACGCTTTCCTGGCCGACACGTCTTGGTTACCCTGACGCCCCCAGTCCGCGGAGGTTCCATGGCCGGTCGTCTCTACATTCCGCCGCTCGACCTCAAACGCCTGCTGCCCGACCTGGGCGTGGACGACGCGCCGATCACCGGCGTCAACCTGGCGCCGCGCCAGCCGCTGTCGATGATCCGCCTCGAGGCCGGCCGACCGCGCCTGGGCCGGGCCTTCTGGGGCCTCACCCCGCCCTGGCTGGAGGTGCTCGACCACGCGCCGCACTGCGCCCGGGCCGAGTCGATCGCCTCGCGCCCGATGTTCCGCGAGGCCTTCGCCGCCCGGCGCTGCCTGGTGCCGGCGGGCGGCATCTACGTCTGGAAACCCCAGCCCCGGGCCAAGCAGCCCTTCCTGGTGACCCGCGCCGATCGCGGCCCGCTGCTGCTGGCCGGGCTGTGGTGCCGTTTCCATACCGATCTCACCACCCATCACGACTCCCTGGCGCTGATCACGGTGCCGGCCAACGACCTGCTGTCGCCGCTCACCGATCGCCTGCCGGCGGTGATTCCGCCGGCCCGGGCCGAGCAATGGCTCGATCCGGCGACGCCAGCGGCGACGCTTCACGAGATGCTGACGCCGGCAGCCGGGGAACTGTTGGGCGCCTTTCCGGTATCAAGACGTGTGAACGATCCCGGCTGCCAGGAGGCCGCCTGCGCCCACCCGACCGGCCCCATGCTGCGCCGCCCTCCCAAGGAGAGATGATGATCCGATACTTCCGCCCTCGCCTGGCGCTGCCCCTCGCCCTGGCCTCGGCCCTGCTGCCGGCGCTCGCCGCCCTGCCGGCCGCCGCCGACGAGGCACCGGCGACGGTCGACACCCCGCTCACCAGCCCCTCGGACGATCGCGACTACCGGACGCTGACGCTGGACAACGGCCTCACCGTGCTGCTGGTCAGCGACCCCGAGGCGGACAAGGCCGCCGCCTCGCTGAACGTGGACGTGGGCAGCGCCCAGGACCCGGACGACCTGGCCGGCCTGGCCCACTACCTGGAACACATGCTGTTCCTCGGCACCGAGGCCTATCCCGAGGCCGACGCCTACCAGAGCTATCTGTCGCGCCACGGCGGCCAGCACAACGCCTACACCGCCTCCCAGGACACCAACTACTTCTTCTCGGTGGACCCCGAGGCCCTGGATGGCACCCTGGACCGCTTCAGCCACTTCTTCGTCGACCCGCTGTTCAACGCCGACCGGCTGGCCAGCGAGCGTCAGGTGGTGCACTCCGAGTACCAGGCCCGCAAGCGTAATGCCGGCCGCCGCCACGCCTCGGTGCTCGAGGCGCTGTTGAACCCGGAACACCCGACGACCCGCTTCTCGGTGGGCAGCAACGAGACCCTGGCCGAGCGGCCGGAGGGCGAGCCGCCGCTGCGCCAGCGCGTGATCGACTTCTACCAGCGTCACTACGGCGCCAACGTCATGCACCTGGCGGTGGTCGCGCCCCAGCCCCTCGACGAGATCGAGCGCCTGGTGCGCGAGGACTTCGCCGACGTCCCCGACCGCGGCCTGTCGCGCCCCGAGATCGCCACCCCGCTGGCGACGCCGGCGCAGACGCCCGCCGCCGCCGAGCTGCATTCGCTACGTGACGACCGCCGCCTGACCTTCTACTTCCCGACCCCCGATCCCGAGACGGCCTATCGCCTGAAGCCGGCCAGCTATCTGGCCAACCTGCTGGGCCACGAGGGGGAGGGCAGCCTGCTCGACGCCCTGCGCGAGGCCGGCTGGGCCGACGGCCTCTCCGCCGGCACCACCCGCGGCGACGGCGACGACGCGCTGTTCAGCGTCGACATCAGCCTGACGCCGGAGGGCGCGAAGCACCGCGACCGCGTCCAGGCCAGCCTGTTCGCCGCCATCGCCGCGATCCGCGACCACGGCGTCGAGGCCTGGCGCTACGACGAGCAGGCCCGCCTCGCCGAGCAGGACTTCCGCTTCCAGGAGCACGGCAGCGCCCTGAACACCGCCATGCGCCTGGCCACCGGCCTGTCCCGCTATCCGCTCGAGGACGTCATCTACGCCCCCTATCGCATGGATGGCTTCGACGCCGAGCGCATCAATGAATGGCTGGACGCGCTGCGCCCCGCCAACATGCTGCGCCTGTACAGCGGCCCCGAGGTCGAGGGCGACGAGCAGACGCCCTGGTTCGACGTCGGCTGGTCGCCGGCCGACCCCGGCGCCGGCGAGGCCGAGCCCCTGGCCGGCCTCGCGCTGCCCGAGCCCAACCCCTACGTGGCCGAGGACCTCACCCTGCTGGACGGCAAGGACGAGGCGCCGGTGCAGCACATCGACACGCCCGAGTTCGCCTTCTGGCAGATGCGCGACGACAGCTTCGACACGCCGCGGGTCGAGTGGCGCTTCAGCCTGCAGCACCCCGATGCCAGCCGCGACGCGCGGGACGCCGCCCTGTCGCGCCTGCTCGCCGGCTGGCTCGGCGACAGCCTCAACGAGGCGCTCTACCCCGCCCGCCTGGCCGGCCACGGCTTCGAGGCCTATGCCCACGCCCGCGGCATCACCCTGTCGTTCTCCGGCTGGCGGGACGGTCAGCAGGCGCTGATCGAGCGGGTGCTCGAGCAGCTGCAGCACGGCACCATCGAGGCCGCCGACGTCGCCCGGGTCCGCCACCAGCTGCGTCAGCGGTGGCGCAACGCGCCCCAGGACGATCTCTATCGCCAGGCCGGCCGCACCCTGACCGAGGCGCTGATCCGCCCGCAGTGGTCACCGGAGGCGCTGCTCGATGCCAGCGACGCGCTGGACGCCGAGGCGCTGCGCGCCTTCCGCGACGACTTCCTGGCCGACCTGCACCTGGAGGCCATGGCCGTGGGCAACCAGGAGGCCGAGGCCTCGACCCGTCAGGCCCGGGCGGTGGCCGAGGCGCTGTCGCCGCGACTGCCGACCTCGGCGATCCCCGAGCTGACGCCGCTGCGCGTCGGCGAGGGCCTGCCGGCGCTGACCCCGGACACCGCCCGCGACGAGTATCTGGTGATGCGCTATCTCCAGGGACCGGACCGCTCGCTGGAGAGCCAGGCCCGCCTGGCGGTGCTCGGCCGCCTGCTGGAGACGCCCTTCTATCAGCAGCTGCGCACCGAGCAGCAGCTCGGCTACGTGGTCAATGCCGGCTACCGGCCGCTGCTCGACGCCCCGGGCCTCGGCTTCCTGGTGCAGTCTCCCGGCACCGACAGCGCCACCATCCAGCAGCGCATCGACGCCTTCCTGAGCGGCTTCGGCGACCGCCTGGGCGAGCTCGACGACGCGGCCCTGGCGCCCTATCGCCAGGCGGTCCACGACGACCTGCTGACCCGCGACCCTAGCCTCTCGGCCCGCACCAACCGGCTGTGGCAGGCCCTGGCCGTCAGCAACGGCGACTTCGAGCGTCGCCGGCGCCTGGCCGAACGCGCCCTGACGGTGACGCCCGAGGCGCTGCGCGAGCTGTGGCCGAGCCTGGTCGACGGCGCCGCGGTGCAGATCACCCACGACCCGGGCGACGCCGCCAGCGACGTCATGGCGCTCAAGGCCGACCTCCCGCCGCTGCCCGACGGCGACGACTGAGGGGATTCCCTTGCCCGACACGACGACGCCCGGCCGCTTGGCCGGGCGTCGTCGTTCACGGGCAACGAAAGGGGGCGTCGGGTCAGCCGAAGGCCTGGGCCGGCATCATCGCCTCCACGTGCATCACCAGCTCCTCGAGGATCTGGCGCTCGCGGTCGCCGAGCGCGCCCTGGTTCAGGCGGTCGATCTCGCGGGCGAACTCCTTGAGCGTGAAGCCGGCCACGGCGGCGTCGTTCATGCGCTCCCAGCGGAAGGCCTCCCAGCGCGCCTGCTCCTCGCCGGTCAGGGTGTCCGGATAGCTGCGCGCGCGGTAGCGGAACAGCATCTCCTCCAGCCGCGGATCCTGGAAGGCGAAGCCGGCGCCCACCAGATCCCAGGGATCGGCGGCGCGCACCCGCTCCATCTGCTGGCGGTCCGAGGGCGAGAAGAAGCCGCCGGCGTAGAGCATCAGGTCGGGATCATGGGGCGGCTCGGGCGGCGGCGCGGCGAACACCTCGCCGACCCGGGCGATCACCTCGGGATGATCGGCCAGGGTCTTCCAGTGGCGGCGACAGGCGGCCATGTCCAGGCCGAGGCGCTCGACGATATCACCGTACTCGCCCTGGCGGGGGCCGGCGACGTCCTTGAGCGCGCTGGCGGGCAGCACCACCGGGCACTTGTTGATGTGGATGACCTTGAGCGGGATGCGCGACTCGCCCTCGGCCAGGTCGTCGTTGCTGACGAAGACCCGCTCGCGAATCTGCTCGGGCGTCAGCGTCAGCAGCGGCTCGGGGTCCACCGAGAGGTCGTAGACGATCACCCCGTTGGGATTGGTGGGATGCTCGGCCAGCGGCATCACCAGCGCGCTGCAGCCGCGGCTGGCCGGATAGCGCCGCGAGACGTGCAGCACCGGCTTGCGGCCCGGCACGTCGAGCTGGCGCGCCACCTGGCGCTTGCCGCGCTGGGCCAGCAGGTAATCGAAGAGCTTGGCGTTGCTGTCGCGAAGCCGCTTGGCCAGGGCGATGGTCGCCCGTACGTCGGCCAGGGCATCGTGGGCGCCGGCATGCTCGATGCCGTTGGCGGCGGTCAGGTGCTCGAGCCTGAAGCTCGGCGAACCGTCCTCGCGGGTCGGCCACTCGATGCCCTCGGGGCGCAGGGCGTGAAAGGCCCGCACCACGTCGATCAGGTCCCAGCGCGAGTTGCCGTTCTGCCACTCCCGGGCATAAGGGTCGAGCAGGTTGCGGTAGAACAGGTGCCGGCCGACCTCGTCGTCGAAGCGCACGTTGTTGTAGCCCACCACGCAGGTGCCGGGCTGGCTCATGGCGTCCATCACGCGGCCGGCGAACTCGGCCTCGGGCAGCCCGCGGCGGCGCGCCTGCTGGGGCGTGATGCCGGTGATCAGGCAGGCCTGGGGATGCGGCAGGTAGTCGTCGGCGGGCTTGCAGAACAGCTCGATGGGCTCGCCGATCTCGTTGAACTCGGCGTCGGTGCGAATCGCCGCGAACTGGGAGGGCCGATCGCGGCGCGGGTCGGCCCCGAAGGTCTCGTAGTCGTGCCAGAGGAAGGTCAGGGGGGCGGCTTGCGACTTCGCCATGGGCGAGCTCTCCGAGCGGGCATAGGAAAACGGCCCCCAAGCCTAGCACAGGGGGCACGACGACTCAGCCGCCGCTCAGCCTCTGGGCAGGGTGACGTTGAGCTCCAGCACCGAACAGTTGTCCTCGCTGTCGAGGGAGATGTTGACCGCCTCGTCGTCGACCTGGACGTAGCGGCGAATCACCTCCAGCAGCTCCTGCTCGAGCATCGGCATGTAGTCCGGCTGACCGCGCTGGCTGCGCTCGTGCGCGACGATGATCTGCAACCGCTCCTTGGCGACGGAGGCGGATTTCTTGCGCTCGCGCTTCAGGAATTCGAGTAGCTTCACCGGCGTTTTCCTCCGAACATGCGGCTGAGCAGCCCCTTCTTTTGATACTGGTGGAACCGCAGCGGCACGTCTTCTTCCATCAGGCGGGCCACGGTGTCGGAATAGGCCTGGCCCGCATCGCTCTGATCGTCATGGGTGACCGGCACGCCCTGGTTCGAGGCCCGCAGCACCGCCTCGGACTCGGGAATCAGGCCGACCAGCTTGATGGCCAGGATCTCCTGAATGTCCTCGAGATTGAGCATGTCGCCGCTGTCCACCCGGTTCGGGTTGTAGCGGGTGATCAGCAGGTGCTCCTTGATCGGCTCCTCGCCGCGCTCGGCGCGCCGGGTCTTGGAGGACAGCAGCCCGAGGATGCGGTCGGAGTCGCGCACCGAGGAGACCTCGGGGTTGGTGACCACGATCGCCTCGTCGGCGAAGTACATCGCCAGCTGGGCGCCGCGCTCGATGCCCGCCGGGGAATCGCAGACGATGTAGTCGAAGTCCTTGTTCAGCGTGTTGAGCACGGTCTCGACGCCTTCCAGCGTCAGGGCGTCCTTGTCGCGGGTCTGGGAGGCCGGCAGGATATGCAGGTTGTCGACCCGCTTGTCGCGGATCAGCGCCTGGTTGAGCCCGGCCTCGCCCTGGATGACGTTGACCAGGTCATAGACCACGCGTCGCTCGCAGCCCATGATCAGGTCGAGATTACGCAGCCCCACGTCGAAGTCGATGACCGCGGTCTTCTGGCCCCGCAGCGCCAGGCCCGTCGCGATGGCGGCCGCACTGGTTGTCTTGCCGACCCCGCCCTTGCCGGAGGTCACAACGATGATCTTGGCCAAGTGTCACATCCTGTCTGTCATGTAATGGAGAGGGCGACCCGCACCGGCGAGCCGCCGAATCGTCGCCCGCGCATCAGTCCAGCGGGGCGATGCCCAGCTGATCGTGGTCCAGGCGCACCTGAACCCCGGTGCCCAGCAGCCGGGGATCGATGTCCTCCAGCCGCTTGTAGTTGCCGGCCACCGAGAGCAGCTCGGCGCGCAGCTCGCGGCAGAAGATCGCCGCCCCGGCATCGCCGTGGATGCCGGCCAGGGCCCTGCCGCGCAGGGCGCCATAGACATGGACGCTGCCGCCGGCCAGCACCTCGGCGCCGGCATTGACCGCGCCCACGACGACCAGATCGCCCTCCGGCGCGGTGACCTGCTGCCCGGAGCGGACCGTGCCGCGATAGATGCGGCCCACCGCGCCGGCGGCCGGGGCCGGCTCATCCACCACGGGCGCCTCTTCCACCGGCTCGTCGGCGGTCGGCACGCTCTCCAGGGTGCGCGGCCGCCCGGCCTCCTGAGGCGGAAACCAACCGAGCCCCAGCGCCCAGGACGACTGCTTGACCGGGTCCGACCCGCCGCGCACCGCCACCGGCAGCAGCTTGTGGGCCCGGCACACGGCGCAGATGCGCTCGAGCGCCAGGTGCGGCTCGTCGAGCTGCTCGACGCTGAGCACCACCGGGGTGTGCTGGAAGAAAGCGGGCGACTGGCTGAGCTTGCCGGCGAGCTGTTCGCGAATGCGTTCGGGGTCGGCGCTGGTCAGTTCCATGACCGTCATCGGCAGCATGCCGCCCTTGAAGGTGAAAGCCATCCCATCCCTGTCCACTTTGAGGCTCATGGCCGAACTCCACGTCGGATGATGGTCGGGGACCTGCTCACAAGCTATGCGAGTCCCCCCGATCCCGCAACCGATCATATGTCACGCCCGGGCGACTTGTCAGTGTCTCGTAACGGCTACAGTCGGGCATCGCGCCCTTTTACTGCCGGCACGCCGCATGCTTAGATAAATCAATGATACCGCGCCATTGCGACGCGCCTCACGTTTCAGCGCGCCGGTCCGTCAACCCAGGCTCGCCGGCCTATCTCAGGACCCCCCATGTCAGGACTCCTTCGCCGCCTGTTCGCCCCCCGCTGGCAGCACCCCGACCCCGAGGTGCGCCGCCAGGCCATTGCCCGCCTCGACCCCGCACACGCCTCCCAGCTCGCCCACCTCGAGCGCCTCGCGACGGACGCCGATCCCGGCGTTCGTCGCGAGGCGCTGGCCCGGCTCGAGGACCCGCCGCGGCTGCTGGCCCTGCGCCAGCAACGGGGCGAGACCCCGGAACTGCGCGAGCGGCTGGCGGGGCTACTGAGCGGCCGCGCCGGTGAGCTGGACCTGCCCGCCCGCATCGCCCTGGTCGAGGCCCTGGACGACACCGCCCTGGCCGAGCGCATCGCCCTTGAAGGCGACAATCAGCAGCTGCGCCTGGCCGCCCTCGCCCGCCTCGACGACGAGGACATGCTGATCCGCCAGGCCTGCGACAACGGCATCGCCGCCGTGCGCCAGGCGGCCGCGGCCCGGGTCGAGAGCGAGGCCGGCCTGCAGCGCCTGATCCAGGGCGCCAGGCGCGACCGCCAGGTGATGCGTCAGGCCCGGGAGCGCCTGCAGCGGCGGCGTGCCGATGCGGCCTCGCTGGCCGAGGCTCGGGAACGCCGCGAAGCGCTGCTGGGCAAGCTGGAGACCCTCGGCCACGCCACCTGGGAGCCGATGTTCGGCGCTCGCTTCCGCCACCTGATGCGCGAATGGGCGAGCCTGTCCGATCTCCCCGACGCCGAGCAGGAACGCCGCTACCAGGAGGCCTGCCTGCGCTGCCGCAAGACCCTCAGCGACCACGAGGCCCACGAACAGGCCCAGGACGCCGCCGAACGCCGCCGCGAGGACGCCGACCAGGCCCGCGAGGCGCTGATCGACGCCCTGGAAGAAAGCCTCGACGGCCTGCATCACGGCGAACGCCTGGCCGATCAGGACATCGCCAGCCTGCGCGCCCAGAAGCAGCTGCTGGCGACCCGCTGGCAGGCGCTCTCCGAACAGCATCTCGCCGACGAGGCGCTGCGCCAGCGCTACGACGCGGCGCTGGCGGACTTCGCCCGCATCGTCGAGGCCCGGGAGCGCCTCGACGAGCGCGCCGAGGCCATCGAACACGCCCTGCGCGACGGCGACGATGAGCGGCTGGCCGAACTCGTCGAGGGCTGCGACTGGCCCGATGACCTGCCGCCCTCGCCGCTGCTGCAGCGCGCCGGCTGGCGCCTGGCCGACGAGGCCGGCGACGAGGCCGAGCCCGGCGACCTCGAGGCCCGCCTGACCCGCGTCGGCGATGACCTGGACCGCCTGGAGCGGCTGCTCGACAACGGCGCCTTCAAGGGCGCGAACCGGCTCCACCAGAGCCTGCGCCAGCAGGTCGACCACCTGCCCGAGGCCCGCCGCGGCGAGCCGGCCGCCCGGCTCAAACGCCTCGGCGCCCGGCTGGCCGAGCTGCGCGACTGGCGCGGCTTCGTCGCCGGGCCCAAGCGCACCCAGCTGTGCGAGGCCATCCAGGCCCTGGCCGAGGACGAGGAACTGGACGACGCCGAGCTCGACCGCCGCCACCGCCGGCTGGTCAAGGAATGGCGAGACCTGGGCGACGCCGCCGCCAACCGCGAACAGTCCACCGCCTTCCGGGCCGCCTCCGACCGCATCCACGAACGCCTGCGCGAGTGGCGAACCCATCAGGACCGCCAGCGGCAGGCCAACCTGACGGCCCGCCAGACCCTGTGCGACCAGCTCGAGCACCTGCTCGACCAGCCCGCCGCCGCGGCCGACCCGGACGCGCTGCGCGAGATCCGCGACCGCGCCCGCCAGCAGTGGCGGCGACTGTCGCCGGTGCCGCGCGCGGAATCCGAGGCCATCGGCCGCCGCTTCGGCCGCATCCGCCACGCCCTCCAGGCACTGATCGAGAAGCGCGCCGGCGAGATCGCCGAGGCCAAGCGCGGGCTGATCGAGGAGGCCCGGAGCCTGCGCGACGGCGACCAGCCACCGAAACGCCGCGCGGAGCAGGCCAAGGCTCTCCAGCGCCGCTGGCGCGAGCTGGGTCGCGCGCCCAAGGGCGAAGAACAGGCGCTGTGGCGGGACTTCCGCCACCTGTGCGACGAGATCTTCGCCCAGCGTGACGCCGACCGCAGCGACCAGGCCCAGCGCAACCGCGCCCGGCTCGACGCCATGCAGGCGCTGATCGATCGCCTGGATGCCTGGCAGCCGGTACGCAGCGACGACACGGTGCCGCTCGACGAGGCCCTCCAGGAAGCCGCGGCGCTGGAGCCGCTGCCCGCCGGGCGTCGCGGCGAGGGCATGCGCCGCCGCTGGTCCGGCATCGTGCGCGCCCGCCGCGATCGGCTGTCACGCCTGGCGCTGGCCGAGGTGGTCGAGCGCTGGCGCCGGGCCCGGCCGCTGCTGGAGGCTCATCTGGAAGCGGATGCGGCCGCGCAGGACGGCGACGAGGCCCGTGAGGTGCCGGCCCCGGACGAGCTGCCTGCCGCGCTGCGAAAGGCCCACGACACGCGCAACGCCGCCCGCCGCGCGCCCCCCCCCGCCGCCGAGGTCGAGGAGCGCCTGGCGCGGCTGCGCGTCCACCTGGCGCTGCTGGCCGGCGACACCAGCCACCGCCAGGACGACCCGCTGCGGCTGGCCATCCAGGTCGAGCGGCTCAACGAGACCCTCGGGCACACGCCCTCCCGGGTCGAGGAGCTGCGCGGCGTGCTGATCGAGCTGCTGGCCACCGGCCCGGTCTCGCCGACGCTGTGGGAACGCGAGGTCGGCGAACTCGATCACACGCTGGAGAGCCTGACGCGGCTGCCGCCGCCCTGAGCCTCGCGTCGGCGATTCTTTCGTCCGAAACGAGAACGCGAGGCCATTGGCCTCGCGTTCCTCTTCTGCCGGGCACGGCCTCGTCGGGCCGCCCTGGTGAGTCGGCTCAGCCCATGAACTGGCCGCCGTTGATGTCGACGTTGGCGCCGGTGATGAAGCCGGATTGCTGGTCGGCCAGGAACACCACCAGGCGGGCGATCTCCTCCGGCGTGCCGTAGCGCTTGACCGGAATGGTCTCGCGAATCGCCTCGCGCACCTTCTCGGGAATCTTCATGATCATGTCGGTGGCGATATAGCCCGGCGACACCGTATTGACGGTGATGCCCTTGGTGGCGGTTTCCTGGGCCAGCGACATGGTCAGGCCGTGCATGCCCGCCTTGGCCGCCGCATAGTTCACCTGGCCGAACTGCCCCTTGCGACCGTTGATCGAGGAAATGTTCACGATGCGCCCGTAGTTATGCTCGAGCATGTCCTCGATCACGCTGCGACAGGTGTTGAAGACGCTGTTGAGGTTGGTGTCGATGACATCGCTCCATTGCTCCGAGCTCATCTTCTTCAGGGTGCCGTCGCGGGTGATGCCGGCGCAGTTGACCAGCACGCCGATCGGCCCATGGGTCTCGCGGATCTCCTTGGCACCGGCCATGCAGGCATCGAAGTCGGCGAGATCCACACCGGACAGGGCGATATTCTCGTAGCCATCGGCCTTCTGCTGCTCGAGCCAGGCCTGGGCCTTCTCGGGATTGTGATACCCCGCGACGACCTGATAGCCGGCATCGGCCAACGCGCGGCAGATGGCGCTCCCGATTCCCCCGGTTCCTCCAGTGACCCAGGCGACGGTGGCGGATGTTGTCATTGATGCTCTCCCTGGTGGTGTAAAACCTGCGAGTCGGGTCGCGACGGCGATCCCGACTCCTCGAGACAGTCTCGTCTGTCCGGCTGTCATTTTCGTGACAGCCGACCTCGAGTATGGACCAGGAGACGCGGACAACACGACCCCCCCGCCGACGGCTCGAGGAAGGGTTGACGCAGGTCAGGTTCTCTGTATAATACGCCTCACGTTGATGCGGGGTGGAGCAGTCTGGTAGCTCGTCGGGCTCATAACCCGAAGGTCATCGGTTCAAATCCGGTCCCCGCTACCAAACATCAGAAAAAGGCCGATGTCTCAGGACATCGGCCTTTTTCGTTTTTGCGGATATTATCAGCCCGATCATCGGGCTCGGCTCTTTTTACAATCCCGGGAAGGTCATCGGCTCAACCCGATCCCCGCTACCCAACATCAGAGAAAAGCCAGAACCCACGGGTTCTGGCTTTTTTCGTTTGTGTTGGGTGCCGGCATACGCTCGTCGGTCTTGGCGCTTCACAACCCCGGGAAGGTCATCGGCTCACACCGATCCCAGCCGCCAAACTTCAGAAAAAAGGCCGATGCCTCAGGACATCGGCCTTTTCGTTTTTGCGGATGTTATCAGCCCGCCCCGTCGGGCTCGGCGCTTGATCACCTCAGGAAGACCAACGGTTCACACCCGGCCCAGCCGGCCGGCCTTGAATCTCCGCCCCCTCGCCCGCATAACATAGGGCAAACACACTTCGTTCAAGGCCAGATCACCATGCCGATCGTCGATCCCCGTACCGGTGAGCCGCTCACCTCCGACAGCCAGGCCGACGCCGCCTCCGGTGCCGCCCAGGGCGGAAGCCAGGCCGCGCAGCGCGATGACCTGATCATCGACGTCGACCGCAGCAACATCCAGCAGCTGCTCGAGACCTCCATGCAGGTGCCGGTGCTGCTCGACTGCTGGGCGCCCTGGTGCGAGCCGTGCAAGAACCTGATGCCGGTGCTGGAGAAGCTGACCCGCGAGTACAACGGCGCCTTCCTGCTGGCCAAGCTCAACATCGACGACAACCAGGACATCGCCGCCCAGCTGGGCGTGCGCTCGGTGCCGGACGTCAAGCTGATCAGCCAGGGCGGCCTGGTCGACCAGCTCCAGGGCGCGCTGCCCGAGAAGCAGATCCGCGAGTGGCTGGGCAAGTACTTCCCGGAGCCCGAGGGCGTGCAGGAGAGCCCCGAGGAGCAGGCCGCCGCCGCGCTGGAGGCCGGCGATGCCGAGACCGCCCGCGCGATCTACTCGGAGCTCGCCCAGCAGTGGCCCGATCATGGCCCCTACAAGGTGGAACTGGCCCGCACCCTGGTGGCCGCCGGCAATCCCGACGAGGCCCGCGCGCTGCTCGACGCCCTGCCGCCGGAGGAGCGCGACGCCGCGCCGGCCCGCGGCGTGCGCGCCAGCATCGAGTTCGGTGAGGAAGCCCCTTCCCGCGAGGCGCTGGCCGCCCTGGAAGGCCGCGACGACAGCGAGGCCCGGTACCAACGCGCCCTGCGTCAGGTGGCCGACGGCCAGTACGAGGCCGGCCTCGAGGCGCTGCTGACGCTGATGAAGCAGGACCGCGCCTACGGCGACGATGCCGCGCGCAAGACCCTGCTGCGGGTCTTCGATGCCCTGGGCAACGACCATCCGCTGACCGCCACCTACCGCCGCAAGCTGTTCGCCCTGCTCTACTGAGCCGCGACCGGGCCGATCGCCAGCCGCCGCCCCTCTCCGCGAAGGGCGGCGGCGTCGTGTCAGGCCCCCAGCACGCCGTCCAGCCGCGCCAGCGCCGTCTCCAGCTGCGTCGCGGTGGTGCCGAAGTTGAGCCGCGCGAAACCCGGCCGGCCGAAGGGCGCCCCGTCGGACAGGGCCACCCCGGCGCGGTCGAGCAGCGCCCGCTGGGGCGAGGCCACGTCCTTGAGCGCCGGCGCCTCGCGCAGGTCGAGCCAGGCCAGATAGGTCGCCTCGGGCGGCGTCATCGCCACCCCCGGCCAGCGGGCCACGCGCTCGACCAGCCGCGCCCGATGGCCGCGCAGGGTCTCGAGCAGCGCCTGGCGCCAGGGATCGCCGTGACGATAGGCGGCCTCGGCGGCCACCAGGCCGAGCACGTTGCCGTCCGGCTGCAGCCCCTTGGCCATCGCCGCGAAACGGCGCCGCAGGCCGGCATCGGGAATCACGGCGCAGGCGGCGGTCAGGCCGGCCAGGTTGAAGGTCTTCGACGGCGCCCACAGCGTCAGGATGCGCTCGGCGAGCTGCGGATAGGCAGCGGCCAGCGGCCGGTGCCGTGCGCCCTCGTCGAGCATCAGGTCGGCGTGCAGCTCGTCGGAGACCACGATCAGATCGTGGCGCTCGACCAGCTCGGCCAGGCCGTCCAGCTCGTCGTCGCGCCACACGCGGCCGGTGGGATTGTGCGGCTGGCACCACAGCAGCAGCCGGGTCTCGGCGGTGATCGCCGCTTCCAGGGCGTCGAGGTCCAGCCGCCAGTCGTCGCCCGGCACTTCGGGCGGGCGCATCGCGGCCTGCTGGGCCAGGCGGCCGGTGCGCTCGGCCACCTGCAGGAAGGGCGGATAGATCGGCGTCACCGTCAGCAGGCCGTCGCCCGGCTCGGTGAGCGCCAGGCTGGCCAGGTGCAGCGCCGGCACCACGCCCGGCAGCCACAGCTGCCAGTCGGGCTCGATGTCCCAGCCGTAGTGCGCGGCACTCCAGTCGCATAGCGCCTGGCGCAGGCCGTCCGACACCCGGCCGTAGCCGTAGACGCCGTGGTCGACCCGCGCGCGCAGCGCCTCGATCACCGCCGGCGGCGAGCGGAAATCCATGTCGGCGACCCACAGCGGCAGCACGTCCTCGCCGTACTGATGCCATTTCTGTGACGGCCAGTCGCCCTCGGGCGGGTGGCGTCGCTCCACGGGCGTGGCAAAATCGAACTCCATTGCGTTTCCTGCTCCCAGAGGCCATGAACAATGACTGAAACCATGCCGCAAGGCGGCTTCTATGCCAAGGTACGCCGCGGCCTGCCCGGCCTCATCGCCCGCTGGCAGGACATCGGCCGCGACTCGCCGGATCGCCTGGCGCTGATCCTGGCCGAGACCGCCCGGGTGGCCAAGCTGGGCCAGCCTGCGGCCACGCCAGACGCCGCCACCCTCACCGCCTGGGCCGACCCCGAGGCGCCCGACGAGGTGCCGCTGTGGGCCGGCCGCACCGCGCTGTTCCTGCTGGTGCAGATGCCGGCCCGGCCGCTGCCGGTCGACGATGACGAGGCCTGCGCCTGGGCCTACTGCTGGCTGCGCAACCGCGACCCGGACAGCTACGAGGCCGCCCGCGACGCCCTGCCCGAGCATCTGCGAGAACCGCTGGACGCCGCCCTCAAGGCGGCCTGGACGGACCGTCAGGGCCTGCGCCTGGTATGACGCCGCGCCGATGCCTTCGGGAGGCGGCCTGGACGGACCGTAAAGGCCTGCGCCTGGTATGACGCCGCGCGGATGCCCTCGGGAGGCGGCCTGGACGGACCGTAACGGCCTGCGCCTGGTATGACGCCGCGTCGATGCCCTCGGGAGGCGGCCTGGACGGACCGTAACGGCCTGCGCCTGGTATGACGCCGCGCCGATGCCCTCGGGAGGCGGCCTGGACGGACCGTCAGGGCCTCGGGCTGGCGTGACGCCCGCGCGCCCTCTCAGCGCCGGCGCGCGGCCTTCTTGGGCTTGAAGCCCGCGGGCTTGGTGGCCAGCCATTCGACGAAAGCACGGACCTCCGGATGCGCCAGCAGCGCCTCTCGGCTGCGATAATGCTCGGCCAGCTCGCGCTCGCCGAGCACCGCGTGGATGTGCTTGTGGCAGGCGTGACACAGCCACAGGATCGCCGTCAGCCGCTCGGCGCGATCGAAGCGACGCCGATAGCGCGCCTTGCCATGCAGGGCGCGGGGAATCAGATGATGCCTGGTCAGCGGCGCCGGCCGGCCGCACAGCTCGCAGCCCTCGGGCCGGGGCGGCGGCGACAGATCGTGTTCGGCCATGGCCCTCTCCACGACGATACATGCCTCTAGGATAAGGAAAATCACATGGACGTTCCGCTCACCTGGCAGCTGGCCAAGCTCGCGGTCTCGATCGGCGTGGTGCTCGGCCTGTCGATGATCGCCGAACGCGTCAGCACCCGCGTCGCCGGGCTGCTCTCCGGCTATCCGCTGGGCACCGCCATCGCGCTGTTCTTCATCGGCCTCGAGCTCTCTCCGACCTTCGCCGCCGAGAGCGCGGTGCACACCCTGGCCGGCTTCACCGCGACCCTGGCACTGGGCGGTGGTTACCTGCTCGGCGGCCGTCGCGATGGCCTAGCGGGCATCGCGCTGGGCACCCTGACCGGACTCGCCTGCTGGCTCGCCACCAGCCTGGTGCTGACCCGGATCGACTTCGATCGCGTCACCGGCACCCTGACGACGCTGGTCGCCATCGCCGTGTTCAGCTGGCTCTATCGCCGGGTGCCGGACATCAAGGCCAGCCCCAAGGGCGGCTTCTCCTGGCCCGCCCTGGCGCTGCGCGCCGGCCTCGCCGCGGGCATCATCTTCCTGATCACCGGCCTCGCCCACATGGTGCCCTCGGCCTGGGCCGGAGTGATGGCGGCCTTCCCGGTGACCATGTATCCGTTCCTGGTGATCCTGCACCTGACCCAGGGCGCCGCGCCCACGGCCACCGTGATCAAGCACTATCCGGCGGGGCTCGGCTCGCTGCTGTGGTACGCCCTGGTGGTCTCGCTGAACTACGATAGCCTCGGCCTGTGGCCGGGCACGCTGCTGGGCTTCGCCGCGGCCACGTTATGGCTGCTCGGCTGGACCCGGCTGCAGCGCTGGTGGCGCGAGCGCCGCACGGCCACGGCAGGCTCCTGACGACGGCTTGCTGACACTGCATCGAAACGCCACGCGGCCGGGAGGCGCTCATCGCCTCCCGGCCGCCTGTTTTTCCAACGATTCAAGCGGCCATGGCGCGGCGCCTCAGCCGACCCTCGACGCGATGTGACATCGTCACGTTGCCGACCATCTCCAGCTCCCCGCCCTGCTGGCGTGCGGCGCGCTGCCAGTCGTCCAGCAGCTCGGCGCAAGCGTGATCGATATAGTGCAGCCGGCCGATAGACACGCGCAGGCGGGTGTCCGGGCTGACCTCGCCCAGCAGCCGCGCCAGCTTGGGCACGCTCAGGAAGGTCGCGGTGCCGCGCAGGCGTAGCTCGACGCCGCCGGCCTCGTCGGTCTCCCAGCGGGCCCGCAGCCGGGAGGCGCTCCAGGCCAGCTTCACCAGCGTCAGGGCGAAGCCCACCAGCACGCCGGTCAGCAGGTCGGTGCCCACGATGCTCAGCGCCGTGGCGAGATAGATCAGCGGCGGGGTGCGGCCATAGCGGCCGAGATGGCGGATCGCCCGGACGTCCACCAGCTTGCCCCCGGTATACACCAGCACGCCGCCCAGACTGGCCACCGGAATGCTCTGCAGCACCCCGGGCAGCAGCATCACCAGCGCCAGCAGCCACAGGCCATGCAGGATCGCCGACAGGCGGGTGCGCGCCCCGGCCTGGACGTTGGCCGAGCTGCGCACGATCACCCCGGTCATGGGCAGGGCACCGAGCGCGCCGCACAGCATGTTGCCGACGCCCTGGGCCGACAGCTCGCGGTCGAACTTCGCGCGCGGCCCGGCGTGCATGCGATCGACCGCCGCCGCCGATAGCAGGGTCTCGGCGCTGGCGATGAAGGCCATGGCCAGGGCGGCGACCAGCAGGCTCGGGTCGGCCAGCAGGCCGAGGTCCTGCCAGCCGACCCCATCGATGGCCTGGCCGAGATCGTCGGGCAGCGTGACTCGATCGACCGGCAGCGCCCAGCCGATGCTGGCCAGGGTGACCAGCACCACGCCGATCAGCGCCCCCGGCAGGAAGCGCAGCGACGCCGGCCGGAAGCGCTCCCACAGCCACATGATGACGAGGGTGGCGACGCCGACCGCTCCGGCGATCAGCGCACCGCTGCCGTTCACCTGCCGCACGGCGTTCCAGGCGGCGCCGGGAAAGGCGATCAGGTTGGCCAGTCCCGAGGCCGCCGGTTCGGCGTCGAGCATCACGTGCAGCTGCGACAGCACGATCAGGATGCCGATCCCCGCCAGCATGCCGGATACCACCGCCGGGGCGACGATGCGGAACCAGCCGCCGAGCCGCAGCACCCCGGCCAGGCACTGCAGGGCCCCCGCCAGCAGCAGCACCGGGCCCAGCGCCGCCAGCCCGTGGCGGTTCACCAGCTCGAAGACCAGCACCGCGAGCCCGGCCGCCGGCCCGCTGACCTGCAGCGGTGCCCCGGCCAGCAGGCCGACCACCAGGCCGCCGACGATGCCGGTGATCAGGCCCTTGGCGGGCGGCACCCCGGAGGCGATGGCAATGCCCATGCACAGCGGCAGGGCGACGAGAAACACCACCACGGAGGCCATGGCATCGCGTGACAGGAAACGAAACAGGGTCATGAGCTTTCTCCACATCCCATGTGAATCAGAAAGACGACGGCGTCGGGCCGATCATGGCTCCGCCCGCGTCCCGCGGCATCGGAGCTGGCGTCCTGCCACGCTAGAAGAGCCCACCTTGCCGGGGGCTGACGACGCCGTTCACGCCGGGTTCATGTCGTCATTGACCAAGCGCTTGCTCGGCGGCGATGCTAGCGCTTCGGCCCGACCGACGAGGACCCCCATGTTCACGCGTACCATCGAACCCGCCTTCTACGACACCGATGCCCTGGGGCATATCAACAACACCCGCCTGCCGGCCTGGTTCGAGCTGGCCCGCAACGACCTGTTCAGGCTCTTCACGCCGGACCTCGATCCCGGCCGCTGGCGGCTGATCATGGCGCGCATGGAGATCGACTACCGGGCCGAACTGTTCTACGGCCGGGACATCGAGATCCGCACCTATCTCACCCGGCTCGGCACCAGCTCCTTCACCGTGACCCAGGAGGCCTGGCAGTCGGGCCGGCTGGCCAACCTGGGCCATACCGTGCTGGTCCACTACGATCATCAGGCCAAGGGCGCGGTGCCCATCGAGGGCGGGCTGCGCGAGGCGCTGGCCGCCCACCTGCAGGATACGGAGACCCAGGACGCATGACCCCCGCCATCAAGGCCCTGGAGAAGGCCGGCGTGGCCTTCGAGACGGCCAGCTACGAGCATGACCCGCGCCGTCCCGCCTACGGCGAGGAGGCCGCCGAGGCCCTGGGCCTGCCCGCCGAGACGGTGTTCAAGACCCTGCTCGCCCGCCTCGACGACGGCCGGCTGGCGATGGCCATCGTGCCGGTCCCCGGCCAGCTCGATCTCAAGGCCCTGGCCCGGGCGGCCGGCGCCCGCAAGGCACGGATGGCCGAGCCCGCCGAGGCCGAACGCGCCACCGGCTACGTGGTCGGCGGCATCAGCCCGCTGGGGCAGAAGAAACGCCTGCCGGCCTTCATCGACGACAGCGCCGAGACGCTGGCACGCTTCCACGTCAGCGGCGGGCGGCGCGGCCTGGAACTCGCCCTCGCCCCGGCCGATCTGGCGCGGCTGCTGTCGGCGACCTTCGCGCCCCTGGCCCGCGCCTGAGCCGAACGCCGCCGCCTGCGGTCCCAGTCATCATCGCCTCACCGATCCCAAGGGAGTCCCCATGGCCATCCGCTACGACCTCTGGCTCGATCCCGACGACGTCGCCCGCCATCGCGCCGTCGAGGCCGACCTGGAGAACTTCTTCCTCGAGCGCTTCGCCGACTACCCGCATATCCGCTTGTTCGGGGCAGACCCCTACGATTATGATGCGCCCTTCAACCGCCTCTACGATGTCCTGATGGCGCGCGGCGGCGAGTACTGCGAACGGCACTGGCACTACGTGCCCACCCCCGAGCAGCTCAACCGCACCTTCTTTCGCGCCGTGGGACGCTCGACCAAGTTCATACGAGACGACCCCGACGATGGTGATTCAACCTGACACCCAGCCCGACGAGCGCCAGCTCGCCGTCATCGCCGCGCAGCTCGGCCGCGCGCCCCGCGGCATCGAGGCCCTGGCCGCCACCGACGGCGAGGGCACGCCGCTGGTGCTGCGCATGGCGCCCATCGTCGACGAAACGCCCTTCCCGACGCTCTACTGGCTGAGCGACGAGCGGCTCAAGATCGAGCTGTCGCGCATCGAGGCCGCCGGCGTGATCAAGACCCTCGAGGCGCGGCTCAAGGAAGACCCCGAGTTCATGGCCGCCTATCACCGGAGCCACGAGGACTACGTGGCCGCCCGCTGGCGCCACATGAACGAGGCGCAGCGCGCCGAGGTCGAGCGTCGCGGCTACGGCGACGTGCTGCGCCAGCGCGGCATCGGCGGCATCGCCAACTGGGATCAGGTGCGCTGCCTGCACACCCAGTACGCCCATCATCTGTGCGGCCACAACGTCATCGGCCAGTGGGTGGACGCCGAATACGGCGTCATCGACCTGCTGCCCTGAGCGGCCGGCCGAGCGATGGAGACATCACACGAGGGCGCCTGAGGGCGCCCTTCTTGCGTCGGCGCGCCGCCGACGATCACGCATCGAGGAGGACACCATGTCGAGATTCTGCGTCTACCTGGGCTCGCGGGACGGCCACGACCCGCGCTTTCTCGCCGCCGCCCGGCACCTGGGCGAGGCGCTGGCCCGCCGCGGCCACTCGCTGGTCTACGGCGGCGCCCGCGTGGGCATGATGGGCGAGCTGGCCAACAGCGTGCTGGCGGCCGGCGGCGAGGTGGTCGGCGTGATGCCGGATCATCTGGTGGAGCGCGAGCAGGCGCACCTGGAGCTGACGCGGCTGATCCGCGTGCGCAACATGCACGAGCGCAAGGCCAGCATGGCCGCCCACTGCGATGCCTTCATCGCCCTGCCCGGCGGCATCGGCACCCTGGAGGAGCTGTTCGAGGCCTGGACCTGGCGCTACCTGGGGCTGCACGACAAGCCGATCGGCCTGCTCGACACCGCCGGCTTCTATTCGCCGCTGCTGACCTTCCTCGACAGCACCGTGGAGCACGGCTTCCTCAACGCCCACACCCGCCGGGACCTGCTCGCCGACGAGGCGCCCGAGGCGCTGCTCGACGCCCTGGAGGCACGCCTCGCCGCCTCCTGAGCCGGCCTTCATCCCCCACAACGCAGACCGCCCGGCACAAGGCCGGGCGGTCGAGAGCATCACGGGGGCATCACCGCCGTCTCAGTCGGCGATCTCCAGCGTGCGCTGGTAGGTGAGCTGCAGCAGCAGGGCGTCTTCCCCGGCGCGGTGGCGATGGATGCCGCGCTCCTCGATGATCGCCTCCTTGATGTCGCTCCAGCGCGCCATCTGCTCCTCGCTGAGCAGGCGGCGCAGGGCCTCGAGGCGGAAGGCCGGCAGCATGCCGGCGTGATGGAAGAGCAGCGACAGCCAGGTGTTGTCGTAGCCCCAGCTGTCGCTGTAGGCCACGCCGATCTCGGCCAGCTCGTCGTTGAGCCAGCACGCCACCTGACGCACGGGATGGCCCTCGCGCGCCAGGCGATTGCGCGAGATGCCATGCAGGAGTTCCGCCTTGGGATCCCAGTGCGTCCACTCGTCCAGGGGCTGGATCAGGAAGGCGCAGGTGCTGCCGTCCTCGCGAGCCAGGCCGACCTCGATGGGGTAGCTGCCGCGTCCGAATCCGGACGCTTCGATATCCAGCAGTGTCGGTAACGTCACGGGCTGCTGAGTCCTTGATGATGTAGGGCCGCCGGTCATTGACGGCCGAAGTCACTGCCCCGCAGGAGGCGCCATCATCCTAGTGTCGCGTCCCGGCTTCGTCGCTGTCCAGTGACGCCACCGGCGCGGCGTTGCGTTCGGCCAGCGCCGTCCAGTGCGCGGTGCGCTCGGGATCCTCCGGCAGCTCCAGCTCGCCGTCGCGGTAGGCGCGCGCCAGGCGCTCCGCCGCCAGGCGATGCCCGGCCTCGCCGGCCCGTGCGTACCAGGTCACGGCGCGATCGGCGCGGTGCGGGTACTGGGCGCAGCCGTGCTCGTAGATCTGCCCGGCCTGATACTGGGCGTGCAGATCCCCGCCCTGGGCGGCCTCGAGCACGTAACGGGCACCACGGGCCTTGTCCTGCGGCGTGACGGCACGGCGGAACAGCATATGGCCGTACAGCGACAGGGCGGCCGGATGACCGGCATCCGCGCAGCGCTGAAAGAGGTGCATGGTCAGGCGCTGCGTGCGCGGCGAGCGAGGCAGCCAGCTGGTGTGGAACAGCTGGCGCGCCAGATGGTACTCGAGCCGAGTGAACAGTGACGATGCCTGCGGCATGACAAACAACCTTGCGTCCGGAGGTCGGTTGATGACGTCGAGCACACCCCTGTGTCCGGCGTCCTGTGCGGAAAACAATCGGCCGCCTTGCGGGCTCCTCCCAGGCAGCGGATGCGCAGCATACGCCCGCCCCGGCGGTGACTCAACCCCTCGGCGTTTACGATATCGCTCCCCCGGCGCTACCATGCCAACGCACTGCCAACTCTTGATGAGGAGAAACGGATGCAGACCCGCCCCCTGGGCCGTACCGGCCTTGATGTCAGCCGCCTGTGCCTCGGCACCATGACCTTCGGCGAACAGAACACCGAGGCCGAGGCCCACGAGCAGCTCGACCGCGCCGTGGCCTTCGGCGTCAACTTCATCGACACCGCCGAGATGTACCCGGTGCCGCCCAAGGCCGAGACCCAGGGACTGACCGAAGCCTACGTCGGCAGCTGGCTCAAGGCGCGCGGCGCCCGTGACGACGTCATCATCGCCACCAAGGCCGCCGGCCCGGGCCTCGACCATATCCGCGGCGGCTCGCGACTGACCCGCGAGCAGATCCACCAGGCCATCGATACCAGCCTGGCCCGGCTGCAGACCGACTACGTCGACCTCTACCAGCTGCACTGGCCCGACCGCCGCGCCAACTTCTTCGGCCGCCTCGGCTACGAGCACGACGCCGAAGAGGACGCCGTCGCCCTCGAGGAGAGCCTGTCGGCGCTGCAGGAGCTGGTGCAGGCCGGCAAGATCCGCGCCGTGGGCCTCTCCAACGAGACGCCCTGGGGCGTGATGCACGCGCTGCGGCTGGCCGAGCGCCAGGGTCTGCCTCGCGTGGCCTCGGTACAGAACCCCTACAGTCTGCTCAACCGCAGCTTCGAGGTCGGCCTGGCCGAGATCGCCCATCGCGAGGACGTGGGCCTGCTGGCCTACTCGCCGCTGGCCTTCGGCAAGCTGTCCGGCAAGTACCTCGACGGCGCCTGGCCGGAGGGGGCACGCCTGACGCTGTACGAGCGCTTCCAGCGCTACAACACGCCCCAGGCCGACGAGGCGACGCGGGCCTACGTCGAGATCGCCCGCGAACACGGCCTCGATCCGGCCCAGATGGCGCTGGCCTACGTCAATTCGCGCTCCTTCCTGACCAGCAACATCATCGGTGCCACCAGCATGGCGCAGCTGGAGAGCAACCTGGCGAGCGAGTCGCTGCGCCTCGACGACGAGGTCCTCGCGGCCATCGAAGCCGTGCACCAGCGCATTCCCAACCCCAGCCCCTGAGCCTCGCCTCCCGCCTCCGGCCCCGCGCCGGGGCTATGAGCCCGATAGCCCCGGCGCCCGGACGTGCCTGATATACTCGGACCGAATCTATCCAGGCACAGGAGCGCCCCATGCTGAGCGTGATCTCGCCCGCCAAGACGCTGGACTTCGAGACCCCGGCGACCACGGCCCAGGCCACCCAGCCCGACTTCCTCGACCGCAGCCGCGAGCTGATCGGCATCCTGCGCGACCTCTCGCCGCAGCAGATCAGCGAGCTGATGGGCGTCAGCGACAAGATCGCCGGCCTCAACGCGGCCCGCTTCGCCGAGTGGCAGACGCCCTTCACGCCGGACAACGCCAAGCCCGCCGCCCAGGCCTTCCAGGGCGACGTCTACGTGGGGCTGGAGGCCGCCTCCTTCGACGAGGGCGACAACGCCTTCGCCCAGGATCATCTGCGCATCCTCTCCGGCCTCTACGGCCTGCTGCGGCCGCTGGACCTGATCCAGCCCTACCGGCTGGAGATGGGCACCAAGCTGGCCAACCCGGCCGGCAAGGATCTCTACGCCTACTGGAAGCCGACCCTGACCACGGCCCTCGAGCGAGCCATCGCCGAGAGCGGCAGCAAGGTGCTGGTCAACCTGGCGTCCAACGAGTACTTCAAGGCCGTCGATGCCAGGAGGCTCGACGCACGGGTGATCACCCCGGTGTTCAAGGACGAGAAGAACGGCCAGTACAAGATCATCAGCTTCTACGCCAAGAAGGCCCGCGGCCTGATGGCGGCCTGGATGATCCGGCAGCGCCTCGACGATCCGGAAGGCCTCAAGGACTTCGACGTGGCCGGCTATCGCTACAGCGCCGCCGAGTCCGAGGGCAACACCCTGGTGTTCTGCCGCGCCGAGCAGGACCGCCCCTGACGCGCTTCAATCGAAGAAGCGCAGCGGCCGCGGTGAACGCGGCTTGAGGAAGCGGCGGTGCACGTCCCTGAAGCGGGCATCGTCGCAGCGCTCCAGCCACTCATAGGCCGCCATGTCGGCGCTCACCGTCCAGGCGCCGGCCCGCTCGATCCGCCGCCGGGCCAGGGACGCCTCCTCGCGCCGCCGACTGACCGTGGCCTCCGCCAGCCAGAAGACCTCGTATCCCGCCGCGCGAAGCCCGAGCCCCGTCTGCAGCACGCAGACGTGGGCCTCGGCCCCGCACAGCACCACCTGGTCCCGCCCGCTCCGGGCCAGCGCCGCGGCGAAGGCCGGTTCCCCATGGGCATCGAAGCGGGTCTTCTCCCAGCATCGGGCGCCCTCGAACGCCAGACGCGGATCGCTGCCACCCAGCCCCGCCGGATACTGCTCGGTCAGCCACACCGGCACATCCAGCGCCTCGGCCACGCCACCCAGCCAGCTCGCCTCGCGGACGGCCTGCTCGCCACCGTCCAGCACCGGCAGCAGGCCGGCCTGCAGATCGACGATCAACAGCAGGCTCTTCTCTCGAACAAGACGCATCGACGCTCCCCTAAGGTAGACGGTGTCGGTGACCCGCTGAGTCGATAGAATGATGCCTTCACTTCTTCCCGGCGGGCTCTCCCGCCACATTCATTGGAGACACACGATGCGTCAACTCTTCGTCATGCTGGTCGTCGGCCTGCTGGGCTTCGGCCTCGCCGTCGATCATGCCGACGCTCGCCGCCTGGGCGGCGGCAAGAGCTTCGGTAGCTATTCCCGCTCGGCGGACTCGCCCAGCGCGACCAGCTCGCGCACCAACAGCACCGCCGGCGCGGCCTCGACCCAGCGCAAGCCGTCCAACGGCCTGTCGCGCTTCGCCGGGCCCTTCGCCGGCCTGCTGGCCGGCGGCCTGCTGGCCTCGCTGTTCTTCGGCGGCGCCTTCGACGACCTGCGCTTCTTCGACATCCTGCTGATCGGCGGCGCGCTCTTCCTGCTGTTCAGGCTGTTCGCCCGCAAGCGGCGCCCGGCAACGGCCGGCGGCCCCGGCATGGAGACGCGCGAGTCCCACGAGCAGGCCCAGGCTCGGCCCCAGGCCTTCACCGGCTCACTCGGCGGCGGTCTCGCCAAGGAGCCCGAGTGGTTCGACCGCGAGCGCTTCCTGGGCGGCGCCAAGGAACACTTCATGACCCTGCAGCGCGCCTGGGACAACAACGACTTCTCCCAGATTCAGGACTACGTCACGCCCGAGCTCTACAACCTGCTGCGCAGCGAGCGCGACCAGCAGCCGGCCAACAACCGCACCGAGATCGTGCGCCTGTTCGCCGAGCTCGGCAGCATCCAGGAAGTGGGCACCCAGGCCGAGGCCACCGTGCTCTTCCACGGCATCCTCGACGAGAACGGCGAACAGAACGCCTTCAACGAGACCTGGCACCTGGTGCGCGAGCTGCGTGACGGCGCGCCCTGGCATGTACAGGGGATCGAGCAGAACCCCGCCTGATACGCGTCTCCCGCAGACCACGACAGGCATCAGAAAGGCCGGGCATCTTGCCCGGCCTTTGGCCATCCAGAGCCCGCTCCACCGGTGCAGCCCGACGCTTTCGCCAGCCTCTCGCGCCTCCATCGCAGCATGCTCTTCCTGGTTCGTCATTCCCCAAGGGCAATCCTCGATCCCCTCCCTGCGACTCGGTACCGACTGGCCATAGCGTCTGCCACTGCCACAGAACGGTATCCAGGGCGTGATCTCCCGCTGGCCAGAGACACGAACGCCCCGCCCTCTCGAAGAGGACGGGGCGTTTTTTGGTGTTCGATCCTGGCTCGCTATCGGGCCCTGCGCGATTGGCCAGACATGAAAAAACCCCGAGCCTTTTGGGCTCGGGGTTTCTTCGATGTAAGTGCCTGACGATGACCTACTCTCGCATGGGAACTCCCACACTACCATCGGCGCTGAGCGGTTTCACTGCTGAGTTCGGCAAGGGATCAGGTGGTTCCCGCACGCTATGGTCGTCAGGCGAAAAA